>NZ_BAAFVK010000004.1:85093-668138 GCF_054661535.1 Actinophytocola sp. KF-1 | reverse complement strand
CGGCTATAGCGGTGGGGAAACGCCCGGTCCCATTCCGAACCCGGAAGCTAAGCCCACCAGCGCCGATGGTACTGCACTCGCCAGGGTGTGGGAGAGTAGGACACCGCCGGACATCCTTTCCAAGAGGCCCTCCGATCACCGGAGGGCCTCTTGCGTGTCTAATGGGTGTACGGACGCCCGAACCCCGCAGTGCAGGAGGAACAGTGTCGGACCGCAACCGCGACGAGTCAGAGAGCGGTGGCGCACGCAACCGAGACCGCGACTCCGGTCGTCGTGACCAGGGCAATCGCCCGTACCGGAACACCCAGAACCGCGACCGCGGCGGCTACCGCCCGACCCGGGACCGCAACGACAACCCCCGCACTCCGGACCGGGGCAACTACCGCCCCAACCGCGACCGCGACCGCGAGGGCTACCGCCGTGACGACGCCGGCAACCGCCCGTACCGCGACGACCGCGGCTACCGTTCCGGCGACCGCACCGACCGAGGCAGCCAGCCCCGCGACGACCGCGGCTTCGGCCGCGACCGCAACCAGCAGCCTGGCGACCGCGACGACCGTCGGCCGTACAACCGCGACCGCCAGCAAACCGGCGAACGCCGGCAGTACGGCGGCGACCGCAACTTCCGCGGCGGTGACCGCGACAACCGCTCCGGCGGCTACCGCGGCGGCGACCGCCAGCAAGGCGGCGACCGCCCCTTCCGCGGCGGTGACCGCGACAACCGAACGGGCGGCTACCGCGGCGGCGACCGGCAGCAAGGCGGTGATCGCGACAACCGCCGCGAGTACGGCAGCGACCGAGGCTTCCGCAGCGGCGACCGCGACAGCCGGGGCTTTCGGGGTGACCGCGACAACCGCCGTGAACACGGCGGCGACCGGGGCTTCCGGGGTGACCGCGACAACCGCCGCGAGTACGGCGGCGACCGGGGCTTCCGAGGTGGCGACCGCGACGATCGCCGCCAGTACGGCAACGACCGCGGCGAGCGCAGGCAGTACGGCGGCGACCGCAACCGCGACAACCGCCGCGACCAGGGCGACGACCGCGGCTTCCGCTCCGGCGATCGCCGCGATTCGGGAAGCTACCGCGGCGGCGACCGTCAGCAGGGCGGCGACCGCAACTTCCGAGGCGGCGACCGCCGCGACTCCGGCGGCTACCGATCGGGCGACCGCAGGCAGAGCGGCGACCGCGACAACCGCCGCCAGTACGGCAGCGACCAGAGCGGCGAACGCCGCCAGTACAGCGGCGACCGCAACTTCCGAAGTGACGACCGCGACCGAGGTGGCTACCGCTCCGGCGACCGCACCGACCGAGGCAACCAGTCCCGCGACGACCGCGGCTTCGGCCGCGCCACCCGCGACCCCGGGTCCGACCGCGGCTACCGACAGAACCGCGACGACCGCGGCGGCTACCGAGGCACCCGCGACGACCGCGAGAGCCGGGGCACCCGTGAAGACCGCGGCTACCGCGACAATCGCGGCCGCGACAACCGCGAGGACCGCGGCTACCGCGACAACCGTGGCCGCGAGGACCGCGGCTACCGCCGCCCGGACCGCGGCGACGAAGGCCACCGCCGCGACGACCGGTCCCACGACGACCAGAACCCGGCCGCCGAGACGACGCAGCCGCAGGAACCGGCCAGTGGTTTCGCCCGCCGCAACCACTACACCTCGACCCGCGGCGGCGACAACCAGAACACCGGCTACCGCACCCGCGACGAGGCGCCCTACGAGGACGTCACCGCAACGGACACCACGCCCGTCGACGCGGACGAACCGGCAACGTCACCAGAGCCCGTCGAGGCACCCGCGTTCACCGACGTGACCTCCCGCGACGAATCAGCCACCCCGGAGGAGTCGGCCGGAACGCCCACGTTCACCGACGGCACCGCAACCGCCCCGGCAACCTCCGCCGACCAACCGGCCACCCCCGTGGAGTCCGCCGAAGCGCCCGCGTTCACCGACGGGACCGCCACGCTCCCGGCCGATGCATCGGCCACCCAGCGCGAGTCCGCCGAGACGGAGATGTCCGACGACGAACCGGACACCCGGCAGCGACCCGCCGGGTTCACCGACGAACCGGCCCCAGCGGCGTCGACCGGAACGCCGTCGTTCACCGACCGGACCACCACGAACGCGGCGACCTCCGGCGATGAACCGGCCCCAGGAAAGTCGACGTACACCGGCGGGACCTCGGCCACCCCGGCGACCTCCGGCGATGAACCGGCCCCAGGGGAGTCGACGTACACCGACGGGACCTCGGCCACCCCGGCGACCTCCGGCAACGAACCAGCCACCGCAGGCGAGTCGGCCGAAGCGCCTGCGTTCACCGCGACCTCTGCCGGCAACCCGGCCACCCCGCAGGCGGACACCGCCGGGCCGACGGCGACCACCGAGGACGTGCCCGCTGCCGCATCCACCGACAGCACCATGACGAACCCGGCCGACGCGGAGGCGACACCGGCGGAAACCGTCGACGAACCGGCCACCCAAGCCGACGACACCCAGCGCCAGGACCCCCGCCGCCGGGACGGTGAGCCTGAGCTGCCGCCCGACATCGAGTACAGCGATCTCGACCCCGAGGCGCGCCGCGAACTGAAGAGCCTCGCCAAGTCGGTGGCCGAGCTCGTCGGCAAGCACCTCGTCGCGGCCGGGCTCCTCATCGACGAGGACCCCGAGCTGGCGCTCGCGCACGCGCGCTACGCGCGGACGCGTGCGTCCCGGGTGGCGATCGTCCGGGAGGCGGCCGGGATCGCCGCCTACCACGCGGGTGAGTGGGCCGAGGCGCTGGGCGAGTTCCGCGCCGTCCGCCGGATGACCGGGTCGCAGGCACACCTCCCCGTGATGGTCGACTGCGAGCGTGCGCTCGGCCGTCCCGAGCGTGCGCTCGAGCTGGCCGCCGAGGCGAAGGACCTGCCGCCGGACGTGGCGGTGGAGTTGAAGATCGTCGCGGCGGGGGCTCGGCGGGATCTCGGGCAGGTCGACGCGGCGGTCGTCGCGTTGCAGGGGCCGGACCTCGACCCCAAGCGCCGGGACCCGTGGAGTGCGCGGCTGTTCTACGCCTACGCCGACAACCTCGAGGCCGCGGGCCGCACCGACGACGCGATCCGCTGGTTCCTCAACGCCGCCGAGGCCGACCTCGACGACGAGACCGACGCCGCCGAACGCGCCACCGCGTTGAGTGCCTCATGAGCCTGATCGACGACTACGACGCCCTCCTGTTCGACCTCGACGGCACCGTCTACCGCGGCGAAGAAGTCGTGCCCGGTGCGGACCGTGCCGTCGAGGCCGCGCACGCGGCGGACACCAAGGTCCGGTTCGTCACCAACAACGCCTCGCGTGGGCCGGACGAGGTGGCAAGTCATCTGACCCGCATCGGGGTGCGGGCGGTGCCCGCCGAGGTCAGCACCAGTGCCCAGGCCGCCGCTGCGGTGCTCGCCGGGAAGCTGCTGCCCGATACGACCGTACTGGTGGTCGGGTCGGCGGCACTCGTGCACGAGGTCGAGGTCCGGGGCCTCACCGCGACGCGCACCCACGCCGACGACGTCCAGGCCGTCGTCCAGGGCCTCAGCAAGGACACCAGCTGGCGCGACCTAGCCGAGGCGTGTGTCGCGATCCGGGCCGGCGCGTTGTGGGTCGCCTGCAACGTCGACCCGACCCTGCCCACCGAGCGCGGCCCCCTGCCCGGCAACGGTTCCATGGTCGCGGCGCTGCGCACGGCAACCGGCACCGACCCGGTGGTGGCGGGCAAGCCGTCGACCCCGCTGCTGGACGAGGCACGCAAGTCAGCCGACTCGCGAAAGCCGCTGGTCGTCGGCGATCGCCTCGACACCGACATCGCGGGCGCGGTCGCGGCGGGCATGGACTCGCTGCTGGTCCTGTCCGGGGTCTCGACCGCGCAGGAACTGCTCGACGCGCCGGAGAGCATGCGACCGACCTACCTCGGCCACGACGTCCTGGCCGTCACCGAGGACGGCGTGCGGATCGAGGGCGCCGACTGGGCCACCGCGGTGCGGGACGCGCTCGCCCGCCTCGGCCTCGAGCATGAAGTAGCGTGACGGGGTGCAGTTCGACACCGACCAGACCGCTGACGTCGACACGACCGACATCGACGAGGCGATCGCCGGCACCGAGAACCTGGACGCCGTCCCGCTGACCGAGCACGTCGCCAGGTTCGACACCGTGCACGTGGCGCTCAACGAGGCGCTGACCAGCATCGACACGGACTGACCGGTGCCACGCAGGACTCGGCTCGACGCCGAGCTGGTGCGTCGTGGCCTCGCCCGCTCCCGGGAGCACGCCTCGCAGCTCATCGCCGACGGCCGCGTGACCGTGCGCGGCACCGTCGCCGCCAAACCGGCCACCGCCGTCGAGACCGACGCGCCCGTCGTGGTCCGCGACCTCGACAACGACCCCGACTGGGCGTCGCGCGGCGCGCACAAGCTCCTCGGCGCGCTGGAGACGTTCCCCGTCGCGGTCGACGGGCGCCGCTGCCTCGACGCGGGCGCGTCCACCGGCGGTTTCACCGACGTGCTGCTGCGCCGCGGCGCCCGCGAGGTCGTCGCCGCCGACGTCGGACGTGGCCTGCTGGTGTGGCGGCTCCAGACCGACGACCGCGTCGTCGTGCTCGACAAGACCAACGTCCGCGCGCTCACGCCGGACCAGACCGGGGGACCGGTCGATCTCGTCGTCGCCGACCTGTCGTTCATCTCGCTGCGCCTCGTGCTGCCCGCGCTGCTCGCGTGCACGACCGAGGACGCCGACCTGCTGCCGATGGTGAAACCGCAGTTCGAGGTCGGGAAGGAACGGCTCGGCTCCGGCGGCGTCGTCCGCGACCCCGCATTGCGTGCCGAGGCCGTGCTGGACGTGCTGAAAGCCGCGGGGGCATTGGGTTTGCGCCCGCACGGCGTCGTCGCGAGCCCCCTTCCCGGCCCGTCCGGGAATGTCGAATACTTCGCATGGTTGCGTCGTGGCACGCCCCTGGACGACCAGGAGGCGGCCGCGATGGTGGAGACCGCTGTCCTGGAGGGGCCGCAATGACCGCTCGTGAGGTGCTCCTCGTCGTCCACACCGGCAGGCAGGACACCCGCCGTGCCGCGGAGAAGCTGGCCGGCTGGTTCGCCGACGCCGGTATCAGGTTGCGTGTACTGGAACGCGAGGCGCCGGACCTGGACCCCGCCTGCTACCAGCAGGTCGTGCCGGTCAGCGCGCAGGCCGCGGAGGGCACGGAGCTGGTGTTCGTCCTCGGCGGCGACGGCACCCTGTTGCGGGCGGCCGAACTGGCACGCCCGGCCGGGGTGCCGGTGCTGGCGGTGAACATGGGCCGGGTCGGGTTCCTCGCCGAGGCCGACTCCGACGTGCTCGAGGAAGCGGTGTCGCAGGTCATCGCCCAGCGGTACGAGGTCGTCGACCGCATGACCGTCGACGTCACGGCGTCGCTGGGGAACCGGCAGCTCGCGAAGACGTGGGCGCTCAACGAGGCCAGCGTCGAGAAGAGCAGCCGCGAGCGGATTCTGGACGTTCGCATCGAAGTCGACAACCGGCCGGTCTCGTCGTTCGGTTGTGACGGCGTGCTGTGCGCGACGCCGACCGGGTCCACCGCCTACGCGTTCTCCGCGGGCGGTCCTGTGGTATGGCCGGACGTGCAGGCGCTGCTGGTGGTGCCGAGCAACGCGCACGCCATGTTCGCGCGGCCGCTCGTGGTGTCGCCGGACTCGCGGATCGCGGTCGAGGTCGACCCGTCCGGGCATCCCGCGGTGCTGTGCTGCGACGGTCGTCGTACGTTCGTATTGCCTCCGGGCGCGCGGGTCGAGGTGGTCGGCGGGGAGATTCCGGCGCGCCTCGTGAAACTGCGGCAGGGCCCGTTCACCGACCGGCTCGTGGAGAAGTTCGAACTGCCGGTGCAGGGTTGGCGCGGCCCACGGCGGTAGGCGCGGCCGACACCGCCATGAATCGAACACACTTGCGGGTGGTGCGAGCTTTTGTCGGTGGGAGCCGATAAAGTGCGCGCTGTGTTGGCCGAGATGCGCATCGAGGGCCTCGGCGTGATCGACGAGGCCACCCTCGAACTAGACCCGGGACTCACCGTCGTGACCGGTGAGACGGGTGCGGGCAAGACCATGGTCGTCACCGGGCTGCACCTGCTGTCCGGTGGCCGTGCCGAGGTGTCCAGAATCCGCAGCGGCGCGGCGAAGGCCGTGGTGGAGGGGCGGTTCGCCGCTCCACCGGGCAGCGCGGCGGCGAAGGTCGCGAGCGAGGCGGGCGCCGAGCCGGACGAGGACGGCACGCTGATCGCGTTACGCACCCTGAACGCCGACGGGCGGTCGCGGGCGCACCTCGGCGGGCGGTCCGTGCCCGTCGGTGTGCTGTCCGAGCTGTCGGAGCAGCTCATCGCCGTGCACGGCCAGAACGACCAGCTCAAGCTCATGCGCCCGGCCGAGCAGCGGTCCGTGCTCGACCGGTTCGCCGGCGAGGAGCTGGCAGGCGCGCTCGCCGAGTACCGCGCCGTGCGCGAGGAATGGGTGCGGGTCAGCACGGAGCTGGCCGACCGCAGCGCGCGGTCGCGGGAGATGGCGCGCGAGGCCGAGATGCTCAAGCACGGTCTCGCGGAGATCGAGGCGGTGGCGCCGCAGCCGGGCGAGGACGACGAGCTGCAGGAGAAGGCGAAGCGGCTCGCGGACGCCGACCAGCTGCGCGAGTCGGCGACCGGCGCCGCGTTCGCGGTGTCGGGTTCCCCGGAGGGCGACCCGGACGCGCCGGGTGCGCTGGGCCTGATCGGCGACGCGCGGCACCGGCTGTCCGCGTCGGAGGACCCGAGACTGCGTGAGCTGGAGCCGAGGCTGGCGGAGGCGGAAGCGCTGCTGGTGGACGTCGGCACCGAGCTGAGCAGCTACCTCGACGCGCTGGACGCGGACCCGCAGGCGCTCGAGCAGGTGCTGGCGCGGCAGGCGGAGCTGAAGCAGCTGACGCGCAAGTACGCGGCGGACGTCAACGGCGTGCTGGAGTGGGCGCGCACCGCGGCGGAGCAGCTGGCCGGCCTCGACACGTCGGAGGAGGCGCTGGCCGACCTGGCTCGGCAGCGTGACGAGCTCGCGGCCCGGCTGGCCGAGTGCGCGCAGCGCCTGACGGTGCTGCGCGTCGAGGCGGCCGACAAGCTGGCGCAGGCGGTGACCGTCGAACTCGGTGGCCTGGCGATGGGCCAGGCGGCGATCGAGGTCATCGTGAGCACGCGCTGGGCCGAGCCGAACGACCCGCACGCGCTGCGCGTGGCGGGCGGCAAGGACCGTGAGGCGCTCGCGCACGCGGGCCCGGAGGGCGTCGACGAGGTGGAGATCCGCCTGCGCGCCCACGACGGGGCCGTGCCGCTGCCGGTGCACAAGGCCGCGTCCGGCGGTGAACTGTCCCGCGTGATGCTCGCGATCGAGGTGGTGCTGGCCCACTCGGACCCGGTGCCAACCCTGGTCTTCGACGAGGTCGACGCGGGTGTCGGCGGCCGGGCCGCGGTCGAGATCGGCAGGCGGCTGGCCCGGTTGGCGGCGAGCCACCAGGTGATCGTCGTGACGCACCTGCCGCAGGTGGCCGCCTTCGCCGACCGCCACCTGGTGGTGGACAAGCAGGCCGCGGGCGGTGTGACCCGCAGTGACGTGCGCCGGGTCGACGAGCAGGACCGCGTGCGGGAGCTGGCGCGCATGCTCGCGGGCATGGACTCCACGGAGACCGGCCGCGCCCACGCGGAAGAACTGCTCGCCGTCGCCGAGGCGGACAAGAAGGCCACCCGGGGGAAGGGACGCAAGAAGCGGTAGCCGGGGTGGTCATGCCCGGCCCCGAGCCCGGCGCGACTGCCCGGCCTGGCATGGCTGGCTCGATCGGGCGGAAGGCCCGGCTTGGGCTGGGCCCTTGGCGAGGTTGGCTCGGCGGTTCGGAATGGTCGGCGCGGCTCTGCACGACGTGGGGTGGCTCGGCTCGGGGCTGCCGCGGACCTTGTTCTGGGGTTGCTGGGAAGGCCTGGGCCTCGGTTCGGGACTCGGTGTGGTTCCGAGCGGCTTGGGGTGGCGCGGCTCGGTCTGGCATGGCTGGCTTGGTTGGGTGGAGTACCCGGCTTGGGCTGCCGCGGACCTTGTTCTGGGGTTGCTGGGAAGGCCTGGGCCTCGGCTCGGGACTCGGTGTGGCTCCGAGCGGCTTCGGGTGGCGCGGCTCGGTCTGGCATGGCTGGCTTGGTTGGGTGGAGTACCCGGCTTGGGCTGCCGCGGACCTTGTTCTGGGGTTGCTGGGAAAGCCTGGGCCTCGGCTCGCGACTCGGTGTGGCTCCGACCGGCTTCGCGTGGCGCGGCTCGGCTGGCGCGATCGGGCGGAAGGCCCGCCCGGGGCTGGGGCGTGGCGAGTTGGTTCGCGCCGTTCGGAGTGGTCGGCGGGGTTCCGTGCGACTTGGGGGTGGCTCGGCTTGGACTGCCGCTGACCTTGCTTTCGGGTTGTTGGGAGGCCTGGGCCTCGGCGTGGCTCTGTGCGACTTCGGATGGCGCGGCTGTGCCTGGCATGGCTGGATTGATCGGGCGGAAGGCCTGGCTTGGGCTGGACGGTGGCGACGTTGGCTCGGGCGGTTCGAAATGGTCGGCCGGGGCTCGGCGGGGCTTCGTGCGACCAGGGGTTGGCTCGGCTTGGGCCGCCGCTGACCTTGCTTGGGGCTGCTGGGAAGGCCTGGACCTCGGCTCGGGACTCGGTGTCGCTCCGAGCGACTTCGGCGGCCCGACCCGGGTAGCCGCTCGACTCTGCCGGTTCAGCTGGGATTCGGGCTGGTCCCGCGCGGTCCTGGCTTGCTCCGGCGGGCCTGGCATGCGCAGGCCCGCCGCGCCTCGTCTGGGGCGCTCGGAGTGGTCGCCCCGGCTCAGCCAGCCCCACGCATGACCCCTCCGGTTCGAGCCCTGCCACCCCCGCCCGGTTCGCTGCGCCTTGGTGCCCCGGCGCATGACCCCATCAGCCTGTGGTCAGCAGACCCAGCCCCAGCGTCACCACGCCCACGCCCAGCGACAGGGCACCCAGCCACACCAGCCAGATGAGCTTGTTCGGCCTGGTCACCTCGCCGCGGCCCATCGACGAGAAGAAGAAACCCGCCGAGATCAGTGCCGCCGCGGCCGGGGTGCCGACCCGCGCCAGCCAGCCCAGCACACCGTCCAGCGCCGCCGCGTCCGCGAGCACCAGGGTCACCAGGCCGAGCGTCACCAGCACGCCCGCGTGGGCGTGGCCGGCCCGGGCGAACGACTTCTGGAACGGCGTCATCGCCACCTTGCCGCCCACGACGCGGGTCATGAACCAGCCGCCGAACTCGATGCCGACGATCGTCAGCAGTACGGCGCCCGCGATGTATCTCGACTCCGGGCTCAACATCAGGGTCTGCATGTCGTCCTCCCACGACTCGTTTGGTAACGACGTTACGAAACAACGTTACGATACACTTGTCAAGCTATGGGACGACCGAAGATCCACGACGAGGCGCTGCGGGGCCGCCTGATCGACCGGGCCGCCGCGCTCGTGTTCGACGACGGCGTCGACGCGCTGAACCTCCGGCGCCTCGCCGCGGGCGCCGGGACCTCCACCTCCGCCGTCTACTCCCTGTTCGGCAACAAGGCGGGCCTGCTCGAAGGGCTGTACCTCGAGGCCGCGCGCCGGTTCGGGGCCCGGCTCGCCGAGGTCGAGCCGACCGACGACCCCGTCGACGACATCGTGCGGCTCGGGCTCGCCTACCGGGACTACGCGCTGCGCGAACCGCACCTCTACGCGATCATGTTCGACCGCCACTCGGCCGAGTTCGGGGACGACGCCCGCGGTGAGGCGGCCACCACCATCGGGCCGCTCGTGGCCGCCGTGGCGCGCGCGCAGGAGTGCGGCGCGTTGCGAAAAGTTGCCCCTGAGCTGGTGGCCCTTTCGTGCTGGGGCGTCGCGCACGGGCTCGTCTCACTGGAGCTCGCGGCCTCCGTGCCGCCCGGGCTGGACATCGCCGCGGGCTACGAGCACGCCCTGCGCGCGATGGTCGACGGATGGCGACAGTCCATCGTGCACAGTCCTAAATGATCATTCCAACCACACCGCGCTGCCCCAGGTGGGTGATTTTCCCGGCGTGGCGAACGGAATATCACGTGTCCGTTTGTCACCATCAGTCTCATGAAGCTCACCGGTCTCCTCGCTCGATCGCATCAGGCTCGGCCCGGGGTCACCGGGATCGCGCGGGTCGACCGGCGAACGGGTGACCTGCTCCGCCGCATCGGGCACGGCGACGTCGTCGTCCTCGACCAGGTCGACCTCGACCGCGCCACGGCGGACGCGCTGGTCGACGCCGAGGTCACGGGCGTGGTCAACGCGTCGCCGTCGATCTCCGGGCGGTTCCCCAACCTGGGGCCGGAGATCGTCGTCGGCGCCGGGATCGTGCTCATCGACGGCGTCGGGCCGGAGATCCTGCGCGCCGTCAAGGAGGGCAGCAAGGTCCGGCTGCACGAGGGCGTCGTCTACGTGGGCGACAAGGAGGTCGGGCGCGGGACGGAGCAGTCCGTCGAGACCATCGCCGACCTCATGATCGACGCCAAGGCCGGCATGTCCGCACAGCTGGAGGCGTTCTCCGCCAACACGATCGAGTTCCTCCGGCGCGAGCGGACCCTCATCCTCGACGGCGTCGGCGTGCCCGAGCTGAGCGCCAACCTGCGCAACCAGCAGGTGCTCGTCGTCGCGTCCGGCCGGGACCACGTGGAGGACCTGCGCCGCCTCAAGCGCTACATCGCCGAGCACCGGCCCGTGCTGATCGGCGTCGACGGCGGCGCGGACACACTGCACCACCTCGGTTATCGCCCGAACGTGATCGTGGGTGACCCGGACCGGTTGTCCACCGAAACTCTCCGCAGTGGCGCCGAGGTGGTGGTCCCGGCCCACATGGACGGTCACGCGCCCGGGCTGGAACGTGTCCAGGACCTGGGGATCGGCGCGGTCACCTTCCCCGCGTCGGGCAACCCGGAGGACCTCGCGCTGCTGCTCGCCGACACCCACGGCGCCGACCTCGTCGTCACCGTCGGGTTCCAGGCCACGCTGCACGAGTTCCTCGACCGCGGCCGCTCCGGCTCCAACCCGTCCACCTTCCTGACCAGGCTGAAGCTCGGCAGCAAGGTCGTCGACGGCAAGGCGGTCGCCACGCTGCACCGCAGCCGCGTCTCCATCGGCGCGGTGCTCCTGCTCGTGCTCGCCGCACTCGTCGCGGTCGCGGTCGGGCTCGCCGTGTCGGGGGTCGGCGACGCCTACCTCGACTGGCTCGTCAACGCCTGGCACACCTTCACGAACTGGGTTGGGGGAATCTTCTCGTGATCTCGTTGCGGTACCACGTCATCTCGATCGCCGCCGTCTTCCTCGCGCTCGCCGTCGGGGTGGTGCTCGGGTCGACGACGTTGTCGCGGTCGCTGCTCTCCGGGCTGAACAACGAGAACGAGGACCTGGCCGCCCAGGTCAACGACCTGCAGAACGAGCGGAACGCGCAGAACGCGCGGCTGGCCGACGCCGACGCGTTCGCCGCGTCCGTCGGCCCGATGACCGTGCAGAACCAGCTCGCGCGGCGCACGGTCGTGATCGTCACCACCGCCGACGCGACGCCCGAGGACCGCGACGCGCTGAAGACGTTGATCACCAACGCGGGCGCGACCGTCACCGGCGAGCTGCAGCTGACCGACTCGTTCAGCGACCCGCGGCACGCCGACCAGCTCAAGGACATCGTCGTGCGGCTGCTGCCCGCCGGCGTGCAGCTGCCGACGGCGTCCGACCCCGGCACGCTCGCGGGCGGCCTGCTCGGCCCGCTCTTGTTGATCAGCAAGGAGAACAACAAGCCGCAGGCGTCCGCGGACGAGACGGCGGCCGCGCTGGCGGGGCTGACCGAGGGCGGGTTCGTCAAGGCGAGCCAAGGGCTGCAGCCCGCGCAGCTGGCTGTCATCCTCACCGGCGGCGCCGCGTCCGGCGACGGCGCGGGGGACCGGGCCGCGACGATCGCGCGGTTCGCCACGCAGGTCGACCGCTCCGGCGCGGGCACCGTGCTGGCGGGCGGCGCGGGCTCGGCGGAGGGCACCGGCCCGGTGGGCGTCGTGCGTGCCGACACGGCGGCCACCAGCATCTTGTCCACTGTGGACAACGTGGACACGCCTGCCGGGCGGGTGGTGACCGTGCTCGCGTTGCGGGAACAACTGGAGGGCGAGGCGGGTCGGTACGGCAGCGCCGGCAACGCTGAGCTTCCCGCTCCTGGCGCGCCTGCTGAGTAGTCCACAGGTGGGTCGGTTGTCCACAGCCAAGATCGACATCCGTCCCCCTGTCGGTGGACACCGGTAGACTGGACAGCGGGGTGCCCCCGGGAGTGGTGGGGGCTGCCCGTACGTACTGGGCGGAGTGTTTTCGCAGGTCAGCGGCTTGTTTCCGGGCTTTGTGGTTGACCTTGCCTGGGTTTTCCCTCCGGGGGGGTCCTCGCCGGACGGGCTGGTCTCCGGGATGGCAGGGGGTCTTGCACGGGGCTGGGTTGGCAAGGACTGCTGTTGAGTGGTCTGCCTGCCATCCCGTCGACCTCCCACGGGCTATCACACTGCGTCAAGGGGGCCCGGCGGCTTTGGGCGTGTGGGTGCGTCGTGCTTCGGGCCCCCTTGACACAGTGTGATCGGGCTTCGCCAGGTCGACGGGATGGCAGGCAGCAGGCCCTTGGTGGTGGGCTCGCGCCCTTTCGCGAGTGGGGTGGGCTTGGTCCGGATTCCGTGAACCGGTGGTGACTCTGTGTCAGTGGGGTGGATGTCGTGGGGTGGAGGCGGTGTGTCGGGTTCGGATCGTCGGAGCAGGTGATACGGTGAAACCCCGTGGAGAGTCAGGCGGGGAGCCCCGCTGCGAACGGTATCGCCAGTAACGGATTCGGACCGAAGGCAACGCCACGGGGGGCGTCCCTGGTGCAACATTCACGCACGACCAAGTACGTGTTCGTCACCGGTGGGGTCGCCTCGTCGCTCGGCAAGGGCCTGACGGCCTCGAGTCTCGGTCAGTTGCTCACCGCCCGCGGGCTGTGGGTCACGATGCAGAAGCTCGATCCGTACCTCAACGTGGACCCCGGGACGATGAACCCGTTCCAGCACGGCGAGGTGTTCGTCACCGAGGACGGCGCGGAGACCGACCTCGACGTCGGCCACTACGAGCGGTTCCTCGACCGCGACCTGGCCGGCGCGGCGAACGTGACCACCGGGCAGGTCTACTCGACGGTCATCGCCAAGGAGCGGCGTGGTGAGTACCTCGGCGACACCGTGCAGGTCATCCCGCACATCACCGACGAGATCAAGCGGCGCATCCGTGACATGGCCGAGCCCGGCGAGGACGGCAACGCCCCCGACGTGGTGATCACCGAGATCGGTGGCACGGTCGGTGACATCGAGTCGCTGCCGTTCCTGGAGGCCGCTCGGCAGGTCCGCCACGACGTCGGCCGCGACAACTGCTTCTTCCTGCACGTCTCCCTCGTGCCCTACCTGGCCCCGTCCGGTGAGCTGAAGACCAAGCCCACGCAGCACTCGGTCGCCGCGCTGCGCAACATCGGCATCCAGCCCGACGCGGTCGTCTGCCGCGCCGACCGCGAGATCCCCAGCGGGCTCAAGCGCAAGATCGCGCTGATGTGCGACGTGGACGTCGAGGCGGTCGTCGCCGCGCCCGACGCGCCCTCGATCTACGACATCCCGAAGGTGCTGCACACCGAGGGGCTCGACGCGTACGTCGTCCGCAGGCTGGACCTCCCGTTCCGCGACGTGGACTGGACCGTGTGGGGCGACCTGCTCACCCGCGTCCACGACCCCAAGGAAACGGTGCGGATCGCGATCGTCGGCAAGTACGTCGACCTGCCCGACGCGTACCTGTCGGTCACCGAAGCCCTGCGTGCCGGTGGGTTCGCGCACCGCGCCAAGGTCGACATCCAGTGGGTCGCCTCCGACGAGTGCGAGACCCCGTCCGGCGCCGCCGCCGCACTGTCCGGTTTGGACGGTGTGCTGATCCCCGGCGGGTTCGGCGTGCGCGGCATCGAGGGCAAGATCGGCGCCATCCAGTACGCGCGGGTCAACAAGATCCCGCTGCTCGGCCTGTGCCTCGGCCTGCAGTGCATGGTGATCGAGACCGCGCGGCACCTCGCCGGCATCGCGGGCGCCAACTCCTCGGAGTTCGACGAGACCACCAAGCACCCGGTGATCTCCACGATGGCCGACCAGGAGGACGTCGTCGCGGGTGAGCGGGACATGGGCGGCACCATGCGGCTCGGCGCGTACCCCGCGAAGCTGACCGCCGGTTCGGTGGTCGCGAAGGCCTACGGCACCCGCGACGTCTCCGAGCGGCACCGCCACCGCTACGAGGTCAACAACGCCTACCGCGACAAGCTGTCCAAGGCCGGGCTCGTGTTCTCGGGCCTCTCCCCGGACGGGCACCTCGTGGAGTACGTGGAGCTGCCCGCCGACGTGCACCCGTTCTTCGTCGGCACGCAGGCGCACCCGGAGCTGAAGAGCCGCCCGACCCGCCCGCACCCGCTGTTCGCCGGGTTCGTGCGTGCCGCGCTGGCGCGCAAGGCCGCCGAACGGCTGCCGGTCGAGCTGCCCGAGCCCTCCGGCGCCGGAGCGCGTTCGTGACCCAGCCCGGTCAGCACGAGTTCACCGTTCTGTCCACTGAGGATGTCTACATCGGACGCATCATCGCGCTGCGCGTCGACGAGGTCGCCATGCCGGGCGGCGGGCACGCCAAGCGCGAGGTCGTCGAGCACCACGGCGCGGTCTCGATCGTCGCACTGGACGACGACGACCAGGTGACGTTGATCCACCAGTACCGCCACCCGCTGGGCAGGCGGATCTGGGAGCTGCCCGCCGGGCTGATCGACCACCTCGGGGAGGATCCGCTCGAGTCGGCCAAGCGCGAGCTGGTCGAGGAGGTCGGTCTCGCCGCCGAGCACTGGTCGGTGCTGGTCGACGTCGCCGCGTCGCCGGGCTTCACCGACGAGGTCATCCGCGTCTTCCTCGCCACCGGGCTCTCGGTCGTGGACCGCGAGCTGCTCGGCGACGAGGAGGCCGACCTGGTGGTGCGCAAGGTTCCGCTCGCGGAGGCCGTCCGGATGGCGCTCGCGGGCGAGATCGTCAACGGCGCCTCGGTGAGCGGCATCCTGGCCGCGCAGGCGGTCCGCACGTCGGGCGTGGCGCCGCGCCCGACGGACGCGCCGTGGGCGGACCTGCCGACCCGCTTCCCGTCCCGCCAGGACTAGCGGCGGAACCAGCGCCGCCGCCGGGGCGCCGCCAGGTGCCCCTCGGCGTGCAGCCAGGTCTCGAAGCGGTCGAGGTCGGCGCGGAACGACGTGCCGGCCTCCTTCGGGTGGGCGAGCGACCACGCGTCGAACAGCGCGCCGAACCGCGTGCCCAGCTGTTCGGCCAGCTCGGGACGCAGGGTCGCCGCGATCGACCGCCGTTTGTTGCGCAGCGCCCTCGCCTCCACCGCGACCCGGTGCCCGTCGAACCCGGCGGGCACCGGGCCGCCGGCGAGCAGCGCGCGGACCAGCTCCCGCTGCCGCGCGGCCAGGTCCTCGCGCGCCATCAGGACACCCGGGCCGACTCGACGACGGCGCGGATGGCGGTGAGCTCGGCGGCCAGGTCGGCGTCCGGCGGGTAGGCGTCGTCGCGTTCCAGCAGCACGCCGGGCGGGTCCACGCGGGCGCACAGTGCGGCCAGCGTGTCCAGCACCGCCTTCGGCACCGCGTGTGCGTGCGTGTCGTGGTAGAGCCCGTCGTGCGTGACCCCGCCGGCCACGTGCACGTACGCGAGCCGTTCCAGCGGCAGCTCGTCGAGGAACGCCTCCGGCGCGGTGCCGAGGTTGACCGCGTTCGCGTACAGGTTCGCCACGTCGACCAGCAGCAGGCAGCCGGTGCGCTCGACCAGCTCGGCCAGGAACTGGCCCTCGGTCAGCTCGCTGTCCGGCCAGTCGAGCAGGGCCGCGATGTTCTCCAGCGCCAACGGCACCGGCAGCTCCGCCTGCGCCTGCTGCACGTTGTCCACCAGCACGTCCAGGGCCTCGTGCGTCCGCGGCACCGGCAGCAGGTGCCCGGAGTCGAGCCCGCCCGCGCGGGTGAACGCGACGTGCTCGCTGACCAGCGGCGCACCCACCGCCTCCGCCACCGCGGCCAGGTGCGCCACCCGGGTCCGGTCGAGCGGTTCGGCCCCGCCGAGCGACAGCGACACCGCGTGCGCGACCACCGGCGTGCCCCGGGCGCGCAGCACGGCCAGCGACTCGGGCAGCGGGTCGGGGTGGACGTTCTCCGCCAGCACCTCGACGAAGTCCACCCCGGGCAGCCGCTCGACCGTCAGGTCGATCTCCGGCCGCCAGCCGATCCCGATGCCGAGCCTCATGCCGACCCGCCGCCGCAGCCCCCGCCGCCGCAGGAGGACCCGCCGCAGGACGACGACGAACCGCCGCACGACGACGAGCCGCTGCCGCAGGACGCCGCGCTGCTGCTGCCGCACGCGTAGCCTGCCGTGCCCGGGTAGTAGGAGGAGTTGAACGAGGCGGCGGACGAGTAGCTCCACGCCGCGCCCGCGGCCACCGCGCCCATGGCCAGCGCCTCGGCGACCTCCTTGTCCGGGTAGGCGGACAGGCCCCGCACCGCCACCTTCTCCAGCGGGTCGTTCGAGCCGTCGCGCACCAGCCCGGTCACGACGCGGTCGCCGTGCACCGTCCTGGCCTTGGCCGGGGCGATGGCGCGGATGCTCAGCAGGACGACGGCGACGAGCGTGGCCACGAGCAGCACGGTCAGGTAGCCGACCGGCAGGTCGTTCGCCACTCCGTTGAGCCAGCGGACCACGCCGACCGCGAGCAGCACGTACAGCAGGACCGGGCCGAGGCGCCGTGCCTGGACCGCCCGCGCGGGCGCGACGAGCAGGCCGCGGCGGACCAGTTCGTCACCGATCCTGGTCAGCGCCGGGTCGGCCGAGGTCCTGGCGCCCACGGCGCGGATCGTCCTCGGGGACGTCAGCGTGGCGAGCACCGCGTCGTCGAGCGGGCGCCCGGTCCTCCGGCCCTCCGACACGTCGGTCAGGGTGCCGCGGCGGTCGACGCGGACCGCACCGGCGCGGACGAGCCGGGCGACCGCGACGTCGACGGCCCGCCGCGGCCCGCCCGCGAGAAAGCCCAGCTCCTCGGGCGCCAGCCAGCCACCCGGGTCGGTGAGCCGCGGCCTGCGCACCGCGACGCGCCGCCAGATCGCGACCACGATCCCCGCCACCAGACCGGCGCCGTACAGCCAGAGGAACTCCGGCCCCGACAGTCCCCACGGATGCATACCCATCGCCCCCCAGAAAAACGCGCGCGTGTGTGCGCACATCGTCCCTGGCAGGAGTCACCCGCGGGGCGAGAAGGGCGGGGCCGTGGCCATCCCGTTACGCGGAAACGGTCATATCACGTCGAGGTCCCGTTCGATGGCGGCCAGCTCCTCCGGCGTGCCCTGGACCTTCGGGCCGGTGAACCAGCGGCGGGCCGACACCAACCACCAGATCCCCGCGAACCCGAGCACGACCAGCACCGCGATCGGCGTGTAGTTGAAGGTCTCCGCGGTCACCGGGCTGCTCTGCGGCAGCATGAACAGCACGGCGATGAAGCACACCCACGCCACCGCGACCGTGCCGATCAGCTTGCTCCACCGGCCGAGGTGCCACGGCCCCCGCACGAACGAGTCGCCCTGCCGCAGCCGCAGGAACGTCGGCAGCACGTACGCGATGTACAGGCCGATCACCGCGATCGAGGTCACCGCCGCGTACGCGGTCGAGTTCCACAGGTACGGCAGACCCAGCACGAACGCGCCGCCCGCGGCCAGCCACACCGCGTTCGTGGGCGTCCTGGTGCGCTTGTTCACCCGGTGCCAGAACGCCGACCCCGGCAGCGCGCCGTCGCGGGAGAACGCGTAGATCATCCGCGAGTTCGCGGTGACCGACGACATGCCGCAGAACAGCTGCGCGCCGATCGCGATCAGCAGCAGCAGCTTCCCGCCGGTGGCCCCGACCGCGTCGATGAAGATCTGCGCGGGCGGGACGGCCGTCGCCGAGTCGAGCGCGCCCTGGTAGCTCTGGATCGCGAAGGTCAGCCCGATCAGCAGCACCCAGCCCGCGATCAGGGACACCACGATCGACATGACGATCCCGCGTGGACCGCTGCGGGCCGCGTCGTGCGTCTCCTCGGTCATGTGCGCGCTGGCGTCGTAGCCGGTGAACGTGTACTGCGCGAGCAGCAGACCGATCAGGCCGACGTACAGACCGGAGCTCCAGCCGGTGTTGTTGACGAACTCGCCGAACACGAACGACGCGGACTGGTGGTTGTCCGGCACGATCACCAGCACGCCGACGATCACGAGCACGCCGACCACGTGCCACCACACGCTGATGTCGTTCAGCAGCGCGACGAGCCGGACACCGAACGTGTTGAGCAGCCCGTGCACCACGAGGATGATCCCGAACAGCAGGATCGTGTGCCCCGGCGTCGCGGCGAACCCGAACTGCAGGTCGAGGAAGGCGTTGAGGAAGAACGCGGCGCCGAAGTCGATGCCCGCGGTGACCGCGACCTGGCCGAGGAAGTTGAACCAGCCGGTGAACCACGACCACGCCGCGCCGTTGGACCTCGCCAGCTTGGCCGCCCAGTAGTACAGGCCGCCCGCGGTCGGGTAGCTGGAGCAGACCTCCGCCATCGCGAGGCCGACGAGCAGCGTCATCAGGCCGACGAACGGCCAGCCCCACACGATGATCGCCGGGCCGCCGGTGTTCATGCCGAACCCGTACAGCGTGAGGCAGCCGGACAGGATCGAGATGATCGTGAACGAGACGGCGAAGTTCGAGAACCCGGACATGCGGCGGGCCAGCTCCTGCGCGTAGCCCAGCTCGTGGAGGCGCGCTTCGTCGGCGTTTCTCCGCGACACCGGCTCGTCGGTCGCCTTGGCCTGGGGGTTGTCGGTCGTCACGAGCGCCCTCCTCGGTCCAATGGGCCAGCATCAGTCCTTTGGATTTCTCCAGAGCGTGATCCGAGTTACAGTGCTGTGTCAAGCAGTCGATGGACAATGGGTCGCAACTGATCCTTTGGAGGAGCTCATGGGGCACCGCGACGGGATGCTCACGCTCGACCGCCTCCGCGAGCTGGTCGCGGACGGCACGATCGACACCGTCCTCGTCGCGATCACCGACATGCAGGGCCGCCTGCAGGGCAAACGGTGCGCCGCCGAGTACTTCCTCAACGAGGTCGTCCCGCACGCGACCGAGGCCTGCAACTACCTGCTGGCCGTGGACGTCGAGATGAACACCGTCGACGGCTACCGCATGTCCTCGTGGGAGACCGGCTACGGCGACTTCGTCATGCGCCCCGACTTCGGCACGCTGCGGCTCGTGCCGTGGCACCCGGGCACCGCGCTGGTGCTCGCCGACGTCGAGGAGGTGGGGGGCGGGCCGGTCGCGTCGTCGCCCCGGCAGGTGCTGCGCCGCCAGCTCGACCGCCTCGCCGAGCGCGACCTCGCGGCGTACGTGGGCACCGAGCTGGAGTTCATCGTCTTCGAGGACACCTACGAACAGGCGTGGCGGAAGGGCTACCGCGACCTGACGCCCGGCAACCAGTACAACGTGGACTACTCGATGCTCGGCACCGGCAGGCTCGAGCCGCTGCTGCGCGACATCCGCAACGGCATGTCCGGCGCCGGCATGTACGTCGAGTCCGCCAAGGGCGAGTGCAACCCCGGTCAGCACGAGATCGCGTTCCGCTACGACACCGCGCTGACCACGTGCGACAACCACAGCATCTACAAGACCGGCGCCAAGGAGATCGCGGCCCGGCACGGCAAGAGCCTCACGTTCATGGCCAAGTACAACGAGCGCGAGGGCAACTCCTGCCACATCCACATCAGCCTGCGCGGCACCGACGGGTCCACCGTGCTCGCGGGCGACGGCGAGCACGGGTTCTCCACGCTGATGGCGCACTTCGTCGCCGGGCAGCAGGCCGCGCTGCGCGAGCTGACGTACTTCTTCGCGCCGAACATCAACTCCTACAAGCGGTTCGCCGCGGGCAGCTTCGCGCCCACGACCGTCGCGTGGGGGATCGACAACCGGACGTGCGCGCTGCGCGTGGTCGGTCACGGCGAGTCGTTACGCGTGGAGAACCGGGTGCCGGGCGGTGACGTGAACCCCTACCTGGCGGTGGCCGCGCTGGTCGCGGCCGGGCTGCACGGCATCGAGAACGAGCTGCCGCTGGAACCCGCGTTCACCGGCAACGCCTACGGCGTCGACAAGCCGCAGGTGCCGTCGACGCTGCGGGACGCGGCCGACCTGCTGGCCGAGAGCAAGCTCGCGCGCGCCGCGTTCGGCGACGAGGTGGTCGAGCACTACCTCAACAACGCGCGGGTCGAACTGGCCGCGTACGACGCGGCCGTGACCGACTGGGAGCGGGTCCGTGGCTTCGAACGCCTCTAGCCCGCCGGTCATCGGCATCACGACGTACCTGGAGCAGTCGAGGTTCGGGCTGTGGGACACGCAGGCGGCCGTGCTCCCGCGCGGCTACCTCGACGGTGTGGTCAACGGCGGGGGAGTGCCGGTGCTGCTGCCACCCGCCGGCGCCGTCAGCGCCGACCTGCTGTCGCGTGTGGACGGTCTGATCGTCGCCGGTGGCGCGGACGTCGACCCCGTGCACTACGGCGCCGACCGCGCACCGGCGACCGGGCCCGCCCGGCCGGACCGCGACCACAGCGAGCACGTGCTGATCGAGGCCGCGCTCGCCAACGGCGTGCCACTGCTCGCCGTGTGCCGCGGCATGCAGCTGCTGAACGTCGTCCTCGGCGGCACGCTGCACCAGCACACCCCCGACGTGGTCGGCAACGACGACCACCTGCCGAGGCCCGGCGTGTTCGGCACGGTGTCGGTGAAGGTGCTGGCGGACAGCGGGCTCGCCGCGATCATCGGGTCCGATGTGGACGTCCACTGCCACCACCACCAGTCGGTCGACGTCCTCGGCGCCGGGCTGGTCCCGGTGGCGTGGGCGGGCGACGGGACCGTCGAGGCGGTCGAGCTGGCCGAACCGGACTTCGTGCTCGGCGTGCAGTGGCACCCGGAGGAGAACGGGGCCGACAGCAGGTTGTTCGCGGCGCTGGCCGACGCGGCCCGTGCTTTCAAGGGGAGCAGATGAGCAGCACCGACGTCATCAACCCGGCCACCGAGGCGGTGGTCACCCGCGTCGAACTGGTGTCCGCCGAGGAGGCCGACGCCGCGATCGCGCGGGCCCACCGGGCGCTGCCCGCGTGGCGGGACGTGGCACCGGCCGACCGGGCGCGGCTGCTGCGCCGGTTCGCCGACGCCGTCGACGCCGACCGCGAGCACCTCGCGCGGCTGGAGGTCGAGAACTCCGGCCACACCATCGGCAACGCCCGCTGGGAGGCGGGCAACGTCCGCGACGTCCTGCACTACTACGCGGCCGCCCCGGAACGCTTGTTCGGCAAGCAGATCCCGGTGCCGGGCGGGGTGAACGTCACGTTCGCCGAGCCGCTCGGCGTGGTCGGGGTGATCGTGCCGTGGAACTTCCCGATGCCGATCGCGGGCTGGGGCTTCGCGCCCGCGCTCGCCGCGGGCAACACGGTCGTGCTCAAACCGGCCGAGCTGACCCCGCTCACCGCGCTGCGGCTCGGTGAGCTGGCCCGCGAGGCCGGGATTCCCGAGGACGTGTTCCAGGTGCTGCCCGGCAAGGGCTCGGTCGTCGGGCAGCGGTTCGTCGACAACCCGTTGGTGCGCAAGGTGGTCTTCACCGGCTCCACCGAGGTCGGCAAGCAGGTCATGGCAGGCTGCGCGGCGCAGGTCAAGCGGGTGACGCTGGAGCTCGGCGGCAAGAACGCCAACATCGTGTTCGCCGACGCCGACCTGGAGAAGGCGGCCGCGACCGCCCCGTACGGGGTGTTCGACAACGCGGGTCAGGACTGCTGCGCCCGGTCCCGGATCCTGGTGCAGCGCAGCGCGTTCGAGCGGTTCATGGAGCTGCTCGAACCCGCGGTCCAGGGTGTCGTCGTCGGCGACCCCGGTGACGAGAAGACCGAGATGGGGCCGCTGATCTCCGCCGCGCACCGCGCGACCGTCCAGTCCTACGTGGACGAGCGCACGAACGTGGCGTTCCGGGGAAGCGCGCCGGAAGGGGCCGGGTTCTGGTTCCCGCCGACCGTGGTGCTGCCGCGCGCGGGCACCGACCGGACCGTCGTCGAGGAGGTGTTCGGGCCGGTCGTCACCGTGCAGACCTTCGACGACGAGGCCGAGGCGATCCGGATGGCCAACGACACCGAGTACGGCCTGTCCGGGTCGATCTGGACCGAGAACCTCGGCCGCGCCATGCGGGTCGCGCGCGGCGTCGAGGCCGGGAACCTGTCGGTCAACTCGCACTCGTCGGTGCGGTACTGGACGCCCTTCGGCGGCGTCAAGCAGTCGGGACTCGGGCGGGAGCTGGGGCCGGACGCCCTGGACGCCTTCACCGAGACCAAGAACGTGTTCATCGCGACAGAGGGAGTCTGAGTGAAGCGTCTGCAGGACCGGGTCGCCGTCATCACCGGCGCGGCGAGCGGCATCGGGCTCGCCTCGGCCAAGCGGTTCGCCGAGGAGGGTGCCGTCGTGGTCGGCGTCGACCTGAACACCGACGCCATCGAGGCGCTCGCCAAGGAGACCGGCGGCGCGGCGATCACCTGCGACGTCACCGACGAGGCCGCGGTCGAGGCCCTGTTCGCGCAGGTCGTCGCGGACCACGGCCGGGTGGATGTCGCGTTCAACAACGCGGGCATCTCCCCGCCGGAGGACGACTCGATCCTGGCGACCGGCATCGAGGCGTGGGACCGCGTGCAGAAGGTCAACCTGACGTCGGTGTACCTGTGCTGCAAGTACGTCCTCCCGCACATGCGTGCGCAGGGCAAGGGGTCGATCATCAACACGGCGTCGTTCGTCGCGGTGATGGGCGCGGCGACCTCGCAGATCTCCTACTCCGCCTCGAAGGGCGGCGTCCTGTCCATGACCCGCGAGCTGGGCGTGCAGTTCGCGCGCGAGGGCATCCGCGTCAACGCCCTCTGCCCGGGCCCGGTGAACACGCCGCTGCTGCAGGAGCTGTTCGCGTCCGACCCCGAGCGGGCGCAGCGGCGGCTCGTGCACGTGCCGATGGGCCGGTTCGCGGAACCGTCGGAGATCGCCGCCGCCGCCGCGTTCCTCGCCAGTGACGACTCGTCCTTCATGACCGCGTCGACGTTCCTCGTGGACGGCGGGATCTCGGGCGCGTACGTCACGCCGCTGTAGGTGTCGACTGTGGCCGTCCACGAAGGAGTCGCCGCCGCGCTGTTCCGCCCGGTGCGGACGCGCAACGCCTTCGAGGAGACGGTGGAACGGCTGCTGCAGGCGATCCGGCTCGGCGTCGCCGGGCCGGGGGAGCGGCTGCCGTCCGAACGGGAGCTGGCCGCCCGTCTCGGCGTGAGCAGGGTGACGCTGCGGGACGCGATCCGCGCGATCGCCGACGCGGGTTACGTCGAGTCCCGGCGCGGCCGCTACGGCGGCACGTTCGTGGCCGCCACGCTGCCGACCCCGCCGCCGCGGCCCGCGCCGGGCGGTGACCTGGAGGACGTGCTGACGCTGCGGCGGGTGCTGGAGAGCGGCGCGGCGGAGGCGGCCGCCGCGCGTGCGCTCACCCAGGCCGAACGCCGGCACCTGACCGCCGCCCTGCTCGACGTGTCCGGCGCGGACCTCGACGACGGCGAGTACCGCCGCCGCGACTCCCGCCTGCACCTGGCGATCGCCGAGGTCACCGCGTCCCCGTCGCTGACCACCGCGGTGGCCGACGTGCGGTCGCGGGTCAACGAGCTGCTGGACGCGATCCCGTTGCTGGCGGTCAACATCGAGCACTCCGAGGCCCAGCACCGGTCCATTGTGGACGCCATACTGGCAGGCGACCCGGCCGCGGCGCGGCAGGCCATGGACGAGCACCTGGACGGCACCGCCGCGCTGCTGCGGGGTTTCCTGTGCGGGTAGTGCGCTGACGGCGACCCGCGCGGCGACCCGGTGGCCTGGCTACGTCCGCAGCCGCCTGCCGTCGGCGTCGGTGCCGCCGCCCGCCAGGATGATGATCCCGTCGATGAAGCTCCAGATGACACCGATGCCGACGAAGCTCGTCAGCAACTGCGCGAGCCCGATGCCGGTGTGGCCGGTGTAGAACCGCCCGATGCCGAACGGCAGCACGATCTGCAGCACGCCGGCCGCCACGCGGTACCGGTCGGACTCGTAGGGCACCACCGCGGGCGGCGCCGGGTAGTACGGCGCCGGCGCGGCCCGGAGCGCGGCCGGTGGCGGCGTCATGAACGCCGGGAACGGCGCGGGCAGGTCCCTGAACAGCGGCTTGAGGTCACCGCGGGTGCGTGCCTCGAGTGCCGCGGCCGTGCGCTCCTCGTACTCCTCGAGCGCCAGCCTGCCCTCGGACATGTGCTCACCGAGGAGCCTGACCGCGTCCTCGCGCTCCGCGGTGCCGATGCGGAGTTCGTCGCTGTCGGTCACGTGTCCACAGTACGTCAGGCGCGCCACCCTGAGCGCGGCCACCGACGGCGCTAGGCTCCGGCTCCACAGGGGTCGGACAAGGGCGTCCGGCCGATCCACCGTGGAGGTGTCGCGGGTGCTGGTCGGAGTGCCTCGTGAGGTGAAGAACCACGAGTACCGGGTGGCGATCACGCCCGCCGGGGTCGTGGAGCTGGTGCACCGCGGCCACGACGTGCTGGTCGAGGCAGGCGCGGGCGAGGGGTCGTCGCTGCCGGACGCGGACTACGAGGCCGCCGGCGCGCGGATCGTGCCGTCGGCCGACGAGGTGTGGGCCGCTGATCTCGTGCTCAAGGTCAAGGAGCCGATGCCGGAGGAGTTCCCCCGGCTGCGGCGCGACCAGATCCTGTTCACCTACCTGCACCTCGCCGCCAACGAGGAGTGCACGAAGGCGCTGGTCGACGCGGGCACCACCGCCATCGCCTACGAGACGGTCCGCGGACCGGACGGCTCGCTGCCGCTGCTCGCGCCCATGAGCGAGGTCGCGGGCCGGATGGCGCCGCAGGTCGGCGCCCACTGCCTCGAACGCGCGCAGGGCGGCCGCGGGGTGCTGCTGGGCGGGGTGTCCGGGGTGCCCGCGGGCAAGGTCGCGGTGATCGGCGCCGGTGTCGCCGGCATGAGCGCCGCCACCATCGCCGTCGGCATGCAGGCCGAGGTCGTCGTCCTCGACACGAACGTGAACCGCCTGCGGCAGATCGACTTCACCTACCGCGGTCACCTGCAGACCGTCGCCAGCAACGCCTACGAGATCGACAAGGCGTGCCGGTGGGCCGACCTCGTGATCGGCGCCGTGCTCGTGCCCGGCGCGAAGGCGCCGAAGCTGGTGAGCAACGAGCTGGTCGCGCGGATGCGGCCGGGGTCGGTGCTCGTCGACATCGCCATCGACCAGGGCGGCTGCTTCGAGGACTCGCGGCCGACCACGCACGCCGACCCGACGTACACCGTGCACCAGTCGGTGTTCTACTGCGTCGCGAACATGCCGGGCGCGGTGCCGAACACGTCGACGTGGGCGCTCACCAACGTGACGCTGCCGTACGCGGTGTCGTTGGCGGACAAGGGCACCGGCGCGCTCGACGACCCCGCGCTGGCCGCCGGGCTGAACGTCGCCGACGGCAAGGTCGTGCTCGCGGAGGTCGCACAGGCGCACGGGATGCCGTTCGGAGGTGCGGCCTGAGCGCGGCTGTCACCGACGCGATCACCGCGTACCTCGACCACCTGGCCGTCGAACGCGGCACGTCGCGCCACACGCTCGACGGGTACACCCGCGACCTGCGGCGGTACGAACGGCACCTGGCGTCGCTGGGGGTGCCGTCGCTGGGCGCGGTGAGCGAGGCACACGTGTCGGCGTTCCTCGCCGTGCTGCGCGAGGGATCGGACGACCACCCGCCGCTCGCCGCGTCGTCCGCGGCGCGGGCGCTGGTCGCCGTGCGGGGGCTGCACAAGTTCGCGGTGCGCGAGGGCATCGTGGACCTCGACCCGGCACGCGAGGTGAAGCCGCCGTCCACCCCGCGGCGGCTGCCGAAGGCGCTGCCGGTCGACGACGTGCTCCGCCTGCTGGAGGCGCCGGCGCCGGACGCGTTGCGCGACCGTGCGCTGCTGGAGGTGCTGTACTCGACGGGCGCCCGGATCTCCGAGGCGGTCGGCCTCGACCTCGACGACATCGACACCGCCGAGCGGACCGTGCTGCTGGACGGCAAGGGTGGCAAGCAACGCCTGGTGCCGATCGGCCGTCCCGCGCTCGACGCGCTGGACGCGTACCTCGTGCGCGCCCGCCCCGCGCTGGCCGCGGCAGGACGCGGCACACCGGCGGTGTTCCTGAACGTCCGCGGCGGCAGGCTGTCGCGGCAGAGCGCGTGGCAGACGCTGAAGGTGGCGGCCGAGCGTGCGGGCCTGACCGCGTCCGTGTCGCCGCACACGCTGCGCCACTCGTTCGCGACCCACCTGCTCGAGGGCGGTGCCGATGTCCGGGTGGTGCAGGAACTGCTCGGCCACGCGTCGGTGACGACGACGCAGATCTACACGCTCGTCACCGTCACCACGCTGCGCGAGGTGTACGCGACCGCGCACCCGAGGGCACGGGGTTAGCGCGGTGGAAGCCGTCGCAGGTTGCGCAGGCCCAGCACGGCGAGCGCGGGTTTGAGGAGCAGCCACTCGCCGAGCCGGTAGTCACGGCCACGGACCAGCCGGGCCGCGAGGTCCGGCCGCTGCCGCCGCAGGTACCCCCGGGCCTTCTCCGCGTGCAGCGAATGCGACACGATCTTGATCCGGTCGGCGCCCTCGACCAGCGGGATGACGTTCGCGACGTTCTGCCAGGTGCTGCGGCTCGCGGTGTCGACGGCCAGCGGGCCGCGGTACCCGCACACGTCGCGCGCGTAGGCCGCCATCAGCGCCGCCTCCGGACGTCCACCCGCGACCGGCCCACCGCTGAGGACGAGCACACCCGGCCCGTCGAACGACCGCAGCCCGGCCCGCACCCGCCACCGGTTCACCGCGTTCGCCCGCTCGCCCCGGTTGCGGTACCCGAGCACGACCACCGCCTCGGCGCCCGTGCGGGCGGCGCCTCCGAACCCCCGCCGCGACGCACGCCAGTGGACGATCTCACCCCACCCGAGCACAGCCAGCACGACGGCCAGCACCCCAGCCTTCACGGGGTCACCGTAGCTGTGGACAACCCCGTCTCGGCATCCCGGAACTGTCGGTGCCGCGTGGGATCCTGGAACCGGGGGCCGGAGGCCACGCCCCGGTGAGGCGGCGAGTACGTCGTCGAGACGCGCCCTCCGGCAGGAGGCTCCTTACCTCGCGGCCTCGCCGTCAAGGAGCCTGTGGACAACCGCGCCGCGGCGCTCCGGAACTGTCGGTGTCCCGTGCGATCGTGGAGCCGGGGGCCGGAGGCCACGCCCCACAGAGTGCGGCAGCGAGCACGAGAGGCATCCCTGGGCAGCCAGCCTCATCACCTCGGGAGCCGCGTTCTCAGGTGCCTGTGGACAACCCCGCCGCGGCGCTCCGGAACTGTCGGTGTCCCGTGGGATCGTGGAGCCGGGGGCCGGAGGCCACGCCCCGCGAAGTGAAGCAGCGAGACCGTCGTCGAGACGCGCCCCGCAGCCACCCGGCCGCCGCACCGCAGGCTCCGCCGCTCGACGAGCCGACCGGGGAGCCGACCGGGGAGGCCGAACCGCTACCGGGACACCTGTGGACACCTCGCCTCGGTATCCCGGAACTGTCGGTGCCTCGTGAGACCATGGAACCGGGGGCCGGAGGCCACTCAGTCCATCTGGAAGAGCGTCAACTGCAGTCCCGCGGGCCCCTCCACCCGGGCGTTGGTCGACTTGAACGGCGTGGGCGTCGGCTCGGCGAGAACCGCACCGCCCGCCTCCCGCAACGCGGCGGTGCCGCCGTGCACGTCGTCGACCTCGAAGGCGACCCGGATGTGGCCCGCGACGCGGCGGCCGACCTCGACCTGGTCGATGTACTCGGCGGTGGCCGGTTCGGCCAGTTCGAGCGTGGCCGCGCCGGCGTCCAGGATCATCACGCGCCCGCCGTTCTCCGGTGGAACGGCGACCCGCTCGGGCATGCCGAGCACGTCACGGTAGAAATGCACTGCCGCGTCGTAGTCGTCCGCGGTGACGACGAGACGGAGCTGACGGACCGCCACGGGGCCTCCTCAAGGTCGTTTAGCCATGCCGAACGCGCAGGTCAGCTCAAGAATTCCAGGTATTGCGACCTGGTACGGCGAGCCTCTTTGCCGAGGCAGGGCGGCAATCTCTAAGCTTCCCCGCACAGCGCGGACGACAAGGAGCTAGGTCGATATGTCGACATTGCACCCCTCGGACCAGGAGCTCAGCCTCGCACCGAGGGCGGCCTCCGACGAGGAGGAGGTTCTCGACGAGAGCCCCAACGGTGCCGCACCCGGTGGGCGCCCCAAGCGCCACATCCCGGAACCCCCGCTGCTCAACGGCCACGGCCCCGCCAAGGTCATCGCGCTGTGCAACCAGAAGGGCGGCGTCGGCAAGACCACCTCGACGATAAACCTCGGTGCCGCGCTGACCGAGTACGGCCGCCGGGTGCTCATCGTCGACTTCGACCCGCAGGGCGCGCTGTCCGTTGGCCTCGGCATGCCCGCGCACTTACTCGAGAAAACGATCTACAACGTCATCATCGAGCGGTCCATCGGCATCCAGGACGCGATCATGCGCACCAGTGTCGACAACCTGGACCTGCTGCCGAGCAACATCGACCTGTCCGCGGCCGAGGTGCAGCTCGTCGCCGAGGTCGGCCGCGAGCACACGCTGGTCCGCGCGCTGCGGCCGGTGATCGACGAGTACGACTACATCCTGATCGACTGCCAGCCCTCGCTCGGCCTGCTGACCGTGAACGCGCTCGCCGCCGCCGACGGGGTGCTGATCCCGCTGGAGTGCGAGTACTTCTCGATGCGCGGCGTCGCGCTGCTCACCGACACCATCGAGAAGGTCCGCGAGCGGCTGAACCCGAAGCTGGAGATCACGGGCATCCTCCCCACCATGTACGACCCGCGCACCGTGCACTCGCGCGAGGTCATGGGCCGGGTCGTCGAGCGCTTCGGCGACATCGTGTTCGACGCCGTGATCAACCGGACCGTGCGGTTCCCGGAGACCACGGTCGCCGGCGCGCCGATCACGGTGTGGGCGCCGCGCTCGGCCGGCGCGAAGGCGTACCGCCTGCTGGCCCGAGAGGTGATCGCCAGGTGACGCGCCGGCCTTCGTTGCCGGGCGCGGATGAGCTGTTCAGACCGACAGGGCACGCGGACGGTGTGCTCCCGCTGAGGTTCGAGCAGGGCCGGGTGCCGCACGCCCCACCGCAGGGGCAGGCGCGCCGGGGCACGCCCAGGCAGAAGCACACGTCGAAGATCACCGTCTACGTGTCGGACGAGGAACTGCTCGCCCTCGAGCACGTGCGGCTCGCGCTGCGCGCCAGCCACGGCCTCGCCGTCGACCGCGGCCGTGTCGTCCGCGAGGCGATCGCCGTCGTGCTCGCCGACTTCGAGGACCGTGGCGAGGAGTCGGTGCTGGTCCGCCGACTGCGTCATGACGACTGAGCCTGCGCCCTCGCCGCGGTTCACGGTCAAGCTGTCGAACTTCGAGGGTCCGTTCGACCTGTTGCTGCAGCTGATCTCGCAGCACGAGCTGGACGTCACCGAGGTCGCGCTCCACCGGGTGACGGACGACTTCATCGCCCACCTCCAGCAGGCGGGCGACGACTGGAACCTCGACGAGACCACCGAGTTCCTCGTCGTCGCCGCGACGTTGCTCGACCTCAAGGCCGCCAGGCTCGTGCCGTCCGGCGACGTCGACGACGAGGAGGACCTGGCGCTGCTCGAGGCGCGTGACCTGCTGTTCGCCAGGTTGCTGCAGTACCGGGCGTACAAGCAGGTGGCCGCGTTGTTCGCGGAGCTGGAGGCCGGCGCGCTGCGGCGGTACCCCCGGTCGGTGGCGCTGGAGGACCGGTTCCAGTCGCTCCTGCCCGAGGTGATGCTCGGCGTCACGCCAGGCCGCTTCGCCGAGCTGGCCGCGGCCGTCTTCCGCCCGAAACCCCCGCCGACGGTGTCCATCGACCACCTGCACATGGGCAAGGTGTCGGTCCGCGAGCACGTCGCCGTGCTGAGGGTGAAACTGGCATCGGCAGGCCGGGCGACGTTCGCCGACCTGGTCGCCGACTGCGAACACAGCATCGAGGTCGTGGCGAGGTTCCTTGGCCTGCTCGACCTCTACAAGGAGAACGTGATCCTGTTCCACCAGGAGGAAGCGCTCTCGGAACTGACCGTCGAGTGGACGGGCGGCACGGCCGAGGAAGCCGAGGCCGCCGCGCCCGACGGCGACGAGGAGGAGTACGGGTGAGCGACCAGCACCCAGACACGACCCCACCGGACGCGGAGCCCCTCCCGAAGCCCCCGCCCGTTGCCGGCGGTGACGTCGACGCCCCGCTGTCGCCGGACGCCGAGCCGTTGCCGGCCGATGGGCCGATGGCCGAGCCGGTGGCCTCGACGCGGGAGGAGTCCACCGGAGCCGCGGCCCCGGAAGCGGAAGGTGCCGACGCGGAAGCGGACACCGGAGCCGAGGGTGCCGACCCGGAAGCGGACACCGGAGCCGAGGGTGCCGACGCGGAAGCGGACACCGGAGCCGAGGGTGCCGACGCGGAAGCGGACACCGGAGCCGAGGGTGCCGACGCGGAAGCGGACACCGGAGCCGAGGGTGCCGGGGCGGAAGGTGTCGCCGGAGCCGAAGACGCGGATGTGGATGCCGCTGCGGCGGAAGCCGCCGGAGCCGAGGGTGTCGGGGCGGAAGGTGTCGCCGGAGCCGAAGACGCGGATGTGGATGCCGCTGCGGTGGAAGCCGCCGGAGCCGAGGGTGTCGGGGCGGAAGGTGTCGCCGGAGCCGAAGACGCGGATGTGGACGCCGCCGTGGTGGAAGCCGCCGGAGCCGAGGGTGCCGGGGCGGAAGGTGTCGCCGGAGCCGAAGACGCCGACGTGGACGCCGCCGCGGCGGAAGCCACCGGAGCGGAGGCCGACGATGCCACTGAGGAGGCCGCGACCGACGCCGAACCGGTCGATCCGGGCGACCTCCCGGTCGATCCGGCGGCCGCCGTGGTCGCCGACGAACCAGCCGGCGAACCAGCCGACGACGAGGTCGAGCAGGGCCCCGTCCCGCTCGGCGACGACGAGCTCGACGCCGCGCTCGAGGCGTTGCTGCTGGTCGTGGACTCGCCCGTCGAGGAGGAGGCCCTCGCAGACGCGCTCGACACCACGCCGCTGCGGGTGGCCGAGCACCTGCGCCTGCTGTCCACCAGGTACACGGACCAGGACCGGGGCATCGACCTGCGGCGGGCGGGCGGCGGCTGGCGCTTCTACACCCGCGACCGCTACGCCCCGTACGTCGAGAAGTTCCTCCTCGACGGCCAGCGGGCGAAGCTGACCAGGGCCGCGCTCGAGACGCTCGCCGTCATCGCCTACCGTCAGCCGGTGACCCGCGCCAGGGTCGCCGCCGTCCGCGGGGTCAACTGCGACGGCGTCATCCGCACCCTGCTCGCCCGCGGGCTGGTGGAGGAGACCGGCACCGACCAGGAGACCGGCGGTCACCTCTACCGCACCACCGAACTGTTCCTCGAGCGCCTCGGCCTGTCCTCCCTGGAGGACCTGCCGCCGATCGCGCCGCTGCTTCCGGAGGTCGACTCCATCGATGAACTCTGAACAGGACGGCGTGCGCCTGCAGAAAGTGCTCTCCCGCGCGGGCGTCGCCTCGCGCCGCGCCGCCGAGGACCTCATCGCGCAGGGCCGGGTCAAGGTCGACGGCGCCGTCGTCACCGAGTTCGGCAGGCGCGTCGACCCGGACACGGCCGTCATCCACGTCGACGACGTGCGGGTCGTGGTCCGCGAAGGGCTCGTCTACCTGGCGTTCAACAAGCCGCGCGGCGTGCACACCACCATGTCCGACGACCGCGGCAGGCCGTGCGTCGGCGACTACGTCCGGGACCGCGACGAGCGGCTCTTCCACGTCGGCCGCCTCGACGCCGAGACCGAGGGCCTGCTGCTGCTCACCAACGACGGCGACCTCGCGCACCGGCTGATGCACCCGTCGTTCGTCGTCAGCAAGACCTACCTCGCCGAGGTGCCCGGGCCGGTGCCGCGGGGCGTCGGCCGCCGGCTCCGCGACGGCATCGAGCTGGACGACGGGCCGGTGCGGGTCGACGCGTTCCGGGTCGTCGACACCAGCGGCGGGCGCGCCATGGTCGAGGTCGTGCTGCACGAGGGCCGCAACCACATCGTCCGCAGGCTGCTGGCCGCCGTCGACCTGCCGGTGCGCAAGCTCGTCCGCACCCAGATCGCCGACGTCCACCTCGGCAACCAGCGGTCCGGGTCGCTCCGCGCGCTGACCCGCCAGGAGGTCGGCTCGCTGTTCGCCGCCGTCGACCTGTGAGGTGGGTGCGGCCGGTCGCGCGCGGCTGGGTCGTGCGGCGCGAGGTGCCCGGCCCGGACGTCGACGAGTTCGCCGAACCGGAACGGGTCACCGCCGCGCTGGCCGAACCCGGCGCCGCGACCCGCTCCCTGCTCGCCGTCCAGCATCCACATCGGACGCCGGAGGCGATCGCGGCCGGACGTGGGCTGCTGGAGTCGTTGCCCGCGGCCAGGAACACGCTCGCCTACCTGCGCAGGACCGCGTACCGCGAGGTGGCGAACGTGATCGCGCCGTACGAAGTGGACGGCCCGGACGGGACGGCGTGCGGCGTGCTCTGCATGGTCGACCCCGCGGCCGTCGACGCGGGCCGGGTCCGCCACAGCGAGGAGGTCTACCCGGAGATCGTCGACGAGCGCGCGGCGGTCCTCGCCGGCCTCGGCTGCGCCACGAGCGCCGCGATGCTCGTCCCCGTCGGTGACCGCGACGAGCTGACCGCGCACGTCCGCGCCCACACCGCGCGCCACGCACCGGACGTGTCCACAGTGGATTCCCGAGGGCGGCGGCACCGGCTCTGGCTGACCGGCGACACGGCGCTGCTCGACGTGGTGGAGGCGCACCCGCTCATGGTCGCCGACGGCAACCACCGCGTCGCGGCGGCGCGTACCGGCGGGCTGCTGGCGCTGGTGACCGCGGGGCCCGCGTTGCGCATCGGCGCGTTCCACCGGGTGCTGACGGGCACCGGGTTGTCCGGGGCCGACCTGGCGGAGGCGTGGCGGGCGGCGGGGCTGGCGGTGCGCGAGGTGGAGACGGCGTCGGCCGAGCCCGGTACGGCCGTGGTGCGCTGCCCGGGGGTGACGCTGGTGGTGGATCTGCCGTCCGGGCTCGACCACGCGGTGGTGGAGGAGACACTGCTGGCGGGGGCGCTGCGCCTGGATCCGGAGAGTGCGAAGGTGCACCCGCTGCCCGCGGGGCGCGTCCCGCCTGCGGACGCGGAGGCGGTCATCGAGCTGGCGCCGGTGCCGCTGGCGACGGTGCTGGCCGAGCACGCCGCTGGGCGCCGCATGCCGAGGAAGAGCACGTACTTCACGCCGAAGCCGAGGAGCGGTCTGCTGTTGGCGGATCTGTCCTGAACGGCGCGTTCAGGACACCGCAGCCGTCCGCACCGGGTCAGGCGGTGGCCGGGCGGAGGCGGGTGATCGCGAGGCGGGCCACCGGTTCGATGAAGCGGGCCGCCAGGGGGCCGAGGATGGCCATGATCAGGACGTACGCGGTCGCCAGTGCCGCCAGCTGCGAGTCCACCGCGCCCGCCGACACCGCCAGTCCCGCGATGACGATCGAGAACTCGCCCCGTGCCACCAGTGCCGCGCCTGCGCGTGCACGGCCCAGCCGGGCGATGCCCTGCCGCTTCGCCGCCCACCAGCCGGTCACCAGCTTCGTGATCGTCGTCACCGCGGCCAGCGCGAGTGCGACGCCGAGGACCGGGGGGATGGTCGACGGCACGGTGTTCAGGCCGAACACCACGAAGAACATGGCCGCGAACAGGTCGCGCAGCGGTTCGAGCATGCGGGTCGCGTTCTCCGCCGTGGACCCCGAGATCGCGATGCCCAGCAGGAACGCGCCGACCGCCGCCGACACCTGCAGTTGCGACGCCAGCCCCGCCACCAGCAGCGCGGCACCCAGCAAGCGCAGCAGGAACACCTCGGGGTCGGGGCTGTCGACGATCGCCGACACGTACCGGCCGAACCGCAGTGCCAGTACGAGCACCACCGTGACCACGGCCAGCGAGATCCCGATGGCGGTCAGGCCGCCGAGCAGGGTGGCGCCCGCCAGCACGGCCGTCAGGATCGGCAGGTACATGGCCATCGCCAGGTCCTCGAACACCAGGATCGACAGGATCACCGGTGTCTCGCGGTTGCCGAGTCTGCCCAGGTCACCGAGCACTTTCGCGACGATGCCGGACGACGAGATGTATGTGACGCCCGCCATCGCCAGCGCGCCGACCGGGCCCCAGCCCAGCAGCAGCGCGACCGCGACGCCCGGGGCCGCGTTCAGCACGATGTCGACGAGACCCGCGAACCACGACCGCTTCAGGCCGGTCACGAGCTCCGCCGCCGAGTACTCGAGACCGAGCAGGAGCAGCAGGAGGATCACGCCGATCTCGCTCGCGAGCGACGTGAACTCCTCGATGCCCTCGAGCGGGAGGATCCCGCCGCTGCCGAACGCGAGGCCACCGAGCAGGTAGAACGGGATCGGCGAGATGCCGATCTTCCACGCGATCCTGCCGAGCACACCCAGGCCGAAGAAGATCGCGCCGAGTTCGATCAGCGCGACTGCGGTCGAGTGCATCCGCCGCTACCCGTGGGCCAGGACTTCAGCCGCCTTGGCGAGCCCCTGTTTGGTGCCGACGGTGATCAGGGCGTCGCCGCCGCCCAGCATGAAGTCCGGGCGCGGTGACGGGTGCACGGTGCCCGCGCGGACCACGGCCACGACCGACACGGCGGTCCGCGTGCGCAACGCGGTGTCACCGAGTGTGCGTCCGTCGTAAGGGGAGCCGGGCAGGAGCGGCAGCTGTTTGGTGTGCACGCCGTCCAGTTCGTCCTGCAGCTGCGCGACCAACTGGGGCGCGCCGAGCAGGCTCGCGAGCGTGCCCGCCTCGTCCGGGGTGAGCGGGATCGACGCCGTGCACGTGTCCGGGTCGTCCACACGCGACACGATGAGTTCGGAACGCCCGTCCCGGTAGGTGATCACACCGATCCGGCGTCCTCCGCGCGACAGGAAGTCCTGACGCGTCCCGATCCCTGGCAGCGGAGTCACCTCGACGTTCACCACGACAGGTTAACGTCTCGGGTTACGCCTTTCTTCCCCCGGCTCCGGGACCTAGGTTGGTGTCGGTCTCGATCACACGACGTACCCGGAGGCACCCATGGCCGGCCGCACCAAGTTCATCCTCGACGAGTCAGACATGCCGACGGCCTGGTACAACATCGTGCCCGACCTGCCGTCGCCGCCCCCGCCGCCGCTGCACCCCGGCACCGGCGAGCCGGTGGGCCCCGAGGACCTCGCGCCGCTGTTCCCGCAGGCGCTCATCGAGCAAGAGGTCAGCACGGAGCGTTACATCCCGATCCCGGAAGGGGTACAGGAGGTGTACCGGTTGTGGCGGCCGTCGCCGCTGTTCCGGGCGCACCGGCTGGAGAAGGCGCTCGGCACCCCGGCCCGCATCTACTACAAGTACGAGGGCGTCAGCCCGGTCGGCTCGCACAAGCCGAACACGGCGGTGCCGCAGGCGTACTACAACGCGCAGGAGGGCGTCAGCCTGCTGACGACCGAGACCGGCGCCGGGCAGTGGGGGAGCGCGCTCGCGTTCGCCTGCGCCCAGTTCGGGCTGGAGTGCGAGGTGTGGCAGGTCCGCGCGTCGTACGACCAGAAGCCGTACCGCAAGATGATGATGGAGACGTTCGGGGCGACCGTCCACCCGAGCCCGTCGGAGCTGACCGAGGCGGGCAAGGCGATCCTCGCCGAGCACCCCGACTCGACCGGCAGCCTCGGCATCGCGATCAGCGAGGCGGTCGAGAAGGCCGCGGCCAACCCGGCGGCCAGGTACGCGCTGGGCAGCGTGCTCAACCATGTGCTGCTGCACCAGACGATCATCGGCGAGGAGGCGCTGCGCCAGTTCGCGATGGCCGGGGACACCCCGGACGTGATCGTGGGCTGCGCGGGCGGCGGCTCGAACCTCGGCGGTCTCGTGTTCCCGTTCCTGCGGGAGAAGCTCGCGGGCAACATCGCACCGGAGATCAGGGCCGTCGAGCCGGCCGCGTGCCCGTCCCTCACGCGCGGTAAGTACGCCTACGACTTCGGCGACACCGCGGGGCTGACGCCGCTGCTGAAGATGCACACGCTCGGCCACGACTTCATCCCGGATCCGATCCACGCCGGTGGCCTGCGGTACCACGGGATGTCGCCGCTGCTGTCGCACATCGTGGAGCTGGGCCTGGTCGACGCGGTCGCGATCGGCCAGAACGAGTGCTTCGCCGCGGGTGTGCGGTTCGCGCGCGCGGAGGGCATCATCCCGTCGCCGGAGCCGACGCACGCGCTGGCCGAGTGCGTGCGGGAGGCGTTGCGCTGCAAGGAGACCGGTGAGGAGAAGGTGATCCTGACCGCGCTGTGCGGCCACGCGCACCTCGACCTGCCCGCGTACGCGAACCACCTCGCGGGCGGCATGGTCGACCGCGAACTGACCGACGCGGAACTGGACGCGGCGTTCGCGACGATCCCGGTCCGGTAGGTGCCCGGCCGGGCCGAGCCGCGAGGCTTCGGCCCGGCCGGTCGCCGCTGTGGTGCGGTTCGGCCGGGCTGGACGCCGCCGTGGTGAGGTTCGGTTTGGTTGGACGCCGCTGTGGTGAGGTCCGGTCTGGCTGGATGCCACGGTGGGTGAGGTTCGGCCGGGCTGGACGCCACCGCGGTGGGGGTTCGGCCGGGCTGGACGCCACCGCGGTGGGGGTTCGGTCTGGTTGAACGCCACGGTGGTGAGGTTCGGCCCCGCCGGATGCTGCTGTGGTGGGACTTCGGTCTGGCTGGTCGCCGCTGTGGTGAGGTTCGGCCCGGCCGGAGGTCACTGCGGTGGGGGTTCGGTCTGGTTGGACGCCACGGTGGTGAGGTTCGGTCTGGTTGGACGCCGCGGTGGTGGGATTCGGCGGGCTGCGCACCACTGCGGTGAGGGTTCGGTTTGGCCGGTCGCCGCTGCGGTGGGTTCGGGTTTGGTTGGATGCCACAGTGGTGAGACTCGGCCGGGCTGGACGCCACGGTGGTGAGGTTCGGCCGGGCTGCGCGCCACTGCGGTGGGGGTTCGGTTTGGTTGGACGCCACGGTGGTGAGGTTCGGCCTGGTTGGACGCCATGGTGGTGAGGTTCGGCCGGGCTGCGCGCCACCGCGGTGGGGGTTCGGTCTGATTGGACGCCACTGTGGTGAGGTTCGGCCCGACTGCGCGTCACGGCGGCGACGGCCTCCGGCCCCCGGTTTCCAGCGTACGGCAAGGCGCCGACGAGAACGGTCACGTGGCGGCTCGCCTGTGGACAGGCAGCGTTGCTGTGGACAACCGGTGGTGAACCGGGCGGCGATGTCGGTGCCTTGCCGTAGCGTGGAAACCGGGGGCCGGAGGCCGCCGCCCTCCCTCAGCGGTACAGCTGCCGCGCGATGATCTCCCGCTGGATCTCGCTCGCGCCCTCGTAGATGCGGGGTGCCCGCACCTCCCGGTACAGGTGCTCCAGCAGGTGCCCCTCCTCCAGCGCACGCGCGCCGTGCACCTGGATCGCCACGTCCACCGCGTGCTGGGCCGCCTCCGTCGCGAAGAGCTTCGCCATCGCCGACAGGTGGCCCGTGCGTTCGGCGCCCGAGTCGTACGCGGCCGCCGCGTCGTGCACCAGCAGGCGCGCCGCCCGCAGCTTCGTCGCCACGTCGGCCAGCTGGTGGGACACCCCCTGGAAGTCGCGCAAAGGTTTGCGGAACGCTTCCCGCTGCGCGGTGTGCGCCACCGCCGCGTCGAGTGCCGCCTGTCCCATGCCCACCGCGAACGCGCCGACGCTCGGGCGGAACATGTCCAGCGTCCGCATCGCCACCCGCCAGCCGCCGTCCACCTCGCCCAGCACCGACTCGGCAGGCACGTACACGTCCGCGAAGTGCAGGCGGCCGATCGGGTGCGGTGACACCAGGCGCTGCCGCGTGCCGGTCAGCCCGTCGGCGTCACCCGGGACCGCGAACGCCGTGATGCCCCGGGCGCCGTTGTCGCTCGTGCGCGCGAAGACCGAGTACACGTCCGCATCGGGGGCGTTCGAGATGAACACCTTCTCGCCCGTCAACCGGAAGCCGTCGCCGTCGCGGACCGCCCGCAACGACAGGGAAGCCGCGTCCGAGCCCGCCTCCGGTTCCGTGAGCGCGAACCCCACCGCCGCCTCGCCCGCGGTGATCCTCGGCAGCCACCTGTCCACAACGGACTCGCGGCCGGCCAGCAGGATCGGGTACGTGCCGAGGCCCTGCAACGCGAACGCCGTCTCCGCCTCGGTGTTGTGGCGGGCCAGCGCCTCCCGGATGACGCACAGGTCCATCGCGGACGTCTTCGGGAACAGCCTGCCCAGCAGGCCCTGCTCGGCCAGCGCCGTCAGCAGTGGCCGGTTGATCCGCCCCGGCTCCCCGTGGCCGGGCAGGGACGCCGCCACCTTCTCCGTGTGGACGCGCAGCTCCTCGTGCGCGGGGGACAGGTGGGTGTACGTCATGGGATCACCGCCGTGCCGACCAGCTCGATCTTCGCCGCCTCGTCGAACAGTTCGGCCACGCCCAGCAGCGCGACCGCCGGGTAGTGTCGGCCGAAGTGCTTGCGCCACAACGGGCCCAGCTCCTTGAGCGCCGTCCGGTACTCGCCGACCGCGGTCGTGTAGATGATCAACGAGACCAGGTGGTCCGGCGTGGCGCCCGCCGCGGCCAGCGCCGCGACCACGTTGCCCGCGGCCTGGTCGAACTGCTCCGCCATCGTCGACCCCACGATCGCGCCGTCCGGTCCCTGCGCGGTCTGGCCGCCCAGGTACACCGTGCGGCCCGGCGCGGCGACCACCGCGTGCGCGAACCCGACCGGCTCGGCGAGCCCGGGCGCGGTCACGATCTCGTGCGCGCTCATCGGCCGGTCCACTGAGGACTACGGCCCGCCGACCACGCCGCGTAGAACTCCGCGTGGTCGTCGCTCTTCATGAGCAGCGCCTGCGTCATGGCCTCCAGCTCGATGCTGCTGCCCAGGTCCATGTCCAGCTCGCGGGTCAGCAGCACCTTCGTCGTCGAGTACGCGAGCGCCGGGCCGTCCGCGAGCCGCCGCGCCAGCGCCGTCGCCTCCTCGGCCAGCGCGTCGTCCGGCACGACCTTCGTGGCCAGGCCGATGCGGTCCGCGTGCGCCGCGTCGATCTTGTCGCCGAGGATCAGCAGCTCCGTCGCCCGGCCGAGGCCGACCAGCCGGGGGAGCAGGTACGCCGAACCCATGTCGGCGCCCGCCAGGCCCACCCTCGTGAACAGGAACGCGAACTTCGCCGACTCCGCCAGCAGCCGGAAGTCGCTGGCCAGCGCGATCACCGACCCGGCGCCCGCCGCGACGCCGTTGACGGCCGCGATGACCGGCAGCGGGCACTCCCGCAGCGCCTTCACCACCGCACCCGTCATGCGCGTGAACTCCAGCAGCTGCGCGGCCGCCATCTTCTGCAGCTCGCCGATGATCTCCTCGACGTCACCGCCGGAGCAGAACCCGCGGCCCTCGCCGGTCAGCACGACCACGCGCGCGTCACCGCGGTGCGGCAGCTCGGCGAGCAGGTCGCGCAGGTCCGCGTACACGTCGAACGTGAGCGCGTTCAGCTTGTCCGGCCGGTTCAGCGTGACCGTGGCGACCCCGTCGGCCACCGACAGGTCGAAGTGCTTCCACTCCTGCGTGAACCCAGGCGACGCCCGGAACGGACTCATGCCTGTACACCTCCTCCGTCCAGGACGATCGTCTGACCGTTGATCGCGGCCGCCTCCGGCGCGGCGAGGAACGCCACCGCGAACGCGACCTCCTCCGGCTCCAGCAGCCGCCCGAGCGGCGACATGCCCGCCACGATCCGTTCGCTGTCCTCTTCGGACCGCCCGGTGGTCGCGGCGATGCGCTGGACCGTCGTGGTCGTCATGTCCGTGCGCACGAACGTGGGGCACACCGCGTTCGACGTCACACCCGTGCCCGCCACCTCGGCGGCCACGGCGCGCATCAGCCCGACCGCCGCGTGCTTCGACGCCGTGTAGGCCGACGTGTACTTCTGCCCGGCGAGCGCCGCCGTCGACGCGACCGTCACGACCCGGCCGGTGTTCCGGGCCCGCATGCCGGGCAGCACCGCCCGCGTGCACAGGAACGCGCCCGTCGCGTTGACGTCGAGCTGGGACCGCCACTCGTCCACAGTGGTCTTCGCGAGCGGGGCGCTCGACGACACGCCCGCGTTGTTCACCAGCACGTCCACCTCGCCGAGCGAACCGAACACCTCGGCCACCGCGGCCTCGTCGGTGACCTCGCAGTCGGCCCGCCCCAGCGCGACCACCCGGTCGCCGAGGTCGGTGAAACGCTTGGCGATCGCGGCGCCGATGCCCCGCGTCCCGCCGGTGACCACCACGAGCCTCATGACATCGCTCGCAGCGCGCGCCGGTCCAGCTTGCCGTTCGTGGTGCGCGGCAACGCGTCCACGAACACGACGTCCTGCGGGCACTTGTGCCCGGACAGCCGTTCCCGGACGTAGGCCTTCAGGTCGTCGGCCGACGGCGTGGCGCCCGCGCGCAGCACGACGTAGGCGCGCGGCCGTGTCAGGCCGTCCACCTCGAACCCGGTGACACCGCACTCGAGCACGTCCTCGTGCCCGATGAGGCAGTGCTCGATCTCACTCGGCGCCACCCAGATCCCGCCGGACTTCAGCAGGTCGTCGGCGCGGCCGTGGTAGTAGAAGAACCCGTCGGCGTCGCGGCTGAACAGGTCGCCCGTGTGGACGGTGTCGCCGCGGTAGGTCGCCGCCGACTTCTCCTCGTCGCCGAAGTACTCCAGCGCGACCGTGCCGCCGGTGACCTCCAGCACGCCGACCTCGCCGTCCGGCACCGGCGCGCCCGCGTCGTCGACGACCCGCGCCGAGTAGCCGGGCACGACCTGCCCGCAGCTGCCCTGCCGCGCCGCGCCCGGCCGGTTGGAGATGTAGATGTGGTACGCCTCCGACGACCCGATGCCGTCGACCACCTCGACGCCGAACGCCTCGTCCCACTTGCGGTGCAGCTCCGCGGGCAGCGCTTCCCCCGCCGACGTGCACAGCCGCAGCGAGCTGAGGTCCTGCTCGGCCGCCGACGGGTGGGCGACCATCGCGCTCATCATCGTCGGCACGTTCACCAGGATCGTCGGCCGGAACCGGGCGATCAGCTCGAAGATCTTCTCGGCCGTCGTCCGCTCGGGGAACGCGATCCCGGCGCCGCCGACACCGAACGGGTACAGCGCGGTCAGATCCCGGGCGTAGCCGAAGAACAGCTTCGGCACCGGCAGCACGATGTCGTCCTCCGCGATGCCCAGCACGCCGAGCGCGTAGCTCTCATGGCTGACGATCGGGCTCGCCGCGGTGTGCACGCACGCCTTCGGGGCCCCGGTGCTGCCGGTGGTGAACTTCCAGATCGCGACGTCGTCGCGGGTGGTGTCGGCGGTCGCGAGCGTGTCGGGCGCCTGCGCCACGAGCGTCGCGAAGTCGTGCTCGCCGGGCCGAAGGTCCGTGCCGCCGACGACCAGCACCTGGCGGTCGCCGACCCCGGCCTCGCGCAGCCGGTCGAGCGTGACCGGGTCCGCGATGACCACCGACGCACCGGTGTAGTCGAGGAAGTAGCGGTAGTCCTTGGGCTGCAGGAACGTGTACACCTCGGCGGTGACCGCGCCGATCTTCTGCGCCGCGTACCAGGTGGCGACGAACTCGACGCCGTCGGACAGGGCCAGCAGCACCCGCGCGCCGCGCCGCGCCCCGAGTTCGAGGAGCACGTTGCCGACCCGGTTCACCAGCGCGGCCAGCTCGGCGTACGTGGTGGCGCCGTCCGGTGTGTACAGCGCGACCCGGTCGCCCCTGCCGAGCGCCAGGTTGCGGTCGACGAAGTGGTCGGCGACGTTGAACAGGGTCGTCATGCGACCTCCCGGATGGTCTCCACGAGCAGGTCGGTGAGCGTGTCGAACGTGGACTGTCCCTCCGCGACGGACGCGCCGGCGGGGTCGCCGCAGTAGGCGCGGTCCATGCCCATCGCGACGAAGTCGGCCTTGCCCTCGGCCATCGCGGCGGGGAGGTTCACCGGGACCGGCGGCAACGTGGCCGCGGTGCCGGTGTCGACCAGCTCGGGCCGGTCCGCGAGCACCAGCGACGTCTCGTACTGGCCCGCGTGGCACGACCCGGACCGGAACTCGTCGGTCAGCCGGGCGGCGTTGTGCCTGCGCACGAGGTCGAGGTAGGCCACCCCCGCCTCGGCTGTGGCCTTGCGCAGCGTGGTGACGTGCGCGGGCTCGAAGTGGTTGTTCACCACCACGATCCGGGAGAACCCCTGCGCGGTCAGGGCTCCGCACACGTCGGTGACCAGCGCGTGCAGCGTCGCCTCGGACACCGACACCGCGCCGGGGAACGCCGCGCCCATCCGCGTGACCCCGTAGTTCAGCGCGGGCAGCACCAGCACCCGCACGTCCGGGTCGTCCGCCAGCCGTTCGGCGGCCCGGCGGCACATGCCCGCCGAGATGATCTCGTCCGTGCCGAGGGGCCCGTGCGGGCCGTGCGGCTCGACCGCGCCGACCGGCAGCAGCAGCACCGGCGTCCGCGTACCCGACAGGAGCTCGGCCACCTGCGGTGACGTGAGGTCGGCGAACGCGGTCACGGCTGCTCCAGCGGGGTCGGGGCCGGTTCGAAGAGGCACAGGTCGGCGCGCCCGGCGGCGACGACCGTGTTCACCTCGTCCGGGGTCGTGAGGTAGCCGCCGACCAGCGTCGGCACCCCCGCCTCGTTGCGCACCCGGTCGGACAGCGTGGTCAGGTGGCCGCGCCGGTACTCGGGCCGCGAGGTCGCGGTCGTGTGCCCGGCCCGGACGTGGACCAGGTCGACACCGTGCTCGGCGAGGGCACGCGCGTACGCGATGCCCTGCTCGACGGTCGTGCCGCCCCGCGCGAGGTCGGTGACCGTGAGCCGCGCGGCGAGCAGCCCCGGCCACACCGCGCGCACCGCGTCCACCACCGACAGCGGGTACCGCAGCGGCTCGGCGCCGTACGCGTCGGAGCGCTTGTTGGTCAGCGGCGACAGGAAGCTCGCGAGGAGGTGGCCGTCGGCGAGGTCCAGCTCGAGCGCGTCGAACCCGGCGTCCCGCGCCCGTTCGGCCGCGGCGACGAAGTCGGCCCGGACCCGCGCCAGGTCGGCCTCGGACGCCTCGGCGGGCACCGCGCTGACCGGCGTGTAGGGCAGGGGAGAGGCCGACAGCAGGGGCCACCCGTCCCGCAGCGGCACGTCCACACCGCCGTCCGCGCGCGTCGCGCCCCGGCGCCCGGCGTGACCCAGCCGGACCCCGGCGAGCGCACCCGCGTCGTGGACCTCCTTCACCACCGCTGCCCACGAGTCGTCGAGCACCGGCGTCGCGGGCGAGACCCGGCCGTCGTCGGCGACCGCGACGAATCCGGTCAGCACCAGCCCCGCGCCGGCACGCGCCGCCTCGGCGAGGTCGGGCGCGGCCCGCACCACCCGGTTCCGCACCGTCACGCCGTTCAGCCGCAGCGGTGCGAACATCGGCGGCGGCGCCACCGCGCCCGGCACGTGCGGCGCCCCGGAAGCGTGTGCGGAGAACCAGGAATCCAGCACCCGCATGAACGCCGGGTCCCGCTGCGTGAGGTTCGCGTGGCTGATCCGGCCGCTGCGGGTCAGCAGGTTCGCCGCGAACTGGATCGGCGCGAGCTTCAGGTGGCTGCGCACCCGCCCGAAGTACGCCGCGCTGTCCCCGGCCGCCTGCTGGAACCGCTCCACCACCGGCTGGCGCTCCAGCTCGTAGTCGACGAGCGCGGCCTCCACATCGGACGGATGGCGCACGAAAGCGTTTGCCAGCGCGATCGCGTCCTCCATCGCGAGCTTCGTGCCCGACCCGATCGAGAAGTGCGCGGTGTGCGCCGCGTCGCCGATCAGCGCCAGGTTGCCCCGGTGCCAGGTCTCGTTGCGCACCAGCGGGAAGTCCAGCCAGATCGACTTGTTGGACATCAGCCGGTGCTCGCCGAGCTCGTCGGCGAACAGCGACTGGCAGAACGCCATGCTGTCCTCTTCGGACATCCGGTCCAGGCCCGCGCGCCGCCACACCGGCTCGGTCGTCTCCACGATCCACGTGCTCGTGTGCTCGTCGAACGGGTACGCGTGCACCTGGAACAGCCCGTGCTCGGTCTCCTTGAACACGAACGTGAACGCGTCCAGCACGAGGTCGGTGCCGAACCACACGTACTTGCAGCCCTGCGGGGTCGACGTGGTGCCGAAGTCCGCGCTCCGCCGCAGCGTGCTGTTCGCGCCGTCGGCGGCCACGACGAGGTCGGCGGGCTCCGCCGCGGCCACCTCGGTGCCGAAGGTCAGCGACACGCCCAGCTCGCGGCACCGCTCCTGCAGGATCGCCAGCAGGTGCGTGCGCTTGATCGCCGAGAACGTGTGACCCGAGGAGCGCAGCACGCGGCCCCGGTAGCGGATGTCGATCGACGTCCAGCGCGCGAACGAGTCGGTGATGTCCAGGTAGGTGGCGTAGTCCGCGTCCCGCAACGCGCCGAGCGTCTCCTCGGAGAACACCACGCCCCAGCCGAACGTCGCGTCCGGCGCGTTGCGTTCCACGACCGACACGTCGTGCCCGGCCTTGCGCAGCAGGATCGCCAGGTACAGCCCCGACGGCCCGCCGCCCACGACCGACACGCGCATCAGGACACCGCCTCGGCCAGCCGGTCCAGGTCGTCGAGCGACGCGACGGTCGGGTAGAGGATCAGCTCGTCGCAGCCCTCCGCCTCGTAGCCGCGCACGAAGTCCCGCACGGCACGCGCCGACGTCAGGTTCCCGGCCGCGATCTTCTCCGCGAACGGGCCGGTGAACGCGTAGTAGTCCTTCAGGTAGGCGCTGCCGCGGTCCGGGTCGCCGAACGCGAAGTAGCCCTGGCCCCACAGCCGCGGCTCGCCCTCCCGCTCCAGGTCCCGCCACGCGGCGCGGGCCCGGTTGGCCGCCGACCCGAACGCGCGGGGCGGGCCGCCGCCGTGCGCGTACCCGTCGGCGTAACGCGCCATGCGTGCCAGCGCGGCCCCCGACGAGCCGCCGACCAGCAGCTCCACCGGCGACCGCGACGGCCCGATCCCGGACTCGTCCAGCTGTCCGCGCAGGTAGGCGAGCTGCTCGGACAACCGTGCGCCGCGGGTCTTGTGGTTCACCCCGGCCGCCGCGTAGTCGTCGCGGCGCGCACCGACGCCCAGGCCGAGCGCGAACCGCCCGTCCGAGAGCGCGGCCACGGAAAGCGCCTGCTTGGCGAGCATGGCGGGGGAGCGCAGCGGGCCGATCGCGATGTTGGTGGCGAGCCCGATCCGGGACGTGACGGCCGCGGCCGCCGACAGCGCGGCGAACGGCTCGACGGAATCGTAGACGAGGCGGTCGAGCACGCCGAGCGTGCTGAACGGGCCGGCCTCGGCCCGGCGCACCCACTCGACGAGCACCTCGCCCGAGATGCCCGGAATGGTGTTGGGAAGCCCGACGCCGACCTTCACCCACGACACATTACGGTTGACCCCGCTGAGGCGTCAACTATGCTCGTGGCATGACCTTCTCGCCTGCCCCGCAGGACCTGGTGCTGACGCTGCTCGGCGCGCACCACGTCCCCCGTGAGCACGGCACGGTCTGGTCCGGCGGTCTGGTCCGGCTGCTCGGCGAGTTCGGCTTCACCGAGGGCGCGGCCCGCGTCGCGCTGAACCGGCTCGTCGCGCGCGACCTGCTCGCGCCGACCAAGAACGGCAGGCACGTCCACTACGCGCTCACGCCGCGGAGCCGGACCGTCCTCGCCGAGGGCGACCAGCGGATCTTCACCCTCGGCGAGCGGCCGCGCACCGAGACGACCTGGACCGTCCTGTGGCACTCCATCCCCGAGGACCGCAGGCTCGCCCGCACCCGGCTGGTCAGCAGGCTCCGGTTCCTCGGCTTCGGCTCCGTGCAGGACGGCACGTGGCTCGCCCCGCACGACCGCGAGAAGGAACTGGCCGCGCTGCTCGCCGAACTCGACGTCGCCGAGTACGCGGGCGTCCTGCTCGGCAGGCCGGCGACCACCGTCGACTTCGGCACCTTCGTCACGCGCGTGTGGGACCTCGACGAGCTCTCCGCGCGCTACCGCGACTTCGTCGAGCACTTCCGCGACCACGACGTCGCCGACGACCGCGCGGCCCTGCTGCTGCGCACCAGGCTGGTGCACACGTTCCGCGAGTTCCCGACCATCGACCCGGAGCTGCCGGCGGACCTGGTGCCCCCACCCGACTGCCGGGCCGAGGCCCTGCGCCTGTTCCACGACCTGTACCCGGCGCTGGCCCCCGCGGCGCAGCGCCACTTCGACGAGGTGACCGCGCCATGACCGAACAAGTCCCCGGTGGACAGTCCGCAGCTCTGACCTACACGTCGTACCTGGCGCTCGACGAGATCCTCGGCGCGCAGCGGCCCCGGTCCGACGAGCACGACGAGATGCTGTTCATCGTCATCCACCAGGTGTACGAGCTGTGGTTCAAGCAGATCCTGCACGAGCTGGGGCACCTGCAGCGCTGCCTGGAGAAGGGCGACACACCGCACTCCGTGCGCGCACTGCGCCGCACGCTCACGATCCTCAAGGTCGTCGTCGCGCAGATCGACGTGCTGGAAACCATGACACCGCGGCAGTTCACGAGCTTCCGCGAGCGGCTCGACGCGTCCAGCGGCTTCCAGTCCTACCAGTTCCGCGAGCTGGAGGCCGTGCTCGGGCGGCGCGACAAGCGCATGCTCTCCCCGTACGACAAGGACTCCGAGGCCTACGCCCGCGTCAGCGCGGCCATGGCCAGGCCCGCGGTGTTCGACTCGTTCCTGCACTACCTGGCGGACGCGGGCTACGAGCTGCCGGACGCGGCGCTGAACCGGGACGTCGGGACACAGTGGACCGAGTCGGCGGACGTGCAGCGCGTGCTCGTGCGGGTCTACGCCGACGACTCCGGCCCGTCCACGGTGGCCGACCTGCTCGTCGACCTCGACGAGGGTCTGCAGGAATGGCGGTACCGGCACGTGAAGATGGTCGAGCGGACCATCGGCGGCAAGGCGGGCACCGGCGGCTCCGCGGGCGCCGCGTACCTGCGCACCACGTTGTTCCACGCCGTGTTCCCCGACCTGTGGGCCGTGCGGAGCCAGCTGTGACACTTCTGGGAAGCGATGCCCCATACCCCCGGCGGACCACACTGGACGCGCTGCGCGCCACCCCCAACGCCCTGTCCGTCCACTACGGACGGTTCGAGGTCGCCAAACGCCTGCTCATGACCGGGCACTCGCACCAGGCGTGGCCGGACGTCGCGCTGCAGGGCCAGATCGAGGCGTTCACCGACGCGTCGGCCGCCGTGGACGCCAAGTGGGACCTCGCGTTCGCGAAGGCCGAGCGGCTGCGGCAGGCGTACCGGGACCTGCTCGGCGACCCCGGTAGCGCCATCGCACTCGGCGCCAACACCCACGAGCTGGTCGTCCGGTTCCTGTCCAGCCTGGACCTGCGGGCCAGGCCGCGGCTCGTCACCACCGACGGCGAGTTCCACACGCTGCGCCGCCAGCTCGCCCGCCTCGCCGAGGAGGGCATCGAGGTCGTGCGGGTCGCGGCCGCCCCGGCGGACACGCTCGCGGAGCGGCTCGCCGCGGAGGTCGACGACCGCACCGCCGCCGTGCTCGTGTCGGCCGTGCTGTTCGAGACCGCGCGGATCGTGCCGGGCCTCGACGCCGTCGCCGCGGCCTGCGAGGGCAGGGGAGCGGAGCTGCTCGTCGACGCCTACCACGCGCTCGGCGTCGTCCCGTTCTCCCTGCGCGGCATCGAATCCGCGTGGATCACCGGCGGCGGCTACAAGTACCTGCAGCTGGGCGAGGGCAACTGCTTCCTGCGGCTGCCCGCGCACGCGCAGGAGCTGCGGCCGGTCGTCACGGGCTGGTTCGCGGAGTTCGAGGACCTGGCGGCCAAGGCGTCCGGGCTCGTGGGCTACGCGTCCGGGGGCGACCGCTTCGCGGGCTCCACGTACGACCCGACGAGCCACTACCGGGCGGCCGCGGTGCTCGACTTCTTCGCCGCCCAGGAGCTCACGCCGGAGTTCCTGCGCGCGGTGTCGCTGCACCAGAACGGGCTGCTGGCGTCGCTGTTCGACGACCTGGACGCCGACCCGGCCGTCATCACCCGCGACCGGTCGGCGCCACGGGAGGCGTTCGGCGGGTTCCTCGCGCTGACCGCGCCGAACGCGGGGGAGTTGCAGAAGAAGCTCGCCGAGCGCGGCGTGCTCACCGACAGCAGGGGCGACAAGCTCCGGCTCGGGCCCGCGCCCTACCTGTCGGACTCGCAGCTCACGGCCGCGATCGCCACGCTCGGCGAGGTGCTTTAGTTGTTGCGGGTCATGACGTTGGTGACGGCGGGTAGGGCCTGAGGCGAGGGGACGGGTCTTTCGGCGGCAGGATGAGAAGTACCACCAACTCGTCCGTCCGACCGGAAGACCCGTCCGATGTCCCACCGTAATGCCCCGTTGTCTGTTGAAGGCCGTCGCCGTCTGGTTGAGCGGTCTCAGCGGCGTCCGATCGCGCATGTCGCCGCTGAGATGGGGATCTCGCGGCAGTGCGCGTCGAAGTGGTTCAACCGCTACCGCAAGTACGGCGATGCCGGTCTGCTGGATCGGCCCAGCGTCCCGCATCACCAGCCCACTGCCACGCCCGCGCAGGTCGTCGTGCGGATTGAGGCGATGCGCCGGGACCACAAGTGGTCTGCGCGGCGGATCGCCCTCGAGCTGGCCGGTGAGGGTGTCGCGGTCTCGGTCCGCACTGTCGCCCGGCACCTGGCCCGCCTGGGTCTCAACCGGCGCCGGTTCCTCGACCCGACAGGCGAGACCAACCGAGAACCCCGGCGGATTCACGCCCGATGTTGGTCGAGCTGACCAGGACGCTGGTCGAGGGCGAAGTGGAGGAGAAGGGACCGAAGTCGGAGAAGGGCAAGCGCAAGCTGCCCCTCCCCAAACCCCTGCACACGGCGCTCAAGGCGTTCAAGGCCCGCCAGGCCGCGGAGGCAATGAAGGCCGGTGAACTGTATGAGCGATCCGGGTTCGTGTTGGTCGACGAGCTGGGACAGCCTTGGAAGACCGACAGGTTCCGGCGTGCCATCCACAAGCTCATGGCCGCGGCGAAGGTGCGGAAGGTCCGGCCGTACGACGCCCGGCACGCCTGCCTGACCTACCTCGCCACCTCCGGCGTACCCGATGTGATCGTCAGCGCCTGGGCGGGCCACGCGGACCTCAGCTTCACCAAGCGGGTCTACATCCACCCCAATGTCGAGCACCTGCGACAGGCGGCCGACCAGCTCGGCGAACTGCTGGGCTGAACAAGCAGTACGAGCGTTCGTGAGAAAATGTGAGACGACGCGCCCCTGAACGCAGTCAGGGCCTCGTCTCACCGAAGTGATCCAAGGCCCTGACCTGGACTTTCGTTCTACATCGACCGTCGGGCTGACAGGATTTGAACCTGCGACCCCTTGACCTTACTCGCGACTCTTGGGACCTGCGGCGATGCGCTCCTCCTGCGCGCTGACCTGCGTGAATGTGGTCGTTGGCTATCTTTGTTTGCCGTGGTCTGCCGAGGTCATTCTGGGAAAATCCTGGGTCGCGATGTCCTGTTTAGATAGACGTTCCCCAGGTCAACCAGTGGTGCTCCTTGGCTGGCATCGCCGTGATCAACGCGATCGACACCGCCGAGTACGACGGTGATGTCGCTGCCAGGGCGTCCGGCGATGCGGACACCCTGTACGAAGGGCTGCCGAACCAGGAGAAGCCGTAGTCGACCTCGGCAAATGCGGGAGCCAAAGGCGATCACCATGGTTGTGACCCAAGAGGCGGCTGGGTATCGTGGGCAGCCATTTCATTTCTGAACGATCAGGACCTCGTGCCCGCAGGGTTGAAACCGGGCAGGGTCGTAGCTCATCGACATTGGGCTCGACGCGGGAGCGATCGAGCCCGAAAGTTTGTACCCCGAGCAAGCTGACATGAATTGTGGGCAGGCGACGGCCGTCGACGGTGATCGGGCACCGGACTGAAAGCGAGGGTTCCTCCCCGCCACACAGTTGCCGCAGTCTCAGGACGAGCATCGCGACGAGCGACTCACCCGGGCTCTTCGTCAACCGGAGCGACGCATAGCTCGTCGGCGTGCGATGCCGACGAGCAACTCCATGCCACGTCGACGGTTCTCGCCGCCATCTCGCCGAACTGCCGCAACTGCGCGGGCTTCTGCGAATCGCTTGGCCTCCGTTGTCCCGGCAGCACCGCCCGCGCAGACCAACAGATCCCTGTGCACTCGACGGCACCGTTGACCTCAGCCTTGCAAGTGGCCCACGCGCCCTCGAAACCGACTTCGACGCCCTGGGCGAACTTCCCGTGGCAACCCCCATGTCGGGTCTCGGTACGAGTACCCCTCGGGGGTGAACCGGGCGGCTACTCGGTGCCGCGACTGCCTTCTTGGTCGGTGTCCTCGTCCAGAGTCCCGGCGGCGGCGTTGAGTCCGAGCGTGGCCAGCAGTGCCGCACAGTCTTCGGCGCCGGTCGATGCGGAGGCCACCAGGCGAACGGCGCGCCGCTGTTGGTGGGATGTCGTGTCGAACGTTGTTCCGGAAGCCACCGTCCGAACTCGACGGTGGTGGGCGGCAGGACTGATTGCCATCATCACGCCCCTTTCGCGACCAAAACATGACGACGTTGCCGCCAACGACCGGGGCGGTCGACGATCGACCGACCTGGCGAGAGCGCGGCGCTGGGCGAAACCCGCGGTTCTCCGCGTGTGGCTTGACCGTACGCCGCGCGCGGCCACGGGGCAACGCCCCATGTGATCTGCTGGAACGCGGTTCCAACTGCCCTCGGTGTCACCCGCAGCTCATTGGCTCTCCAATATCTGTACCCGGGTGATGTCACGACAGCCGTCCGGCAGTGTGTCGAACACGTAGTTCCCGTCCTGGTCAGCGGCGGTGCTTTCGATCTCCCGCCGACACCTCTGGTCTCCCACCGCCGCGACGATCTCGTAGCGCTTGCGGTAGTCGCCCGGATCGCCGACTGGCCCGTCGTGGATGGCGAACCCGCCGTTGCGGGACGCGACCGGCCGCATCCCCACGGCCGGGTCGTACACGAGGTAGAAGTTCCGGTCGTACGGATCGAATTCGAACACCCACAGGGTGTCACCAGGCATCAACCCGCAGACCTTTCCTGTTATGGCGACACCAACGGTGCCGTCGACCTCCTGGCCGTTCTCTGGTTCGTCGACGACTACGCTGTGTGGGCATTCAGGGGGCGGCGGATCCTTGACGACAAACATGAAGAGGCCGGCCACCGCCGCAGCGACGACGGTGCCGATCGCGCCGATGATGGCCCCCCAGTGTCTTCCTTCAGCCTGGTCTTTCCCTTGGGGTGCGCCAGATCTTCGCCGAGAACCCATCGCTCGTCCTTCTCGCCGGCCCCGACGCGTGTTGCTGTGCGCCGCCATGGTCGGCGATGCCTGCGGACTCGTGATGGACCAGAACGGGATTGGTGCCGATCATCGGCTTCGTCCGGCCGAGCCAGTCATTGGTGGATACACACGGTGCTGACGATTAAGCTAAGCTGTCGGTATCTCCGTGTGGTGCCCAGGACCCGGCGCACTTTCTTCTCCGACCAAAGCCGTGTGACATGACCTGGGCCGACCACGATTCAGCGAACGAGTTCGGGATGCTGACCGAACGGTTGTCCCATGTCGCGCTCGATGTGAGCGTCGCTCTCGGTGACACCGAGGGTGTCGCGCGGGTGCGGCTCGAGCGTGCGGTGACCGGCCTCGACCAAACCATCAAGGACATGCGCCTGCTGGCTACTGGTCAGCTGCGCCTCGATGGGGGGCCGGCCGGCGGCAAGGGGTAGCTCACCACGCCCACCCCGAGGACGAATCCGAGCCCGTCCGCGCCGCCGGCCGGCGTTCCCCGCATGTCCACAAGGGACGTCACTCGCTCGGGAACTTCAGCGTGCCCGCGACCACGTCATGCGCGACGTCACGCATCTTCTTGCCGTGGCTGCGGGCGTGCTTGCGCAGGATGGTGAACGCTTCGTCGACGGTGATGTCGGAACGCTCGGCCAGCACGCCCTTGGCCTGCTCGATGGCCACCCGGCTGTCCAGCGCGCCCTGCAGCTGCTCGACACGTACCGCCAGCTCGCGGCCCCGGTGTGCGGTCACTCCGAGCGAGACGGTCAGGGCCAGCCCGCCGCCGTACGCGACATTGGCCGCTGACAGTGTCCCGGGCACGGACATGTACAGGGTCAGCGCGCCGACCACCTGTCCCCACAGCCGGCACGGTAGACCGCACACGGCGGCGACACCGGCATCGAGTGCGACCGGCGTGAACTGGGGCCACCTCAGCTGGGCTGTGGTCAGGTCGGCACACTCCATGCGTTCGCCGATGCGGACCGCGTCAGTCCCCGGCCCTTGCCCGTAGGACAGCTCGAAACGGCTCAGCAGCCCGGCAGTCTCCTCGGACGCGGCTTCCAGCGTCGGCGTGCCGTCCTCGTCGAGAGCCAGTAGTGCGGTCGCCTGCACGTCGAGCAGGTCGGCACACAGAACCGCGAGCTGGTTGCGCTGGGCGGGCAACTCGACGCCTTCCGCCAGAAGATCGGTGAGAGCCACGAACCCACGGTCGGCGTCGTTCAATCGACTCAGCCCCGATCTTCTGTGCACGATCCCGGCCGCGACGCGGCAAGTGGTCGGTCCTCGGCGAAAGCTACGGCGCACAGCAGGATGAGCGCTCCCGAGCAGCATAGTCCGGCGGGAACAAATACGGCTGACTCGCCGTTGTACGGAATGGTCACCCTTCTTGTGTTCGTGTATGCGGGCTCGCGTCTTCAGCGCGACATAGGGCTTCGGGCATACCCGCGTCGAGCCGGGTGTCCTGGTCCAGTTCGCTCTCGGTGTTTGAGCCGGGTTCGGCCGTCAACCCTTTTGAAGAGTCGCCCAAGAACCCGGTGACGTCCCACCAGTTACCGGGAGGTACTGACCGATGACTCGTACGCTTGAAAAGCCTGTCGAACGCAGACAGGACGGGCCGGAACCGATGCTGGCGGGCGAGAAGTCCCGAACCCAGCTCAACCTGGTCAGACTGTTCGCGATCGTGCCCCTTCTCGCGCTGGTGACGGCTGTGCCGTTCGCGTGGGGTTGGGGGCTCGGCTGGGTCGACGTCGGCCTTGCCGCGTTCTTCTACACCCTGACCTGTCTTGGGGTGACCGTCGGTTTTCACCGGTACTTCACCCATGGTGCGTTCAAGGCCCGCCGCGGTCTGCGGATCGCACTCGCCGTGGTGGGCAGCATGGCGATGCAGGGACCCGTCGTCGGATGGGTCGCCGACCACCGCCGCCACCACGCCTACGCCGACAGGGACGGCGACCCGCACTCGCCGTGGCGGTTCGGCACCACCCCGGCCGCGTTGGTCAAGGGGTTCTGGCACGCCCACATGGGCTGGATGTTCGAACGCGAGAAGACCAACGCCGCCCGTTTCGCCCCCGACCTGCTCGCCGACCGTGACATCCAGCGCGTCGACCGGCTCTTCCCGGTGCTCACCGCCGCCACCCTCCTCGCGCCCGCCCTGCTCGGCGGGTTGATCACGATGTCGTGGTGGGGCGCGCTCACCGCGTTCTTCTGGGCCAGCCTGGTCCGGGTGGCGCTGCTGCACCACGTCACCTGGTCGGTCAACTCGATCTGCCACATGATCGGCGACCGGCCCTTCGAGGCACGGGACAAGTCGGCCAACTTCTGGCCGCTGGCCATCGCCTCCATGGGCGAGTCCTGGCACAACTCCCACCACGCCGACCCCACCTGCGCCCGCCACGGCGTCCGCCGCGGACAGATCGACGTCTCCGCGCGGGTCATCTGGGTGTTCGAGAAGCTCGGCTGGGTCTCCAAGGTCCGTTGGCCCAAGCCCGAACGCTTCGCACGCAAACTCAAGACCGCCACCGGCGCATGACGCGATAGACCCGCGACGGACAATCCACTGTGGTCATCGCATGAGGCCTCCGGTCGCCGTCCGGACACCGCAGCAGCGTGCACCCAGCCCGCTACATTACGCGGTTGTCGGTAGCCGCCAGCCGGGAAGGGCAACAACAGTGACCACTTGGACCGACGTCGTCAACTACGTCCGGACGCGGTACGAGGTGCTCGAAGAGACCGACGACTGGCTGCGTTTCCGACTCGAGACAGAGGTGGACCGCAGCCAGCAGGTCGCGGTCCACCACGTGCCCGCCGGCGAGGTCGACCACGCGGCGTGGATCGAGATCTCCTCACCGGCCGGCCGCGCCGACATGATCGACCTGCGCAGGCTCCTCGAACTCGCCGGCACGTCGATCGTCGGCGGCGCAGCTGTCGTGGACGGTGTCGCGTTGCTCAAGCACGCCGTGCCGCTGGAAGACCTGAGCGTACGAGAAGAGTTCGAACGGCCCGTGGCACTGCTCGTCGCCCGCGCCGACGCGCTCGAACACGAACTCACCCGAACCGACCAGTACTGAGCCGCGGTGACCTAAACTCGGAAGATTCCAGCCGTTCCGGACCCCGACGGTCGTCAGCCCGCTCACCAACCGACTCCGTTGAGGGGACCCGCTGTTGCCGTCGTCACCGATTCCACCACCCGCCGACGGTCACGGAAACGTGCCGGGCGACGTGGTGACGATGAGCGCCATCACCGGGCTCACGCTCGACGTGGTCGCGGCGGCCCAGAGTGGTGACGTGGTCGCGGTGAACCGGCTGTTCTCCTGTATCCGGCCGGCGCTGGTCCGCTACTGCCGGGCCCGTATCACCCCACGGATCGGCCACGGCGACGCCGACGACGTCGCCCACGACATCTGTGTCGCGGTCCTGCGTGGACTGCCGACGTTCACCGGGGAACCGCGGGCGGTCACGCGGTGGGTGTACGGCATCGCCGCGCACAAGATCATCGACTTCTACCGGCTTAGCGGCCGCGACCACTCCTCCCCCGCCGAGGTCCTCCCTGACCGGGTGGACCCTCAGGCGGGCCCCGAGGAACTGGCGCTGCGTGGTGAGCAGCGCGTCATGGTGCAGTCGTTGCTCGCCATGCTCACCCCCTTGCAGCGGCAGATCCTGACGCTGCGCGTCGTCGTCGGGTTGTCGTCGGCGGACACGGCGGTGATCACCGGGCTGAGCGCGATCGCTGTCCGCGTCACCCAGCACCGGGCCTTGAACCTGCTCCGGCGCCACGTCGCCCGACAACCGACTCCAGACTGAATGTGACCGAGGTCACTATAACTGTCCGAGGAGGCCCCGTGACGATCCCGTGCCCCTCGTGTCTGAACGTCACCGCCAGCGAGCGCGGCTGTCCCGTGGGAGGAGCGTCCTCGATGCTGGGTGGAACGCACCACCGCGAACGCGGATGACTCCGCGAGCCGGGGCCGGTGTGAACGCGGTCCCGGGAGGTGCGGAGACGTCGGAGGAGGCGCGGCTGGACGACGTCACGCTGGTCGTCCGCGCCCGTGACGGCGACGTGCGCGCCTACGAGCAGTTGGTGCGGCGCTACCAGGGACCGATGTTCCGGCTCGCCGTGCGGATGCTGGCCAGCCGGGGCGATGCCGAGGACGTGGTGCAGGAGGTGTTCCTGACGGCGTGGCGCAGTCTCGCCCGCCTTCACGAGGAGGCCGCGTTCGTCGGGTGGCTGTACCGCATGGTCACCAACCGCTGCTTGAACGTCATCCGTGACCGGCACGCCACCGTGGATGTGGACCTGGCCCAACGGGAGTCCCGAGCGGCGGGTTCCCGGCCGGAACGCACTGTCGAGGTGAGCGAACAACTGGCGGCGGTGACGGTGGCGCTGCAGCGGCTGACGGGCGAGCAGCACGCGTGCTGGTTGCTGCGTGAGGTCCACGGCCGCTCCTACGAGGAGATCGCTCAGGCCGTGGGAGTCACGCCCACAGCCGTGCGCGGACGGATCGCGCGGGCACGGGCACAGCTGACGGAGATGATGGCGCCATGGCGGTGAACCCCGAGACCCAGGGTTACCTGCTTCCCTGCGGACGCGACGTCGAGACGGTGTGGGAACGGCTGGCGGACGTGGAGGCCGGCCGCAGCGACGAGCACGACCTGACCTGCCCGGACTGCCGCGACGCACGGGCGAGCCTGCTGACCTTGCGAGAGGTGACCGGGGAGCTGGTGGCCGACACCGCCGAGCCGGCGCCGCACCTGACCGACCGCATCATGTCCGCGGTCCGCGCCGAGGTGCGCCGCAGGCACGACATGCTCCCGCTGCCGACGGCCGAACCGGGACTGGTGCGGGTCAGTGAGCACGCGGTCGCGGCGGTCCTGCGGTTCGCCGCCGACAGTGTCGCGGGGGTTCGGGCACGCCGCTGCCGGGTACACGAGTGCCGAGTGACGACGGGGAACCCCGGCGACGGCGGTGCCGGTGCGGAAGGCGAACTGATGCTCGTGGTCGAGCTCACCGTCGCGGTGAGCTACCGGAGTTTCGCGTGGCGATCGCTCGATCTCGTGCGGCAGCGGGTCACCGCGGCCGCCGAGACCAGGATCGGTCCGAAGGTACACCGGCTGGACCTGATCGTCGAGGACGTCTACGGAGTGTGACCTGGTGAAGGACACGATGGACAGGGGCACCAGTGACGCCAGGGACGCCGGCCGTGCCCCGCTGTTCGAGTACGTGGTCGGCTCGTCCGTCGTCGCGGCCGTCGCGGTTCATGCCGCCGTCGCGGTGCCCGGTGTGCTGCGGGTGGAGCCGGGTCTGGCCGGGTTGGTCGGGTCGGTCGTCCGCACGGCTCGTCAGCGGGTCAAGGGACTGGAACCGGCGCCGACAGAAGGCGCCCGGGTCGAGTTCGTGCGGGCGGACACCGTGCGGGTGGAGGTGGACGTGGTGATCTCGGGGCAGGACCAGGCGACGGCGGTGGGCCATGCGCTGCAGCGTGCGGTGGCGGGCGCGGTCTCCGAGGCGACCGGTCTCACCGTCGCCGAGGTCGGGGTGTCCGTCCTCGACATCGTCTGGGACTGAACCGGCGATGAACACCACCGAGTTCGCCCGCGACCTCGTCGCCGCCCTGGAGAAGGTCCCCGGGTTGCGTCCCGCCACCCAGGCGGGGCCGTCACCGTTGGGGTGGCACTGGGACGCCCTGGCCGTCGACGTCTTCCGCGGCGACGTGGTGATCCGGGCCGTGGCGACTCGGCTGCCCCTGCCACCCATCGTGCGCCAGGCGGAACAGGCACTGCTGGCAGTGGTCGCCGCACGGGGCGTGCCCGTTGCCCGCATGCGCCTGGAGATCACCGAGATCGACGGCGCGGCGTTCGGCACGGGAAACGGCTCAGCGGCGTGTGAGGAGAAAACCGCGCCGGACCCGTGACGTTCGCGGCCCGCCGGTGTCCTACCAGTGTGACGTCGACGCGACAGCATCCCGCTCCGCGAGACCGCCACCGGACACCAGGAGTGCCGTCATGACCGCTACTCACAGCCCTCCGGCCAACTCGAACACGCCGACAGGCAGTACCTCCGTCGCCTCGTCCTCGGAGAAGACCGCCACGTCGCCGAGCACGCTGGCCACACCGCAGGGCACCACGACGGTGGCCGACACGGTGGTGCAGAAGATCGCCGGTCTCGCCACCAGGGAGATCAACGGCGTGTACGACCTCGGTGGCGGCGCGTCCCGCGCGTTCGGCGCCCTCCGGGAGCGGATTCCCGGCGCGACCGCGAGCGCCGCGCAGGGTGTCGCGGTCGAGGTCGGCGAGACCCAGGCCGCGATCGACCTGCAGCTCCTCGTCGAGTACGGCGTCTCCATCGCCGAACTGGCCAAGGCGGTACGGCGCAACGTGATCACCGCGATCGAGCGGATGACCGGCCTGGAAGTGGTCGAGGTCAACATCCACGTCAGCGACGTCCACATCCCCGGCGCCGAGGACACCGCGCCCGAATCGACGCGCGTGCAGTGACCTTCGCGGCCGCTGTCCAGGCCACCGCGACACCGCGGGCCTGGACGGCGGCAGGCCTCGCCGTCGACCACAGCTAGGAGAACGAAGATCTGATGAACGCCACGACCCTGGGACTGATGACCGGACTGGCGCTGGGTTTCGCCGGCGCGTTCGGTGGCTTCGGCGCCTTCCTCATCGTGCTCGTCCTGGCCGCACTGGGCCTCCTCGTCGGGCGGGTGCTCGACGGCAAGCTGGACGTGTCGCAGCTGACCGGCGTCGGCCGGGACCGAGGCTGAGGACATGCCCGCCGCCACGCTCGCTCCCCGTGGCCGGACGACGCTGTCCGACCGGGCCGTCGAACGCGTCGCCACCCAAGCAGTCACTGAGGTCGCCGACGTGGGCGGCGCGGCGCACTGGCTGCTCGGGGATACCCTCAACAGAACACCCGAGGAACGTTCAGCGCAGGTGAGCGCCACCGCCGACGACACCACCGCGGCCCTGCACGTCCGGCTTTCGATCGCCTACCCGGCATCGGTGGCGCGCACGACCGAACAGGTTCGCGACCACCTGGTCCGGCGGCTCCACGAACTGACCGGACTGGTGGTGACGCGGGTGGACATCACCGTCGTCGCCCTCTACCTCGACCAGCCAGGGCCACGGCGAGTCCGATGATGCGCAGGCCCCGCCGCACCGTCCCCGCCACGGTGACCGCCCTGGCCCTGCTCAGCGTGTGCGTACTGACCGCGATCAGCGTGATCCAGCTGCTCGCCGGCACTCGACCGCTGATCAGCTACGCGGCGCTCGCCGGCCTGGTACACACCACACGCTGGGACAGCCTCGGCGTCGCGATCGCCGCCGGCGTCGTCATGCTGACCGGGCTCGTCCTGCTGCTCACCGCGATACTGCCCGGCAGGCCCGTCGTCATTCCCCTGAGCGCCACGGACACCGGAGCAGCCATCGACGCCGGTGCGTCCCGCCGGAGCCTGCGCAGCACGCTGCGTGCGGCGGCGAACGCCGTGGACGGTGTCACCTCGGCCAAGCTGAGGCTGCGGCGCAGAGCGGTCACCGCGGTGGTGCGCACCCACCGCACCACTCCCGAAGGGTTGGCCGAGGCCGTCCGTGGCGCCATCGAGCACCGGCTCGACCAGATCTCCCCAGCGACCCGTCCGGCGGTGCGGGTCCGGGTCGTCGCCCCCAGGAGCACCTCATGACCAGTACGAACCGCCCAGCTCGCCTCAACCGCTGCCTGCTCGCGGTCGACGGCGTCACGCTCGTGACCGGCGGCGGTCTCGCCATGGCCGCCAGTGTCGGCATGCTGCCGGTCGACCCGGCCGCCACCCTCGTGCCCGGCACCGACCTTCCGCCCACGGGGGTGCTGTACGTCGTCGCGGGTGTCGCCGTCCTCCTGGCTCTGCTGTGCCTGCGCTGGCTGGCCGCGCAGCTCGTCAGGAAGCCCAAGACCCACACCTGGCGCATCGAGGACGACCCAGAGCACGGCAACACCGAACTGGCCGCCCGCATCGCCACCACACCGTTCACCGCCGACGTCACCGCGTATCCCGGCATTCACACCGCGCACGCCGACCTCACCGGCCCGCAGAGCTCCCCCACGCTCGCCGTGGTCGTCACCACCGAACACGACGCCGACCTGTCCGACATCCGCCACCGCATCGACACGCACGGCCTCCCCCGCCTGCGCAGCGCGCTCGACCTCACCTCCCTGCCGATGACCCTCGAGTTCCGCTTCACCACCAAGCCCAGCGCCCGCACCGTCTGACGTGCTCATCGCCGGAGGCACAGGACGGGCACCTGGGCGGTTCCGTCCGCCATGGCAGCGGCATGGTGACGAGCCCATCGCAGCAGCGCCGTGATATCGACACCGTGGGCAGACGTGCCGTCATAGGGCTCGATGTTGTCGGCGCCGCGGGTGAGCAGGGCACCCGCGCCCACAAGGTTGCCGCGGGCGGCATGCGTGACGCCCACGGCCAGCTGTGCGAGGCCCTTCCACAGCGCACGCGACGCTTCGGGCGCCGTCTTCCAGGCGTCCTCCAAAACTTCGTGCGCGTGAAACGGCATGCCGAGGTCGAGCAGCCGCTGCGCCTCCAGAAGCGTGTCCTCGGGTGTCCTGACGACTCCTTCCGCCAGGCGCGGAACACCCGGCACACCACGCGGCAGCGGCCTGCCCAGCCTGTCGCGCGGACGCTCGTTGCGAGCACGACCGGCCGCGTCGCGATCGCGATCGTGTGTCACGCCGACGCCGGCCCGCCGGGTGGCCCGATCGCCGCCCGCGGCGCCGCGGCGATGGTCTCTTCAGGTCGGTCGGCGTTGTCTCGGTGCCCCACGGCCACCATGGCGTCACGTCCGGCAGGTTCGGTCATCTCGGGCGGGACGACCAGCAAGCTGATCGCCGGGGGATGCGCAGGAAGTCGATCTTCCGACCGGGCGCGACGGTGGGCATGCCCTTGTGCCCGAGGGCGAACGAGCATCCTATGTAGACATCTCAGAGACACTGGTGCACCGCCGTGGGCGGCGAGAGCACGATGACGACCGCGGAGAGGGGTGCGGCGAAATGCGCCATCAGCGAGACCAAAGCCTTCGAGCAGAGATCGGCCATCCCGTTGTGGGGAGCTCAGCGGGTCGGCTCTGGAATGTGGTCGATGGCGTAGACGACCTGTACGGCGAGCTCGCGGGCGACGTCGTCACCGAGCGTGGAGTTCTTCACGAGAACGTCCTGTACGAACGCGACCCGCTGCTCGTAGCGGGAGATGAACGCGATTTCCTTCATGATGTTCTCCTTGTGCCAGCCGCACTTCTGGCGAACCAGTGAGGTGACGCCGCGGGAAGCTGGCGGGAATCGGCAACTCTGCTTGGGTGTCATCGGTTCCGATGTGTTGAGCCTACGCCGCTGACCACCGAGGTGCTGAGAGTCGGCTGTGAATGTTCACGGGGACCGTCAGTAAAATCCGAAGGCTCAAGCACCACCCTCACCCCACGCCTGATACGCGGACACCGCGACCAGCCGAGTATCACGCCGCGCGGCCCATGGTCCTGTCTCCGGGCGGCCGTGGCGGTCTGCTTCAGGAAGCGCCGTGTGTGATGATCGCGTTGACGTCGGCGGTGCCGTCGATGACCTGCCGGGCGAGGTCGGAGAGTCGGTGATGGTGGAAGCGGGCGTAGCCACGCAGCGCGGTGAAGGCCTCCGCCGGGGTCAGTGTGCCGCTGTGGGCGGCGAGCATGCCCTTGGCCTGCTCGATGATGACGCGGGAGTTGAGAGCGGTCTGTAGCTGCTCGGTGAGCACGACGGCGTGATCGATGGTGCGCTGCTGCAGGATGCCGATGGTCGCGACGTCCGCCAGGGCCTGACCGAGCTCACTGGACTCCGCGGGCACGCCATCAGGCTCGATGTTGAGCAGCGAGAGGGCACCGATCACGTCGCGGCGCAGCCGCATCGGCAGTGCGTGCACGGCGCGAAAACCGCACGCCTCCGCCGCGGCGGCATAGCGGGGCCACCGGCCAGTGTCGGCGGTCAGGTCGGCGCTAACAACGGCTTCACCGGTCCGCACACACTCCACGCAGGGGCCACCGGCGGTTTCCGCGGCGAACACCTCGAGCAGTTCGGACCTCTCCGAGGACGCGGCCGCCATCCGAAGCCCACCGCGCTGGTCGGAGAGCAGCACACCCGCGGCGTCCACCTCGAGAAGGTCCACACAGTGGTCGACGAGCATGTGCAGGAACTCGGCGAGATCGAAATCGTCGACCATCGTGTCGGCGAGGTTCACGAACGCCCGCCCGATCCGCCGTTCCCGCGGCGTGGCCACGGCACTCTCGTTGCCGCCGGAATCTGCGGGTTGGTCAGTGTCGGAGCGCTCGGATGTCGCTCGTGGCTTGCGTTCCAACCTGGTCACTCCCCGTCGTCCAGCCGCAAACGGCGCTCGATAATTTCTTTCGCGACCTCGGCCAGTGTCATGTGACGAGCGAAAGCGTGTCCGCGCATCCGCAACAGCGCCTCAGCCAAACTCACCCGCATATCCACCGCGACCATACCCGTCGCCTGGTGCACCTCGGCCTGGATGTCGACCAGCCCCGACAGCGTCAACGGCGCCACCCCGTGCAGGTCGTCGAAGATCGTGTCGGTGGCCGCATCCGCGAGCAGAAGCGCGTCGGTCAACTGTGCCGGCGCCAAGGACCCGGCCGATCGCCGGTGCATCTCGAGCACACCCAGCCGGACCCCACCGACCTGCAGCGGGAACGAGAACAACGCGACAGCACCCGCGGCGATCGCATCCGCGGTGAACCCGGGCCAACGGCCACCATCCGCGGTCAAATCCGGCACGAGCACCGGACGCCCCAGCTCGAACGCGTCGAAACACGGCGCCGAGCCGACAGTGACAGCGAGATCATCCAGCCGCACACCGAGTTCGTCGGAGGAACAGACCAACGCGCCCCCGCCGTCCACGCTCGTGGCACCCAGCACCCGCACTCGCGCACCGGAAACAGCCACCTCCGTCACGCACAGGTCACAGATTCCCCGGAGCAGATCCGCCGCGTTGTGATACTCCGCGAGCAGGTTTTGCAGGTGTCTGCGCCGATCTGCGCTCACCGCTCCGCCCTTCTGCACACGCGACCCGCCGCGCGGCGGGATATGACGCTCCACCGTACTCCCCGCGCCGAAGGGAGTGCCTTTCGACGCCGACCTGGACGGGTCCTTCCGGTCGCTCGCCTCGCCGACGGGAAGCGGCGTCTACTCCGGACGCACGTGCCGGCCGGGTCGATGAATCGCCAGCGAGGCCGCTTGGTTCGCGCCGCTGCCGACCCGGGTGAAACTGATTGGGCCACCCGCCCCTTACTGTGCCCAACATGATGTCCTAAGAGGTCACACCCTGGCCGAATCATGAAGTGTGGGGTGCCCGTCGAGCGTGGTTGTTGCGCGGCGCGGTGCGTGTCTTGGCGTCGTCGACCTGACGGATCAGGTCGTCGCGGACCTCGTTGACGGCCACCGCCAGCTCCCGCGCCGTCGACGTGGACACCAGGTGCAGGCGCGGGGTGCGGCTGATCCAGCACTCCAGCATGACCCGCTGGCCGACGCTGTTGCGTTCCTTGAGGCTGATCTCCAGATCGATCTCCGTACCGGGGAACGACCGCAGCCGCGACCCCAGCGCGCCGAGGCGCCGGACGACCCAATCTCGTTCGGAGGCAAGGAAACCGGTGGCGAGATGCAGCCGATCGGCGATCACGTTCGTCTTTTCCGGGTTTTCGCGCATGTGTGGTGGCCCCTCTCGCGTTGTCTGCTCGGGCATCCCGGATCGCGGCGACCCGGGCATGACCTACGTATGGGCAACGCCGTGGACCGGGCTGGCAACGCCCGCGCGGCGGCCACGTTCCGCCACGTCTCATGCCGAGGTTGGCTGCTGCTCGATCGGTCCGGTTGTGGCCACCCGGTCCTGCTCGGTCGGGTCGTGGGGCTCGTCGCCGCCGGCGTCCAGACGGAACGGTGGGTAGCGGTCGGTCATCAGCGCGGCGTAGGCGGCGACGCGCAGTGCCCAGCGGTCGAACCCGACGACGAGGTCGAACAGCGGGCGCGGGTAGGACCCGGTGACCGCCAGCATGATGCCCGCGAAGAGCACCAGCAGGCCGACGACGCTGCCGCCCCAGGCCCATTCGACGGCGCCGAACTGCAGGATGAACCAGGTCCCGCCGCCGAACAGGACCGCCAGGACGAGGTAGTGCGGGATGGCCAGCAACCACCACTTGACCAGCGCGAGCCCGCGCGAGAGGTGTGCGGGATAGGCGATGTCGAGGCGGGCCGGGTAGTCGCGTTCTTCTCCGAGGGAGAACGGCGGGTACTGGTCGGTGCCCAGGGCGGAGTAGCCGTAGAAGCTCACCCGCCAGCTCCACCGCAGCACGCCGACGTTGAAGTCGAAGACCGGGCGCGGGTACCGGCCAGTGATCACGATGGCGACGAGCGCGTACAGGCTGGCCAGCAGAAAGCCCGCCCACAGCACGACCAGAACCACAAGATGTGGCAGCAGTAGCAGCCATTTCACGAGCCACAGGAAGCGGGACAGCGAGCCGTCCGTGCGGGCTCGTACCCGCACCGGATGGGGCTGCTGCGCTGGCGGGGAGGTCTGGGTCATGGCAATTAGCCTCAAATCTGTACGTTGTACAATTACTGTACGCCGTCCAGAGACTTGCGTACAGGAGCCCCATGACCAACGCCCACCCCCTGCGTCCCGGACCCCGGCGCACCTTGAACGAACAGGCGATTCTCGACGCCGCGCTGGCGCTGCTCGCCGAACTCGGCGCCGAGCGGGTGACCATCCGGGGCATCGCCGCCCGGGTGGGGATCGCCCCCAATGCCGTCTACACCTACTTCCCGGACAAGGCCGCGGTGCTTGCCGGGTTGGCCGAACAACTGCTCGGGCGGGTCCGCGACGAGCAGGACGGTGACTCGTCACTGCCGTGGCGCGACCGCGTCCACGCCCTCGCCCGCGACTTGAGGAACGAACTGCTCGCCCATCCCGGCTCGGTGTACCTGCTGCTCGGGAACTCCCTGGACGGCCCCAACGCGCAGGCGCTCGGCGCGACGATGCTGACCATCCTCGCCGACGCCGGCCTCGCCCCGGACGCCGCCGCTCACGCCGCCCACCTGCTCAACGTGCACGTCCTCGGCTCCGTCGCCCTCGGAACCCCCGACCCGGCGACGGCCACCGACCAGTTCCAGTGGGGCCTCGACCGCCTCCTGGACGGCCTCACCACGTTCGCGACGCGACCGGACCCGGCCTGAACGGACAGCTTCCGCACCACCCTCTGGCCGCGCCCAAAGGCGTAGGGTGAACGCCAGATGTTGATCTACTCAGGGAAATCGTCCGTTGGGCTGATCGACAGCGGCCTCTTTTCTCCGGGCGCTGCTCACCCAGGCCCATATCACGCACGAATTGGCTCAGCCCGACCAGCGCTGTTTCCCGGAATGGTCTCGGCACTGGTCACCTGCATCGGTCCGATCGGCCGCATCGCGTACAAACCTCGACCGCTGGGAGCCCGCGCCACGCAAACAGACGGCGGGCGCGGACAGCACCGGCCGCCGTCGTGGACACCCTGTCCAGCAACGGCGTTCCGCCCCAGGACGCCCCCACCAGCCTCGGCGCTCCTGCCTGGCTCGAGCCACCGACCGACACGCGGTCACGTCACCCAAACTCCGCCGATAGGGACTCGCGGAATTTCGGAACCGTTTCGCAAACCCTGGAGGCAGACATGCTCATCCTCGTTGTCGTACTACTGGCCGTGTGGCTCATCGTCTCGATCGTCGGGTTCGCGATGGAGGGACTGATGTGGCTGGGCATCGTCCTGTTCATCGGAACAGCCGTGATCGGCGGCATCCGGCGCAGGACCCTCAGGCGGCCGTCCACACGCTGAACCGGCGGCCCACTGCCTGGCTTCGCCGGACGGATGTCTGAGAGTCGGCTGTGAGTATTCAGAGGGGGGCACCATTCAGCCCTGCTCGATGTTGTACCGAGTAGAGGGCATGGATGGTGTCCCGGATGGTGAGAGCACAATGACGAAGACGTTCTCGCGGTCTCCACTGACTGTCCATCTTGGACACATCGATCGCTACGACACGCAGAAGAGCACCGACATGAGCACAGCCTCACATTCGCCGTCCAACACCAAGCAACTCACCACCGAGAGGCTGACGCTGCGGCCTTGGCGCGTCGAGGACGCCCAGGCCGCGCTCGACGTCTACGGGCACGCTGAGGTGACCCGCTGGCTCAGCCCCGACCTGGACCGCGTGCCGAACCTGGCGGCCATGCGGCTGCTGCTACAACAGTGGATCGCCGAAGACGCCCGGTTGCCCGCGCCGGCAGGCCGCTGGGCGATCCGGCGCAACACCGACGACCGCGTGATCGGTGGCGCCATCCTGCTTCCGCTGCCACCCGGCAACGAGGACCTCGAGATCGGCTGGCAACTCCACCCCAGCACCTGGGGCAACGGCTACGCCACCGAAACCACCCATGTCCTGGCCACCTGGGCATTCAGCCAGGACGTCGACGAGATCTTCGCCGTCGTCCGGCCCGACAACGCCCGCGCCGCTGCCACCGTCCGGCACAACGGCATGCACTGGGTCGGCGAGACCACGAAGTACTTCGCCACCGACCTGCAGGTGTTCCGCCTGCGCAGCGCCGACCTCGACCGGGCAGCCCCCGAAGGGCACCACCCACCCGACACCCACTACCGACCCCAAAGGAGAACCACATGACCGACACGCGTTTCGTTTCCCGTTACGAACAACGGGTCAGGTTCGTCCAGGACGTTCTTCAGAAGAACTCCCCACTCGACGACAACGCCGCACGCGAGCTCGCGGTGCAGGTGGTCCACGCCATCGACCACATCCCCGAGCCCACACGCTGAACCACCGATTCAAAGCCGACATCACGCTCGACACGGCTCACACCGACCGACACAACGGTCGGAGACGGGAGCACCGATATGACATCGGGCCCGCACACTCACACCATGCCCCCACCAGCACCTGCTCCTGCGCAGCACACACCGCTCAGGTTGCGGCTCAAGCCCAAGGCCCCGGCCACCGGCTACGTCGACGGCGCCTGGTGGCCCCGGTCCCGGGACCTCACCGTCGAACTGCCCGCGCTGGCCGAGGTTCTCGCGGTACGGCTGAGCCGGATCGAACGAGTGGCATACGCACTGTCCGCATGGGACCCCGCCCCACGCCGAGTCGACGTCGACGGAAACCGGGTTCGACTGGAGGGGTTCACCTACCAGGACCAGCACATCATCCATGTGACCGGCTCGAACAACAGCCGCATCAGCCTACTGGTCATACCGCCCGAGATGACCGACCCCGCCGGCCACGACGCCCTGATGACCGCGGGACACCGCGGCAACACCGACCGGCCCGAACAGATCCTCGCCGCCGCAAGCCTCCCCACACCACGCGCGACCACCGACGACACCGAAGGCCGCTGGGAGGGCGAAGGCGGCCAAGGTCAACCAACGTGACTGATCCAGGGGAGACTCCAGCCCCCCACCGCACGGCCCTCGGTGCCGCATCAGGTCGACCAGCAGAAACGCCTCCCGCAGACTGTTTTACGTGAGGCCTGACTGTCACCCGCTTTGCGGAGCGACCAGCCGAGATTACCCCGTCGCGGACAGGAATTTTTATGGCTGGCCGGATTCGACGGTATCCTTTCGATGGCGTCGACATTCGATCGAAACGATCGGCGCCGGCAGATGAAGGCCGCGGCACGGGAGAAACGCGAGCATGGAGGACCTGGACCACCGCCTGTCCGACCATTCTTGGTTCCCAGACGGCACGGAAGTCACGGTGATCGGCGGCCGCTACGCCGGTGATCATGGACTAGTTGTGAATCGCGCACCAGGTCTGCGACCTGGAACGGTCTGGGTAGCCCTTGCCGCATCAGGAACGGGGCATTCTTGGCTTTCTTGCCGATCACACACAGCACGTCGGTGGCAAGCAGGGACCCTGATCCCCGAGCGCGGATCCTCGGACTTGCGCGACTCAGTCCTGAAATGAGTCGCCGTCGAGTTGCCGGGAAATCACCGCGTGGGCGACGTCAAGCAGTGTCCGACCGGTACCGAACACATGAGCCCGTAGTCGCACAGAGGCTTCGTCGACGCTGATCCCCAGGTGGGCAGCAAGCATGCCCATGGCCATGTGCACCTCGTCGTAGTGACCACGCGGTCCCGTCCCGTACCCCACCCAGGTTCTCGTCTGATCCAATGTCACCCATCAGGGTGAACATGGCCATGTCAGCCAGCATCGCCGCGTCCGTGAGTTGCTCGGTGGACAGCTCACCGGACCGACGCCGGTACAGGTCGAGGGTGCCCAAGCGCGTCCCTGCTGGACCGATCGGAAACGCGAACACCGAGACCAGACCGTGGGCAGCAGCGCTGTTCGCGAATCCTGGCCACCGCCCACCGTCGACGCGCACGTCGGTCACCGTCACCAGCCTCAACGCGACGAGAGCCTCCACGCCCGGGCCCTCACCCAGGGTGTACTGCAACTCCTCGAGCGCCTGCGCCCACGGATCGCTCGCCGCGACCAGTTCCTCACATCCCTCACAGACCCGCAGTGAGATCGCGGCGGCATCGACGTCCACCAGCAGGACCGCCAGGTCACACACCAGACCCGTCACGCCGCCAGAACCCCGACCGCGCGACCGACCACTGAGAACGCACTGCGCAGGGTTCGTGCACGCCGTCCATGTCTTCGTCGAGGAGCACCAGGGGCACGCCGATCTGCTCGATCTGCTCGCCGTCGATGGTTTCTGAATCGACGCGGCGGGTCGCCTGTCGCTCGTTTACCAGCGCTCGGCCGGGGTATCTCGCGGCAAAGACACGAAGTTCAGGTGGTTCTGATGGCGACGTCGACCCAACCGAAGGAAGCCAAGGGGGACGACGTGGGAGCGAGACGTCGCACGCCAGCCGACATCGACTGCGACCTCGACCGGATCCCCGCCAAGATGTTGCGGCAGCTGGTCCGCCACCTGCTGCAGGGGAGCATGGACGGGCCAGCCGAAGACGCGATCCTGGTCACCGACGAGTTGGCCAGCAACGCGGTTCGCCACGGCGAGGCTCCGCGCCACTGCCGTCTGTGGCTGTTCAACCGGGGCCGCGGCCTGCGCATCGAGGTCGACGACAGCGGGCCGGAGCAGCCGCGGCAAATCCCGCCGGACAGCGCTGGCGGACGTGGCCTTCTGCTGGTGGACCGCTTGGCAACCAGATGGGGCGTGCAACGCCACTCCCAACGCAAGACGGTCTGGGCAGAGGTCGATCTGGACGACCGGTCCGACAGCAGCCAAGTCCTGAACCTCACGTCTCCGACCTGGCCACCCGGTGCATGACCAGCCTGGTCAACGGCGAGAGCACCAGGAAGACCGCGGTCAGGTAGGCGGCGAAATGCCCTGCCAGCAAGCACATCTCCACCTTGCGGGACGGCAGGTCCTTGCCGCGCAACACTTTCACGCTGAAGACGTGCAGGCTGATCTTCATCGCATCGCCAGGTGAGTGGCGTCGCCGCTCACAACGTATCCACCATACGCCGGTCCTGTTCGCACGGCCCTGTTCAGTACAACGACCTGCGCTCGGCCTCCGCCTTGAGATGGTCCAGCCAGGTATCGAGGGCACGGTGCAGGCGCCGCCGCATCACCCCGGGTAGCAGCCGGGCGAGCAGGCCGGTCCACGACTCCTCCGTCCGGGCGATCGTCCGGTCGCCGTCAGGCCTCAACCGCCACACGTGCACCGCCCGCATCCCCATGCTTGTACCTGTCCAGCCGAGCTCCCGAGGCGGTTCGACCTCGCACAACGTCGAGGTGATCGACACCGTCCCCGCCTTCCACCGGAACACCCCGCCCGCGCGCAGATCTGGTTGGGACGCGGAGGTCACGTCAGGATTCCAGCCTGCCCAATGGTCCACTTCGGTCAGCAGTTCCCATACGAGCTCGGGTTTCGCCGCGACCGCGATCTCTCGTTTGGCCACCACCGGTGCGTACTCGTCGACTCGCATGACAGGTCTCCTCAGCTGCCCTGTGGCGGGCGGTCGGCGTAGACGGTCATCGCCTCGAGAACCGGGCCACCGAACGTGGTGGCCATCGCGACATCCGCCGCGTCCCGGCCACGGCCGATCACCACCCGTCCGGCGCGACGAGTGTTGTTGCGCGGGTCGAAGGTCCACCACCGGTCACCGAGCCACACCTCCATCCAGGCGGCGAAATCCATCGGCACCTCGATGGTGGGCAGGTAGCCGAAGACGTAACGCGCCGGGATGTTGAGCGCACGGCAGTACGAGATCGCCAGGTGGGCGAAGTCCCGGCACACACCGAAACCACCGGCTTCGACATCCGCGGCCGTGCTGAGCGGTGTTGTACTGCCATAGCGGAAGCGCAGGTGCTGATGCACGTGTGCGCAGATGGCCAGCACTCGCTGATATCCCGGCGAATGCGTGCCGAACCTGGCCCAGGCGGCGTCGGCGAGCACGTCGGGCAGGCAGTAGCGGCTCGGCAACGTGTACAGCAGCACGCTGTCGGGCAGGTCGTCCGGCGCGGTCTCGGGAGCGTCGAGGTCACGCTCCTCAGGCGCGCAGGACACGTCCACCGACGCGGTGTAGCGCACGGTGGACCAGCCCGCCGGCAGAACGGTCCGCACGCACGGGTTGCGGTACACGTCCTCGTAATGGCGCATCGGCGTGACCGGCTCGGTCATCCAGACCTCGGCCGCCACCCGCAGGTCGCTCGGCTGGATCTGGAACACCGCCGGCGTCGGGATCTCGGCACGGTAGGTGAACGAGCAACCCACGTGCAGCCGGACGACCGGAGCGTCGCAGGGCAGTGCGGTCAAGCGCGCCAGCCCCTACTCCCCCGACACGTCGCGGTTTCTCGCGCGGGCGAGACCCGCGGCCGATCCGCCGACGCCACCCACGGCGTCGGCAGGTCGGCGGACAGGACCGACGTGCCCAACCGCACGGTCCCGCTGCTGTGTCCCGCGTCCCTCGCAGTGGGCGCCGTCGGCTCAGCTGAGGAGCCCGGCGACTGCTCGGCCACAGTGGCCTTCGAGGTGATGATGCGGGTGAGCGGTCCCGACGACATGTCGGTGCTCCCGTCCCCGGTCCGAGTGGACCAGCGTGGGTAGCCGACGATGATGCTGACAAGTCCGTCAACACGCGAAATCCCGCCGACTCGCCCAACCGTACCACCACACCCGCCCAGCCAACCGTCCGCGAACGCTCTCACCCGTCGCCGTGCCTGTCGACGCGGGCGAGCACGGTTTCGAGGGAGGCCACGAGTGCCTGCAGGGCCGGGGGGTCGAGGTCGCCGAACCAGCCGGTGATCGCATCGACGTCACCGGCGTCCCGCGTCGTCCAGTAGTCCCGGCTGCGCTGAGTCGCGACGAGCCGGGTGATCCGGGCGTCCTGTGGGTCCGCGCGGAGTTCGAGGAGGCCTTTCCGCTGCAGGGCGTTCGCGAGTTGCTTGAGGGTTCTGCCGGGTGCACGTCAGCGCCTCGGCCGCCTCGGGCAACGACGGCGCCCCGGCTGCCTCGATGACCGTGATCAGCGCGGCCTGCTGGGTGGTCAGGCCGTCCTCGCGCAACCTCCGGTCCATCGCCGCCCGTAACCGTGCCGCCACGTGCAGGGTCGTCCGGAACGCCCGCACGGCGAGCAGCGACTCATCGGACACGGATCAAGTCCGCGACCAGGAGGCGTTCGATACGACTCGGGAGGGCCTGCGCGCTGCTGGGCTGGCACTACGAGGTCGTCGACGCCGCACCGGAGGTGCTGCTGGGTAACGTCCGCTGGCTGGTCGGCTATCGGCATCCTCGCCATGACCTGGCCGCACATCGCGGGCCTGCTGCGCGACCTACACGGAACCGATGGGTCTGCTCGACGGACCACGCCCCAACTTCGGCGCCCGCCCCAAACACGCAGACGAAATCCACGTCGCCGGATCCACAGCCCGCGCTGACCAGCCCTCTGGCCGCATCCTGACCGCTCAGGTCAAATCATCTGATGCCCACCAAGGACCGGCGTTTGAGACTGGTGAGGCTGCGTATTCAAGCGGTTGGTCGGGTGATGCGTTGCGTGGAATAGTAAATGGCTGAGCTTACTCAGCCATTTCGACGCGCGCAGCGCGATCAAACTTCTCGCGTGGTTCTTGGAGGACCTCCCACACTGGCTCCCCGTTTGGCGTGCCCCTCCAGAACACCGTATCCAGCGCCACGGCATAGTCCCGCGCGCGGTCGGTGAGGTGTTCAGGAGCGATCACCGCGAGCTGGTGGTAGGTCAGCCATAGCTTGTGCACGAGGGTATGGTCACGATCGTCTTGCTGACGATGGCTGGCCGCTTGGTCAATATCCTGTGCCGCATCCAGCAGCGCGTGGACCGTGTGCCGGAGTAGGTCGCGGCGCTGGGCAGCCCGCTCCCGTCGTTCCCGCTGCTCGAGCCGATCAGCATCTCGCCGCTCGCGCTCCTCTCGTCGAACAGCCTCCCGCTCGGCCTCGCGCGAAGTCTCCCGGGCCGTCGCACGCTGGCTCAAGAAAGTCGTGACCGAGCCGAACGCGCCACCGAACAAGGTCGCCAGAACTGCCATCCAGTTGTTCACATCGATCACGTCGTCCCGCTACTGCATATGTTTCGCCGTCGGCAGCCGCGAACAACCACCACTGCCAGCCGCCAAGATCATCGATGCGGTTGGAACGAAACCCGGCACTCGATCCCGGCCAGGCCTTCGCCCCCCCCCGGCCGCCGCCGAGCCGCCTCCCGCCGAATCCGCAGACTAGGCCCGAACAACTCCACGGCAACGCGGCCACAGCTACATTGCGGGCCGCTGGTCCACGGCTCGTCGGACGCAAAGTTCAAGCGGAAACATACAGATGGCACTCAACCGGGGCAGGACGCCGGAAGCTGGTGCCTCGCGGGACGATCGCCTGGTGAGCAGACGAGGGCGTAACGGAACGAGTTGGTGGCGGCCTGTCCTGGTAATCGTCCTGCCCGTGCTGATCAGCACGGGCGCAGCGGTGACGGTTCTGATCAGGATATTGGCGCCCAACTCGGCACAAGACCGGCTCGACACCGTGCGCACCGGGTTGGCCATCGGCGCGGGCATCGGAGCCCTGATCACCCTCGCTCTGGCACTACGCCGCCAACAGGCGACCGAGCACGACGCCACCGAACGGCGTCTGACCGAGCTTTACGTCAAAGCCGTCGACCAACTCGGCTCGGACAAGCCTGCTGTCCGCCAAGGCGGGCTCTACGCCCTCGAACGTGTCGCTCAGGACAACCCCTGGGGATCGGGTCGAACGGGTTCGACCGCGTTGAGAAGTTCGCAGGAGGATGCCGTCGGCTCCATCGACGCGTCGGCACGCAGTCGCTCTTGTCGAATCAGTGGCACGTCTGCTTAGTGATCGCTCGCCGCGATCTCGTGAGTGTTGGACATGCGCATCTGGGCACACTGGGTGCTGGCGCCGATCTTCTCAGCGACCTGGTCGTTGGCGAGCCCGTCATAGGCGGCGCATCCGTTTACAGACGCTCCCGGCCCGCAGACTCACGACATGCACCCGCCACCCCCGCCCAGCAGCGCCAATCAGAAGCACCGACTTGAACCAACGTTGTAGGACTCTTCGTCTCAAGTCAGATGCTCATGATCAATAGCGTTGGTTCGGCAAACCACCAGGTCACAGAGGACCCCCTCCAGCAGCACCAGGCGGCGGACACCAGCATTCACCCGTCGCGCATCAACTCATTCTGGGAAAATCCTGGCCGATCTTGGCCCGGGATCAGCTCCGAGACAAAGAAAAAGTGGCCGTCTACCTGCGTAGACGACCACTCCCCGGTCGGGCTGACAGGATTTGAACCTGCGACCCCTTGACCCCCAGTCAAGTGCGCTACCAAACTGCGCCACAGCCCGGTCGCATCTCCCCTTCGAGGAGGTGCGCGATCAGCCTAGCGTACGCCTCCAGTCAGTTCTTACGGGGGCGCTTCTCCCGCACGCGGACCGACAGGCGGATGGGGCTGCCGGTGAAGCCGAACTCCTCGCGGAAGCGCCTTTCGATGAAGCGGCGGTAGCCGGCCTCCAGGAAACCCGTCGTGAACAGGACCAACGTCGGGGGCCTCGTCTGGGCCTGGGTGGCGAACAGCACACGTGGCTGCTTGCCGCCGCGTACGGGTGGGGGGGTGGCGGCGATCAGGTCGGACAGCCACGCGTTGAGCCTGCCCGTGGGCACTCGCTGGTCCCACGAGTCCAGGGCGGTGCGGAGGGCGGGCGCGAGCTTCCGGACGGATCGGCCGGTGAGGGCCGACACGTTGATGCGTTCCGCCCACGGGACTCGGACCAGGCCGCGCTCCAGTTCGCGGGTCAGCTGGTGGCGGCGGTCCTCGTCGACCAGGTCCCACTTGTTGAAGGCCAGGACGCAGGCTCGGCCCGCGTCCACGACCATGGTCAGGACTCTGAGGTCCTGTTCCGAGATGGGCTCGGACGCGTCCAGCAGGACGATGGCCACCTCGGCGGCTTCGATGGCTGCCCTGGTGCGCAGCGACGCGTAGTACTCCATGCCGCTGGCCGTCTTCACGCGCTTGCGCAGGCCCGCGGTGTCCACGAAGCGCCAGACCTCGCCGTCCAGCTCCACGAGGGAGTCGACTGGGTCGACCGTGGTGCCCGCCACCGCGTCCACGACCGCTCGTTCTTCGCCTACCAGGCGGTTCAGGAGGCTCGACTTGCCCACGTTCGGCTTTCCGACGAGTGCTACCCGGCGGGGGCCGCGGGTGGCGCCGAAGGACTCACGGGGGGTGGTGGGGAGGGCGTGGAGCACGGCGTCGAGGAGGTCGCCGGAGTTGCGGCCGTGCAGGGCGCTCACCGGGAACGGCTCCCCGAGACCCAGGGACCACAGGGACGCCACGTCCGCCAGCAGGCGCTCGTCGTCGACCTTGTTCGCCGCCAGGAGGACTGGCTTGTCGGAGCGGCGGAGGACCCGCGCCGCGGCTTCGTCGGTCGTGGTCGCGCCCACTGACGCGTCCACCACCAGCAGGACCGCGTCGGCGGTGCGCATCGCCAGCTCCGCCTGGGCGGTCACCGAGGCCTGCAGGCCGTCGGCCTTGGGGTCCCAGCCGCCGGTGTCCACGACGGTGAACTTGCGGCCGTTCCACAGGGCGTCGTAGGCCACGCGGTCCCTGGTCACGCCTGGTTTGTCCTGTACGACCGCTTCTCGGCGGCCCAGGATGCGGTTGACCAGGGTCGACTTGCCCACGTTGGGCCGTCCGACGACCGCCAGCACCGGGACGGGCGGCTCCCCGCCGGTGTCATCGGGGTGGCCGAACTCCTCGTCGACGGCGGTCCACTCGGACTCCTCGGCCCAGGTGCCATCCAGCTCAGTCATTGCGTTGCTCATCCAGTTCACGCACCAGGTCGGCCAGGTGCTTGCGAATATCCTCCGTCGCGGCGACGAGGCCCGTGCGTCCACGCTGGACGGACAGCCGGAACGGCTCCCCGACCAGAACGTCCAGCTTAGGCCGGAACCTGCGCCGCGTGCCGGGCGGCCGGTACGTACCGCGGGTGGCGACCGGCAGGACGACCGCGCCGGTCATCCGCACGAGCCACGCCGCGCCCTGCTCGGCGTGGGCCACGTCACCGGCTCCCCGGGTGCCCTCGGGGAAGACGCCGACCAGGCCACCGGCACGCAGCACGGCCACCGCCCGCATCAGCGGCTCCCGGTCCGCGCTGCCCCGCCGCACCATGATCTGCCCGATCCAGCGGAACGCGCGGCCCGCGATGCCGCGGGACAGCTCGGCCTTCACCTGGAACACCGCGCGCCTGCGCACCATTCCGAACAACACCTGCGGCTCGATGAACGAGCTGTGGTTCGCCACCAGCACGACCGGCCCGGTCGCGGGCACGCGGGACCGGTGGTGGATCCGGATCCGGTACGTCGGCCGGTGCAACCACGCGGCCAGCCAGCGCCCGAAATCGTGCACCCACGGGACCGCCCCGGGGGGAAGCGTGCTCACGGCTCCCCCTCGCGGGCTCGGTCGAGCCGCTCGCGGTCGCCCTGTGTCGAATGGTTCGCTCCGCAAGCTCCGCTCACCAGCCGGCAGCCACCCCACGCAGGTCCCGCTCGTCGACCAGCGCCATGATCTCGTCCAGCACGCCCTGCAGGTCGAGGTCGGTGCTGTCGAGCCACACGGCGTCGTCCGCGGGCTGCATCGGCGACGCGGCGCGGCCGGAGTCGAGGCGGTCGCGGCGGTCGACGTCCCTGCGGGTGTCGTCGACCGACACCTCGCGGCCGGATGCCTTGTCCTGCAACGACCTGCGCAGCGCGCGGGCGTCGGCGGACGCGGTCAGGTACACCTTCAGCGCGGCGTCCGGCGCCACGACCGTGCCGATGTCCCGGCCCTCGACGACGATGCCGCCGCGCTCCTCGCAGACCTCGTCGATGATCCGCATCTGCCGGGCGACGAGCAGCGCCCGCACCCCGGCGACGGCGGAGACGGCCGACACGGCGAGCGTCACGGCCTGGCCGCGGATCTCCATGCCGACGTTCTCGCCGCCGAGCAGCGTCTCCTGGTGGTTCGGGTCGGTGCTGACCCTGAGGTCGACGTTCTCGGCGATGCTGAGCACCGCCTCCTCGTCGTCGGTGGCGACGCCGGACCGCAGCACGGCCAGCGTCACGGCGCGGTACATCGCGCCCGTGTCCAGGTACCCCGCACCGAGCGCGTCGGCGAGGCGACGGGCCACCGTCGACTTGCCGGTCCCCGACGGGCCGTCCAGCGCGATCACACCACGCAGCTCGCCCAGTTGCACCGCGCTTGCCTCCTCGAGGTCAGTTCACTCCACCTTCATTCTGCCAGGTGGCAACTGTTCACGACGATCAGCCGGTCCGAAGCCCCGACCTGCGCACCTGGCGTCCGGACCAGCCGGCCGAGGAGGTGGCACGTGTTCCGGCGAACCGCGGCCGAGGCGAACCACGGGGCGGCCGGATTCCCGCCCCGCACAAGGGAACCGGCGTCGTTGACCGGTAACTGGTGACCGCTGACACACCGGCGGGCGAGGGTTAACCTGCAGTCACCCTGCAATAACTGGAGGTAACCGTGTTCCGACGAGCACTACTCGGGTTGCTTGCCACCTTTTCCCTGACCGCGGCGCTGGTCGCCGGCACTGCCCCGCAGGCAGCGGCCGACGTCCACGCCGCGGTCGTCACCATCACCTACAGCGACGCCCGCGCCGGCGAGTTCGTCAACGCCGTCGCACAGGGCGTCGCGATCTGGAACGCGAGCGTGACCAACGTCCGGATCGTGAAAGCCGCGGCGGGCACGCGCGCGGACGTGCAGGTCATCGCCGACGACGGGTGGCCGCGCGCCACGCTGGGCCCGGTCCGCCCGGGCGGGAGCGGCACGGTCTGGATGGGCCGCCAGGCCGTGAACCAGGGCTACAGCGTGGTCCGGATCGCCTCGCACGAGTTCGGGCACATCCTCGGGCTGCCCGACATGAAGCCGGGTCCGTGCTCGAGCCTGATGTCGGGTAGTTCCGCGGGTGTGTCGTGCACGAACCCGTACCCGAACTCGACCGAGATCAGCCGGGTGCAGCGGCTCTACGCGAGCTCGTTCGCCACGTCCGCGGCCACCGGCAAGGTCGTCGTCGACTGATGTTGCTGGACATGACGTTGGTGACGTGGGGTAGAGGCTGAGGAGAGAGGGGACGGGTCTTTCAGCGGCAGGATGGAAGTGCGACCAACTATCCGCCGACTGGAAGACCCGTCCGATGCTCCACCGTAATGCCCCGCTGTCAGTTGAAGGCCGTCGTCTGATCGAGCGCTGCAAGACCCGTCCGATCGCGCATGTCGCCGCCCAGATGGGGATCTCGCGACAGTGCGCCAGCAAGTGGGTCAACCGCCACCGCCAGCACGGTGACGCGGGCCTGCTGGACCGGCCCAGCGTCCCGCATCACCAGCCCACTGCCACGCCCGCGCAGGTCGTCGCGCGGATCGAGGCGATGCGCCGAGACCACAAGTGGTCAGCCCGGCGGATCACCATCGAGCTGGCCGGCGAGGGCATCACCGTGTCGGTCCGCACCGTCAGTCGGCAGCTGGCCCACCTCGGGTTGAACCAGCGCCGGTTCCTCGACCCGACCGGTGAGACCAACCGCCAACCCAGACGGGTCCATGCTCGCTGGCCCGGTCACATGGTCCACCTCGACGTCAAGAAAGTCGGTGTCATCCCCGGCGGCGGCTGGCGGGTCCACGGCCGCGGCAGCGAACAAGCCAAGCAGTCGGTCCGCGGCCGCAAACGCGGAGTCAAAGCCCGCTACACCTACCTGCACACCGCGATTGACGGGTTCTCCCGCCTGGCCTACACCGAGGCTTTGCCGGACGAGCAGGCCCGCACCGCGATCGGGTTCACCCACCGCGCTCGCGCGTTCTTCGCCCGACACGGCATCCGGCACGTTCACCGGATCGTCACCGACAACGGAGCCTGTTACCGAGCCCGCGACTTCGCCACCATGCTCCGCGGCGCCCGCCACCAACGGATCACCCCATACACACCACGCCACAACGGCAAAGTCGAGCGCCACCATCGACCCCACACTGCCGCCGGAAACCAGCCACCAGCAACCCGGCTCCACACCAGCGTCACCAACGTCATGGCCTCATACATCTAGCGCTCGGATCAGGTCGTTTTCGGATCGAACAGCCCGTGGTCGATGGCGCCGTCGCGCAGACGTCATCTCGGCGGCGCGGGTGTGCTCCAACGCAGTCGATCGGGTACATCCAGTAACATCTGGGGTCCGGTTTGACTGTTTGGGGAGTGATGACGGCCTTGGCGCGCGACGCTTCGGAGATCGAGGTGTACGGGGCTCGAACGAACAACTTGCGGAACGTTTCGGTGGGGATTCCGAAGGGGCAGGTTGTCGCGTTCACCGGCGTGAGCGGGAGTGGGAAGACGTCGCTGGCGATCGACACGATCCACAGCGAGGCCCAGTTGCGTTACCTGGAGGGGCTGTCCCCGTTCGTGCGGCAGTACATCCCGCAGCGGAACCGGCCGAAGGTCGATCGCATCCTGGGGCTCGGGCCCACGCTCGCGGTGGATCAGCGGCGGCTCAACCGCAACCCGCGGTCGACGGTCGCGACGGTCACCGGCATCGACGGGCATCTCGGGTTGCTGTTCTCGCGGTTGCCCGGTCTCGCGGCGGATCACCCGCAGGGCGAGCACTTGAGCACCGCGCATTTCGACCGGGACTCGCCGGAGGGGCATTGTCCGGAGTGCCACGGTGTGGGCGGGCGCTGGCAGGCGCAGGAAGACCTGATCGTCACCGACCCGGCGTTGCCGTTGTTCGATGGCGCGTCCCCTTGGTATGCGAAGTGGCACTCCGGTGAGCACGCGTTCGTGCCCGCGCTGGCGGAGAAGCGGGGTGTCGACCTCGGCAAGCCGTGGCGGGAGTTGCCGGAGGAGTTCCGGCGGGAGGTCCTGTACGGCACGGGCGACGAGGCGATCGAGGCCACGATCGACATGCCCAACAAGAACGAGCGGGCGACCTGGACCTACACCAGCACCCAGCCGTTGCGTGGCGCGCTGGCCGAGGTGGAGCGGGTGTTCGCGAACGCGGGCACGCCGAGCGCGAAGGAGCGCTACCTGCGGTACATGCGCAAGGCGCCGTGCGGCGCCTGTGGTGGCAGCGGGTACGGCGAGGCGGCGCGGCACGTCACCGTCGGCGGCTTGACCTACCCGGTGCTGGTCGAGCGCGACATCAGCGAGGTCCGTGCCTGGGTGGACGTCGTCCTCGACGACCTGGGCGACGCGCAGCGCGAGGTCGGCGAGCCGCTGCTGCAGGACCTGAAGCGCAAACTGACGCTGCTCGAGCGGCTCGGCCTCGCGCACATCCAGCTCTCCCGCCCCGCGACGTCGCTGTCCGGTGGCGAACTGCAGCGCACGCGCCTGGCCGCGCAGCTGACCACCGAGCTGAGCGGGATCACCTTCGTCCTCGACGAGCCGGGCACCGGACTGCACCCCGCCGACAAGATCCACCTGCTCGACATCGCGCTGGAACTGCGGGCGGCCGGGAACACGGTGCTGTTGGTGGAACACGACCCGGAGCTCATCGCGCGGGCCGACTGGGTGATCGACATGGGCCCTGCCGCCGGCCGGCTGGGCGGGGAGGTGGTCGTCACCGGCAAGCCCGCCGACGTGGCCGCGCACCCGGACTCGCTCACCGGCCGGTACCTCGCCGGTCGCGGCCCCCGGGTCGACCGGGCACACCGGCCCGTCGACGAGACGTCGCGCTGGCTCACCCTCCACGGCCTGCGCGCGCACAACGTGACGACGCCGGAGGTGCGGTTCCCGGTCGGGCGGTTGACCGCCATCACCGGGGTGAGCGGCAGCGGCAAGAGCAGCCTGCTCAGCGCCGTCGCCGGCGGCGTGGAGGCGGCGCTCGCCGGGGAGACGGCCGAGCAGGTGGAGCGGGTGTCCGGAGCGTCCGCGTTCGCCTGGGTCGCGGTCGTCGACCAGGAGCCGATCGGGCGGACACCGCGGTCCAACCCGGCGACCTACAGCAAGGCCTTCGACATCATCCGCGGGCTCTTCGCCGACACCGACGCGGCTCGCGAACGCGGCGTCACCGCCTCCTGGTTCTCCTTCAACACAGCGGGCGGACGGTGCGAAGAGTGCGGTGGGCACGGCCGCAAGCTCGTCAACATGCACTTCATGCCGGACGTGTGGGTGGTCTGCGACGAGTGCGACGGCCGCCGCTACAAGCCGGAGGTCCTCGACATCACCTACCGCGGGCTGTCCATCGACCAGGTCCTCGACCTGACCGTCGCGGAAGCGGCCGAACGGTTCGCCGAGCCGAAGCAGCTGGCGGCGACGCTCGCGGCGCTCGAGCGCGTCGGACTGGGTTACCTGCAGCTCGGTCAGAGCGCGACCGAACTCTCCGGCGGTGAGGCACAGCGGCTCAAGCTCGCCGCGGCGATCCAGCGGGGGACCGGCAGCCGCAAGGCCGGACTGGTGGTCCTCGACGAACCGGTCTCCGGACTGCACCCGTCGGACGTCCAGCGGATGGTCGACGCGTTCGACGTGCTGCTGGACTCCGGCAACACCGTCGTCATCGCCGAGCACGACATCCCGGTCGCGGCGACCGCGGACTGGGTGATCGATCTCGGCCCGGGCGCGGGCCGCGACGGCGGCTCGGTGGTGGCGGAAGGCACGCCGGAGGACGTGGCCGCCGCCGGCACACCGACCGCGACGTTCTTCCGCAGGTACGCGGCCGGTGAACCGCTGCTGGGCGAGCCGGTCCGGTGACAGCGCCGTGGCCGCTCAGCGGGCGACCCGGTCCGGTTCCCCGCACCAGCGGTGGAGCGCGTCGGTGAGACCGTCCGCCGTCGCCCCCGTCCACGCCACATAACCGTCCGGTCGCACCAGCACGTACGCGGGCCAGTTCGTGCCGAACGGCTCGGCGAGCGTGCCGGTCCGCAGTCTGCTCGACCAGTCCGCGGCACACGCGACGTCGGTGCCGGGGCAGAGCAGCACGAAACTGCCGTCGCGGAACAGCTCGAACAAGCGCGCCGCACCGCCGCCCGCGAGTGGCCGGTCGGGCACGCGGCGGCCTGTCCACTTGCTGCCGCCCTCGGCGGGATAGCGCAGTGTGAGGCCGGAGAGGTGTTCGAGGTTGAGGCGGTGCACGGTCGTGATGCGCATGGAGCTCATCACGACCCTGCGCACCAGCCGGGCGAAGAGGCTGTCGGACGTCTCGAACCGGAACGCCAGGTCGGTCTTGCGCAGCGTCTCCCGTGCGATCGCGTACCGCTCGGCCTCGTAGGTGTCGAGCAGCCGGTCGGATGCCCAGCCAGTCAGCACGGCACGCAGCTTCCAGCCGAGGTTGAACGCGTCCTGGATCGCGGTCTGCAGGCCCTGGCCACCGGACGGGATGTGGGTGTGGGCCGCGTCCCCGGCCAGCAGCACCCGGCCGACGCGGTAGCGCTTGGCGTGGCGCTGGGCGCTGCGGAACCGGGACAACCAGACCGCGTCGTGGATGCCGATGTCCGTGCCGAGGATCGCCGTGCAGCTCTCGCTCAGGTCCTCGAGCGTCAGGGGCGTATCGGCGGGAACGGTGAACTTCTCGCGGTCGAGCACGATCACCCGGTACGTGTCGTCCTTGAAGGGGAACAGACCTGCCATTCCCCGCCGCGTGATCCGCGCGTACTCGGCGGGTCCCGGGGGATTGGCCAGCTTCGCGTCCCCCATCATCAGCGACTCGTCGTAGTTCCAGCCGTCGAAGTCGACACCGATCGCCTGCCGCACGGTGCTGTTGACGCCGTCGCAGCCGACGACGTAGTCCGCGCGGACCGTGGTGGTGCCGTCCGGGCCGGTCATGTCGACGTCGACCCCCGACTCGTCCTGGTTGAGCCCGGTCACCTCGACGCCGGTGCGGATCACCGCACCGGCCTTCTCGGCGGTGATCTTCAGTGCCTCCTCGGTCCACGCCTGCGGAATCGAGAGGCTGAACGGGAACCGGGTGTCGAGGACGCCGTAGTCGAGGTAGCGGTCGTCGCCCAGCGGCGGGTGCTGGCACTGACGCCCCCGCTCCAGCACTCCCTCCGCTCGGCCACGCATGTCGAGCAGCTCCAGGGTGCGGGGCTCGACGGTGCACGCACGGGACAGCGGGGGGCGGTGGGGCCGCTTCTCCACCACGAGGCAGGAAATGCCGAACTCGGCCAGCTCGGCCGCGAGGGACAGGCCTGCGGGGCCGGCGCCGACGACGAGCACCTGCGGGGAGGGCGACATGTCATACCTTCCTTCGAGTCGACGTGGACATGCGTGGCCGGCTGGGTGCTCGACGAGTGAACGGGTTCGCGGTGTGCCGGGGCAAGCCGGTGAGATCCGCGTGAGAGCCGGAGAAGAGACCGGTCGCGGCTGATACCGGATTGAGAACATCGACTTCTACTGTGGCGGGTGATCACGAAACCGCACCGAGGAGAACCGAGGGCATGACGCCGACACTCGGCCGCGACAAGGCCGATGTGAGACTCGTCCGGTGGCCGGCGGATTCAGCCGCACGTCTCAGGTGCGAGAAGGAAGGAGTGTTGCGCCTGCTCGTCGTGGAAGGCGGCGCACCGGCGCCCCTCTGCCGTGACGTCCGCGAGGACTGGGTGCGGGCACCGATCAGCCGCGACGACCTGAACGCGAGGATGGAAGCACTGCGGGCGAAGTCCTACGCGCACGACGTCCCGCTGGTCGATCCGAGCGGTGCCCTGAAGTTCGGCGGCCGGGTCGTCGTCGTGTCACCCATGGAAACGAACCTGCTCCAGATCCTGGCCACCAGGTTCCGTTCCCTGGTGGACCGGAGCGAACTGCTGGCATGCCTGGCGAAACACCGGGCCTGCGGCAGCCGGAACGCTCTCGACCTGCACATCACGCGAATACGGCGGCGGATTCACCCTGTTGGGCTCGCCGTGCGGACGGCGCGGGGCCACGGCTACATCCTCGAACCAGCCCCGTCCGGACTGGCCGGGTGACGGCCGGGCCACCACGCCTCCGCATCCTCTCAGCAGGGCACCGCGTCAGGCGGGTCCCTGGCTCACTGGGCGAGCTTCATCGCGAACCGCGCCAGCCGCGCGCCCTGGTACCGGGCGGCGGCGACAGCGCTGCCGTCGGGACTTTCTCCCGCACCGGAGGGCCACGACGTGCCGTACGGGTTGCCGCCCGCGGCGAACAGCAACTCGTCGGTGTAGCCGGGGGGAACGATGACGCTGCCCCAGTGGTAGAAGGTGTTGTTCAGCGCGAGGAGCGTGGATTCCTGGCCGCCGTGGCGGTTCATCGCGGAGGTGAACGAGGTGACCGGCTTGTCGGACAGCACACCGCGCAACCACAGGCCGCCTGTCGTGTCGAGGAACTGCTTGAGCTGAGCGGCGGGCAGCCCGAACCGGGTCGGGGTGCCGAAGGCGTAGGCGTCCGCCCACTCCAGGTCGTCGAGGGTGGCCACGGGCACGGACTCCTTGGTGGCCTCGACATGTGCCCGCCATGCGGGGTCCTCGTCGATCGCGGTATCCGGCGCGAGTTCGGGGACGCGGCGCAGGGCGACGTCGGCCCCTTCCTTCTCGGCACCCTCGGCGACGGCTTCGGCGAGGGTGTGGACGTTGCCAGTCGCACTGTAGTAGATCACGGCGACTTTCACGGACATGCGATCTCCTTCTCCATTCGGGGATTCCGATTCTAGGAGTTCACCCGGTTCGTGATCGTGCCGACGCGCTCGGCGGGATCATTCCGCGTTCGCCCCGCGCACTTCCGCGATCAGCGCTTCGAAGGCGGTTCTGTTCACCACGGGCGGTTCGAGTCCGTGATCGGCCAGGTACTTCTCGGCGGCGCGGTCGAACCGCCGGAACATTTCCTCTTCGTCAACAGGTTCGAGACCGTTGAGAGCCGGGCGCCCGGACATCCGGAACACCACGCCGTCCCCGTCCGCGCGCAGCCATCCCGACAACGACATCGAACGCTGGTCCTCCAGGTTGTCGTCGTGGTGGTGCCAGAGCAACGACGCGGCGCGCTCGGGGTCCGACGGCCCCAGGGACGGCCACTTCGTCGTGATGCGGAATTCTCCGTTGCCCAGCCACTCGGCGGCGCACACCACGCTGAACGGGTAACCGTCCTCGACGAAACCGAGGAGCGGAGTCCGCTCCAGTTCACCGAAACGCGCCAGGTAGGCGGGCATCTTCGCGTCGTGGTCCGCCGCGGTCATCGCACCTGCTCCAGTTCCTGCCCGCCCGCGGGACCGCGGAGCACCCAGATCCTCTTGGGACGCACCGTGATCCGGACCCGCCAGTACATCCGGGTCCGGGTCGACACCTCGCCGTCGTCGGGACCGAAGTCGAGGTCCTGCCAGTCCGGCTTCTTGCGGAACATCTCGCGCCAGAAGTCCTCCATCCCCTCGGCGCCGAACAACCCGTCGGCGAGCGACGCGTCGCCCTGCACCAGGACCGGGGCGGGGTCGTCCAGTCCGCTGCCCGCGAAGTGCGTGAACGCCAACGAGACGCGCGGATCGTCGTGGAGCCGGTACAGCTTCCTGGGCACCACGACGCTGCTGCTGAGCACGAACTCCCCGAGGTCGTCTCGCCACAGGTGCGTCATCGGGCTCGCCAGGGGACGACCGTCCGGCTGGGAGACCGTCGAGAACTCGCAGGTGAGTGTGCGCCGGAAGACTTCGACCACCTCAACAGGCAGGTCGTCGGCCATGAAACCACCCTCCACCTCGGTCGACAGGGGTTCCCGGGGGCGGATCAACGGGGGCGTCCGCCGATGCGACCGAGACGTTAACGCCTTCCCGGCGGCAGTCCGCCGAATCTGTCAAACCACTGACAGACCGGACGGGTGAGCCACGACCGCCGGGGTGCCTCCGTGCTCCCCGGCGGTCGTGGCTCGGCGCGGATCAGCGGTAGCCGGTCACGTCGGCCGGCTTGCCCTTGCTCTGGACTTCCTCCCAGTAGCGCCACGAATCGGGGCGGCTGCCGTCGGCGTCGGTGAACCCGTACACCTTCGCCAGCTGGCCCGACGACAAGGACTGGCCCGACCAGCGCGCCACGTTGGGGTCCGCGGCGAGCGCCGCCGCCGCCCGGCCGACGAACACCGGCGACTCCGAGATCGCGAAGTGCGGCTCCTTGGTGATCGCGTCGCGCCAGTTCTCCTCGGTCACACCGAAGTTGTCGAGCATGGACTCGGAGCGGAGCCAGCCCGGGGTCAGCGCGACCGCGGTGCCGCCGTAGGGGCGCAACTCCTCCGACTGTGCCAGTGCCATCCGCTGCACCGACACCTTCACGAGGTCGTAGAAGAAGCCGGCGTCCGCGCGGTACTTCGCGTTGGACTCCGTCGTGCCGTCCGTCATCTCGATCACCAGCCCGCCGGGCCTGCGGATCAGCAGCGGCAGCGCGAAGTGGCTGGTGATCGCGTGTGTGTCGACACCGAGCCGGAACATGCGCAGCCCACCGTCGAGGTCGTGCTCCCACAGCTTCTGACCGAACTTGAGGTAGATGTCGCCACCCCAGATGTCGTTCACCAGCACGTCGAGGCGGCCCTGTTCCCGGTCGATCCGTGCCACCAGCGCCGCGACCTCGTCGGGCACGAGGTGGTCCACGCGCACCGCGATGCCGACGCCACCCGCGGCGGTGACCAGTTCCGCGGTCTCCTCGATGGTCTCCGCGCGGTTCACCTCCGACCGCTGCTCGCGCGTGGTCCGGCCGGTCGCGTACACCGTCGCGCCCTTGCGGCCCAGCTCGACCGCGATCGCGCGGCCCGCGGCCCGGGTCGCGCCCGCGACCAGCGCGACCTTTCCCTTCAGTTCGTCCATGTCCACGACTTTGCCGCACCCCCGGCCCGAACCACAAACCGGGTGCGCACCATCGGGGGAATTCGCTGTGGTATTCCGGGAATGCGGTCCGGGCGCGGCGCGGTGATACCGATGCGGCGACCGAATTGAGAACGGCTGCTCCTAACGTGGCGGACGAGGTGCACACCACGCCCGTCAGGAGCCCGTGACGCCATGACCGTCGAGCAAAGGGACACGAGTACGCGGCCGGACGTTTCCGATGTGTCCGCGATGCTGACCATCCGCCATTTCGAGATGTTGCTGCTGCGCATGTTCGGTGAAGGACAGCTGAACGGCACGACCCACACGTGTCTCGGCCAGGAATACATTCCGGTGGCCCTCGAACCGCTGCTCGCCGACGATTTCGTGCTGAGCAACCACCGCGGTCACGGTCATTACCTCGCGCGGTTCCGGGACCCGGCCGGTCTGCTCGCCGAGATCATGGGGCGCGCCGGCGCGGTGTGCGCAGGCGTCGGCGGCAGCCAGCACCTGCACCGGGAACGCTTCCTGTCCACCGGTGTGCAGGGGCAGAGCCTGCCGGTCGCGGTCGGCATCGGGTTGCACTACAAGCGCACGGGCGCGGGACGCATCGCCGTCGCGTACATCGGTGACGGCACCTGGGGCGAGGGCGCCGTGTACGAGGCACTGAACATGGCCGCGTTGTGGCGGGTGCCCGTGCTGGTCGTGGTGGAGCACAACGGCATCGCCCAGTCCACCCCGACCCCGCTGCAGATGGCCGGTTCGATCGCCGTCCGGGCTGCCGCCTTCGGGGCCGACTTCCTGGAGATCACCGGGCACGACGTCGCGGAGATCCGGACCCGGGTCGCTCCTGTCGTGACGTGGGTGCGCGAGCAACACCGCCCGGCCGTCCTGCAGTTCACGACGCGGCGGCTCGGCCCGCACAGCAAGGGCGACGACACCCGTCCCGCCGAGGAACTCGAGCCGCTGTGGGCGGCCGACTGGTACGCCGAGCTCGCCGACCGGATGGGGGAGGAGTTCCGGCGGCTCGACGAGCAGGCATGCGCGGAGGTGGCGCGGGTGGCCGAGGAGGTGGGTGCGCGCCCGTCGACCGCGTGGGTCCCCGGGGTGGACCGGCCGGTCGTGGCGGGTGGTCCGCGATGAGCGAGCTGGCCGAGCTGGTGGCCGAGGTCCTGCGAGTACCTGCCGCGGAGGTCGACGACGACACCGGCATGGCGACGACCGCGGCGTGGACCAGCCTGCGGCACCTGCAGATCGTCGCCGGGGTGGAGAAGGCGTACGGGATCAGGCTGACCGCCCGGGAGGCGCGGACGTGCCGGTCGGTGCGCGCACTGCGGGAAGTGCTGGCGGAGAAGGGACAGACGTCATGACCGCGCTCGCGCCGAGGGTCGTGGAGGCGCTCAACGCGGCGCTGCACCGGCTGTTCGCCGAGCGTCCCACACTGCACCTGCTCGGCGAGGACGTGCTCGATCCCTACGGGGGCGCGTTCAAGGTCACCAGGGGGCTGTCGACGGCCCACCCGGAGCGGGTGCTCACCACACCGCTGAGCGAGGCGGGGATCACGGGGGTGGCGGCCGGGCTCGCGCTGGCGGGTGACGAGGTCGTCGTCGAGGTGATGTTCGGTGACTTCGCCGCGCTCGCGTTCGACCAGCTGCTCAACTTCGTGTCGAAGTCGGTGACCATGTACGGCCACCACGTGCCGATGCGCGTCGTGGTGCGGTGCCCGGTCGGCGGCAGGCGCGGCTACGGGCCGACGCACAGCCAGAGCGTGCAGAAACACTTCATCGGGATCCCGAACCTGGCGCTGTACGAGACCTCCCCTTTCCACGACGCGTACGAGCTGCTGTCGCACGCGCTCGACCACGGCCCGGCGATGGTGTTCGAGGACAAGGTGCTCTACACGCGGCGGCTGTTCACCGACGGCATCGTGGACGAGCACTTCCGGTTCGCCATGACCGGCGCCGCGCCGGGCTGGGCGCACGTCGCACCCGTGGACGGGGCACCAGCCGACGTGCTGCTGCTGTGCCCCGGCGGTGTCGCGCACCGCGCCATCGAGGCGGCGGCCACGCTGAGGGAGAAGGGGATCCGGGTCCACGTCATGGTGCCCGGCAGGCTGTACCCGCTCGACCTCGAACCGGTGCTGCCGTCGGTCGCGGAGGCGCGCCTGGTCGCGGTGGCCGAGGAGAGCACGGCAGGCGGCACCTGGGGTGCGGAGGTCGCCGCCCGCCTGCACCGGTCGTGCTGGCCCGACCTGCGGGCGCCGGTGCTGACGCTGTCGTCGGCGGATTCCGTCGTGCCCACCGCGCCGCACCTGGAAGCCCGGGTACTGCTCGGCGCGCACCGGATCGCCGAGGAGATCGCGGCGGCGTTCGGCGGCGTGCCCGACGTGGCACCCGCCGCGGCCCCCGAGGAGACGGGATCCGCGTCGGTCGCCGGGGTGCCGGTCACCGCGCCCAAGCTCAACAACAACGACGAGACCTACGTCGTCCTGGAATGGCTCGTCGAGGACGGGGAGCGGGTCGCGGAGGGCGCTCCGCTGGTCGAGCTGGAGACGTCCAAGGCGGTGGAGGAGATCGCCGCACCCGCGTCCGGTTACCTGCGGACCCGCGCCGACGCGGGCACCGAGGTCGCGGTGGGCGCGGTGCTCGCCGAACTGCTGCCCGCGCCATCGCCCACCCCGCGGCCGGCGCCGCACGGCACTCCCGCGGTCACGTCGGTGGCACCGGCGACGGATCGGGGCACCACCGTGGTGCTCGACCGCGTCCAGCAGGGCATCGCCGCTGTCGTCACCCGCGCTCACCGCGAGGTGCCCGCCGCGTTCACCGCGCTCGAGGTCCGGGTCGACCACACGATCGAGCGCCTGCGCGCGGTGTCGGAGGAGACCGGCGGTGAGATCGGGCTCGCCGAGGCGGTGGTGAAGGCGGTCGCCGCGGCGCGGCCCGCGTTCCCGTCGCTGTTCGGCAGGCTCGTCGACGAGCGGACCGTCACGCTGGCGGAGACCGCCGACATCGCCGTGACGGTGGACGCGGGCAACGGCCTTTACACCCCGGTCCTGCGGGACTGCGCGAACAGACCCGTCAGCGAGCTCGCCGACGACCTGATGGACTTCCGGCTCAAGGCGCTGCGCGGCGAGTTCACGGCACGCGAGCTCGACGGTGGTGCCATCGGCGTCTCCCTCAACCTCGAACCGGGCGTGTCGGTCGTCGCCCCGATCGTGCTGTGGCCGCAGCTGTGCATGGTCTCCGTGGGTGGTCCGCTGGAGCGCGTGGTCGCGGTGGCCGGCACGCCCGTGCCGGCCACCGCTGTGACGCTCGGCCTGGCCTACGACCACCGCGTGGTCAACGGCCGCACGGCCGTCGCGTTCCTGCGTGCGGTGGCCGACAGCCTGTGCGACCCGCACCAGCTCGACAAGCTCATCGAGTGAACCGAGCCGAAAACCCTTTCACCGCAACGACCGCAAGGACCGCGAGGAGCGCCAGTGGACTACGGGCTGACCGGATTCGGTGTCGCAGTCGGCGACGAGGTGGCCGTGGCGGACATCGTCACCGAGTACACGGAGGACGTCGGACGCGTCCTCGGGTACGGCTACGAGTCCGTGCACCGGGTGGCGCCGGACGTGAGCGTGACCGACCTCGCCATCGAGGCGGGCGCGAAGGCACTCGCCGGCCACTCCCCGCACGAGGTGGACCTGCTGGTGCTCGCGATCACCGACCTGCCCGACTACCTCTACTGGGACGCGGCCGCGTGGGTGCAGCGCGCGCTCGGGCTCGGCCGGGCGGAGGCGGTGCTGGTCGACCAGGGATGCGTGGGCGGGGTCTCGGCACTGGACACGCTGGCCGGCCGGTTCGCCACCCATCCGGACTACGACCTCGCGCTCGTGATCGGCGCCAACCGCACCGTCGACGCGTACTGGAACCGGCTGGTGACGCACTCGCTGCTGTTCTCCGACGGTGCCGCGGCCGCGGTCGCGGCCCGCGGTGCGCCGTCGCTGCGGTGGCGGGCGTCCTACGCCGAGACCGACGGCCGGTACGCCGACTTCTACCGCATGGACGTCGGCGGTGCCCGGCACCCGTTCACACCGGGCACCGACGCGCCCGCGGTACGGGACGCGTGGGACGTCGTCGCCCACTTCGACCACGACGCGGAGCGGGTCACCGCCTACGCGGAGGAGATCAACGACCGCACGGCACGCGCCGTGCACCGCGCGTGCCGGTACGCGGGCTGCGCCGAGGAGGACCTCGCGCGCCTGGTCCTGCTGAACGACAACGCCGCGGTTCTCGCGGCGCAGGCCGAGCTGATCGGCGTCCCGCTGGCGCGGACCAACGCGCGCACGGCGGCGCGGCACGGGCACTTCGGCGCCGCGGACCACCTGCTGTGCCTCGCCGAACTGCACGACTCCGGCGAGCTGGCGCCCGGCGACCTGGTCGCGCTCGCCGCCAACGGCCGGGGCATGCACTGGGCGGCCGCGATCCTCCAGAACTGACGGCGCGGGCACCGCCGGACGGTGCCGGGACACGGTGGGGACCACATGCTTGCGCTGAGAGGAACGCGTCGCACGGTCCGGTTCGCCGCGCTGGCGGCGGTCGTGCTGGTGGGCGCGGCGACGGCCGCCTTCGTGACCACGGGCGGCACACCCGCCCCGACGGTGACCGAACACGTCTACCGCGTGCCGGACGAGCCGGGGTCGGCCGGCCGCGTCGACATCGACACCACCCTGTACCTGCCGCACGTCACCCCGGCACCCGCGGTGCTGCTCGCCCCCGGGTTCGGCGCCGACAAGGACAGCGTCGACGAGCAGGCCCGTGAGCTCGCACGGGACGGGTTCGTCGTGCAGACCTTCTCGCCGCGCGGGTTCGGGCACAGCTCCGGGCGGATCGGGCTCAACGACCCGGACCGCGAGGTCGCCGACGCGAGGTTCCTGCTCGACCGGCTGGCTGAGCGGCCCGAGGTGCGCCGCGACGCCCCGGGTGACCCGAAGGTGGCCGCGGTCGGCGCGTCCTACGGCGGGGCGCTGTCGCTGCTGCTCGCGGGCACCGACCGCCGGGTCGACGCCGTCGTGCCCATCGCCACCTATCACGACCTCGGCGAGAGCCTCGTGCCGAACGCGCTGCGCGACGGGGCCGAACCGGCGTCGCCCGCCGCCGGGGCCCGGGGCGCTGGAGTGTTCAAGAGCGGCTGGTCCGGCCTGTTCTTCCTGGCCGGGCTCGACGGCAGGCTGAGCGCGGACCCCGGCGCGTACCGGGGCGACGACGGTCTCGGCGCGGACATCGACGCGGTGTGCGGCCGGTTCACCGAGGAGGTGTGCCGGGCCTACGTCGACGTCGTGACGACCGGCACGACGACCGGCGCGACCGCGGCGCTGCTGCACCGGCTGTCACCCGCGTCGGTCGCGGGGTCGATCACCGCGCCGACGCTGCTGGTGCAGGGCGAACAGGACACCCTGTTCGGGCTCGACCAGTCCGACGCGACGGCACGGCAGATCGCGGCGGCGGGCGGCGAGGTGCAGCTCGTGTGGTTCGCGGGCGGCCACGACGCGGGCATGCCCGGTCCCGACCTGCGCGCCAAGATCTGGCGGTGGCTCTCGTTCCGGCTCGCCGGAACGGGCACGAACCCGTTCGGCGCGTTCGAGTACGACGTCCAGGGCGCGGTCCGGCCGGAAGGCGCGGTCTCGGTGCGGACCGTGCGCGCCGCGGGCTACCCGGGCCTGCGCGCTGACCGCGTGCCGCGCCGCGCCGTTCCGGTGTCCGGCCGCGACCAGGTGATCGCCAAGCCACCCGGCGGGCTGCCCGCGGGACTCAGCGGCATCCCGGGGCTGAACGCCCTCGTGACCGGCGCGGCCGCCCTGCTACCCCCCGAGAGCACGGACCCACCAGGGCAGTCGGCCCGCTTCGACTCCGCCCCGCTGACCCGTCAGCTGCTCGTCACCGGCGCCGCCACGGTCCGGTTGCGGGTGGCCGCGGTGGGCCCGCCGGGGGACGGCGTGCTGTTCGCGAAGCTGTACGACGTCGGTCCGGACGGCATGAAGACGTTGCCCGGCAACGCCGTCGCGCCGATCCGGCTGCCACCGCTGCCCGAGGACGGCACTCCCGTCGAGGTCGTGGTGTCCCTGCCCGGCGTCGTGCACCCGGTCGAGTCCGGGCACCGGCTGCGGCTCGTCGTCGGCACGACCGACCAGGGTTTTCGCGCCACCACGGCGGAACCCGCCGTCTACCGGGTCAGCGCGGTCGGCGCGCTGTCGGTGCCGAGCGTGCCCGCGGTACCGACCGCGTCGGCGTGGCCGGTGCCGCAGATGGTCGGCATCGTGCTCGTCCTCGGGGCCACGGCGCTGCTCCTCGCGCACCTCGCCGCACGACAGCGGCGCGGCCGCGACACCGACCCGGCCCTGCGGGACACACCACTCGTCGTCGACGGTCTGGTGCGGACGCTGCCGGACGGGACGAACGCGGTGGACGGCCTGTCGTTGCGGGTCGAGCGCGGCCAGGTGTTCGGTCTGCTGGGGCCCAACGGCGCGGGCAAGACCACCACGCTGCGCATGCTGATGGGGCTGATCACCCCGCACGCGGGGGAGATCCGCGTGTTCGGTGAACGGGTGACCCCGGGCGCGCCGGTGCTGTCGCGCATCGGCTGCTTCGTCGAGGCCGCCGGGTTCCTGCCGCACCTGTCCGGGCGGACGAACCTGGAGCTGCACTGGGCCGCGACCGGCAGACCCGCCGCCGACGCGCACCTGGCGGAGGCGCTGGAGATCGCCGCGCTGGGCGCCGCCGTGGACCGGCCCGTCCGCACCTACAGCCAGGGCATGCGGCAGCGCCTCGCGATCGCCCAGGCCATGCTCGGTCTGCCGGACCTGCTGGTGCTCGACGAACCCACGAACGGCCTCGACCCGCCGCAGATCCGCCGCCTGCGCGAGGTGCTGCACGACTACGCGGCGACCGGACGTGCGGTGCTGGTGTCCAGCCACCTGCTCGCCGAGGTCGAGAGCACCTGCAGCCACATCGCGATCATGAACCGCGGTGGGCTGGTGGCAGGCGGGCCCGTGCGGGAGCTGGCGGCCTCCCGCGACGAGCTGACCTTCGCCGTCGACCGGCCCGACGCGGCCGCCGCGGTGCTCCGCGACCTCCCCGGTGTGTCCACTGTGGACGTCCATGATGACGTGGTGCACGCGGAGCTGACGGGCGCCGACGGCGCGGAGGTGCTCGAGGCGCTCGTGCGGGCCGGTGTCGCGGTCCGGCACGCGGCGCCGAGACGACGGCTCGAGGACGTGTTCCTGCGACTGGTCGGAGAAGCGCGATGACGGTGGTGGGTGGAGCCGGCCGGTGGCGGGGCGCTGCGGACACCGGTGGTGCCGCGAGCGGGTTCCGGCCGGCGCGGTCGTTGCGGCTCTCGGTCGAGCTGCGCAGGCAGTTGATGCGCGGGCGCACCCTGCTCGTCGCGGCGTGCGCGGTGCTCCTGCCCCTGGTGCTCGTCGTGTCGTTCGGCATCGGCGACCCGCCCGCGAAGGGCCCGACCCCCGACTACGAGGCACTCGCCGCGGAGAGCACCCCGAACTTCGTGATGTACGTGATGTTCGTCGCGGGCACCTACCTCAACAGCGTGCTGGTGGCGCTCCTCGTCGCGGACGGCGTCGCGAGCGAGGCCGCGTACGCCAGCCTGAAGTACCTGCTGGCGATCCCGGTACCGCGGCTGCGCCTGTTGTGGCGCAAGGCCGTGGTGTCGGCGCTGCTGGCCGCCGTCGTGACCACGCTGGTGCCCGTGGTGGCGCTGGCGGTCGGCACGCTGTCGATCGGTACCGGTGACCTGACCACCCCGACCGGCTACTCGCTCTCCTTCTGGGAGGCCGTGGTGGTGCTCGGGCTGGCGCAGCTGTACGTGGTCGTTCACCTGGCCTGGCTGGCCGGGCTGGCGCTGCTGTTGACGGTCTCCACGGACGTGCCGCTCGGCGCGGTCGGGGGTGCGGTGCTCGCGTCGATGTTCGCCCAGATCCTCGACCAGGTCACCGCATTGGGTGCCCTGCGGGACGTCCTGCCCAGCCACTACACGTGGACGTGGATGGAACTGCTGTCACCCGCGCCCGACGTGCGCGCCATCGCGGACGGCGTGCTGGTGTCGGTCGTGTACGCGTGCGTGTTCGGTGTGCTGGCCGCGTATCGCTTCTCCCGCAAGGACATCACCAGCTGACCGGAATGGAGTGAACCCGATGACCCGTCACCGCACCCACCGCCGTGCCGCCGCCGTGCTCGCCTGCTCGGCGCTCGCGCTCACCGGCTGCGTGTCCCTGCCGCAGGAGGCAGCGCCCACGAACAACCGTGCGTGCGACCTGCTCCGGCCGATCGCACGCGACCTCGGTCTCGGGCAGCCGGCGGTCAGCACGCTCGACGAGCGTGAGCGCTGCACCGCGGGCAGCCGCGAGTCCGACAACCGCAAGTACGTGACGTTCACGGTCACGCTGGACGAGCGCCCACTGGCGGAGTCGGTGTCGGGCCGGGGCAAGCGCTCCGACCTGAACCTCGCCGGACACGACGCCGTGATGCTGCTCGGCGACATCAACTCCGGTGAGTGCCAGGTCTTCCTCGACGCGGGCGACGGGTCGAGCGTGGTGCTCCGCCTCGTCCGCAACAACGCGATGACGCAGCAGACGTGCGCCGAACTCGAGCCTATCGCCGAAGGGGTGGCGGCGGACTTCGGCACGAAGAGCGAGAACGGCTGATCCCACCTCGTCCCGCGACGTCCCCGCACCCGCCAGGTCACCCCAGGCGGGTGCGGGTCGCGACGAACGTCGCGTCGCTCAGGCTCGCCACCCCCAGCGCGGGCGGACCCGGTGTCGCCGGTGTCCGCGCGAGCCGCTGTGGCAGTCCCGGGGTGCGATCGAGCACGCGCAGCTCTCCACTCCCCGGACCGAGGTCGACGACCACGGTCACCCCGTCGGCAGGCACCGCGCGCACCCACAGCTCCCAGGCCGGCCCTGCCGGTGCGACCTCGCGGGCAGGGCCTGGCACACCGGCCACGGAGAACCGCCGCACCGCGGGCCCGCTCACGATGAGGACGAGTTCGCGCGCACCCCGCGTGGACGCGGCGGTGATCGCGACGCGCCTGCCGCGGTCACCGTCGTCGCGCACCGTCTCGACGGTGACGTCGGGCCCGGTGAGCGGCACCACGGACGCGGGCCCGCGGCGGACCGGGACCCGCCACCCCGGCCAGACGTCCGCGACGTCGGCCGGTTCGGCGTCGTCCGGGAGGAAGCGGCGGCTCCAGGCGTCCGGTCCGGAACCGCTGAGCCACAGCGCCTCCCGCGCGCCGGCGTCGAGCACGTACATCACGTCCGCGCGCCGGCCGGTCTCCACCGGTGCGGGCGACAGCGCCGCCACGACCAGCACGGCGACCGCGGCGACCACGACGGCCCCGGTCCCGGCAGCGCGCACCCGCCCGGCGCGCCCGCTCCGTGCGGGGAGCACGGCGGACAGCAGCGGTGTCACCAGACCGGCCAGTGCCGCGGGCACCGCGACGAGTCCGATGCCGAGCGCGTCCGCGAGCAGCGGGACGAGTGGCGCGACGAGGAGTGCCAGCGGCACCACACCGGCGGCCACGGCGGCTACCCGCGCGACCGGGTTGGGGACACCGCCGCCGAGCACCGCGCCCGCGATCACGAGCCCCAGCGCGGGCCAGGTGAAGACGTGGCCACCGCCCGGGAACGCGACCGCCGCGGCGCACGCCAGCACCACCCACAGGACGACCGCGCCCGCGACCTGGTGCCGGGTGCCGGCGAACCGGCGCGTGACCCGGACGAGCACGAGTCCGATCGCGACGGTCAGCAGCACGAAGCCGGCCAGCGCGGGTCCGTGCCCGGCGATGTCGTAGTAGTCGGCGAACTCGGGGTGCCCGCCCGCGACGAGCGGCGCGAGTCCGAACGCGACACCCGCGGCGAGCAGCGGGTGGCAGAGCGCGACGAGGAGCCCACGTGCGACACCGCGACCGGTGAGCACACCCCGCGCCCGCAGCCGGAGGAACACGACCACGGCGAGTGCGGCCACCGCCAGCGCGACGGGCAGCGCGACCCACACCGGGTAGGACACGAGCAGCCCCGCCGCCACGAAGTACTCGCGCTCGCCGGCCGGAGGAGCGGTGAGGTCGGCCGCCCCGAGTGCCCTGGCGAGCCCGAGTGCGTAGGAACCCTGGTGCTGCACCGTCGGCGGGTCGACGTGGTCGACCGTGTCGTTCGCACCGTGGTAGCGGGTGTAGCCGCCGAGGTAGGCGATGTTCATCCCCGGGTGCCCGGCCTCCTTCAGCACGGTGAAGTCGGTGCGGTTGGGCATGTACCGGTAGGCGGCGTCGAGCAGCGAACTGGTGCGCGCGTCCGCGACGTGGTCGGCCAGCGTCCCGATCAGCCAGCCGTCGTCGGCGCCGGTCTCGAACATCAGGCTCGGTCCGGCGGAACCCCGTGCCTCGAAGTTCAGCACGACCGCGTCCCGGGGCAGTACGCCGGGAGCGGCGGCGAGGGCCTGCGCGCCGAGCAGGCCGCTCTCCTCGGCGTCGGTGAACACGAACAGCACGTCATTGCGGGGCGGTGGCCCCGCGCGCAGCGCCCGCGCGGTCTCCAGCAGCACCGACACCGGTACCCCCGCGTCGTTCGCGCCGGGACCCGTCGGCACCGTGTCGTAGTGGGTGACCAGCGCGACCGGCCGGGTGCTCGCCGTGCCGGGAAGCCGCGCCACCACGTTGGACAGCCGCAGGTTCGCGTACGCGGCGTTCGTACCGGTGGGGGACAGCTCGGGGGAGTGAGCGGCCGCGGCCGAGTCGTGCACCCGGGTCTCCAGGCCCAGCCCGCGCAGGACACCGGCGAGGTAATCCCGCGCATCGGCGTGCGCGGCCGAACCCGTGGGACGGGGCTGTTGGGCGATCCGCGCGACGTGGTCGAGTGCCCGCGCGGCCGAGAACGCGCCGGCGGGGGCGGAGCGCCCGGCCGGCGCGGGCAGCCGCTCGGTCCACCACACCGCGAGCAGGCACAGCACGGCCAGCACGGCGGCGACCACCGTCAGCCGCCGACCGTCGGCGGTGCCCGCTGTCGCGTCCGGAGGAGCGGACACCGGTTCGCGCGCCCGCCACCTCGTGACCGCCGACCGTTCGGACAGATCTCCGGTCATGGCGGTGCCGTCACTTCCTCGTCGACTGCCGTGCGTTGTTCCCGGCCTCGTGCGGCTCCTCGTCCTGCGGTTCCCGCCACCACCCGGAAGCCGGTTCGACGAGGTACGCGGTACTCGTGCTGTCCGTGTGCTCCGGCGCCCTGCGTGGCAGCGGCGCCACGATCGGCGGGCCGAGGTCGGTGACGGCCCGGTCCGCCACACAGGGGCACGTGCTGGTGCCGAGTTCGGCGATGGCGCGCTGTCGCGCGTACACGCGCACCAGCGGGTTGAATACGTACCTGAGGCCACCGGCCGGGTCGTCGGCGACACCCACCTCGATCAGCTGGTGGTTGACCAGCTCGTCGAGCAACCGTTGGTGGTCTTCCCCCGGCCGGTCGAACACGGCGGACGCGACGAACTCGGGAATGGTCGGCTGCTCACACAGGCTGAGCCGGAGCCACATCTCCCGCGCGGCAGCGGACAACCGCGCCGCTGTCGAGGCGAGCCGTGCGCTCTGGTCCAAGGTGCCGATCGACAGTTCGGCGAGCCGCTCGCGCTCGTCGCGCAGCCGGTCGAGGAACTGGGCGAGGCGCTGAGCCGGCCGGGCCCGCAGCCGGGCGGCCGAGGCGCGGATCGCGAGCGGGAAGTAGCCGCACAGCTCGACGATCCGGTGCGCCGCCTGGCGGTCCCCGGCGACGCGTTCCACCCCGACGAGTGACGTGAGCAGTTCCACGGCTTCCGCAGGGGGAAGACCGCCGACGCGGTGGTCGCGGACCCCGGGGATCTCCAGGATGCTGGTGCGCGCCGTGCAGATCACCGCGCTCTCGCCGTTGGGCAGCAGCGCCTCGTAGGCGGCCGCGTCGGCGACGTCGTCGAGCACGATCAGCAGGCGCTTGCTGGCGGTGAGGCTGCGGAACAACGCGGCCCGCCCGTCCAGCGCGCCGATGGTCCGCTGCTCCGGCACCCCGAGCGCGTCGAGCAGGAACTGCAGAGCCTCCTCCGGCGGCATGGGGTCCTCGCTGCCGCGCAGGTTGAGGAAGATCTGCCCGTCCGGGAAGTGTTCGCGCACCCGGTGACCCGCGTGCACGGCGAGAGTCGTCTTGCCGATGCCGCCGGGGCCGACGAGGGCGATCACCCCGCGGCTCCCTCCGGTGCGCAGGTCGCGGACGATCTGGTCGAGCAGATCGCGGCGGCCCGTGAAGTCCGCGATGTCGGCGGGCAGTTGCTCGGGGATCTTCCCGGCCGCTTGTCGTGGCCGCGGGTGCTGGGCGTGCGTGACGGGTTCACCCGCGATGATCCGCCGGTGCAGATCCTGGAGCCGGGCACCCGGTTCCAGACCCAGGTTGTTGACCAGCGCGGTCCGGCTGGCTCGGTACACCGCGAGTGCCTCGGCACGGCGCTGCGACAGGTACAGCGCGGTCATCAACTGGGCGCAGAGCCGTTCCCGCAGTGGGTACTCGGCCACCAGCGGCTTGAGCTCGCTGATCAGCTCGGCGTGCTGCCCGAGCGCCAGCTCCACGTCCAGCCGTTCCTCGAGCACCGAGAACCGGCGTTCCTCCCAGCGTGCCGCGACAGCCTGGACACCGGCGCTGGGCAGGTCGGCGAGCGGCTGGCCCTGGAACATCGACAGGGCCCTGCGGTACTCGGCGCTCGCGGCCGCGAGGTCGTTCGCGGCGACCAGGTCCCGCGCGCGGCGGACCGCGCGCTCGAACAGGTGCGCGTCGAGGTCGTTGTCCCCGAGACGGATCCGGTAGCCGCCCTGCACGGTCTCCACGAGGTCGGTCGGCGCACCGGCGGCCTTGAACGCGATGCGCAGGCGCCACACGCAGGTCTGGATCTGCTTCTCCGCCGTCGCCGGGGGTGCCGCGCTCCAGACCGCATCGATCAGAGCGCTGACGGGCACCACCTTGTTCGCGTTGATGAGGAGCACCGCGAGGACGGTGAGCTGCCGGTTTCTGCCAACACGGACGATCTTGTCGCGAATGGTAACCTGCAGTGGACCGAGAATTCGGAAAAACGTTCCCCCACTATTTTCTCCTTCTTCCGGCGCAGATTTGGTGGTCTGCGCAAAAGGCGGGCGCTGGTGGCGCGGGTTATTGTGCGACAACTGGACGTCCCTCGGTCGGAAGGCGCGGCAATCTGCAATGCAACCACAAGGGTTCTGAGAGGGACAACGCCCATCCGGGCGATCGAAGTCAGCGCCGGTGGTGACAGTCTGTTATGTGCGCTTCACCCGATGCGTGCAAAAGGGGTGACACCTACCGTGACCGCGGAGCGGAGACGAAATCAGGACATGTCCGACATGGAGCCCGCAAAGGCTCGGCACGTTCACTCGAAGTAACTGTGGTCGTGCATCACATGATTTCCACATGAGTAGTGTTGGTAGCCGCTCGCGCGAGAACTAAATCTCCGCGTCGGACCAGGGTGGGAAACCATGTGATGAATCACGGAAGGCGACCCCTGTGCGCCTCGCCGTCGAATTATCCTGAGGGGGTGTCATGACCGGCGAAGGGGCAGCGGCCGGACGTTCGGCAAGCGGTGTGCCGAGTCGCAGGATAGCGCGCCGGATTCTCGTTCCGGTATCAGCGGCATCGACCCCGCGGCGCAGCGGGATCAATAGCACGCAGTGCCGGCATATCGAGTTTCCCGCCGGGGGTGCGGGGCAGCGCGGGCAGCAGCGTGAAGCGGTCGGGTCGCATGTAGTGCGGCAGCGTCGCCGCCACCGCGCGGCGCAGTTCGGCCTCGGTCACCTCGGCGAGTGGTTCGACGAAGGCGTCGAGCCACTCGGTGCCGGCTTCGCCGCGCAGCAGCACCACGCAGTCGGCGACCGAGGGGTGGGCGCGGACCGCGGCCGCGACCTCGCGCAGCTCGATCCGGAAGCCGCGCACCTTCACCTGGTCGTCGGTGCGTCCGCTGATCCGCAGCCGTCCGTCCGGCGACCACGCGCCCCGGTCCCCGGTGCGGTACAGGCGGGTCCCGGCGCCGGCCGGGTCCGGCAGGAACCGCTCCGCGGTGAGCGCGGGTTTGCCGTGGTAGCCCAGCGCGACGCCCGGGCCGCCGAGGTAGATCTCGCCAGGCACCCCGGGCGGTGCCGGGCGCAGCAGCGGGTCGAGCACGTGGACGCGGTAGTTGGCGACCGGTCCGCCGATGGGGATGTCACCGCCCAGGGCCTCCTCGAGCCCGCACGGCTGGGTCGTCGCCCACACCGCGCACTCGGTCGGCCCGTAGTCGTTGAACAATTCGGCGTCCGGGCAGTCGAGCAGATGCTGCGCGACGAGACGGGGCGGCAGCGGTTCGCCGCCGAGCGACACGGACCGCAGCCGGGCGAGTGCCGCAGGTGTGGCGACCCGCAGCACCAGGTCGTACTGGGAGGGCACGGCGTGGATGTGGGTGACCAGCGCGCGGTCGAGCAACGCCGCGAGCGCGGCCGGGTCGTGGACCTCCGTGTCGGTGGGCAGCACGACGGTGCCGCCGGTGGTCAGTGCCCAGAACAACCCGCCGTACGCGCCGTCGAAGCACAGCGCCGGCAGCACGAGCTCCCGTTCCGGCGGTGCCGTCCCGGTCTGGCGCGCGACGGTCGAGGCGACGATCGCGCCGTGGTGTACGGCGATCCCCTTCGGTGAGCCCGTCGAACCGGAGGTGTACACGAGGTAGGCGGTGTCGTCGGCGGACACGCGCACGGTCACCGCGTCGCCGGGCGCGCCCGCCGGTGGCTCGACGGGCAGGACGGGAACGGGTGGCGCCGCGGTGAGTGTCCGGTCCGCGAGCAGTGCCCGCGCACCGGAGTCGAGCAGGATGTGCCGCACGCGCTCCGGCGGGAACGCCGGGTCGATCGGCACGAACGCGGCACCCGCCTTGAGCACGCCGAGCATCGCCCCCACCGAGACCGCGGCACGCGCGGCCAGCAGGCCGACGTGGTCGCCGGGCCGCACCCCCTCGGCGCGCAACCGGTGCGCGACCGCCGTCGCCCGCGCCTCCAGCTCGCCGTAGGTCAGCTCGGTGCCGCCGCACAGCACGGCGGGTCTGCCGGGGGCCCGTGCCGCCACCCGGGTGACGAGCGTGTGCAGGCACACGTCGTCGACCACGCGCGCCGTGCCGCGCGACCATCCATCCACATCGGACAGTTCGCGCTCGGTGAGCCCGGTGATGCCCTGGACCGGTGCGTCCGCGAGCAGCGCGCCCAGGACGGCCAGCAGCCGGTCCGCGAAGGTCTCCACCGTGTCCCGCCCGTACCGCTGCGCGTCGTGGTCGATCCGCAGCCGGTCACCGTCGAACAGCACGGCGAGCTGGTGGTGCGCGATGCCGCCGGGCAACCGCAGGGACGCCACGCGATACCCGCCGATCGAGTCGGGAACCGTCCGTCCCGCGCACCCGACCGCCACGGCCCCCTCAGCGTGCGGGGACGTGGGCGCGCCGGCCCGGACCGCCCTGCCGGCCCGGCCGAGGAACTCGCCGCCGCGCTCGCGCTCCACGACGTCCAGCCGGACGGCGGCCGGCGGCGTGCCGTCGACGACCACGGTGTTCGCCGCGGGGCCGCCGTAGCGGTGCAGCAACAGCGTGACCCCCGCGGCCAGCACGGCCGTCTCGGGCACACCCACCGACCGCAGCCGGCCCACCAGGTTCGCCGCGGACCGGTACACCGTCCCGGCCGACCCCGACGACGACGAACCACGGTCCAGTGCAGCGGGCACCTCGGTGACCGGCGGTGCCTGCACCTGCGGGCCCGGGTTCTCCTCGCACGCCACCGGGAACCGGGTGGCCGGGTCCAGCAGCCACCGCAGCACCGCGTCCGGCGCCAGGGATGCCGTGGTGACGACCACGACGAGGAAACGGTCGTCCGCGAGGCGCGCGAGGACCGCCCGTGCGGGCACCGTGTCCGCACGGGCGGCCGCGACCTCGTCGCGGAGGAGAACGCTCCAGTCCGGCTCGGCGCCGCCGGGCACCACGTCCTGGATGACCAGCCGCAACGGCGGCTGCTCGGTGCTCACGCGGTCCCGCTGCACGTCCGGGTCCAGCTGACCGTGCACGAGCCAGACCCCGTCGTGCACCCGGATGTCGTCGGTCATGACCGGTCGCTCTCCTCACCTCACGGCTTCGCCGCCCGCCATCGTCAGATCAGGACGCGGTCGTGCGCCGCCGCCCGATGTGCGCGGGAACGACGCAGGTCCCTCGTGACGATGGCCTTCTTCAGCCAGCGGTCGGTGCCGTCGAACCGTGCGGTGAACGCGCTGCGCCCGTGCACCGCCTTGTAGTTGTCCACGACCAGCAGGTCACCGGCGTCGAGCGGGACGTCGACGAGGTGCCGCTGCAGCTCCGCGGTGAGCGCGCCGAGCGCCTCCTCGGCCTCCGCGTCGCCCGGCAGTGCGGACATGAACACCGGGTCGATGCGCAGGTAGGGCTGCTCGGGGTGACCGAACAGCACCGAGCACGGCTCGGGCGCGTCCTGCATGCGCTGCATCGGGTGCACCTCACCGGAACTCGCGGCGAGTTTCCGCGCCTGGTTGAGGTGCTCGGTGTCGGGCCGGATCAGGAACCGCGGCTGCGCGAGCACCCGGCGGTGGCCGGGGCTCAGCCGGACCCGGTCGATGTCCGCGATCACGGTGGGCACCGCGTCGTGGTTGCGCAGGCCGAGGAGCAGCAGGTAGTCGCACCGGTACGGGTGGAAGCCGTCCTCGGTGTGCCACGCGAGCTCGACGGTGCCGTGCCCGCTCTGCTCGTTCTCCTGGTCCGGCATCGGCAGCACGTCGTGGATGAGCCTGCCGTTCTGCAGCGTCGACCAGCCGAAGATGTCGCCGAGCAGGCCGGAGACGAGGACGAGGAAGACCTCCTGCACCTCCGACTCGTCGTGCTGGTCGCGGTCCTGCCAGTTCAGCGGGGTCGGGCCGATCCGCTGGTCGTCCACGGGCAGCCCGTGGACGACCAGCGCGGGCGCCGTCTCGTGCAGGCGCAGGCCCCGCAGCTCCGCCACGAGCGCGTCCGGCAACCGGTGCGCCAGTTCGGAGGCCGCGGTCAGGAGTGCGGGGGCAGTGCTCGACCCGTACTCGGACAGCACCTCCCTGGCCATCCTGTCCACCGCCGCGCCGTCCTCTGCGGTGAGCCGGACGTGGCGGAGCCGGTCGGTTTCCGTGCCGGGGAAGGTGATCGTCTTCGTTTCCATGGAACGTCCTCGATCCGGTCGGTCACGCGGACGTGCCCTGCGGCACGACGTCCTCGGGAGCGGGCAGGTGCCCTTCCTCGACGAGGAAGCGGAAGCACGAGTGCGCCCACTCCTCGTTCACCGGCGGGCATTCGATGCCGGAACCCTCGAGGGCCTCGGTGAGCGTCCGGCACTCGTCCATCGGGTTGACCCGCTTCTGCAGCTCCGGGTCCAGCGCCGCGTGCCGCATCGACGCGACGCGCAGCAGCGGGGTCATCGGGAACAGGACGTGGTCCTCCTCCACGGCGAGGGCCTGCTGCCGTGCCTCCTCCTCGTCCACCACGTTGAGGTCGTAGCCGAACGAACGCAGCCACTGGTAGCACTGCTGCATGGTCGTCGGTTCCTTGTTGGTGATGTTGAAGTTCTTCCCGAAGTTCTCCTCGCGCAGCGACGTGTAGACGATCGCCTGGACCGTGAAGTCCACCGGCACCGCGTTGATGACGTCGTTGTAGAGCGGCAGGACACCGAGGTCCAGGAAGCCCTTCAGGTAGACGTACAGGTAGTCGGTGTGGTGCGCGGCCCCCGTGTCGGCGTGCCCGGTGATCATCCACGGCCGGTGCACGATCACCGGCACCCCGCGGTCCCGCGCGAGGTGGCAGATCTTCTCGGCGAGCCACTTGCTGCGCGGGTAGCCGGTCGGGATCCGGATCGGGCGTTCGTCGAGGTCCTCCTCGGTGAACGGGCGCTCCGCGCCGGTCCCCATGAAGACGTCCACACTGGACACGAACTGCACGGACTTCACCGTCTTCGTCGTGGCGAGGCGCAGCACCTCCTTGGTGCCCTCGACGTTCGCCGGCCGTGCCGCCTCGTACGGGAAGGTGAAGTTGACCACCGCGCCGCTGTGGTAGATCACGTCCAGGATCTCCGCGTAGTGGTCCCATTCCCGGGGGCTCAGCCCGAACCTCGGCTTGCCGAGGTCACCGAGCACGATCTTCATCCGCGTCCGGTACGACTCGTCCCACGCCCGGTAGCCGCGCAGCGTCTCCTCGAGCCGGTCCCACGCCGCTTCCTCGTTCTCACCACGGACCAGGCAGTGCACGGTGGCGTCCGTCTTCTGCACCAGTTCCACGGCGAGGAACGCGCCGAGGTAGCCGGTGGCGCCGGTGACGAGCACGTCGTGTGGTGCGAGGTAGTCCGCGTGCGGCAGGTCGCCCGGGGTGATCTCCTCGGGCAGCGTGATCTCGGCGTGCAACTCGGCGAGCTGCTGGGCGTAGAGGACCTCGCTGTCGACGTTCTCCTGCTGCCTGCGGCTCTCCTCGATGGCCTGCGCGACGCCCGCCACCGTCGGCACGCGGAAGATCTGCTCCACCGGCAGTGAGACGTCGTGCTTGCGCGACAGCTGAGCCGACAACCGCGCCACGAGCAGTGAGTTGCCGCCGAGGGCGAAGAAGTCGCCGGTGGCGCTGACCTTGCTGACGCCGAGCAGTTCCGCGAAGGTCTCGGCGATCTCGGCCTCGAGCTGGGTCTGCGGCTCGACGAACTCGTCCGCGGCGCCCGCCTCGGGCACGGGCAGCGCCTTGACGTCGATCTTGCCGTGCCGGGTGAGCGGCATCCGCTCCAGCGTGACGAACGCGCTCGGCACCATGTAGTCGGGTACCTGGCCGAGCACGTGCTTGATCAGCGTCTCCTGTGCCAGCACCCGGCCGACGACCGGGACGACGTAGCCCACCAGCCGCGGGCCGCCCGGCTGGTCGTCGAGGACGGTCACGACGGCCTCGGCGACGAGCGGGTGGCGCAGCAGCACGTTCTCGATCTCGGACAGCTCGATGCGGAAACCGCGGATCTTGACCTGCGTGTCCGCGCGGCCGAGGAACTCGATCGAGCCGTCCGGCCGGTACTTCGCGAGGTCGCCGGTGCGGTACAGGCGCGCGCCGGGCTCGTCGGAGAACGGGTCGGGCAGGAAGCGCTCCGCCGTCATCGCCGGCCGGTTGACGTAGCCGCGGGCGACACCGCCGCCACCGATCCACAGTTCACCGGGCACGCCGGGCGGCACCGGGTTGAACTGCTTGTCCAGCAGGCGGATCCGCGCACCCGGGATGGGGCGGCCGATCGGCACCCTGCTCGCCTCGCCGTCCTTTGCGGACACCCGGTGGACCGAAGCCCACACGGTCGCCTCGGTGGGGCCGTACTCGTTGAACAGCGCGACGCCGGGCATGCGGCGGAAGTGCTCCGCGACGAGACCCGGCGGCAGCAGCTCACCGGCCAGCACCGTGGCGCGCACCGAGTCGAACGACTCGGGCCGCGTCTCCAGCAGCACCGCGTACTGCGACGGTACGCCGTCGACGTGGGTGACCGCCTTGCCGCGGATCAGGTCGGAGAGCAGCTTCGGGTCGAGCACCTCCTGGTCGTCGGGCAGCACCACGGTGCCGCCGCGGCGCAGCGTCCAGTACAGGCCGCCGCCGGAGGCGTCGAAGGTGAGCGGTGCCAGCACGAGGTAGCGCTCCGGCATGCCGGGCTCCTCGCACGCCGAGCGCGCCACGGTCGAGGACACGATCTCCCGGTGCTCCACGGCGACGCCCTTCGGCCGGCCCGTGGAGCCGGAGGTGTAGATGATGTACGCCAGGTTGTCGCCGGTGGTGTTCGTGGCGGGCCTGGTCACCGCGCCGTCCGGGTCGCTCGTCGGGATCGCGACCCGCGCGATCCCGGGCAGCGTGCCCGCGAACGCGTCGAGCGCGTTCTGCGTGCCGACGATCCGGGTGATGCCCGCGTCCTCCGCGATGACCGCGATCCGGTCCGGCGGGTAGGACGGGTCGAGCGGCACGTACGCACCGCCCGCCTTGAGCACGCCGAGCAGGCCGACCACGGCGTGCACGGACCGGTCGCTGAGCACGCCGACGCGGCTCTCCTGCTCGACCCCCTCCTCGGCCAGCGCGGCGGCCAGCGCCTCGGCGCGCAGGTCCAGGGAGGCGTAGGTCATCTCGGCCGCGCTCGAGGTGAGCGCGATGCCGTCGGGGTTGGCGGCCGCGGCCTCCTCGATCAGCTCGTGCAGGGTCCACGGGCCGCGGTGCTCCTGGCCCGAGGGGTTCCACGCACCGAGCTGCCTGCGCTCGTCGTCGGTCAGCAGCGGGACGTCCGCGAGCGCCCGCCTCGGCTCGGCGACCGCCGACTCCAGCAGCAGGAGCACGTGCGACAGCATCCGCCGGACCGTGGTCCCGTCGAACAGGTCGGTGTTGTACTGCGCCCGCAGGGACAACTCACCACCGCGGCGGATCGCGTAGAGGTCGATGTCGTGCGGGGTCCACGTCGTGCCCAGCTCGATCGGCTCCGCGGTCCCACCCGGCAGTTCCCGGCCCTCGTCGCCCTCCTCGAAGCCGAAGAACACCTGGAACAGCGGGGTGTGGGACAGGTCGCGCAACGGCTGGGCCGCCTCCACGATCTGCTCGAACGGCAGCCGTGCGTGCTCGAGCGCCTCGCCGAGCGCGACCTCGGTGCGGGCGACCAGTGTCGAGAGGGTCTCGCCGCCGTCCAGTTCGAACCGCAGCGGCAGCGTGTTCTCCAGGGGGCCGACGAGCGCGTCGCCGTCCGGGAGCCACGAGGGCGGTACGGCGACGCCGACGGCGAAGTCGTGCTGCTGGGCGTACCGGGACAGCACGGCCGCGTAGCCGGCGAGCAGTACCTGGGGCAGTGCGTGGCGCGCCTCGCGCGTGTGCTCCTCGAGCGCCGCGCGCAGCGACGGCGGCACGGCGACGGTCACCACGTCGGCGTTGATGGTCTTGGTCGACGGGCGGGAGCGGTCGGTGGGCAGGTTCAGCGTCGTGATCGCCGCCATGCGCGTGCGCCAGTAGTCGATGTCCTTCGCGGCGTCGTCGGTGCCGATCCACTCGCGTTGCGCCGCCCCGAGCGCGGCGAGATCGGTGGCACGCGCGGTGGCGGCCGGCTCGGAGCCGCCGGCCAGTGCCGCGTACCGGTCCAGGACCTCACGCATGATCCTGCGCACGGACGGCCGGTCGGCGACCAGCTGGTGCGCGGTCAGCAGCAGGACGTGGTCCTCGGGCCGCAGCCGGAGCAGGCTCGCCCGCACCAGGGGACCCTGCGCCAGGTCGAACCTCGTGCGTGCTTCCGCGGTGAGCACGCGCGTCAGCTCGCCGTCGAGGTCGTCCGCGTCGACGTCCAGGACGGGCAGCCGGAGCGACGCCACCGGCTTGACCGTCGCCAGCGGGTGGCCGTCGACCTCGCGGAAGGTCATGCGCAGCACCTCGTGGTGCTGGGTGGTGGCCGCGAGCGCCTGCTGCAGGGCTGCCGGGTCGATCGGGCCCGTGAGCCGGACCGCGGTACTGCTGTGCCAGGGACGGTTCAGGTCGAGCTGGACCAGGAGCCAGAGCCTTCTCTGCTCGAGGGTGAGGTTGCTGGGCGTCGCCGTGGCCGACCCGTCCAGAAGACTGGCGAGCAGGGCGCGCTTCTCGTCGGGTGTCATGGTGCTGAGGTCGGGCTGCCTGCTCATCGTGCTGGAACTCCTGTCGTTGCTGTCGGATGCTTGTCAGGCGATGCGTTCGCGGACCGAACGGGGACGCATGTCCGTCCAGACCGTCTCGATGTGTTTCAGGCAGTCCTGCTTCGTCCCGGTCACGCCCTCGGCGGTCCAGCCCGCCGGGAGCGGCCGGTCGGCGAACCAGATGGAGTACTGGTCCTGCTCGTTGATGACGACCTGGAACGTGGTGTCGGCGTCGTCGATGCCCATGTCGGTCTCCTTCGTGGTTCTCGTGCTGTCGCGTGCCGTGTCGCTCACCCGAGCTGGCTGAGGAGCTGGTCGATCTCGTCGTCGGACATGCCGGTCAGGCGGTCCCGCGCCGAACCGCGCCCTCCCGCCGCCCGCTCGTCGCGTTCGCGTTCGAGCCGCTCGATCGCGGTGGCCAGGCCGGCCGGGCTCGGGTCGCGGAAGAAGTCGCGGATCGGCACCAGCACGCCGAACTCGGTGCGGACGCGGCTGATCACCTTGGCGGCGAGCAGCGAGTGCCCGCCGAGCGCGAAGAAGTCGGCGTGCATGCCGAACTCCCGCACCGGCACGACGTCCCGGAAGATCGCGAGCGCGCGCCGCTCGACCGAGGTGCGCGGCTGCACGTCGGTCTCCGCGTGCCGTGCCAGGGCGCGCGGCGGTTCGGGCAGCGCGGCGTGGTCGACGGTGCCGTCGGGTGCGAGGGGGAGTTCGTCGAGCACGGCGATCACGGTGGGCACCTCGTGCGGTGGGAGCACCGCCTGCGCGGCGGACCGCACGCGGGCGGTGAACGCGTCGCGCTCGCGGTCCGACTCCGGCGGCTCGTCGGGCACCACCCACGCGACGGGCGCGCCGGCCGCGGCGACGACCGCCGCCGCGCGCACGCCGGCGAGCCCGGCCAGTTCGTGCTCGACCGCCCCCAACGGGACCGCGTGGTCGCCGACGGCGACGCGGTCCGGCGCCAGACCCACCAGCTCGAGGTCGCCGTCCCTGGTGTGGCGGCAGCGCAGTCCGGTCGGTTCGGCCGGGTGCCCGGTGCTCGCCACGTGCAGGTCACCGACCACGCCGACGGGCACCGGTGCGCCCGTCAGGTCGACGAGCCTGCGCGTGGTGCCCACCAGCGGCGGGCCGAGGTGGCGTCCTCGGGAGAGGTCCAGTCGCGCGAGCCCGGCGGGCACGCCGTAGGGCGGGCTGACGTGGCCCAGGAATACCGGGTGTCCCGTGCGGACCAGCATGTCGACGAGATCAGGAGCGATGACCTCGCTGCGGCACACCAGCCTGGTGCCCGGTGGTGGCTGCCAGCCGCCGGTGAGCGCCGCGCGCCACGTCGGCGCGTCGGCGACCACGAACGCGCCGGGCGGACCGCTCGGTTCGGTGTCCTCCTGCTTCGCGAGGAGCAGGCTGCGGGCCCGCGCGAGCGGGAGCAGCAGGTCCACCGGGTGCGGCGGCGTGGCGCCGTCGAGCAGCAGGATGTCGTCGTCGGGGGTGACTTCGAGCCGGTCGGCGACGGCGGTGAGCGTCGCGGTGAGCGACCGGTGCGACAGCACGGGAGCGGGTCCCGGCCCGCGGTGCGGTACACGCCACGCCGGGCCGTTGAGGTCCGCGGTCGGTGCCGGGGACACGGGGTCGAACCGCGGTCCCGTCGTGATCAGCCAGCCGCCGGGCTCGTCGTCCGCGTGCCGCACGAACGCGCCCGCTCGTTCGTGCTTGCGGCCGTAGGCGAGGACGGCGCCGACCTCGAAGACGGCGAGGAACACCGCGACCAGCGCGGCGGAGGGCACCGGTGGCGTGGTCACCACGACACCCGGTCCCGCGATGCCGTCCGCCCGCAACCGCGTCGCGAGGTCGGCCGCCCACTGCCGCAGTTCGTGCACCGTCACCACGGCGTCCGCGGCGGACAGCACGACGTCGTCGGCGCGGCGCGCGGCGATCAGGTCGAGCACCGTCCGGTCCGTCGGCGTGCCGGCGGTGCCGGCGTCCCAGCGCGCGACCGTCGCCTGGTCCGCCCGTCCCGCTGCGGGCAGCGCGCCGATGGGCGCCGCCGGGTCGCGCAGTGCGTTCGTCAGCACCGCGCGGTACAGCTGGAGGATCCGGGACGCGGTGGGTTCGTCGTACAGGCCGCGGTCGTAGTCCAGCCGCAGCCGCGTCCGGTCGTCGCCGGGCAGCACGGTCAGCCACAGGTCGAACTTGGCGGACGTCGCGTCCAGCTCGACCGGCGACATCGTCAGCTCGGGCAGCTCGACGCGCACCCCGGGCGTGTTCTGCAGCGAGAACATGACGTCGAACAACGGGTTGCGGTCGAGGACGCGCGCCTGCCGCAGTTCCTGCACGAGCCGGTCGAACGGCATCCGGTCGTGCGAGAACGCGCCGAGACACGTGTCGCGGACCGCATCGACCGCGGCGGCGAACGGTTCGGCCATCGCGAGGCGCGACCGCAGGACGAGGGTGTTGGCGAAGAAGCCGACGAGCTGCTCGGCATCCGGGTGGTGGCGCCCGGCCACCGGTGTGCCGACGGCGATGTCGTCCTGGCCGGTGATCCGCGCCAGCACGACCTTGAACGCGGCGAGGAGCACCATGAAGGGCGTCGCGTTCGCCCGCTCGCCGAGTTGGGTCAGCTGCGCCACGAGCGGGGGCTCGAGCTCGATCTCCAGCCTGCCGCCCGCGCCGCCGCGCTGGTCACGGGGCCGGTCGACGGGCAGCCGCAGCGGTTCGGTGCCCGCGACCGCCCGCCGCCAGTAGGTGACGAGGTCGGACATCCGCTGCTCGGTGAGGTTCTGGTCCTGCCACGCGACGTAGTCCGCGTACTGGACCGGCAGTTCGGGCAGATCCGCGGGCCTGCCCTCGCGCAGGGCCTGGTACGAGGCCGCGAGATCCCGGTAGAACACGTCCATCGACCAGCCGTCGCACACCATGTGGTGGACGACCACGACGAGGGTGTGAGCCAGCGGCGACTCCCGCACCAGGGCCACCCGCACCAGAGGCGGTGCGTCGAGGTCGAACGGCGCCGCCGCCTGATCGCGTGCGAGCCGCCGCACCCGCGCGGCGACGGCGTCGGCCGCCAGGTCCGTCCAGTCCAGCAGCGGCAGCGACACCAGCGCCTCGGGGACGACGAGCTGGTGCGGATCGCCGTCGACGAGACCGATCCCGGTGCGCAGGCTCTCGTGCCGCGCGACCACGTCGTTCAGCGCACGCTGCAGCAGCACGACGTCCAGCTCGCCGGTCATCCGGACCGCGGTCACCACGTTGTACGCGGCGTTGCTCGCCGGATCGAGCTGGCAGAGGAACCACAGCCTGCGCTGCGCGGGCGCGGCGGACAGGACGAAGTAGCCGCTGTAGTCACGCGACTCGCCACCGCCGACACCGCCCACATAGGACGAGCTGCTCATCGGTTCTGCTCCTGTTCGTCGTGCGTGGCGCCCAACGTGCTCGCGATGAACCGGACGATGGCGCGTTCGTGGTCCTGGACGAAGAAGTGGCCGCCCGCGAACTCCGTGACCGTGCAGGTGGCGGAGGTCTGTGCCCGCCACCCGCCGTCGTCCGGTCGCACCAGCGGATCGGCGGTGCCGCGCAGGACGTGGACCGGCACCGGCAGTGGTGGCCGCGGCTGGTACTCGTAGGTCTCGGCGAGGGTGAGGTCTGCCCGGATGGTGGGCAGCATCAGCGTGAGGAGTTCGTCGTACTGCGGCAGGTCCGGCTCCTCGCCCCCGTCCAGGCCGTCCCACGCGCGCAACCGTTCGAGCAACTGCTCGTCCGGCAGGTGGTGCACCTGGTCGACATCCGCGTACTGCGGTGCGTCACGGCCGGCGACGAACAACGCGGCGGGCATCGGGAGGTCCCGCGCGCGCAGCTCCCGGGTGAGCTCGAACGCGACGAGCGCCCCCATGCTGTGGCCGTAGAAGGCGAAGGGACGACCGGCGGGCGGCGTCAACGCGTCGGCCAGCGACGCGACGAGGTGGCCCATGTCCGTGACCGCGCGCTCGCCGAGCCGGTTCTCCCGTCCGGGGAGCAGCGCGGCGGTGACGTGCAGCGCCGGGGCGTGCCCGGCCCAGGTGCGGAACGTGGAACTGCTGCCGCCCGCGTGCGGGAAGCACACCACCTCGTGCGTCGCGCCGCGCCCGTCGCCGAACGCGGTGAACCACTGCGGACGTGGCCGGAGCCTGTGCACGCCTACCTCCGTTCGGGGATACCGGTGTGATCGGCGACCGCGCCCACCGGAAGTGGTTCCGCGCGCCGGTCGCGGCACGGCGTCTAATTCCTAGCAGTTTTACCCGCGGGTGCGTCAAGAAAGCCCGCTCAGCCTGAGAGATGAGCGGTACGGAGGTGAGAGTGAGCCGAGAGGGGTGCCGCATAAATTTGCTCGGGAACCGCCAGCCGATTCCTCTGCCGTCGTGACACGGGAATGGAATGCGTCGATGCCGAACCGAGCTTTTCGCACTCTCGCGCACGCACTCGTGCACAACGCCACGCACCGTGGTGACCAGGTCGCGTACGAATACCTGCACGACGACGGCCGCGTCGACACCATCACCTACCGTGATCTGCTGTTCGCCGCGGCCGCTGCCGCGCCGCGGTTGCGTGACGGCGGCACACCTCCCGGCCCCGCGCTGCTGCTCTACCCGCCCGGGCTGGACTTCGTCGTGGCGATGTGGGCCTGTCTGCTCGCCGGTGTGCCCGCGGTACCTGCGTATCCGCCGCTGCTCGGCCCGACGGAGCGGATCGCCGTCCGGCTGCGGCGGGTGCTGGCCGACTCCCGCGCCACGGTGCTGCTGGCCGACCCGGCGGTGCTCGGGGTGCTCAGGGCGAGCGCGCCCGACCTCGAGCTGCCCGAGGTGATCACGCTCGGTGGTGGTCCCCAGGGCATCCCCGCACTGCCGGCGCTGCCCGGCGAGGACGACGTCGCGCTCGTCCAGTACACGTCGGGCAGCACCGGCGCGCCGAAAGGCGTGGTGCTCCGGCACCGCAACCTGATCGCCAATATCAACGGCATTACCGAGGTTTTCGGGTTGGACGAGTCGGCCCGGGTCGTCTCATGGCTGCCGCCCTACCACGATATGGGGTTGATCGGATTCATTCTCACTCCCGTGCACGGCGCATTTCCGGTGCGATTGATGTCGCCGGTGCATTTCCTGAAGAATCCGCTCGCGTGGCTGTGGCAGATCAGCGAGCTCGGCGTCACCCACACCGGCGGCCCGAACTTCGCCTACGACCTGTGCCTGCGGCGGGCCACCGCCGACCTGACCGGGCTCGACCTGAGCACGTGGCGCGTGGCGTTCAACGGCGCCGAGCCGATCCGGGCGCGGACCATCGCCGACTTCGCGGAACGGTTCGCGCCCCACGGTTTCCGCGCCCGGTCCTTCCTGCCGTGCTACGGACTCGCCGAGGCGACGCTGATCGTCACCGGCAGGCACTGGTCGGAGTCCGACGGCGTGGACGACGCGGGCCGCGTGGACTGCGGCGCCGTGATCAGCGGGCACGACCTCGCGGTCGTCGATCCGGACACCGCGGCGCCCGTGCCGGAAGGCGCCGAGGGCGAGATCTGGCTCAGCGGACCGAGCGTCAGCGAGGGCTACTGGAACGACACCGAGGACGACGAGTCCTCCGGCGTGCTCGACGGTGCGCGGTTCCTGCGCACCGGTGACCTCGGCGTGCTGCGCGGCGGCCACCTGGTCGTCACCGGCAGGCGCAAGGACGTCCTGATCCAGAACGGGGTCAACCACCACGCCCACGACCTGGAGGCCGCGGCGGTGGAGGACAACCCGCACGTGCGCCCCACCGCGGCGGCCTTCAGCGGCGCCGACGAGGAGGTGGTGATCGCCGTCGAACGGGCGGGCGACGCCGTGCCCGAGGAGAGGGTCGCCGAGGACGTGCGCGCCAAGGTGCTGTCCGCGACCGGGGTCCGGGTCGCCGCGGTCGCGATCTGCCCGCCACGCACGCTCCCGCGCACGACCAGCGGCAAGATCCAGCGCTCGCTGGCCCGCGAGCGCTACTTCGCCGGTGAACTGACCGGGCACGTCGTCACCGCCGTCCCGGCGGTTCCCGGGCCGCAGGCCGACGTGATCGCCGGGTTCCTGTCCTCGGTGTTCGCGGCGGTGTGCGAGGTGCCCGCGTGTGCGCCGACCGACACGCTCACCGCGCTCGGTGGTGACTCCGTCCGGGCCGCGGAGATCGCGGGCGTCGTCGAGGACGCCCTCACGCTGCCCGTGCCGGTCGACCTCGTGCTGCTCGCCCAGTCGCCGCGGGAACTGACCGCCCGGCTGGCGGCGCTGTGGGCGAGTTCCGGTGTGGCGCCTGCCGACGCGGTCACGCGTGTCCGGGACGCGATGGCGGGAGGACCGGCGTGATGGCCGGGACGCACAAGGTCTCCGCCGACGTCGGCCGTGCGCTGCTCGCCCGATGGCGCGGGCGGTCGTCGTCGGCCGCGGGCGTGAACCCGATCCAGCTCGGTCTGCGACTGTTCGAGGAACTCAACCCCGGCACGGCCGTGAACGTGCTGCGCTTCGAAGCCGAACTGGACGGACCGGTCGACGCGGGCAGGCTCGCGGCGGCGCTCGCCGAACTGGCACGGCGGCACCCCGTCCTGCGCAGCACGTTCCCGGCCGGGGACCGGACGGCGTGCGCCGTCGCCGACGAGGTCGTGCCGGACCTGACGGTCGTGGACCTGACCGGCCACGACCCGGGTGCCGGTCGTGCGATGGCGCGCGCGGCGGCGGACGCGCGCGCGGCGGAGCCGGTCGACCTCGCAGCGGGACCCTTGTGGCGCGTCGCGGTGTGGCGCTTGCCCGACGACACGTCGCTGCTGCAGCTGCTCGCACACCACATCGTCGCCGACGGCTGGTCGCTGCGTGTCTTCCTCGCCGAACTGTCCGCCGCGTACGCGGGGCAGGCGTTGCCGCCGCCGGCCGTGCCGCCCGCGGTCCCCGCCGAACCCGGCGAGGCGGACCTGGCGGCGTGGCGTGACCGGCTGGCCGGCGCGCCGCCCCTCACGTTGCCGACCGACCGGCCGCGCCCCGCGCGGCGCCGGTTCCGGTCCGGGCAGGTCCCGGTGACGCTCCCCGCGGAGGTGGGGCGTCGCGTCACCGAGCTGGCGGCGGCCGAGGGCGCGACGCCGTTCATGGTCCTGCTGGCCGCGCTGCACCTGGTGCTCGCCAGGACCAGTGGGCAGACCGACGTCACGGTCGGCTCGCCGGTCGCGACCCGGGCGCGCCACCAGGCGCCGGGCGCGATCGGACCGCTCGCGACGATGGTCGCGCTGCGCACCGATTCGGCGTCCGCGCACACCCTGCGCGACGTGCTCCACGCGGTGCGCGGCACCTGCCTGGACGCGTACACGCGGGTGCACGTGCCGCTCGAGGCGGTGATGGGCAGGACGTCCCTGTACGACGTGCTGCTGGTGCTGCAGGACGAGCTGCCGTCGGTGCGGCTCGGTGACCTCGCCGCGCGTCCGCTCGTGATGGCGCCGACCGGGGTCCGCCACGACTGCGAGCTGTACCTGTGGCAGGGAGAGGACGGGCTCACCGGTTTCCTCGGCTACGACGCCGACCTCTTCGACGCCACCACCGCAGGTCTGCTCGCCGACCGCTTCGCCGTCGCGGTCGCCGCGCTGGTGGACCGGCCGGGCGCGCAACTGTCCGAAGTGGACGTCGTGGCGGAGGCTGAGGTGGCGCGCCGGGACGAGTTGTCACGATCGCCGATCGTGCCCCCGGCACCCGCGTGCCTGCACGCCGTGGTGGCGGAGCAGGCCGGCCGGACCCCGGACGCGGTGGCGGTGCGGGCGGTCGACGGCGCGCTCACCTACGCCGAACTGGACGCCGCCGCGGACCGCCTCGCGGCCGCGCTCGCGGCGAAGGGCATCGGCCCCGGTGATCTCGTCGGGGTGTGCCTGCCGAGGACGACCGAGCTGGTCGTGGTGGTGCTGGCGGTGTTGAAGTCCGGTGCGGGCTACGTCCCGATCGACCCGGGCTACCCCGCCGACCGGGTCGTGTTCATGGCCGAGGACTCCGGCGCCAAGCTCGTCATCACGTCCACAGAGGACCTTCCCGCCGCCGACTCGGTGTCCCGGCCACCCGCGGTGGTCACGCCCGAGGACGTGGCGTACGTGATCTACACGTCGGGGTCGACGGGTCGTCCGAAGGGGGTGGTGATCGAGCACCGTCAGGCGGCGGCGATGGTGGCGTGGGCCGGTCGGGTCTTCTCCCCGGAGCAGTTGGCTGGGGTGTTGGCGGCGACGTCGGTGTCGTTCGACCTGTCGGTGTTCGAGTTGTTCGCGCCGCTGTCGGTCGGTGGGACCGTGATCCTCACGCCGGACACGGTGCTGGACGTGATCGAGCACCCCGAGCGGTACCGGGACGTCACGTTGGTGAACACCGTGCCGTCCGCGGTCCGCGAACTGCTCGCGGCGAACGCGATCCCGCCCCGTGCGCACACGATCAACCTCGCGGGCGAACCACTGGCACCCGAGTTGGTGCGCGCGCTGCACGCGCACCCGGTGGTCGAGCAGGTGAACAACCTGTACGGGCCCAGCGAGGACACCACGTACTCCACCCATGCCGTCACCGACCCGGCGCACGACAGAACACCGATCGGCGTGCCTGTCGACGGCACGTGCGCCTACGTGCTCGACGCGGGGCTGCGGGCGGTGCCGTTGGGTGCGGTGGGGGAGTTGTACCTCGCGGGGGCGGGGGTCACGCGGGGTTACCACGAGCGGCCCGGTCTGACCGCGGAACGGTACCTGCCGGACCCGTTCGGGAAGGGCCGGATGTACCGCACCGGTGATCTGGTGCGGTGGCGGCCGGACGGCTTGCTGGACTACCTGGGCCGGGTGGACAACCAGGTCAAGATCCGCGGACATCGCATCGAACTGGGCGAGATCGAGACCGCGCTGCGCGGCCACCCCGACGTCACGGACACCGTCGTGGTGGCACGCGACCACACCTCCGGCACCACCCAGCTCGTCGCCTACGTGGTCCCGGTCGCCGGTGCCGACCCCGACCACGAGCGCCTCACCGCTCATCTCCGCGAGCGTCTCCCCAGCGCCTACCTGCCGTCCGCGTTCGTGCCGCTGCCCGAGCTGCCGCTGCTGCCCAACGGCAAGATCGACCGCGGCGCGCTCCCCGAACCCGAGCAGACCGGGCGCGCGCACACCGCGCCCCGCACCGAAGCCGAACGGCTCGTGGCGTCGCTCTGGCGCGAACTGCTCGGCGTATCCACAGTGGACATCGACGACAACTTCTTCGTCCTGGGCGGTCAGTCGCTGCTCGCGACCCGCCTCGCGCACCGGCTCGGCGAGGAACTGGGCACGCACGTGCCGTTGCGGCTGGTCTTCGACCACCCGACCGTCGCCGAACTAGCCGCCGCGCTGCCCTCCGGCACCGAGACCGGTCCGCTGCCCGTCGCACCACGCACACCCGGACTCGACGGCACCGTCACCCTTCCCGCTTCGCCGGGACAGAAGCGGCTCTGGCTGCTGTGCACGCTCGACCCGGCCGCGAACCTCGCCTACCACCTCAACGGGGGCGCACGGATACACGGCCCGCTCGACGCGGCCGTGCTCGCCGCCGCGCTCCGCGAGGTCGCCCGCCGCCACGAGGTACTGCGGACCACCCTGCGCGAGGAGGACGGCGACGTCGTCCAGGTCGTGCACCCCGTCTGGCAGTGGGACCCCGCCCCGGAGGACGTGGCGGGCACCGACGAGGACGACCTGATCGCTCGGTGGCGGCACAGCACCACCGAGCTCGCCGACGGGCCGCTGTTCCGGGCACGTGTGGTCCGGCTGGCCGACGAGGAGCACCTGCTGCTCCTGTCGCTGCACCACGCCATCGCCGACGGGTGGTCGCTGGACGTGCTGCTGTCCGAGATCGCCGCCGTCCACCGGGCGCTCACCGACGGTGCCGCGCTGCCGCCCGAGCCCGTCGTGCAGTTCGGCGACGTCGCGCACTGGCAGGACACCCAGCCCGACGACGAGGACGGACTCGCGTACTGGCGTGACCGGCTGGCCGGCGCGCCGCCGCTCGCACTGCCGACCGATCACCCCCGCCCGGCCAAGCCGGCCCACCGCGGCGCCCACGTCCCCCTGACGCTGCCCGGCGACGCCGTCCGCCGCCTCGCCACCGCCGAGGGCACCACCGAGTTCGCCGTGGTCGCGGCCGCGACCAGCGTGCTGCTCGGCGCGCTGTCCGGCACGCACGACGTGACCATCGGCATCCCCACGAGTGGCCGCACCCGGACGGACACCGCGGACGTGCTCGGGTTCTTCGTCAACACCCTGCCGCTGCGCACCGCGACCGCCCCGGGCGCGACGCTCGCCGACGCGCTGCGCGCCACACACGAGGCCCTCGTCGAGGCACACCGGCACGCCGGCACACCCTTCGACCAGCTCGTGCGCACCCTCGCCCGCAGGCCCGACCCGTCGCAGAGCCCGCTGTTCCAGGTGATGCTCGCGCTCAACGAGACGCCGCCCCGCGCCGTGGACCTGCCCGGCCTGCGGATCGACCGCCTGCCGATGCCCCCGGCGGAGACCCAGTTCGACCTGTCCCTCCACCTGGAACGGTCCGGCGCCGACATCACCGGTCACCTCACCTACCGGACCGACCTGTACGCGGCGGCCACCGCCCGGCTCTTCGCCGAGCGACTCGCCGCCGTCGTATCGCTGATGGCCGCCGCCCCCGCCACCAGGCTCGCCGAACTCGACGTGACAGGACCGGCCGAGCGGGCGCGGCGCGCCGCGCTGACCAGCGCGCCCGTCGCCGCGGCCCGGCCCGCGCTGCTCCAGTCCGGTGTGGAGCGCCAGGTCGACCGGACACCGGACGCGGTGGCGGTGCGCGCCGTGGACGGCACGCTGTCGTACGCGGAACTGGAGGCCGGGGCCAACCGCGTCGCCTGGCACCTCCGAGAGCAGGGCATCGGGTCCGGCGACCTGGTCGGCGTGTGCCTGCCACGCACCAGCGACCTGGTCGTGGTGCTGCTGGGTGTGCTGAAGTCCGGCGCGGGTTACGTGCCGATCGACCCCGGCTACCCGGCCGAGCGGGTCGCGTTCATGATCGAGGACTCGCACGCGGCCGCGGTCGTCCGGTCCCCGGACGACATCCCGTGGAGCGGCCGCAACGACCGGCCGGCGCCGACCGGTGCCCCCGACGACGTCGCCTACGTGATCTACACCTCCGGTTCGACCGGTCGTCCGAAGGGGGTCGTGATCGAACACCGCCAGGCGGCGGCGATGGTGGCGTGGGCGAACCGGGTGTTCCCGGCCGAGCAGTTGGCGGGCACGTTGGCGGCGACGTCGGTGTCGTTCGACCTGTCGGTGTTCGAGTTGTTCGCGCCGCTGTCGGTCGGCGGGACCGTGGTCCTCGCCCCCGACACCGTGCTCGACCTGGTGGCGCACCCCGAGCGGTACGGGGACGTCACCTTGGTCAACACGGTCCCGTCCGCGGTCCGCGAACTGCTCGCCGCGAACGCGCTCCCGCCGCGGGCGCGGACGGTCAACCTCGCGGGTGAGCCGCTGCCGCCGGAACTGGTGCGTGCGTTGTACGCGCACCCGGTGGTGGAGCAGGTGAACAACCTGTACGGGCCGAGCGAGGACACGACCTACTCCACGCATGCCGTCACCGACCCTGCCGACGAGCGCACGCCGATCGGTGTCCCCGTGGACGGCACCAGCGCGTACGTCCTGGACGCGTCGCTGCGGCCGGTGCCGTTGGGTGTGGTGGGGGAGCTGTACCTGGCGGGCGCCGGTGTGACGCGGGGCTACCACGAGCGGCCCGGTCTGACGGCCGAGCGATACCTGCCGGACCCGTTCGGGAACGGCCGGATGTACCGCACCGGCGATCTGGTGCGCTGGCGGCCGGACGGCTTGCTGGACTACCTGGGCCGGGTGGACAACCAGGTCAAGATCCGCGGCCACCGCATCGAGCTGGGCGAGATCGAGTCGGTGCTGCGCAGGCACGACAGCGTCACCGACGCCGTCGTCGTCGCCCGGCCCGACCCCGCCGGCTCCGACATCCTGGTCGCCTACGTCGTCGCGGCCGCGGACGACCTCGACACCTCGGCACTGGCGGCCCACCTGCGGGCGTCGCTGCCCGGCCACTTCGTGCCATCCGCGTTCGTGGCGCTGCCCGAGCTGCCGCTGCTGCCCAACGGCAAGATCGACCGCGCTGCCCTGCCCGACCCGGACCTCCGGCGGTCGACCGCGCTGCGCCGTCCACTTCGGACGGACGCCGAGCGCCTGGTGGCGGCGGTCTGGCGGGAAGTTCTGGACGTCACCGACATCGGTGCCGACGACGACTTCCTCAGCCTCGGCGGCCACTCGCTGCTCGCCATCCGCGTGGCACACCGGCTGGGCGCGGCGACCGGCGTGGCCGTTCCCGTGCGGCTGGTCTTCGAACACCCGACCGTCGCGGAACTGGCGGCGAACCTCCCCACCGCGGGCACCGCCACCGAGATCACGGCCGTCGAGCGGGTGCCGGAACCAGACGGCACCCTCGTGCTGCCCGCGTCCACCGGACAGGAACGGCTGTGGATCCTGTGCCGCATCGACCAGGAGGCGAACCTCGCCTACCACATCACCGGCGCCGCCCGGATCGGCGGACCGCTCGACGTGGGCACGCTACGCACCGCCTTGCGCGACACCGCACTGCGGCACGAAGCGCTGCGGACGTCGCTGCGCGAGGTCGACGGCACCGTGGTCCAGGTCGTCGCGCCGGCACCCGAGGTGCCGCTGGTGCTGGTGGACGACGAGGACTGGGCCGCGGCCGTGGACGCCGAGGCGGACCGGGCCTTCGACCTCACCGAGGGGCCACTGTGGCGGGTGACGCTCGTGCGCGTCGCCACCGACGACCACGTGCTCGTGCTGAACCTCCACCACGCGATCGCCGACGGCTGGTCGCTCGACCTCCTGCTCCGCGAGATCGCCGACCGCTACGGCGCACTGGCCGCCGGACACGCCGAACCGCCGGTGCCCGCACCGGTCCAGTACGCCGACTTCGCGCGCTGGCAACGGAACCGGGCACCGGAGGACCTCCCATTCTGGCGAGACCACTTCGACGGCGCGGTCGCCCCCGACCTGCCGACCGACCGGCCACGACCGGCGACCCAGACCTACCGCGGCGACACGGTGCCGCTCGACCTGCCCGCCGCCACCGTCCGCGCGGCGGCGCACACGGCGGGCACCACCGCGTTCGTCGTGCTCGCGACCGCGCTCACCACCGTGCTGGCCAAGCTCACCGGCCGCCACGACCTCACGATCGGCACCCCGGCGGCGGGCCGGGACGACCCGGCGCTCGCCGACGTCGTCGGCTTCGTCGTCGACACACTGCCGCTGCGCCTCACGACGCCCCCCGACGCCACGCTGGCCGAGGCGCTGCGGACCGTGCGGGACACCGTGGACCGCGTCCGGACGCACCAGCGGGTGTCCTTCGAGGAACTCGTGCGTCACCTGCGCCCGGACCGCGACCGCGGCCGCAGCCCGCTGTTCCAGGTGCTGCTCGCCGTCAACGGCACGCCGCCGCGCCCCCACCTGCCGGGGCTCGTGGTCGAACCGGTCGCGGTGCCCCGCCGCGCGACCCCCTTCGACCTGGTCGTGCAGGTCGAGGAGCGCGACGGCGCCCTGTCCGGGCACCTGGCGTTCAACACCGACCTGTTCGACGCCGCCACCGCCGAGATGATCGCGGGCCGTCTCGTCACCGCGGTCGAGGCGATCGCCACCACCCCCGACCGCACTGTCGCCGAGCTGGAAGTGGCGAGCCCGGCGGAACAGGCGCGCCGCGCCGCGCTGACCGCCTCACCGGTCGCCGCGGCCGGACCCGCGTTGCTCCAGGCCGGTGTGGAGCGCCAGGCCGACCGGACACCGGACGCGGTGGCGGTGCGGGCGGTGGACGGGACGCTGACGTACGCGGAGCTCGAGGCGAAGGCCAACCGGCTCGCACGGCACCTGCGGGACCAGGGGCTCGGACCCGGTGACCTGGTCGGCGTGTGCCTGCCACGCACGAGCGACCTCGTCGTCGCGGTGCTGGGGGTGCTGAAGTCCGGCGCCGGGTACGTGCCGATCGACCCGGGCTATCCGGACCACCGCATCGCCTTCATGCTCGACGACGCGGCGGCCGCCGCCGTGCTCCGCTCGGCAGCCGATCTGCCCGCCGACGGCCCAGGACAACGGCTGCCCGCCACCGCGACGCCCGAGGATGTCGCGTACGTGATCTACACGTCGGGGTCGACGGGTCGTCCGAAGGGGGTGGTGATCGAGCACCGTCAGGCGGCGGCGATGGTGGCGTGGGCCGGTCGGGTGTTCTCGGCTGAGCAGTTGGCGGGCACGTTGGCGGCGACGTCGGTGTCGTTCGACCTGTCGGTGTTCGAGATCTTCGCGCCGCTGTCGGTCGGTGGGACCGTGATCCTCACGCCGGACACGGTGCTGGACGTGATCGAGCACCCCGAGCGGTACCGGGACGTCACCCTCGTCAACACGGTCCCGTCGGCGGCGCGTGAGTTGTTGGCGTCGGACGCGATCCCGCCGGGGGCGCGGACGGTCAACCTCGCGGGTGAGCCGCTGCCGCCGGAGTTGGTGCGTGCGTTGTACGCGCACCCGGTGGTCGAGCAGGTGAACAACCTGTACGGGCCGAGCGAGGACACGACCTACTCGACGCACGCGGTGACCGACCCCGGGCACGAGCGCACGCCGATCGGTGTGCCGGTGGACGGCACCAGCGCGTACGTGCTGGACGCGGAGCTGCGGGCGGTGCCGTTGGGTGCGGTGGGGGAGTTGTACCTCGCGGGGGCGGGGATCACGCGGGGCTACCACGAGCGACCCGGTCTGACGGCCGAGCGGTACCTGCCGGACCCGTTCGGGAAGGGCCGGATGTACCGCACCGGTGATCTGGTGCGGTGGCGGCCGGACGGCTTGCTGGACTACCTGGGGCGGGTGGACAACCAGGTCAAGATCCGCGGCCATCGCATCGAACTCGGCGAGATCGAAACCGCACTGCGCGGCCACCCGAACGTCACGGACGCCGTCGTCACGCCGCACGACCACACCTCCGGCACCACCCAGCTCGTCGCCCACGTCGTGCCCGCGAACGGGGACGCCGACCGCGCCTCCCTCACCACCTACCTGCGTGCACTGCTCCCCGCGCACTTCGTGCCGTCCGCGTTCGTGACGCTGCCCGAGCTGCCGCTGCTGCCCAACGGCAAGATCGACCGCGGCGCCCTTCCCGCGCCCGAGGCCAGACCGTCCGACGGGCCACGCAGGCCACCCCAGACGGACGCGCAACGACTGGTCGCGGACATCTGGCGCGACGTGCTCGGCGTCGCCGACGTCGGCGCGGACGACGACTTCTTCACCCTCGGCGGCCACTCGCTGCTCGCGACCCGCGTGATCAGCAGGCTGTCCGCACGCACCGGCGTCGACCTGCCGCTGCGGCTGGTCTTCGACCACCCCACCGTCGCCGAGCTCGCCGCCCAGCTCCCCGAGCGGACAGCCGCGGCCGCACCGACCGCCATTCCCCGCGTGCCCCGCGTCCTCGGCCGGGTGAACGACACGTGACCGACGTCCGGTTCCACCCACTACACGGGAGAAATGTGAGATGACACAAGCGAAAGAGCGCCACACCGCGCCGGTAGGACTCGTCGGTGGGGCGCAGGCAGCCGAGAGCCGGTTCGGTCAGCTCACCGCCGACCCGAGCCTGCCGGGGTTCGCCGGGTTCCTCATCGGCTCGATCTCCCTGGCGCTCTACCTCGTCGACTACAGCGTCGCCGCGAACTCACTCGTCGCCTCGCTGCCGATCATGATCTTCAGCAGCAGCGTCCTGCTGTTGATGGCCGCGCGCTGGTCGATGCGGCTCGGTGACGGTGTCTTCGCGGCCATCTACGGCCTGTTCGGCACGTTCTGGCTCAGCTTCTCCGTGCTCAGCATCGTGCTGAACAACAGCCTGCTCGGCGAGTTCGAGAACATCGAGCAGCGTGCCGCCACCGCGAACTTCGTCGTCGTGTGGGCGATCGTGATGATCCTGCTGACGCTGACCACCCTGCACCTGCCCAGGGTGTTCACGGTGTTGTTCGTGATCGTCGACGTGACCCTGCTGTCCCTGTTCGGCTCGATCAACCAGGCCATCGAACGGACGATCAACAACCCGACCCAGCCCGGCGACCCGTGGCTCATCTACGTGGGCATGGTCAGCATGCTGCTGTTCATCCTCGTCGGCATGTACATCTTCGCCGGCGCGATGCTCGCGGCGACCGGCGGGAAACGCCTCCCGCTCGGCCGTCCGCTGCTCAGGCGACGGTGAACCGGCACGCCATGGTTGACTACCTGCCCAAGGTCGCGACCGTGCCGTTCCGTCTCGGCCGGCCCGAGGACCTGCCCCGCACCGTCCGGGACCTGGCGGACCACCGCGACCGGGCCCGGCTCGCCGTCGCCCGCATCGCCGACCCGCGTGCCCGCGCCGACGTCGACGCGCTCCTGGCCGCCGCGATCCGGACCAGGAGGGAACTCGGCGAACTCCCGGGCGAACAGATCCGGCACGACCCCGTCGAGTCGGCGGCCAACCGGGACAACGACCTGGCCTTCGGCATCCACCGCGTCGAAGGGCCGCCGCTGCCGCTGCTCGTGGACGCCGCGATCGCCGCCCTGATCGGCGTCCTGGAACCGGCGGTCGACCGCGGCTGCGGCCTCGACGAACGGTCCTGGACCGACCTGGTGCGCGGCGTGGACCACCTGCTCGACTGGTGCGCCGACCCTGCCACCGCGCCCCGGCCACGCGGCGTGCCCGTCCCTGCTGGGCGCCGGGAGCCCGCGCCGTACGACGCGCTGCGCAGCTGGGTGCGCGGCCACCACCTGTTCATGGTGCTGGCACAGGGATGCGCGATGGCCTGTTCGTGCCTCGGCGACCACGCCGCGCGCGACGACGTCGACGGCGCGCTGATCGCGGCGGGCGTCGCGACCGCGCTGATGTGGGCATCCCGGGGCGCGCTGAAGTACGCGGGCGACGTGGCCCAGCCGGAGTACAACGCCGAGATCCGGCCGACCCTGATGCCTCCGGTCGCGCCACCGAAGATGAGCGGCCTGCGCTGGCGCGACCACGAGGCCCTCGTCCGCGAACTCGCGCGCTCCACCTCCGGATGGGACTGGCTGACACGGCGGAACGCCGCACCACTCGCCGCGTTCCGGGACGCGCTGGGGGAGACCTACGACGCCCACCGCGGCGTGTGCGAGCACTTCGTCGGTGCCGAGTCGCCCAGTCTCCTCGCCAACTCGTCGTCGAACCGGTCGGCCGTCGGCGTGCTGAGCCAGTTCCGTCAGATCCGCCTCGACCAGCTGCCGCAGTTGCCCGTACCCGAAATCCGTGGAGGAACACGATGATCCACAGCCTGGTGCTCGACGACGAGATCCAGCAGTACGTCCACGACGTGTCGCTCCGCGAGGACGACCTCGCACGCGAACTGCGGATGACCACGCTGCAGCTGTCCGAACACACGATGCTGGTCCCGCCGGAACAGGGTCAGCTGATGGGGTTCCTCGTCGGGCTGCTGTCGGCCAAGACGGTGCTGGAGGTCGGCGTGTTCACCGGCTACAGCACAATGGCCATGGCGAGGGCCTTGCCACCCGGCGGTCGTGTCATCGCCTGCGACGTCAGCGAGGAGTGGACCGGCATCGCCCGCTCGTTCTGGGAGCGGGCGGGTGTCGCGGACCGCATCCAGCTCGAGCTGCGGCCGGCCCTCGAGACCCTCGACGCGCTGTTGTCGGGTGGGGCGGCGGACACGGTCGACCTCGCGTTCGTCGACGCCGACAAGGAAAGCTACTCGCTCTACTTCGAACGCTGCCTCGAACTGCTGCGCCCGGGCGGGTTGATGGTGCTCGACAACGTGCTGTGGTCCGGAAAGGTGGCTCGCCGGGACATCAGTGACCCGGAGACCGACTCCTTGCGCGCACTGAACTCGTCGTTGCGCGACGACAAACGCGTCGCGCTGAGCACGCTGCCCGTGTTCGACGGGATCACGCTGGCGTACAAGCGCGCCGGCAGCTGAACCAACAAACGGAACCAAAAGGAGAACCAAGGTCATGACGTCGACACTCGGCAGCACGGGGAAGACCTCCGCGCCACCGGCGCTGGACATGCCCGGCCTGTCGTGGATCCTCTTCGGACACGCTGCCTTCCAGTACCTGAACGCGGCCTGCGAGTTGCAGCTCTTCGAGCTCCTGGCAGAGCACGGCTCGCTGACCAAGCCCGAGATCAAGGCGAAGCTCGGGCTGGCGGACCGCGCGACGGACATCCTGCTGCTGGGCACCACGGCACTCGGGCTGACCGTGCGACGCGACGGGAACTACGCGAACGCGCAGGTGATCACCGACCTGCAGCAGGGCAGTGACTGGCAGCGCTTCAAGGACACGGTCGCCTTCGAGCAGTACGTCGTCTACGAGGGCCAGCTCGACTTCACCGAATCGCTGAGGACGAACTCCAACGTGGGTCTGCGCCGCGTCCGGGGCACCGGCCGCGACCTGTACCACCGCCTGAGCGAGAACCCGCACCTCGAGTCCGTGTTCTACCGGTACATGCGGTCGTGGTCGGAACTCGCCAACGCCCACCTGGTCGAGCAGCTCGACCTGTCCGGTGCGAAGAAGCTCCTCGACTGCGGTGGTGGGGACGCGGTCAACTCGATCGCACTCGCGCAGGCCAACCCGCACCTGTCGGCCACCGTGTTCGAGATCCCGGCCACCGAGGCCATCGCCCAGAAGAAGATCGCCGAAGCGGGGCTGTCCGACCGCGTCTCGGTGATCAGCGGGGACATGTTCGCCGACCCGTTCCCCGCCGGGTTCGACACCATCATGTTCGCCCACCAGCTCGTCATCTGGACGCTGGAAGAGAACACCCTGCTCCTGCGCAAGGCCTACGACGCCCTGCCCGACGGCGGACGTCTGGTCATCTTCAACTCCATGTCCAGCGACGACGGTGACGGGCCGGTGGTCGCCGCGCTCGACAGCGTCTACTTCGCCGCCCTCCCCGCGGAAGGTGGGATGATCTACTCGTGGGAACAGCACGAAGAGTGCCTTCGTGCCGCCGGATTCCACGCCATCAAGCGCGTGCCCTGCCCCGGGTGGACGCCGCACGGCATCCTCATCGCCACGAAGTAGGCGGCAACGCGAAGAACGACACGGCCGACGTGCGGCCGTGTCGTTCTTTCGCGTTCCGGGCTACGTCCGCGGTGTGCTCGGCACCTCGGCCGGCGCATCGGCCACCTCGGTGTCCGTCCGCGCACGACGGAGCAGCAGCGCCACCATCGACACCGCGAGAACGGTGACGACGAGGCAGATGACGCTGACCACGAACATGCCCTGGGTGAACGCGGCCCTGGCGACGCCGAGAGCGACGTCGCTCGCAGCGGTCGCCAGCCTGCCCGCTTCCTCCACGGCGGAGCCGATCGTGTCGAGGAACGCCGGGGCGGAGCGGTCCGGCAGGTCGTGCGGGAGCCCGTCCGCCGTCTGGGCGCGGTACACCGACGTCCCGATGCTGCCGATCACCGCGATGCCCGCGCCCAGACCGATCTCGTGCGTGGTCTCGGAGATCGCGGACACCGCACCGCCCTTCTCCGGCGGCGCCGAAGCGATCATCATGTCGGTGCCCAGCGCGATGGTGGGGGAGACGCCGAAGTTCAGCAGGCCGAGCGCCACCATCGCCACGACGACGCCGTTCTCCTCGTTGATCTGCGTCAGGATGGCGAAACCGACGGCCGTGATCACCAGCCCGGCGGCCATCACGGCCGCCGCTCGCATCCGCCGGAGCAGCAGCGGTGCGAGCAGAGCGCCCGTCACGCCGCCGACACTCGCCGGCAGCGAACACAGACCCGCCTCGAAGGGGGACAGCCCGATCACCATCTGCATGTACTGGGTCACGAAGAACTGGGACCCGGCCATCACGAAGAGGGCGAGTCCCATGCTGCCGAGCGAGGTGGAGAAGGTCCGCTCGCGGAACAGTTTCAAGTCGATCAGCGGGTTGTCGAGCCGTCGCTGGCGGAGCACGAACACGGTCCCCAGCGCCAGGCCCGCCACCAGGGCGCCGGCGGGCAGCGGGCCGGCCTCGTCGCCCGCCACCTTCTTGACCCCGTAGACCGCGGTCAGGAGCGCCAGGACCAGCAACACGACGCTCACGACGTCGATCCGGCCGGGTGCCGGGTCCCGGTACTCGGGCAGGAGCGCACGACCGACCACCAGCAGGAGGACCATGGCGGGCACACTGAGCAGGAAGACCGAGCCCCACCAGAAGTGCTCGAGCATCACCCCGCCGACCACCGGCCCGATCGCCCCGCCGACGAGGAAACAGGCGATCCACACGCTGAACGCGAGCGAGCGCTGGCGCGGTTCGACGAACATGTTCTGGATCAGCGACATCGACGAGGGCATCAGGGTCGCGCCCGCGATCCCGAGCAGCGCGCGACTGACGATCAACATCTCCGCGCTGACCGCGAACGCGGTGAGCAGCGAGGCCACGCCGAAACCGGCGGCACCGATCAACAACAGCCGCCGCCGCCCCACCCGGTCCCCGAGCGTGCCCGCGAGGATGAGCAGGCTCGCGATCATGAAACTGTAGACGTCGACGATCCACAACAATTGCTGACCGCTGGGGTTGAGGCTGCCGCTCAAATGTGGAATTGCCAGATACAGGACCGTGTTGTCAAGTGAGATGAGCAACGCTGGTAATGCCAGCGCGCCGAGTGCAATCCACTCGCGCTTACCGGCGCGTACGCCGCCCGACCTTGACCGGTGCTGTGCTGCCATGTGATCATCTTTCGGCATGTCGTGCGACCGTAGTCGATGCTGAGTGCTGGGGGTGTAACCGGATGGCCTCGACCGAATTGTAGCCGGGTATTCATGCGTCGTGACGACTTAAGACCGATGTGATACCGAGATAAGAGTCGGGCCTTGGTTGCGTCTGCCATGTTCGAGATATGGTCGGATCGAATAGCGCTGTCCGCCTGATATCAGGATTTGAGGAGTTGCATACATGGCTGAATTAAGCCGCAGGGCGTTGTTGACCCGTGCCGCGGTCGTCGGTGCCGGTGCGGTTTCGGCTGGGACGTTCGCCGGTGCGGCACCCGCGGCCGCTGAGCAAACCCACCGCGCGGGGTGTTCGCCCTTCGACCCGGTCACCATCCAGCCCGGGGACGTCCGCTACGACAGCTTCCTGCGGGGCCACAACACGCGGTTCGCGGGCAGGCCGGAGCGGGTGACGGTCGCCGGCTCCGCGGACGACGTCGTGGCGGCACTCGGCCGGGCCGTCGGCGCGGGCAGGCGCGTGACCGTCCGCTCCGGCGGCCACTGCCTGGAGAACTTCACGACGACGTCCGACATCAACGACCTGATCGACCTGTCGCAGATGTCCGACGTCTACTTCGACGACGAGCGGCAGGCCTTCGCGCTCGGCCCGGGTGCGATGGTGCAGCCCCTGCAGGGGACGCTCTTCAAGGGCTGGGGTGTGACCATGCCGTCCGCGGGCTGCTCGGAGGTGTGCGTCGGCGGGCACATCCTGGGCGGTGGCTACAACTTCTACTCGCGCATCCACGGTTTCGCCGTCGACCACCTGCACGCCGTCGAGGTCGTCGTCGTGGACGCCGCGGGACAGCCCCGCAAGGTCGTGGCGACGAGGTCGGAGTCGGACCCGAACCGGGACCTGTGGTGGGCGCACACCGGTGGCGGAGGCGGGAACTTCGGCATCGTCACCAAGTACTGGCTCCGCAGCCCGGGCGTGGCGTCGACCGACCCCAGCAGGCTCCTGCCCCGTCCCGACAACCAGCGGGTCCGGACGGTGATGTGGTCGTGGGAATCCCTGTCCCAGCAGGACTTCGTCACCATCGTGCGCAACTACTCCCGGTGGTTCGAGCAGCACAGCGCACCCGGGACGAAGGAGGTGCAGGTCTGGGCGGCCTTCGCGCTGTTGCACCGGGCCGCGGGCGTGATCAGCCTGACGCTGGGTGTCGGCAAGTCGGTCGAGGGCGGCGAGGCCATGCTCGACCAGGTGGTCGCCGCCATCGGCACGGGGGTGGGGGTGCGGCCGTCGTCGGACTCCGTGGACGACGTGCCGTGGTACTCACGCGACAACTGGTACTGGGGCCCCTCCGGCCGTCAGAAGGACAAGACCGCCGACCTGCGCAAGAGCTACACCGACGAGCAACTCGCCACCATCTACCGGTACCTCTCGGACGACTCCTTCGGGTACCCGGACACGCAGGTGCACCTCGCCGCGCTGGGCGGGACGATCAACGCGGTGCACAGGAACGCGACCGCTTCGCCACACCGGGACTCGATTTTCCGGGTCTATTTCACCCCGGGCATCTGGCGCAATCCGGCGGACGACGACAAGTACATCGCGTGGGTGCGCAACATCTATCGGGACGTCTACGCGACCACGGGCGGCGTGCCGGTGCCCAACGAGATAAATGGCGGTGCTTACATCAATTACCCGGACCGGGATCTCGCCGACCCGGAGTGGAACAGGTCCGGGGTGCCGTGGCACACGATGTACTACGGTGACAACTACGCCCGGCTGCAGCAGGTCAAAAGGCGGTACGACCCGCGTTCCGTCTTTCGGCACGCCCTTTCCATCCAACCGGCGTACCGCCGCTAGCTGACGGAGCAGATCGGCTGGCGAGGTGCGGCGGCCGCGGCGAGCCGCCGCACCTCGCCAGCGTTTCGGATGGACCGGAACGGGATTCTGCGGTAAAGGTCGGTGCCGTGATGGATGCCCAGCAGCTGCGGACGCTGCTCGCGGTCGTCGACGAGGGCACGTTCGATTCGGCGGCGGCGGTGCTGCAGGTGACGGCGTCAGCGGTCAGCCAGCGGGTGAAGGCGCTGGAACAGACCGTTGGGCGATTGCTGTTGTTGCGCACCAAACCCGTCCGGCTCACCGAGTCAGGCAAGGTCGTCGCCAGGCTCGCTCGACAACTGGCACGGCTGGAACGGGACGTGCGTGCCGAGTTGGGGCTGGTCGACGACGACGAACCGAACCGGCTGCCGATCGCGATCAACGCGGACTCCCTCGCCACATGGTTCCTGCCGGCACTCACGCGAATCCCGGAAGACCTGCGGATCTCCTTCGAACTGCACCGCGAGGACGCGGAACGGGCTGCGAGCCTGCTCCGCGAGGGGGCGGTCATGGCAGCCGTCACCTCGTCGTCGACACCGTCCTCCGGCTGCGTGGTGCGTCGTCTCGGCTGCCTGCGTTACGTGCCGGTCGCGAGCCCCGAGTTCGTGTCCCGATGGCTCGACGGTCCGTTGCGGGAACGGCTGCCGACTGCTCCCGTCCTGGTCATCGACCGCGGTGACGATCTGCAGGACCGCTTCGTCGACCGTCTCGCACCGGGCCACACCGCGAGCGGACACCGCCACCACATGGCCACCTCCGAGTCCGTGGTCACGGCAGCGGCAGCCGGTTTGGGCTGGGGAATGGTGCCCGCGATGCAGGCGACGCGATGGCTCGCGGCCGGCACGCTGATCGACCTCACGCCCGGCGCGCCCATGGACGTGCCGCTGTTCTGGCACCAGTGGAAGGTCGACTCGCCGGTGCTGAGCGCCGCCGCGGACGCGGTGACCGCGGCCGCGGCAGCACTGGCACACGAGGCCGGCCGAGCGGCAGGGTGATCAGCTCACGCGTCCGCTGAGATCAGCCGGTGCACGGCCCGCACGTCGGGCCCCAACCGGGTCAGATGGGTGACCAGATCCTCGACCGCGGTGCGCAGCGCCGCATCGGTGAGCGGGGCGAGCACGTCGAAGATGAACAGCGCGCTGGTGGTGTCGTCGTTGAGCTGCGTGCGCCGTCCCTGGCGCCAGTTCCAGCGTCGGCATGTCACCCCCTTGTCGTCGCACCACACCACCTCGCCTGGTTCCGGGTGCTCGATCACGTCGGTGCCGTTCGCCACGGTGTCGAACGGCTCGTCGCCCATGGCGCGGATCAGCCGGGGTGCCCCCTCGTAACCCGTCAGGTCCTCGCCGCCGAGCGGGATCCGGTGCAGTACGGACACCGCGTTGTAGATGTCGGTGAGCCGGTTCACGCGAGGCAGCCCGGACTTCGCCCGCCGCATGAGCGCTTCCAGGCTGTTGCGCGTGCGTTGGGGCTTGGCGCCGAATGCCCGGTATGCCTCCCGCCACGCCGCCACGTGCGGGATCTCCTCGACCGGCTGCTTGTCGAGGACCTGGCAAGCGTCAGCTTCAGCGGCCCGAAGCAAGGACTCGGTCGCGTCGTCGCTCGGCGCGGGCACAATCCCGTCAACGGCCAGCAACATGACGCGGTAGTCAGGACGAAGCGCGAAAACGGCCTCGTCAACCCGACTCTTGGCCAAGAACTCTTCGAACCCCATGCGCGGCTCCGAGGCCGTCATGCCCAGCTTCTCCTCACGGTGCGGTTGCCCGGTATGTACCGGCTGTTACTTCAGGATGCCCTACCGGTCGGGCAGTGCGGTGTGCCGGGTGATCTCATGCGGCGGGGACGGTGGAGACGTCACGTCCGGTCCGCCCCCGGCGGCAGCGACACCTCAGGCCACCGCTCGCTGGCGGCTCGTTCGTCGTTGATCCCGCTGACGCTGCGTCTTCGTCGTGCAAGGAACCACCATGATCAGCGACCCCGAAGTATGGAGAGGCCATACCTTGCTCGGATGCTGGGTGGAGATCGGCAACATCGACACACTGTCGGTGAGCTTCGCATACTCACTGTGGTAGCGCGATCGGCGCCGACGAGCTGTCGGAGGATGGCACCGCGTGATGAACGATTCTTGGTCGGGCAGTGAGCAGTCGCGCTCTCCCGCGGCCCGGAACTGCGACGCCTCATGCGGTAGAGGGCAGTGCCGCGGTCGGCCACGGCGACCGTGAATGAGATCTCGTCCGATCGGTCCTTCGTGAATGGAGTCGCCGGTGGTTCGTAGACCTGACATCTCGGCGGTGTTGCCCGCACCGGGTGCCGCGTTCGGTGTGGTGGCGGCTGTGTTCGTGAGTTTCAGCGTGGTCGGGTTCGTGCACGTGTTGTTCCTGGACGTGGGGGCCGCTGAGGCCGTGTTGTCGTGTGGATGCATCGTGGCGCTGCTCGCGCTGCAGCTGCTCTGGTACAGCCAGGCCGGCACTCGCGGGCGGTCGCCGTGGGGTCACGTGGTCCTCGGTGTGCAGGTGGTGTTGGTGTACCTGCCGATACTGGTGTTCGGTCAGACGTGGGTGGGTATGTCGGGTTTTCTCGCGGGCAGCGTGTTGCTCGTGTTGCGCCCGGTGACGGGCTGGGTGTCGTTCGGGCTGGTCGTGGCGAGCATGGGGATGGCGCAGTGGTTGTTCACGGGTTCGATGATCGACGTGGTCTACAAGGCGATCTCGACGGTGAGCACCGGTTTGGTGGTCTACGGTTTGTCCCGCCTGACAGCCCTCGTCGCGGCGGTGCGGGCCGCTCGTGCGGAGATGGCTCGCGTCGCGGTGCTGAGGGAGCGGTTGCGTTTCGCCCGTGATCTGCACGACGTGCTCGGTTACGGCCTGTCGGCGATCACGTTGAAGGTCGAGCTCGCGCACCGGCTGGTGGAGAGGTCGCCGCGGGAGGCGGGTGCGCAGTTGCTGGAGACGCTCGAGATAGCACGCGCCGCGTTGTCGGACGCCCGTACGGTCGCGACCGGTTACCGGGAGCTGTCCCTGGAGGACGAGTGCCGGTCCGCGGTGTCGTTGCTGCAGGCGGCGGGTGTCGAGGTTCGTGTGGACGTCGAGCACGTCGTTGTGCCGGCGCGGGTGAGCACGGTGCTGGCCACGGCCGTGCGTGAAGGGGTGACCAACCTGTTGCGCCACAGCAAGGCGCGACAGTGCGCGATCACGATCACGGCGACCCGCGAACGTGCCGTGCTCGAACTCGTCAACGACGACGTTTCCCCGGGTTCGGCGGCGGTGCCGGCGGGAAGCAGCGGGGGACTGCGCAACCTCGCGGCGAGGGTGGCGGAGATCGGCGGGGCGATGACGGTCGAGCACGAGCTGACGACGTTCCGGCTGCGGGTTGACCTTCCCCTGCGCTCGGCATCCTCGTCGCGGTGAGGGGACGGTCGCGGGCGCTTGCTTCTAGATCGTGTCCGCGAAGGTGAATCTGCGGACGAGCGGTAGCCATTCCCGGTAGATGGCGAGGTTCTGCGGGGCGTCGGGGATCTCGTCGAGGAGTGCGCACAGAGGTGACAGGGCGGGGTCGTCGTGGCCGTCGGCCAGCAGGGGTTGCCAGGCCACGTCGTCTGGCGCGGCGTCGATCATCGTGGCCAGCGCGGCGCTGGCCGGGTGGGCGTTGACCGCGAGGAGGATCTGCACGGCACGGGAGGCCTCGCCGTCGCAGAACGCGTCGAGTTCGGTGTCCGGTACTCGGGCACGGACCAGCCGGTACAGGTTGACGAGTCGCTTCGCTGCCCGCGGCGACGACACCAGGCCCCGCAGTTGCGCCATGAACGCGAGCTCAGCCGTCGAGATCTCCATCTGGGCCGGTCGCGGTTCCGGTGGTGAGCCGGCAGGCGCGGGTCCGGACAGGTCGGGCGCAACCAGTTCTGCGCGGGCAGGGCCGGCCAGTCCGGCCAGCAGCGCGCGGTAACCGGCGGAGCTCATCGGCGCCATCTGGAACGGGATCTGGAAGATCTTCTCGAGGTAGTGCGTCGCGGAGCCGTTCTCCAGCACGGTCGCGTAGTGCTCGGTGACCGCTCGCCGCAGCCAGCCCGCGTCGACACCGACCACCACGACGAACACCGGGAGCGCCGCCAGCAGGTGGATGGCTTCGAGGACCTTGATCACTACGTCGACGGGGCAGCGGTCGAGGTCGTCGATGTAGAGCACGACCCGTTCCAGCCCGCCGTCTTCCTTGGTGAGGATCGCGGCGAAGGTCTCCAGATCGCGCCGCAGCAGGGAGACCATGCCGAGGTGACCGCGGTAGTCCTCGCCCGCGCGCTGGGCGAACGCTGTCGCGTCGTGGCTCGAAGCCAGCTCGGTGACCGTTCGCTCCAGGCGTTCCGCCTCGGCGTCCAGGTCGGCGAGGCGCTGGTCGGTGGCCGCGTCGCTCCGCTGCGCGGCGTCGCGGATGCGGTCCATCGCCCGCCGGACCCGGCCAATGGCCGGCGTGACGGCGGCGACCAACGACGCGGCTCCGGCTATCGCCGGCCACAACGGACCGCCCACCAGCACGACGAGTGCCGCGGTGACGATCACGCCGACGGCGAGGGTCAGCCACGCGGACCTGTTGTACCGCAGCAGCTCCCAGGTCCGGCGTACTTCGGTGGGCAACCCTGCGGTCTCGTTGACGAACTGGCGCACGTGGGTCGAGGTGGCCTTGTCCACGCCGGTCTCCTCAGCGATCCACGCCAGGTCGTCCGCGGTGAGCCCGAGCCGGACCGGTCGCCGTTCGTGCCGGGCCGCCACGACCATCCGCTCCAGCCGTACCGCGCTGAGCTGTGTCAGCAAGGAGTCCTCGGTCCGGCGCAGCTCCGCGAGTTCGTCCGCGCGGCGGCGGAGGTCGTCCTCGGAGCCACCGGTGGCGAGGCTGTCGAAGATGTGCGTGGCCAGACTGGCCCACAGGTTCGCCTCCCGGTAGTGCCAGGCGTTGAACGTGATCTGCCGGACGGACGCGCAGTCGGGGGACACCCGCCGCCCGGCAGCGCGCTCCGCGTCCGCGGCGGCCGACGCCAGCGCGGACACCCGTGAGCGCAGCTCCCGCATGAAGAAGCTCTTCCCGGTGCCCCAGCTGCCGAAAAGCCCGATGGACACCGGCGGCACGAGCGTGCGAGAGGTCACGAGGTTGGCGAACATGTCGACGTCCAGGCCGATGGCGAGCCGGTCGGGCCCGTCGTCGGTGTCGGAGTGGAACCCGGCCACGATCCGCGCCCGCCCCGATGGTTGCGCAGGAGTGCCGGCTACACGGCTCATCGACATCGGCACCGAGGTCGGCACCGACCCTCCGCCGTTCGACGACCGCCCGGGGGCGTAGTCGGAGAAGAACTCGTGCCAAGCGATGTCCACGGACGACGGATCGGCGAGGAACTGCTCATATATCTCGTCGACGAGCCACTCGTTGGGGCCGAACTGGGCCGCACTGCTCACCCGTGCTCCTCGGTGCAGATCCGTGGGTATCGGCAGGTACATCGCCACAGCGGGACAGATCGCCACCGATGAGACCGGACCGTAAGGTTCGATCACCGCACCTGCGCGCTGTGCTGCCTCCTGGCTCGACCGGAGGCTACGCGTCGTCAGCACGCGAGGAGAGGAACACGCCAGGTCACGCGCGTTCCGCCAACCGGTCCTGGTACGACGACGGCCTTGCGGAGAAGCTCACCGAGTACCGCAAGGCGCTGGCCGAGCGCCCGACGCCGACGGCTGGCCGACACGTCGCGCTGATGATCCACACCTACCCCGACGACGAGGAGGACCGCGCGCGGGAGATCGTGCGCGAGCCGCTGTCGGACCACATGCGCAGTTCGCTGCACCTCTTGCTGAACGCCCGCCTGGACGGGCGCCGCAAGGTCGACGTGTCCAAGTTGTCGGCGGAGGATGTCGACTTCATGGTGTCGCGCGCGTTCGACCGGTACTTCGACTTCGGGCTGCCCGGCACCGTGGACAAGGCCGCCGATGCCGTCGAGCGGTTCCGGTCGATCGGAGTCGACGAACTCGCCTGCCTCATCGACTTCGGCCTGCTGGCCACAAGCGGCGCCGGGTTCAGCTGATCGGTCACAGCGCTTCGCTACGAGGTGGCGTGATGGCGCCGGTGGTGGAGGTCTCGGGGACCCTCGACGGTGTCGGCGCGGACGAGCTGTTCGCGCTCGACCCCACGCTCGGGGCGCTGGGCTGGTTACCCGCTCTGACTATGGATCGTGAAGGTCGGCCAGTGTGTTGGTCACTGGGGGCTACCGGATCCGGGACAGGAGACGCGGGCCTGATCGGTCATCAACACCTCGAGGCCGCTCCCCGGCCCGAGGTACCCCTCTGGACGAAGGGCACACCCGCCAGGGGAAGCGTTCCTGGGACTGGCTCTATCGCAGCCGATCACGGTGGCGTGCCGTCAGGTGATGGGAGGACGCGGGGGTGCGACCTCCATCCGGCTGCTCCCACCGTCCCAGCTTGATCGCGGCCTCCAGGCGGACTGCGCCGTCGAATCGATTCGAAGCCGGAACGAACCCGTGGTTGTGGGACCGGGCCTATTGCGACGATGCGGCCAGCGGACCATGATTCCACCGGTGCATGGATTACCTGGCCGCACTGGCTGTAGTGATGGTTTTACATCCGATGAAACACTCCGACGTGCATCGCAACGCAAAGCGGTCGCAGAGGCGATCGCACGTGCCAGGGTCGAACCCGCGCCAGCAGCGGAACCAGTGTTGTCGCAACGGAGTGCCTTGTCGAACCCGAGTTGATGTAGAACTACGGCAACTTCTAGGTACACCGTGTGCCGAATCGGTTCGATGAAGTTGCGGGGACGGTCCGAATATCTCTCGAACTATCGGAGATTGAGGCTTCTTCCCCTCTCTTCGATGTGCAAATTCTGGTTTTCAGAAGTACGGATCTATCGGCGTCGCACTTTCCTGGAGCTGCGCTGGTCGTCCGAATGGCGATGGCGGCGGCCCATGGATGCTGGCTGCCCTGTGAGAGTTGACTCCATGACCGGCCTTCCCATGCGTCGACGAGTCGACCTGTCACTCGCCGGCCGGGCTTCGGCTGATCACTCCTCCGCGAGGGCGTCGGACAGTTTGGTCCGGAGGGCGAGGCGCCGTGTGAGGCCGGCGGTGACGATCGAGTCGAAGCCAATGTGGTCGGGCGCGGCGATCACGCGCAGTCTCCCGTCCGACAGCGCCACGGTGTGGGCCGCTGTCAGCAGGGCGGCCAGGCCAGGCGAGTCGAGGGCATCAAGGTGGGTCAGTTCGACCAGCACATACAGAGGTCGTCGTCGCAGTGCATCGCGAACGATCTCGTTGATCCGCGGCGCGGTGTGCCAGGTCAGTGCGCCGGCGAGACTGATCACCGCGGCCGTCCACCACCGGTTCGCGACGTGGTGAATCGTCCTCAACGAAGATGTCAACTCGGCATCCGACGACGGGAGGTCCCTTGACTGAACGTTGGTCACGCTGGCGGATGGACGTTCCAGGTGCGCGAACAGGACCACAGTTCCTCCAAGGACGCGCGCAGCTTTCGGGGCCAGCAGGTAATCATCCCGTCGCTCAGAGTGCTGGACAATAGTCGCGGCCACCACTGTCCGGCATTGCGGAAGGTGTGATTCAAATACTTGCGAACATGCCTAACCAGGTGGGGCTCGCCAGAGCACAACTGATCACCCGCGAGCCCGAACGAGCCGCCGAACTGATCCAGCAGGCACTCCCGAAGGCCGCGACGTGGTCGGGCAGAGTAGGGGCGCGTCTGCGCGACTTCCACCGCGAAGCCGCGACCTTCAGCACCGTGCCGGAGGTCCGAGACGCTCGTGCCGCGATCACCGACCTGTTCGCAGCCTGACGAGAGGATCTTCATTGCCCCGCATCGGCATCACCGGGCATTCCTCGCTGTCCGAGACCACCGCTCAGCGCGTCGCGGAGGAACTCCGCACGGCCCTATCCACCTACGCTGCGGATGAACTGATCGGCCTGACCTGCCTCGCACGGGGAGCCGACCAGATCTTCGCCCGCGTCGTGGTCGAGCTGGGCGGCTCGCTCGAGGTGGTGCTGCCCGCGGCCGACTACCGCGAGCGGAAGGTGAAACCAGACAACGCCGCCGAGTTCGACGCGCTGATCGCCCAGGCCACCGCCGTCCACACCATGCCGCTACCCGAGTCCAACCGCGAGGCCTACCTGGCAGCAAGCGAACACATCCTGGCGGAAGCCGACGAGATCGTCGCGGTCTGGGACGGCGCACCACCAGACGGCAAAGGCGGCACCGGCGACGTGGTGCGCGCCGCCCGCGAGCAAGGAACACCCGTGACAGTCGTCTGGCCCGAAGGCGCGACGCGCGGCTGACCAAAGGGTCGATCGCGGGCACCTCGGCCAGAGACCGTTCGCTCACGGGAATGCGGCGTCGAGTTGGCGGAAGACGCTGAGCCGAGGACATCGTGAAAGGCCGGATGAGCAGCCTCCAGGTTCTACCCCCGGGGCCGGTGCTTCACCACTGTCGCGCGCTCAAGCCCCTCCGGTTGCCCGCTTGCCGCACGCGTCACCGGCGCTCGTGACCCCTACGGTGTGAGCCTCGTCGACGAGCAAAACAGGTCGCGGGTCTGCGGGCGGTGATCGGGTGACAACGACCCGTCTGGCGGTGTTCTCGTGCGCCTGCCGTCGTTACGGTGGCGAGTTGTCGCTGAAATTTGCTCCAGGTAGTCGAGAGAAGACAGTGTGATGAACGCCAAGGCGACGAAATCTGCCTTTATCCTCAGTGTCATAGTGGTGCTTCTGTTTGCCGTGACTGCCGTCCTGACGCCATTCAGTGCGGAGGCACGTTGCGCGAACAGGAATGATCCCAAAACCACAACCCTCGAGTGGGGCGGTGTAGTACGGGTCGTGGAGGTGCCGGAGAGCAACACCTGCAACGGGAACAACACTTACAGTGCCTCGGTGAGGAGCACGGTGTCGGGATGGAGGGCGTCCGTCTGGATTCAGAACAACGGGAACTGGGTGCGGTATGGAGACGCCGGATATACTACGAACCCATCCTGGTATTCCTACCATGACGACAATTCCCATTCATACTTCATGCTCTGCGCCGACAATGGCATGAACGTGGGCTGCGGTTACGGAACGGCCGTCGCCTTCGGTACGTACGGCAGCTGGCCCAGTAACTACATCGTGGTTAATCAAGGATTCTGACCCGGCTGCTCGAGGCTGCCGTCACAACAGCAGGGCGAGAAGGGCGCCTAATAGCATCCCAGGTCCATCCGGAACCGCCGTTCGGCTCCGACATCGACCCGTCCATGCGAGCGCGATTACCCCTGTGGCGAGGAAACCGAGCGCGGTGCCCGTGAACAGGGCGGGCCACCCTCGCCAAGCCAGGACGCTGCCGACCAGCAGCGCTGCACGGACATCCCCGGAACCCCAGGCCACCGCTGCTCGCGATGGCGACAAGCAAGCGTCCCAGCGCGTGACAACCCTGCATGCCCAGGACGTCATTCCGCGGCTGCCGCCGCCACGAGCGGTCGTCGCCGGGCGCGGGTCTGCCTGCGCAGGTCCACGAGGACGGCGGCGAGCGCGGCGCAGAGGAACAGGCAGGACACCAGGGTGGCGCGGTCGAGTGCGTCGCGGTGCAGGCCGGCTGGGGCGTCGGCAAGGGTGAAGCCCGTGCCGTAGATCGTGGCGTAGTAGGCCATCGACGCGGTCGCCACGCCGGTGCTGTTGCTGATCCGCTGGCCGAGCTGGCCGATCGCGGCGGCCGCGCTGCCCTGTGTGGACGGCACGTCCATGAGCATCATGGAGTGGTTGGGGGAGACGACGAGACCGCCGCCGAGGCCCTGCACCAGTTGCAGCGCGGGGATTCCCAGCAGCAGCACCGAGGTCGGCAGACCCGCGTGCAGCAACGCGAGCGTGCTCAGCGTGCTGACCAGCACCAGCAGCATCCCCGTCCCGGTCAGCACGCGGCCGAGGCGGAGCACGTACTGGCCGCCGAGCCAGGCCCCCAGCACGGACGTCGCGGACGACGGCAGCATCACCAGCCCGGCGAGGAACGGGGTGATGCCGCGGGCCTCCTGCAGGTAGACGGTCAACCCCAGCGCGAACCCCGGCCCCGCGGCGAACCAGGTGAGCGAGACGAGGACGCCGTTGCGGAACGACGGCACACGCAGCAAACCCGGGTCGATGACGCTGGACCGCCCCGCGGCGACGCGTCCTCGGCTGCGCGCGGCGAACAGCAGCGCGAGCCCGGCGGCCGGGATCAGAGCGAGCCACCGGGCGGCGACGTCGCCGGGGCGCCCGGTGGTGAAGATGAACGGGGTGAGCAGGGCGACGAGGGCGAGACTGCCGTACGCGAGCCCGAGCACGTCGATGTCCGGCCGCTGCCTGCCAACCTGGTCCCTGCCGACGGCGGGCAGCAGGACGTGTGCCGCGACGAGGATGGCGGCGCCGACGGGCACGTTCATCACGAACACGCCGCGCCAGCCGAGGGCGGTGGTGACGAGCAGCCCGCCGAGGCTCGGGCCGAGCGCGGTGGCCAGGCTGACGTAGATGCCGTAGACGCCGAACGCCTTGCCGCGCTCGGCTCTCCCGTACAGCTGCTGGACGATCCCCATCATCTGCGGCATGAGCAGTCCGGCGGCCACCCCGAGCAGCGCGCGGCCCGCGATGACGACCTCCGCGGTGGGCGCGACCGCGCACACGACGCTCGCGGCCAGGTACAGGTACATGCCCGCGTACGCGAGCGTGCGCCGCCTGCCCGCGTCGCCGACGCGCCCGGCGGGCACGAGGGTGACGGCGAAGCAGACCACGTACGCGGCCTGGATCAGCTGGATGCCCGCCGGGCCGGGGTGCAGTGCGCGCTCGATGGACGGGACGGCGATGGACACCTTGTGGATGTCCAGCAACAGGAAGCCGGCGGTGCTGCCGCACAACAGGAGCACGGCCCGGCGGTTCACGGTGGTCATGGCGGGGAACGTGCGACGGCGGCGCGGCCGGGGAGCCGCGCCGCCGGTCCGCGTTCTCAGGCCTCCTGCAGGATCTTGGTGGCGTCGACGAGGTTGCCGAACTCGTTGCCCGCGTCGATCAGGCCCCAGCTCGCCACCCAGTCCAAGGTTCGGTTGAACTGGTCCTCCGGGTACGGGCCGGGGTGGATGTACCGCAGCCGCCCGAGCTTGAAGTCCTCCGGCGCCAGATCGGCGATCGGCGCAGCCTGCGCGATGAAGTACTTCAGGTACGGGCGGATGTCCTCGTGGATCTTGTCCACGCCACGGGTGACCGCTCGGTTGATCTTCGTGAACGTCTCGGGGTCGAGCGTGTCGTTGGCGACCTCGGCGCCGTAGTAGTGCGCCTCGGCGAGGACCTTGTAGCCCTGCTTCTCGGCCACCGTGATCCACGGTTCCATCACGGCGACGGCGTCGATGTCGCCGTCGCGGAGGGCCTCGAACCGCTCCTTGCCCTTGATCCCGATCAGGTTGATGTCGGTGCGGGGCAGGAAGCCCTCGAGGGTCTGCAGCACGAGGTAGTGCGAGCCGTGGTGGAAGTTGACGCCCACCCGCACGCCCGCGAGGTCGGCGGGGACGTGGTACGGCGAGTCGGGCCGGACGATGATCGCCTGGCTGGCGACGGCCGCGCGGCGGGCCACGACCTTGCCGTTGACCTGGCTGTCCTGCGAGCGGCGCAGCTGGCCCCACTCGCACGCGTTGTACAGCTGCGACGCGCCGGCCTCGAACAGCTTGAAGCTCGAGAACGAGGACACCTTGCGCGGGTCCTCGATGAACCGCAGACCGGTCTCGTCGCTGGGCCGGTGGCGGATCAGCTCGACGTCGAGGCCCTCGTCGGTGAAGTAGCCCTCCTCCTCGGCCACGAAGTAGGGCAGGTAGAAGACGGCGCTCGTCGCCTCGATCTTGATCTTGGGCATGCGTTACCTCGTGGGCATGTTAGAAGTTCTACGAAGGACGAGGCTCACTGTAAGCATCTTCTAGTGAGCTGTCGTAGAAATTCACATAGTGGGACGCTGTCCCATAACGGCTCTCTACGACATACGTTGCTAGCGCCCCCGACGAGAGTGAGTCCCTACGATGAAGCGCCACACCCCCTTTGCGACCGGCCGGAAGCCGTCCGGCCGCGCGCTCCTGGCCCTGCTGACCGCAGCCGGTCTCGCGTTGTCCGGCTGTGCCGCCGCCGCGGGCGGCGACGCGGCGAACACGAGCAGCACACCGGTCACGGGCGGTGTGCTGAAGTACCGCGCCGCGGGTGGCGGCAAGTCGTTCGACCCGGCCACGACGACGGGCTACGGCCTGGCCGTGCCGGTGCGGGCCCTGGTCGACTCCCTGGTGTTCAACTCCGAGGACGGCACCTTCGCGCCGTGGCTCGCGACCGAGTGGACGGTCAACGACAACGCCACGGAGTACACCTTCACGCTGCGGCAGGACGTGACGTTCTCCAACGGCGAGAAACTCGACGCCGCGGCGGTCGCGCTGAGCTTCCAGGCACTGCGGGACGGCGGCGCCAAGTACGCCGTCGCCAACCAGTGGATCGGCGCGCTGGAGCGGATCAGCACGCCCGACCCGTACACCGTGGTGTTCGATCTCGCCAAGCCGAACTCGTCGTTCCTGCAGGCCGCGTCCAGCACGGTGCTGGGGATCGTGGCGCCCGCGACGTCGAAGCTGCCGTTCGAGAAGCGGCAGGAGGGGCTGGGCATCATCGGCTCCGGCCCGTTCGTGGCCACCGAGAGCCACGGCGAGGAGGGCTACACGCTCACCCGCCGCGACGACTACGCGTGGGCGCCGGCACCCGCGCGGAACAAGGGTGCCGCGTACCTCGAGGCGATCGAGGTGCACAACATCCAGGACAACAGCATCGCCGCGGCCGAACTTCGCTCCGGCGGCCTGGACCTGTTGCACAACACCGAACCGGCCGACAAGACCGAGTTCGCGCACAGCTCCGAGATCACCATCCGGCGCGAGCCGCTGCCCGGTTCGGCACTCGGCTTCGCCGCCAACATCGAGAAGCCTGGCCTCGACGACGTGCGCGTCCGCCGCGCGCTGGCGCTGGCCATCGACCGCGAGGCCGTGCTTGCTCGCGCCTCCGCGATCGACGTCCCGCCGAAGGGCGCGTACACAGCGAGCAACCCGTACTTCACCGACCAGTCCGACAAGATCAGAACCGATGTCGAGGCGGCGAGGCGGTTGCTGGACGAGGCGGGGTGGAAGCCCGGAGCGGACGGCGTGCGCACGAAGAACGGCGACCGGCTCTCGTTCTCACTGGTCTACAGCCCGTCGACGGTCTCGCACGAGCCGAACATCGCCGTGGTGCAGTCGCAGTGGAAGGACATCGGTGTCGAGTTGACGTTCGGCAGTCTCACCCAGGCCGAGCTGAACCGGAAGCTCCAGTCCGGCGACTACTCGTTCTCGTGGGGTTCCGGCACCCGCCCGGACGCCGACGTGCTGCGCTCCACGTACGGCGGCCTCGACCCCGAACTGGACGCGGTGTTCGACAAGATCCTCGCCGAGCCGGACATCGCCGCGCGCAAGGCCCTCGCCGCACAGGCCTCGGCGATCATCCTCGACGAGGCGTACTACATCCCGCTGTACGACTTCATCCAGCCATTGGCCTACCGCAACACCACCCACATCCCGCTGCTCGAGGCCACGCACATCCCGTGGCTGGGCGACGCGTGGGTCGACCAGCGATGAACACCGCCCGAATCGTCACGGGCAAGCTCGCGCGGGCCTTTCTGGTGATCTTCGCGGCGTACTCCGCGTCGTTCTTCCTGTTGTTCGTACTGCCCGGCGACGCGGTGCTGGCCCGCATCGGCACCACCGACACCCTCGGTTCCGCGGACGTCGCCGACCTCGACCTCGACCTGCTCCGCGACGAGGTCGGTCTGTCCGACAGCCTGTGGACCCAGTACACGGACGGGCTGACCGGCCTGCTGCACGGAGACCTCGGCCACTCGCTGATCACCGAGCAGCCGGTCACCCAGCTGCTGGGCGAGGTGCTGCCGAACACGCTCACGCTCGCCGGGGTGTCGCTGGTCGTCTCGGTGCCGCTGGGTTTCCTGCTCGCAGTGCTCGCGGTCAACCCGCGGCTCCGGGCGATCCGATCGCTGGCGTCGCTGCTGCCGTCGGCGTACGTGAGCCTCCCGGTGTTCTGGGTCGGCATCCTGTTCGTCTACTTCTTCGCCATCACGCTGGGCTGGTTCCCCTCCAACGGCAGCCAGGGCGCCGCGTCACTGGTGCTGCCCGCCGCGGTGCTGGCGCTACTCGGGGCGGCCCAGTTCGCGCAGGTGCTGATCAGCGGTCTGCGCACCGAACTGGGCACCACCTACGCGGCGGTCACGGCACCCGCCAAGGGCGCCGGCCGCTTCCACACCCTGTGGCGGCACTGCCTGCGCAACGCCTCCTTCCCGTTCCTGGCGGTGTTCGGGCTGCGGGTCGGGCAGCTGCTCGGCGGCACCGTCGTGGTGGAGATGGTGTTCTCCCGGGCCGGCCTCGGCCGGCTGATGGTCGACTCGGTGAAGGCTGTCGACCTGACCGTCGTGCTCGGCCTGGTCGTGGTGCTCGCGGTGGCCTACGTCGTGATCAACGCCCTGGTCGACATCGGCTACGTGCTGCTCGACCCGCGGCTGCGCCGCCGCGCGACCCAGGAGGCCGGGGCATGACCGACGTCATCACGAGGACGGTCACCGAACCCGTTCCCGTCGGAGTGGCACCACCCCGTCGGCGCCGTCGGCGCGTCCGCGAACTGCACGTCCACCTGGCGCTGCTGGCGTTCCTGGTGCTCGTCGCGGTCGTCCCCGGCCTGGTGACGTGGCACGACCCGTACGAGCTGGACGGGCTGCCGTTCGCCGCCCCCAACGGTGACTTCTGGTTCGGCACCGACGAGATCGGCCGCGACCTGTTCTCCCGCGTGGTGCACGGGCTGCGGATCTCGCTGTTCTCCTCGCTGCTGGCGGTCGCCGTCGCGTTGGCAGGCGGCGCGGTGATCGGCGTGCTGTCGGGGCTCCGGCCGGGTGGCCTGCTCGACCGTGTGCTCGGCGTGCTCACCGAAGCGGTGATGGCCATCCCGGCCGTGCTGCTCGCGCTCGCGGTCATCACCACCTATGGGCGCGGGGCGTTCGTCGCGGCGATCGCCATCGGCATCGGCGAGGCGACCGGGTTCGCGCGGCTGATCCGTGGCTGCGTGATCCAGGCGGGCACGCTCACCTACGTCGAGGCCGCCAGAACCTGTGGCGCGGGTCCGCTCCGGGTGATCGCCCGGCACATCGTCCCGAGCACCTACAGCCCGGTGCTGTCCTACACGGCACTCCACTTCGGACTGGCCATGCTCGCCATCGGGTCGCTGTCCTATCTCGGGTTCGGCGAGGCGCCACCGTCCGCGGAGTGGGGCGTCCTGATCGCAGGCGGCCAGAAGTACCTGGCGCACGCCTGGTGGGTCGCCATCATCCCCGGCTTGGCGCTGACCGCCGTGGTCGTGCTGCTGTCCCGCATCGCCTACCTGCTGCAGGAGGACCGCTCATGACACCGCTGTTGCGGGTCACCGACCTCACCGTCGCCTACCGGCGCGGCCACCACGAGGACACCGCGCTGGCGTCGGTCTCCCTGGACGTCCCACGGGGCCAGGTGACCGCGGTGATCGGCGAGTCCGGTTCCGGCAAGAGCACCCTCGCGCACGCCATCGTGCGGCTGCTGCCACCCAATGGGCGCATCGTGTCCGGGGCGGTCGAGTTCGCGGGCGAGGACGTGCTCCTGCGCGGGGACAAGGACTTCCGCGGCCTGCGGGGCAGGCACATCGGGTTCGTGCCGCAGGACCCGATCGCGTCGCTCAACCCGACCAAGACGATCGGCGCGCAGCTGCGGGAGGCGTTCACGCTCGCGCGTTCCTCGCTGTCGCCGCGCGACGTCGACGAGCGGATCCGGCAGGACCTGCGTGACGTCGGGTTCGCCGACCCGGACCGGGTGCTGGCGCGCTACCCGCACGAGCTGTCCGGCGGCATGCGGCAACGGGTGCTGGTGACCATCGCGTTCTCGCAGCGCCCGGAGCTGGTCATCGCCGACGAACCCACCAGCGCACTGGACGTGCTGGTCGGCCAGGAGGTGCTGCGGGTCATCCACACCGCCCGGGCCAAGCACGACACCACCGTCGTGCTCATCACCCACGACCTCGCCCTGGCCAGTCGTAACGCCCAGCACGTGGTGGTGCTGGCACGCGGGGACGTCGCCGAGTCGGGCCCGGTCGACGAGGTCTTCGCGAACCCCCGCCAGGGCTACACCAGGGCACTGCTGGCCAGCTCCGCGCGGGTGGCCCAGGGGCGGGTGCTGAGCATCGCGGAGGCCTACGAGCGCCGCGCCAGGCGGGTCGAGGCGTCCGCGGACGCCGACCCGGTGATCGAGCTGGACTCCGTCGCGAAGCGGTTCGGCACGACCCGCAACGGCACGCAGGCCGTCGACGGCGTGTCCCTCACCGTGCCACGGGGCACGACGTTCGCGCTGGTGGGGGAGTCGGGTTCCGGGAAGACCACCACGAGCAGGCTGATCCTCGGCCTCGACCGGCCCGACCGCGGCACGGTCCGCGTGCTCGGCGAGGACGTGCCGGCGCTCAAGCGGGCCGCGTTGCGTGCGCTGCGCCGGGAGATGCAGGTCGTGTACCAGAGCCCGTTCGAGTCGCTGAACCCCCGGCTCTCCCTGCACGGCATCGTCAGCGAACCGCTGGCCGCCTACCGGATCGGTACCCGCGCCGCGCGGCACGCCCGGGTCCGCGAACTCCTCGACCTGGTGGGTCTGCCCACCTCATACGCCGACCGCAGGCCGAGGGAGCTGTCCGGTGGCCAGCGGCAACGCGTGGCCATCGCAAGGGCGCTCGCACTGCGACCGCAGGTGCTGGTCCTGGACGAGCCGGTGTCGGCGCTCGACGCCACCATCCAGGCCCAGGTGCTGCAACTGCTCACCGACATCCAGCGCGACCTCGGCCTCACGTACTTCCTCGTCACGCACGACCTGGCGGTGGTGGCGGACGTGGCGCAGCACGTCGCGGTCATGCGGGCCGGCCGCATCGTCGAGCACGGCCGCACCGAACAGGTGGTGCTCACCCCAAGGGACGACTACACGCAGGCCCTGCTGGCGGTCTGACTCAGGCGGCCGCGGTCTCGGTGACGACCGCGCGGATCTCCACGTCCAGCACCGTGGACACGGCGGGCAGCACCCGGCACCCCGCCCGGTACTCCTCCAGCACCAGCTCGGCGTCCGCCTCGTCCATCCCGTCGATCAGCACCTCGACGAGCACGCGGCCGACCTTGAGCCGGTTCGGCGGGTACCGGGTCGTGCGCGCACGCACCTGCACGGTGCGTGCGCCGGGGTTGTCCGCGTCCGGGTCGCCGTCGGCGCGCACCACGTTGAGTAGGTTGACGACGAGCGCGGACACCAGCAGGTCCAGCGGCCCGGGCGCCGTGCCCGGGCCACCGGTGGCGACCGACCCGTCGGCGAGCATCTCGAACGCGGGGCCCCGCACGGCGAACCGTCCGCGGACATCGGTCGTGCAGCCGGTGATGGCACTGATGTAGTCGTATCCGGTCATGTGCGCTCCAGCAGGCGTCGAGGTGGTGCCGCGTACAGTGTGCGGCGTCCCGGCCCCCACGACGGTGCCGTACCGCTATCTGGACACTGTGGACGGGATCACCGCTTGGCCAGTTCGGCGGCGAAGATCGCGGACGCCTTCTTCAGCACCTCGATCTCCTCGGCCATGGTCGCGATCCGCTCGTTCGCCGACGCCAGCTCGGACTCCAGCTCGGCGATGCGCATGAGCAGCCGTTCCCTGGGCGCCTGCCGCAGCTTGGCGGCGGTGCCCGCGCTGAACATGCCGTCGTCCAGCCGCTTCACCCAGATCCGCAGCGACTGCTCGCCGACCTCGAACTCCTCGGCCACCTCGCGCAGGATCGACCGGTTGCCGGGCTCGGCCTGACGGCGCTCGACCACCCGGCGCACAGCGGCGTCACGCACCTCGTCGCTGTACTTCCGTTCGAACGCCATGTCAGTCCCTCCGCCACCACGGTCTCGACACAGCGTAACGATCCCGGGAAGCCGCCGCCGCGAGTCGTCCGGTGGCGCACCGTTCCACTGTGGAGGAGGGCGGTCCGCCCGGTCAGAGGACTTCGTTCAGCCTGCCCGTGGCGACGTCGAACACGAAGCCGCGGACGGAGTCCTTCTTCGGGATGAACGGGCTGTTGCGGATGCGGGCGATCGACTGGCGCACGTCGTCGTCGAGGTCGGTGAACGCCTCGGCCGCCCAGGCGGGCTTGACACCGACGTCCTCCTGGATGGACCGCTTGAAGTCGTCGTCGGTGAAGGTGAGCATGCCGCAGTCGGTGTGGTGGATGAGGATGATCTCCTCGGTGCCGAGGAGCCGCTGGCTGATGGCGAGCGACCGGATCTCGTCCTCGGTCACGACGCCGCCGGCGTTGCGGATGACGTGGGCCTCGCCTTCATGCAGACCGAGGACGCCGTAGACGTTGATCCGGGCGTCCATGCAGGCGAGGACGGCGACATGTTTGGCGGGCGGCAGCGGCAGCGGGCCGGAGAAGCCCGCCGCGTAGGCGGCGTTGTTGGCGAGGAGTTCGTCAGTGACGGTCATGGGGTTCCCTTCCGTGGTGGTGGCGTTCAGGCCGGAGCGAGGCCGAGGTGGTCCCGCAGCGTGGTGCCCGTGTACTCGGTGCGGAACACACCCCGTTCCTGCAGGAGCGGGACGACCGTGTCGGCGAACGTGCCCAGCCCGCCCGGCGTGATGTGGGGGACGAGGATGAACCCGTCGCTCGCGTCCCGCTGCACGAGGTCGTCGATCTCCCGCGCGACCGTGTCGGGCGACCCGACGAACGTCTGCCGGGCGCTCACGTGGATCACCAGCTCCCGGATCGACAGGTTCTTCTCCTCGGCGAGCGCTCGCCACGCCCGCGCCACGGCAACGGGATCGCGGTTCATCCGGACGCTGGCGCGGCCCTTCGCGATCGTGTGCTCCCCGGGCACCGGATCGTGGGCGGGCAGCGGCCCGTCCGGGTCGTGGGCCGACAGGTCGGTGTTCCACACCTGTTCGAGCAGCTTGATCGCGGTCGCCCCGCTCACCTGCTGCTGCCGCACGACCGCGGCGCGTTCGCGGGCGTCCGCGTCGGTGTCGCCGAGCACGAACGTCGCCGCGGGCAGCACCTTCAGCGAGTCGCGAGCGCGTCCGTACTTCGCGAGCCTGCCCTTCACGTCGGCGTAGAACGCCTGCCCCGCCTCGCGCGTCCCGTGCCGGGAGAAGATCGCGTCCGCGGTGGCGGCGGCGAACTCGCGGCCCTCGTCCGAGTCGCCCGCCTGGAAGATCACCGGCCGGCCCTGCGGGCTGCGCGGCACGGTGAACTGGCCGGCGATGTCGAAGTGGTCGTCACGGTGTGAGAACAAGCCAGGTCGCGATGTCGCCAGGAAGCGGCCGGTTTCCTTGTCCGCCAGGACCTCATCGCCGCGCCACGAGTCGAACAGCTCCCACGCGGTGCGCAGGAACTGCTCGGCGCGCCGGTAGCGGTCGGCCTCGGCGAGGAAGCCGCCGCGCCGGAAGTTCTCGCCGGTGAACGCGTCCCACGAGGTGACGACGTTCCACGCCGCGCGCCCGGCGGACAGGTGGTCGAGGGAGGCGAATTGCCGGGCCACCTCGAACGGCTCGTTGAATGTGGAGTTGATCGTGCCCGCCAGCCCGAGCCGCGTGGTGACCGCCGACAGCGCCGCGAGCACGGTGAACGTGTCGGGTCTGCCGACCACGTCGAGGTCGTAGAGCACGCCGCCCTGCTCCCGCAGCCGCAGCCCCTCGGCGAGGAACAGGAAGTCGAACTTCGCGCGTTCTGCCGTGCGGGCGAAGTGCTCGAAGGACGAGAATTCGATGTGGCTGCCCGCCTCCGGGTCGCTCCACACGGTCGTGTTGTTCACGCCCGGGAAGTGCGCCGCGAGGTGCACCTGCTTGGTCATGCCTCCACCTCCGCGTACCGGCTGGCGGGCCGCGGCAGACCGAGACGGTCCCGCAGTGTGCCCTCGTCGTAGTCGCGGCGGAATCTGCCGCGGGCCTGGAGCTCGGGGACGAGCCCGCGCGTGACCGCCTCGAGGTCGTGTGGCAGCGTGCCGGGCCGCAGCCGGAACCCCGTCAGTCCTGCGCTGTGCCACGCCAGGAGCTGGTCGGCCAGCTCGGCCGGGGTGCCGGTGAACACGGCCGCGTCGGAGGTCATGGGTTCGCCCGCGACGTCGTCGAGCCGCGCGAGCCGGTCCGCCGCGGCGCGCGGGCTCTCGTCGAGGAACACGACCAGGTCACCGAACGTGTGCCGGGCCGTGGTGCGCTCGACGGCGCGAGCGACCGCCTCGACGTCCTTCGGCGTCACGAACACCACGTCCGCGAACCCGGAATCGGTGGGCGCCGACGTGAACACGGGCGGAAGGCCCTGCGGCGGCCGCGGCGTGATCGACGGGCCCTTCACCGAGAACCAGCGCCCCGCGAAATCGATGTGGTGCAGCTTGTCCCGGTCGACGAAGCGGCCGGTGTCGGCGTCGCGGATCTCCGCGTCGTCCTCCCAGCTGTCCCACAGCCTGCGCACCACCTCCACGTGGTCGACCGCCTCGGCGAGGAGGTCGGTCACCCGCGCCTCATCCGGTTCGCCGACGAGTTGGGGACGTCTGCCGAAGAGCGCGGCCTCGCTCCCGCTCGCTGACACCCGCACGCGCATCCCGGCGCGGCCGGTGCTCGCGTAGTCCAGGGTCGCGATCGCCTTGGAGACGTGGAACGGCTCGGTGTGCGTGGCGACGACCGTCGGCACGAGCCCGATGCCGCTGGTGCGTGGCGCGACGGCGGCGGCGATCAGGGTGGCGTCGAGACGGCCGCGGACGCGATCGGTGCGGTCCCCGGCGCGGTCGTGTCCCGAGCGCAGACTGAACGAGTCCTCGAACGTGACGAGGTCCAGCAGCCCGCGCTGTGCCTCGCGGACGAGGTCGGTCCAGTAGCGGGCGGTGAACAGCTCGGCGGGTCTGGCGCCGGGCTCCCGCCACGCGGCTGGGTGCCAGCCCGCGCCGTCCAGCGCGACGGCCAGGTGCGGCGGCACTCCCTGTCCCATGACACCTCCAGGGGTGTGGCTCATCCGGTGGACCGGGCGAGGATCTGCCGCGCCACCGCGTCGTTCTGGCGGAAGCTCGGTGCGTTCGTGCGTGGCCGGGTGAAGGCGCCGGGGGAGCGGGCACTGGTGTGCGGGCCGAGCGCGAACCGGCGCGGGTGCGGCCACCCCGTCGAGTCGACCAGCAGACCCTCGGCGGTCGTGTGGATCCGGCCGGTGCCGCGTTCCGCGTCGGTGTCGAGGAGCAGTTCCTCGGCCAGCTCACCCCTGCGGTACAGGTTGCGCAGCAACGGGTCGGTCGCGCGCCGCACGCTCGGTGCCGGCAGCCGCGCGTCGACCAGTGCGGTGGTCGCCACGGAGCCGGGGACAGCCGGACTGTCCGCCACGAACCTGCCGCCGGTCACCCGCACCCGCATGTCCGGGCCGACGAACCGCACGACCCCGGCCCGCACGAGCGCCAGCAGCTCGCGCAGCCGGTGACCGGGCGGCCCGCTCGTGTAGAAACTGAAGAACCCGAACCACCAGCCGTCCACGTCATCCACTTGCGACGCCGGGGTCAGCTTCCCCGCGGCGACGAGTTGCGCCAGCTGTCCGAACACCGACAGCAGCGCCAGGAACGCACCCAGGTCCGCGCTGAAGGACGGGTCGGCGCGGCGTGCCAGATCGGCCTCGACGTGGGCGCACACGTGGCCGGTCAGCGCCGCCCGGTCGGCGAACGCCAGCCCGCGCAGTGGCCGGTCGATGGCCGCGAGGTCGAGCCGGTCCGCCTCGTCCGGCACGGCCTTCTCGACGAGGCGACGCAGCTCGGCACTGTCCCAGTCGAGTTCGGCGTAGCGGGTGGCGAACTCGTCGAGGTCCATCCGCACGCGGTCCGGGTGACCGGTGAACAGTTCGTGGTAGTAGCCCCAGCCGATGTCCTTCGCCATCGACGGCCAGACGTCGACGTCGAAGTCCAGCCTTCTCCGGTGTGTTGCGAGCTCGTCCACCCGGAAGAACCGGGGCAGCGGCGCCGGCGGGCCTTGCAGTCGGTAGCCGGGTTTCGCGTGGTACGGCACACCGCGGCGGGACCCGACCCAGAGCACCGGTTCCGCCCCGGACGGGTGGTAGACGAGCGCCTCGCCCGCTCCGGTGCTGAAGCGGCCACCCCTGCCCTCGGTCAGCAGCACGGCGAGGTCCACGAACGCCAGCCCGAAACCCCGTAGCAACACGGGTTCTCCCGGCGCGATGTCCGACAGGTCCAGGTCGGCGGTGTAGGCGGGCGGGACGTACCGCAGGCCGTGCTCACGGGCCGCCTCGGCGAGGCGCGCCTCATCAGGACCGGGTGCGGCATCGAGGTGGCCGAGCGCGAGGACGACCACGTCCGCGAGGAGGGCAGTGCCATCGGCGAGCCGCACGGTCTGCACCTCGTCGGGTGCGCCGGTGACATCGATGGCCCGCGTGTTGTGCACCCGCACCTCGACGGCGTCCGGCAGCGCGTCGAGCACCTGCTCGTAGAACCACGTGAGGTAGGCGCTCTGCAGGCGACGGGTGGGGAACGTGGTCGCGGTGACCGACCACAGCTCGTCGGACAGCGACGCGTCGACGTCGACAGCGATGGTCCCGTCGCGGACCCCCGCCACCCACCCGGCGAGCGTCGGGCCCGGCCGGATCGGCCCCGCGCACCGCACGGTGTCGTCGGTGAACACCGTGACGTCCTCGGGCATCGAGTTCATCCGCAGCAACGGCGACTGCGCGAACCGCCAGATCCGCCCCGGCCCGCGCGGGAACGGGTCCACGAGGTGCACGACCAGCCGGCCGCGCAGCAACTCGGGTGCGTTGGCGGCGACGCGTTCGAGCAGCCCGATGCCTTTCGGCCCCGCCCCGACGACGACCAGCGCACGGACAGCGCTCACCGACCGTGGCCCGGCGAGTTCGTCCGCTGCCGCGGGATGTGCACGTCGTCGAGGTCGCTCAGGTACCAGTCGAGCGGCAGGGCGGGGAACTGGCCATGCGGGTCCGGCACGGCGGCAAGGGCCGCGCAGTGCCGCTGCCACGCCCGCCGGAGGATGTGCGCCCAATCGAGCCCGTGCTGCCGCATCGGCCCACCTCCAGCTCCGTTCCGTCCTGTGATCGTCTCCCTGTTTGCCGTAGTGCGGCAATCTATTCCGCAATGTGGAATGCGCCAATCAATGGCGGGTGCTTGTGAACCGTCGTTCCGGATGGCGGGCGCCCGGAATTGCCCGGGATGCGGCCGTGTTCCGGTCCGGCATGAACATCGGGGTGGTAGTACCCCCGCGAGCTCCGGGAACGTGGTGTCGTGTACGCCGCGCACCGCGGCGAGGACGACGAGAAGACAGTCCGTACCGGCATGGTCGGGGCGAGCGACCCTACTGGCAGACCTACAAGCGGGCCGCCGCCGGTGAGGGCATCAGGGTCGAGATCGTCGGCTTCACGGACTACACGCAGTCGAACCCGGCGCTGGCCGAGGGCCGGACGTGACCGTCCGCCATACGTCCCGCGGGCGGGCGGTGCCCGGCGAGGGCGTACAGGTGCTGCTCACGATCGAGACCAGGGCTGAGCTCGGACCGTGACGGAGCCGAGGTTGGTGAACTCGGCGGTGATCGGGTGATCGGGACGGAGCGGGATCGCGTCGGTGAGGCCGCCGGTGAGGACGAGCCAGCCCTCTTCGAGGGCGAGGCCGCGTTCGGCGAGGGCGTTGGCGGCCAGCGCGAGTGCGTTGGCCGGATGGCCCTGGACGGCCGCGCCGGTGGCGGTGTCCACGACCTCGCCCGCTTCGCGCAGGACGCAGGCTTCCAGGCCGAGGTCCAGCGTGCGGGGGTCGCGGGTCACCTCGCCGACGACGAAACGGGCCGACGACGCGTTGTCGGCCACCACGTCGGGGAGGGTGAAGCGGAAGTCGCGGTAGCGGCTGTCGATCACCTCGAGGCCCGCCGATACGGTGCTGACCGCGGCCATCGCGGTCGCCGGGGTGATGCCGGGGCCTCCCAGGCGGGCACCCAGGGTGAACACGATCTCCGGTTCCACGCGGGGGTGGATCAGCTCGCCGGTGGGAACCGGGGCGCCTGGTGCGAGGACCATGCCGTCGGTGAGCCATCCGGTGAGGGGTGCGTCGATGCCCATCCGCTGCTGCTTGGCGCGGGATGTGAGGCCCAGCTTGACGCCGATCACGCGTTCGCCGCGGGTGGCCACGAGCTCGGTCTGCACCTGGTAGGCGGTGGCGAGGTCCAGCTCCGGCCAGTCGTCGGTGACGGGGTGGCGGGCGGTGCGGGTGACTTCCGCCGTGCGCAGTTCCTCGACGGCCCGCTCGACTGTCCACGTGGTCACGGTCATGATGCCACTGTGGACGTTTTGGCCGGGTGACACCACGGCCCGTTTCCGGCCACCGGAAACGGGTGCGTTGTTCTCGCCACAACCGGACCTACGGTCGCTCCAATCCGCCACCCGCGACGTCGCGGGCGGCACGGCTGGCTCGAGGAGACCGTCGATGAACAAACAGGAGCTCAAGGTCGTCGGTGCGTCGGCCGTCGGCACGGCGTTCGAGTGGTACGACTTCTTCCTCTACGGCGCGCTCGTGCCGGTGATCGGCAGCAAGTTCTTCAGCGACTACGGGGCCGCGGCGCAGACCGTGTTCGCGTTGCTCACGTTCGCCGCAGGGTTCATCGTCCGGCCGATCGGGGCGCTGGTGTTCGCGCGGATCACCGACCTGGTCGGTCGCAAGATCGTGTTCCTGATGACGCTGGTCCTGATGGGAGTGTCGACCGTCGCGGTCGGCGTGCTGCCGACGGCCGACCAGATCGGGATCATGGCGCCGATCCTGCTGGTGACGTGCCGCATCCTGCAGGGTCTCGCGGTCAGCGGCGAGTTCGGCGCCGCCGTCACCTACGTCTCCGAGTACGCACCTGCCCGGCAGCGCTCCTTCTTCGTCGGCTGGCTGACCGGCACCACCGCGCTCGCGTTCAGCCTGTCGCTGGGCGTGCAGCTGGTCGTCGAGTCCATTGTGGGCACCGCGGCCTACGACGAGTGGGGCTGGCGCGTGCCGTTCCTCATCTCCGTGCTGCCGCTCGCGCTGTCGGTGTGGATCCGCGGCAAGCTCAACGAGAGCCCGCTGTTCCTCAAGATGAAGGAGGAGGGCACGCAGGCGAAAGCGCCGCTGCGGGAGGCGTTCGGGTCGCGGGCACGCGTGCGCATGATCGCGATCGTGTTCGTGATGGCGTCCGCGCAGTCGTTCATCGGGTACCTGTCCACCGTGTACATGCTCACGACGATGAAGACCTACCTGAAGGCCGACTCGTTCACCGTCAACGCGATCTACATGGTGATCATGTTGATCGGGTTCTTCCTGTGCGTGTTCGTGTGCTGGCTCTCCGACCGGATCGGCAGGCGGCCCATCCTGTTCGCGGGGCTCGGACTCGCCGCCCTGCTCGCGTTCCCCATCACGAACGGGATCACGGCGACCACCAACCCCGCCCTCGCGGCGGCGCAGGAGAGCGTCCCGGTCGTCATCAAGGCCGACCCGGCCGACTGTTCGTTCCAGTTCAACCCGGCGGGCACCGCTGAGTTCACCTCCGACTGCGACCGGGCGCGCAACGTGCTGCAGGCCAACTCGGTCGTCTTCGACCGGCAGGACGTCGCCGGGCCGACGACCGTCATGGTGGACGGCCGCGAGATCACGGGTGGCGCGTCGCTGGAGACCGACCTCGTGGCGGCGATCGAGGCAGCGGGCTACCCGGTCGACGGGTCGGCGACCACGATCAAGGTCGAGGGGGTCGGCGACTTCTTCGACGGGCCGGTGCTCGGCGTCGCGCTGCTGTTGCTGGTGCTGGTCGCTCTCGCGCAGATGGCGCAGGGCCCGGCCGCCACCGCGATGGCCGAGGTGTTCCCGACGAGGATCCGCGCGACCGCGCTGTCGATCCCGTACCAGCTCGGTGTCGGCGTGTTCGGCGGGTTGCTGCCCGCGACGATGGTCGCGATCGGCGCTGAGGTCGGCAGCTTCACCACCGCCCTGTGGTACCCCGTCGGCGCGATGGCCTTGGGGCTGGTGATCCTGCTGTTCACGCTGCCGGAGACCAAGGGCGTCGACCTCGCCGAGGTCCGGCTCGACGGTGACACGGCCGACGAACCCGTGCGCCAGGCCGGGTGACCGCGATGCCGATCGTCGACGTGTCACTGGTCGCCGGACGTACCGAGGCCGAACTGCGCGGGCTCATCACCGCCGTCCACGACGCGGTGGTGACGAGCCTCGGCGTGCCGGGCGAGTCGGTGCGGGTCCTGGTGCGGGAGCTGCCGCCGGCCCACTGGGCGGCGAACGACGAGACCATCGCCGAACGCCGATCCCGCTGACGCACGCCGAAAAGGGGGCCGCGAGGATCGCGGCCCCCTTTCTTGTTCAGTCGCGGAAGTGGGTGCTGGTCCAGCCGCCGTCCACCGGGACCGTCACACCCGTGACGAACGCCGCGTCGTCGGAGGCGAGGAACGCGAAGACCCGCGCCACGTCCTCGGGTGTGCCGACCCTCGGCAGCGGACGCGCGCGGGTCACCAGGTCGTCGAATACCCCCGAGGCGATCTTCGCGCGCGTCGCGGGCGTCTCGATCAGGCCGGGCGCGACCGCGTTCACCCGGATGCCACGCCGGCCGTAGTCGGCGGCCATCTGCCGGGTCAGGCTCGCGACCGCGCCCTTCGCCGCGGAGTACGGCGCCGAACCGGCGACCCCGGTCAGCGCGAACGCCGACGCCGTGTTGACGATCGCCCCGCCGCCCGCGAACGCGTGCACCGCGCGCCGGGACAGCGCGAACGTCGTGGTCAGGTTGGTGCGGAGGAAGAACTCGAAGTCCTCGTCGCTGGTGTCGCCCGCGGCGCGGTCACCCGCCCTGCCCGCGATGTTGGCGAGCACGTCTGGCGCGCCGACGGTCGCCGCGCAGTGGTCGAACACCCGCTCGGCGGCCCCGGGCTCGGTGAGGTCGACGGCCACGGCGGGCAACGACAGCTCCGCGAGACCCTCTTCGTCACGGTCGACGGCGAGCACGGCCGCGCCGCGCGCCGCGAACAGTTCGGCGGTCGCCCGGCCGATGCCCGACGCCGCCCCCGTGACGATCGCCGTCTTGCCGCTGAGCTGTCCGGTCACGTGTTCCTCCACAAAGGTCGGTATCGCCCGCGATCATCCGCCGCGCGCCACGACGTCACCACCGCGCGTTTCCGGTGGGTGAGAACCGGCGCTGGCGGTCAGGACCGCGGGTGGGGTGCGCTCGCGGCATGGACGCAACCGTGACATTCCCCGCGGCCGGGGTCGCCGTGCTGGCACTGGACCGGCCGCACCGCCGCAACGCCCTGGACCGAGCACTGCTCGACGGGCTGCCGGGCCTGTTGTCCGAACTGGAGGCCGACGACCGGGTGCGTGCCCTGGTGGTCACCGGGCGTGGCGGGGCGTTCTGCGCGGGCGGCGACCTGGACGTGCTCGCCGGGCTGGGCGCCGAGACCCCCGACGAGGCCCGGGACCGCATGACCCACGAGTTCACCACGGCCCGGCTGCTGCTGGAGTTCCGCGCACCGACGGTCGCGGCCGTCGACGGAGCCGCGGTCGGGGCGGGAATGGCGCTCGCGCTGGCCTGTGACCTGCGGATCGGGTCACCGGACGCGGTGTTCGCGAGCCCGTTCATCCGGATGGCGCTGGTGCCGGACTGGGGCGTCACCTGGCTGCTCGCGCGGGCCGCCGGGCAGGCGCGGGCGACCGAGATCGCGCTGTCCGCGCGCAAGGTCGGCGCCGAGGAGGCGCTGCGGATCGGGTTGCTCGACGCGGTCGTGCCCGCCCCGCTCGACGAGGCCCTCGCACGGGCCGAACGCCTGGCCACGGGGGATCCGGCGGCCGCAGCGGCCACGAAACGCCTGATCGCGGCCGCGACGGGCACCTTCCAGGAGGCGGTCGACGCCGAGATCGCCGCACAGCTCCGCGCGGTGCGGTCGCCGGAGTTCACGCGGCGGCTTGGGGAGTGGGCCGACGCCGTGCGCGGGCGTTCCCGGTGAGTGGAAACGGTCCATTGTGCACAGCGCCGTCCTCGGCGGAGGGTGTGCGTACAGCGAGGAAAGGGAGGACGAGCGGTGGAATCCTTCGGGCACGTCATCGCGGGTGCGGAGGTCGCCTCGGCGGACGGGGCGACGTTCGAGTCCGTCGACCCGTGGACGCGGGCGCCCTGGGCCACGGTCGCCCTCGGCTCTGCCGAGGACGCGCGGCGTGCGATCCGCGCCGCCCGGCAGGCCTTCGACGACGGACCGTGGCCGAGGATGAGCTTCGTCGAGCGCGGGGAGATCCTGCACCGGCTCGCCGACCTGATCGTCGCGCACACCGACGAGCTGGCGTTGGCCGACACCACGGACATGGGCAAGCCGATCAGCCAGACCGCCGGCCACGACGTGCCCCGCACGGCCAGGAACTTCCGGTTCTTCGCCGACCACTCGCGGATTACCCCAGCCGAGACGTTCCCGATGCCGGACGGGCACCACGCTTACACCCAGTACGATCCCGCCGGTGTGGTGGCGGCCATCGCGCCGTGGAACTTCCCGCTCATGATGGCGAGCTGGAAGGTGGCGCCCGCGCTGGCCTGGGGCAACACGGTGGTGCTCAAGCCCGCCGAGCAGACCCCGGCGTCCGCGACCTTGCTGGCGCGGCTCGCGCTCGAGGCGGGCCTGCCGCCCGGCGTGCTGAACGTGGTCCACGGGTACGGGCCGAACGCGGTGGGCCAGGCGCTCACCGAGTCGCCGGACGTCGACCGGATCACCTTCACCGGTGAGTCGACCACCGGCAGGGCGATCTCCCGTGCGGCGGCCGCCAACCTGACACCGGTCAGCCTCGAGCTGGGCGGCAAGGGTGCCAACATCGTGTTCGCCGACGCCGACCTCGACCACGCGGTCCGCTGGGCCATCCAGGCCGTGTTCAGCAACTCGGGTCAGGTGTGCCTCGCGGGCAGCAGGCTGTACGTGCAGCGCGAGGTCCACGACGAGTTCCTGGCCCGGTTCACCGCCGCCGCCGACGCGATGGTGCTCGGCGACCCGAAGGACCCCGCCACCGAGATCGGCCCCCTTTCCTCACAGGAACACTTCGAGAAAGTGGCCGGGTACCTGGACATCGCGACCGCGGCCGGTGCCCGCCTGCACACAGGCGGTACGGGCGACGGCTGGTCGGTGCGCCCGACCGTCGTGGTCGGGGCAGGCCAGCGGGACCGCGTCACACAGGAGGAGATCTTCGGCCCGGTCGTGGTCGTCCTGCCGTTCGACACGGAGGCCGACGCGGTGGCAGCCGCCAACGACACGCCATACGGTCTGAACGCCATGCTGTTCACCCAGGACCTGTCCCGTGCCCACCGCGTCGCCCGCGCGCTGCGGGTCGGCACCGTCTGGGCGAACTGCTTCTTCGTGCGGGACCTCCGCGCGCCCTTCGGCGGCGCGAAGGACTCCGGTGTCGGCCGCGAGGGCGGCACGTACAGCCGGGAGTTCTTCACCGAACCGAAGGCCATCGTCATGGAAATCGCCGCGTCGTGAACCACCCTGGAGCGAAGATGATCCGCGCTGTCAGCACCCGCAACGCCCCGACCGTGGGCTTCTCCACAGGCACCGCCGCGCCGCTGTCCCAGGCCATCGTGCACGGCGACACCATCTACTGCTCGGGCACCGGGCCGCTGGACCCGGAGACCCGCACGATCGTCTCCGACGACTTCGCGACCCAGGCCAAGCAGACGCTGACCAACCTGGTCGCGGTCGTCGAGGCGGCCGGCGGCAGCCGGGAGACCATCCTCAAGTGCACGTGCTTCGTGCGGGACGTCGAGAACTTCCCGGTGTTCAACGCGGTGTACCGCGAGTTCTTCGAGGGCGCACCGCACTTCCCGGCCAGGACCACCGTGATCGCGACGCCACACCGGACCGGTGTGCAGGTGGAGGTCGAGTGCATCGCGGCCGTGACCCGGCCATGACGGACCTCGTGCTGCTCGGCGGCCGGGTGTACACACCGGACACCCCGGCCGCCGAGGCGGTCGCGATCACCGGCGGCCGGATCTCGGCCGTCGGCGTCACCGCCGACATCGCGGCGCTCGCCGGACCGGGCACCCGGGTGATCGAGCTGGCCGGGCGCACCGTGCTGCCCGGCCTGATCGACTCGCACTGCCACTTCGAACAGGCGGGCATGGACGGGCACATCGTGTCGTTCGCCGGGGTGCACACCGTTGACGAGGCCCTGGACCGGGTGGCCGAACTGGCCGCCACCCGGGCGCCGGACGCGTGGGTGCAGGGGCGGATGTGGAACCCGCTGCTGCAGGTGGGCCGGGCGCCGACCCGCGAGGAACTGGACCGTGCCGCCGGTGGCCGTCCGGTGTTCCTGCCGGAGGGACACGCCGCGTCGGTCAGCACCGCGGCCCTGCGGCTCGCGGGTCTCGATCCGGACGGGCACGACGGCCGTCTCGTCGAGGGCGACGTGCACGCCGTGGCACGCGTCGTGCCGGAATGGACCTCGCAGGAGCGGGCCGCGCAGCTGACGGCGGCGATGCGGGTGCTGAACGAGCACGGGATCACGTCCGTGGTCGCCGGTGCGCTGCCGCCGTCCGACGTGGCGGTGCTGCGGGAGCTGGCCGAGTCGGGTGCCTCGACCGTCCGGGTGGCCGCGATGGTCACGCCGACCGGGGAGCTGAACCCGTCGGTCTCCCTGGCCGAGTGGCGGGAACTGCTCGCCGACGGGCCGCCGAAACCCGTCGGGGACCGGTACCTCACCCGCGGCATCAAGCTCCAGGTCGACGGCGGCATGACGCTCGGCACCGCCGCCACTCGCGCGGACTACCGCGACCGGCCCGGCTACCGCGGCGAGTTGTTCGTCGACCGAGAGCGGCTCACCGAGCTGGTCGGCGCCGCGCACGACGCGGGCTGGCCGGTCGGCACGCACGTCGTCGGCGACGCCGCGATCGACCTCGCGCTCGACGTGTACGAGGCCACGCGGGGCGGCACCGCGCTGCCGGACGTGCTCATCCACGCCAGCCTCGTCCAGCCCGACCAGATCGCCAGGGCCCGCGCGCTCGGCGTGCGGGTGGCCGCGCAGATCCCGTTCCTGTGGCGCAACCGCGACGCCATCGCCGGTCACCTCGGTGACGACCGCGCCGACGCCGCCGTGCCGCTGCGCGACCTGGTCGACGGCCTCGGCCTGGACGGGGTCGCGGCGGGCACCGACTACCCGGTGAACGACCTCGATCCGTGGCAGAACATCCACGCCATGACGACCAGACAGGATGTGCACGGCCGCGTGGCCGGCGCCGCGCAGGCGGTCTCCCGCGACGAGGCGCTGCGCCTGTACACCACGTCGGGGGCCGCGCACACCGGTGAGCAGGCGATCAAGGGCCGGATCGCGCCGGGGTACCTGGCCGATCTCGCCGTCCGCGACGACCACCGGACCGTGATGACCATTGTGGACGGACGGGTTGTCCACGACCCCGAGGAGAGATGACCATGCACCCCAGCCAGATGCCCATCGTGGAGCTGCGGAAGGCGGCCGACGAGCTGCGGGCCGCGGGCAAGCGCGTGAAGGTGCTGTGGCAGGAGAGCGAGTCGCTCGCGTTCCTCGCCCGCGGCCGCGAGTACCGCAGCGAGTTCCACCTCAACCCGAGCGACGAGGTGATGTTCATGGTGCGCGGCTCGATGGACCTGCACTACCGCAAGCCGGAGGGCGGTTCGGACATCGCGGTGATCCCCGAGGGCGGCACCATCTTCACGCCGACCGGCATCGCGCACTCGCCACGCTTCGCGCCGGACGCGTTCGTGCTGGTGATCGAGCGGCTGCGCAGGCCGGGGGAGCTGGACCGGTTCCGCTGGTTCTGCCCCAAGTGTGACGAGTTCCTCCACGAGGAGGCCGTGCACGTCACCGACTACCGCACGGACCCGGTCGCCGGCGCCTACCAGCGGTTCTACGGCGATGTGGACGCCAGGACCTGCAAGGCGTGCGGCACGGTCATGCCGGACGAGCGCCTGTGACGCCCATCGGTGAGCTGGTCCTCGGCGCGTTGCGGGCCCGCCCGGACCGGGTGGCGTTCGAACACGCGGGGACCGCACTGTCCTACCGTGACGCCGAGACCACGGTGCTCGGCCTGGTGGCGTTGCTGGCGAAGCTGCCACCCGAGGACACCGTGGTGCAGGTCCGCCCCAACGATCCGCTGCAGTGGCTCGTGAACGCCGCCTGTTACGTCGCGGGCCGCCGGTCGGCGGGGATCGCGCCCGGGACACCGGACCTGGCGGAACGGCTCGCCCGGATCGGTCCCGCGACCGTGCTGTCCGACGTGGACGTCCCCGCGCCGGGTGGTCCGGTCGAGGTCGCGCCTGCGGAAGCGGTGGTGCGCCTGGGTTTCACGCGCGGCACCATGGGCCCGGTCAAGGGAGTGGAGCTGACGAGCGGGGCGCTTGGCGCGGTCGCGACCATGCTGCGAGACACACTGCCGTGGCCGGACCGTCCCCGGGTGCTGTGCCCGGAGCCGGTGGCCGGCGGATTCGGCAACCTGGTCGCGCCGACGTTGTCGCTCGGCGGGACCTTGGTGATCCCGGATGAATCCGATGTGGACGCGCTACTGGACGCGGTCGAAGCGCACCGGCCGACGGTGTTGCTGCTGATGCCGCCGACGTTCCGGGCGGTGCTGGACCACCCGAGAGCCGTCGACTGGTCCTGTCTCGAACTGCTGATCTACAGCGGCACCTCGCTCACCGCTGACGAGATCGACCGCGCGCACACCCGGTTCGGGCCGGTGCTGTGCCAGGTGTTCGGCCAGGTCGAGGTGCCCAAGACGATCGCCTACAGCACCCCCGACGACCACCTCGGTCCGCACCGCTCGTCACTGGGACGACCGTTCCCCGGCACCGAGATCCGCATCGACGAGACGGGGGAGCTGTGCGTGCGCGGGCCGAACATCGCGCGCTCCTACGCGTTCCCCGCCGGTTCGCCGGTCCGCGACGGCTGGCTGCGCACCGGCGACCTGTGCCGCGTCGAGAACGGCTACCTCTACCACGAGGGCCGGCTCCGATGAGCGTGGTGGACGTGCACACGCACGCGTTTCCCCTGCCACTGCTGGACTGGCTGGCGGACCAGGGACTCGCCGAACGCGGCGACGGCGTGGTCCGCATCGACCCCGTGGTGTCCGGCATGCCGAAGGGCGCGCCGATTCCGCTGCCCGCCGCGCAGTACGACCTCGACACCCGGCTGGCCGACATGGCACGCACGGGTGTCACCCGGCAGCTGGTGTCGGTGCCGCCGTTCGTCACGTGCGCCGACGCGACCGACGAGGCCGCGGTGCTCGACATCGTGCGCCGCGGCAACGACACCCTCGCCGACCTGCTCGGCGGGCAGCGCGGCGTGCTCGACCCACTCGGCCACGTACCGCTCGGCACCGCGAACGCGGTCGAGGAAGCCCGGTACTGCCTGGAGGAGCTGGGCTGCGCGGGCATCGCGATCGGCACCCGGGGGCTCGGCGCGGAGCTGGACGACCCCGCGCACGAACCGCTCTGGGAGTACCTGGCCGGCACGAGAGCGTTCGTGTTCCTCCACCCCAACAGCACACCCGGTGGCGCCCGCCTCGCCGACTACTGGCTGCCGCAGCTCGCCGGGTTCCCCATGGAGACCGCGCTCGCGGTGTCACGGCTGGTCCTCGGCGGCGTCCTCGAACGGCACGACGTGTCGATCTGCCTCGCCCACGGCGGCGGCTGCCTGCCCGCGTTGCGCGGCAGGCTCGACCTCGGCTGGTCCCGCAAGGCCGTCGCACGCACGACCCCGCACCCGCCGAGCACCTACCTGCGCCGCCTCTACTACGACACCGCCACCTTCTCCACCCCGCTGCTGCGCGGGCTGGTCGAGGACGTCGGTGCGGGCCACGTGCTCGTCGGCACCGACTACCCGTTCGAGCTGGCCGACACCGATCCACTAGGGACGGTCGCCGCGCTGGGGTTGCCACGCACGGACACGGCGCTGATCGAGTCCGGCACGATCACCGGGCTGCTGGGCGGATCGGCGTGACGTCGTCGGTGCCGATGCCCTCGTAGCCCTTCGCCAGCTCCCGCGAGATCGACAGCGCCGCCAGCCGCAGCGCGGGTTCGACCGCGGTCAGTGCCCGCGTGTGCGTGACGGTGTGCGACACCACCGACAACGCCGCCACCACCCGCCGGTCGGGCCCGAAGATCGGCGCCGCCACCGACACCGTGCCCAGCGACAGCTCTTCCGCGCAGCGGGCGATGCCGGTCGCACGGACCTCACGCAGCGACCGCATGAGAATCCCCGGCATCACGATCGTGTGTGCGGTGTACCGCTTCAACCCCGCCGCCAGCACGGACTCCTGCAGCTCCCGCGACCCGTGCGCCAGCAGCACCTTGCCCACCCCGGTCGCGTGCAGCGGCGACCGGCCGCCGACCCGGCTGACCACGTCGACCGAGCGGCGGCCCCACACCCGCTCCACGTACAGCACCTCGTCGCCGTCGAGCACCGCGAGGTGCACGTTCTCCGCGGTGGCCTCGTACAGGTCCTGCATGAACGGCAGCGACACGTCCCGCAGTGTGCGAGGCGCCGGGCAGAGCGAACCCAGCTCCCACAGCCGCAGGCCGATCCGGTAGACGCCGTCCCGCTCCTTCTTCAGCGCACCCAGCTCGACCAGCTCGGTCGCGATCCGGTGCACGGTCGACACCGGCATCCCGGTCACGGCGGCCAGCTCGATCAGCCGGAGCGCGGGCCGCTCCTGCGAGAACGCGTTGAGCAGCGCGAACACCCGGCCGGCCACCGTCCGGCCGGTGCTCGCCGGGCGGGCAACGCTCATGATCGGCACCGGTTCGGTCATGGCCGCACCCGTGACGGGCGGCCGGGGTTCTGACCGGCCGATGCTACCCCGGCGGACCTCGATCGTCGCAGGTCACGCGCGAGCAGTCCGATCACCGACGACGCGACGACGGTCATCGCGAGCGCGAGCGGCCGCAGGTCCCCGGCCGCCCCGACCACGCCGACTGCGAGGATCGCGCCGACGTAGCGCGCCGACTGGAACAGCCCGGCGACCACCCCGGACATGTGTTCCGGCGCGCGGTCGTACATGAGGCGCTGCAGGCCGAGGTTGCACAGTCCGTACGGGATGCCGAGGACAACCCCGTCGAGCACGATCAGCCACGCCGGGACCCCCGGGCCGAACGCCGCCAGCGCCGCCACCCCGGCCAGCAGCAGCCCGCCCGCGCACAGCAGGGTCCACCGGCCCATGACCCGGCCGCCGACGACGGTCGCCACCACGCTGGTCGCCGCGATCGGCATGATCAGCAGCCCGGCGGCCGCCGCGTCGTACCCGACGGTGTTCTGCAGCCACGGCGGCAGCCCGTAGAACGCGCCGTAGTAGGCGAGGTTGAACAGGACGAACGTGCCGAGCACCGCCACCAGCCCGGGGGCCGCAGCGAGCGCGCGGACGTCCACGAACGGCGCGGCCGCCCGCCGTTCCCACCAGAAGAACCCGGTCGCCGCGACGACGAACACCGCGGCGGCGGGCCACGAGCCGCCGAGCATCAGGTCCAGCAACGCGACCACGGCCGCGGCGAACAGCAGCACGCCGAGGGGGTCGAGGCGCAGGCCGTTCCCCGGTCTCTTCTCGTCCGGCCCGATGGCCCGCCATGCCAGCACCAGCGCGACCAGCATGATCGGCAGGTTCACCCAGAACACGGCCCGCCACCCGGCCCACGCGGTGAGCAGCCCGCCGAGCACCGGGCCGACCGCGCCCGCGGTCGTGTTGGCGGTGGCGACCGCCGCGAGCCGGTGCACCTCGCCGCTGCGCCGGATGACGAGCACCGCGCACGGGAACGCGGCGGACACCCCGGCCGCCTGGACTCCCCGGCACAGCACCAGCACGGGCAGTGACGAGACCGTCGTGGCGGCGGCGGAGGCGACCGCGGCCACCACCATCCCGGCGGCGAACAGCCGGCGCGGGCCGATGCGGTCCGCGACCCGCCCCAGCACCGGCTGGCACACGCACGCCGTCAGGTAGAACACGGTGACGACCCAGGTCGTCGTGCCGAGCGGCAGCGCGAAGTCGTGCCCGATCGGCGCGAGCGCCACCGCCACCATCGACGAGTTCAGCGGCGCCAGCAGCGTGCCGGCCACCAGCGCCGTGACGGCGACCCCGGTGCGGGTCATGCGGTCACGTCGAGCAGGAGCTTGCCCTCGACCCTGCCCGCGGCGAGGTCGCGGAGTGCCCGCGGTCCGGCCGCGAGCGGCAGCACGTCGTGCACGCGGTGGCGCAACCGCCCGGCCCCGGCCCAGTCGAAGATCACCCGCAGGTTCTCCTCGTGCACCGCTCGCGCTCGCCGGACGAACTCGCCGAAGAACACGCCGACCACCGACGAGCCCTTCACCAGCGGGATGTTCAGTCCGACGCGAGGGATGCCGCCGGACGCGAACCCGACCACCAGATACCGCCCCGCCCACGCGACGGCCCGGACCGCGGCCTCGCCCACCGCACCGCCGACCGGGTCGAACACCACGTCCGCGCCGCCGCCGGTCAGCTCCTTGATGGCCGCCTTGGCGTCGGCGTCGCCGTAGGAGAACGTCTCGTGCGCGCCGTACCGCAGTGCGCCCTTCGCGCGGTCCACCGTGGACGCACCGGCGATCACCCTGGCACCGAGCAGGTTCCCCACATCCACGGCCGCGGACCCGACCCCGCCCGCCGCGCCCAGCACGGCGAGCGTCTCGCCGGGTCGCAGTCCCGCCCGCTGGACCAGCGCGTGGTACGCGGTCGAGTACGTCACCAGGATCGCCGCCGCCTGCCGGTCGGTGACGTGTGCGGGCAGGATGGTGACGCGGTCCGCGCACACGAGCACCAGCTCCCGCGCGCACCCGTACTCCTCGTTCCCGGCGACCCGGGCACCCACCCGCACCGACGTGACCCCGGCGCCGACCGCGACGACCGTGCCCGCGTACTCGCTGCCGGGGGAGAACGGCGGCTCGGGCCGGACCACGTGCGTGCCCGCGATGATGAGCGTGTCGTGGAAGTTCAGCCCGATGTGGCTGACCGCGACCAGCACCTCACCCGGGCCCGGCGACGGTGTGGGCACGTCGAGCAGTTCGAGTTCGCCGAAGCGCGTGCAGACGAGCGCACGCATCAGGACACCACGCCGTCGGCCAGGAACCCGTCCACCTCGGCGTTCGAGAACCCGGCCGCCAGCAGCACCTCGCTCGTGTGCTCACCGAGTTCCGCCGGTGCGGTGCGGATGCCGGGCAGCTCACCGTCGTAGCGGACCGGGTGCCGCAGGACCGTCGCCCGCTCACCGTCCACGTCGAACTCGCCGAGCAGCCCCTCCGCGACCACCTGCGGGTCGGTGCGCACATCGTCGTAGCCCGCGACCCGTTCGAACCAGAAACCCCGTGGCCCCAGACGTTCCGCGACCTCCGCGTAGGTCATGGTGCCCAGCACCTCGGCCACCGCCGCCGTGTACTCGTCGCGCTCGGCGCGGCGGGCCTGCTGGTCGTACCCCGCGAGCACGGGGGAGCCGAGCACGTCGCCGAGGTCGTCCATCGCGCCGTGCACCGCGATCACGACCGACGCGTCCCGCAGCCGGTAGACGCCGTACGGCGCGTCGATCGACCAGCACGCCAGCTCGGCGGGCCGCGTCAGGTCCGCGGCGGTCCGCCTGCCGGAGAAGTACAGCGCGAGCGACTCGGCCTGCAGGTCCAGCCCCGCGCCGAGCAGGCTCGACTCGACCCGCGTGCCCTCGCCGGTGGTGAGCTTGCGCGTGTACGCGGCCAGCACCCCCATCGCGAGCAGCGCGGCCCCGTGGTGGTCCACGACCGGCGTGCCCGCCGCGGTCGGGCTCGCACCGGTCGCCTCGACGAGCCCGGTGCGTGCCTGCACGAGCAGATCCACCCCGGGACGGCCCGCCATCGGGCCGCGTGAACCCCAGCCGCTGGCGGAGGCGTAGATGATGTCCGGCTTGATCGCCCGGACCGCCTCGTACCCGAGGCCGAGCCGGTCCAGCGCGCCGTCCCGGTAGTTCTCCAGCAGCACGTCCGCCCGCTCGATCAGCGGGCGGAGCACGGTCAGCGCGTCCGGGTGCTTGAGGTCGACCACGATCGACCGCTTGTTGCGGTTCACCGACAGGAACGTGACACTGCGCCCGGCCAGCCGGATGCCGCCACTGCCGACCCGGCGTTCCCACGACCCGCCGGGTGGTTCGACCGTCACCACGTCGGCCCCGAGATCGGCGAGGTACTGCGCGGCGGCGGGTCCCTGGACGAAGTGCGCGAAGCTCAGCACCGTCATCTGGTCGATCATGCGGCCTCCCTGCGGCAGTGGTCCGGCCCGACCATAGGAACGCCCGGTGCTCGGCCCCTACGACACGTTTCCGGTGAACGGAAACGGGCGCCGCGTTCGCCGCCGGTGATCCGGCAGGCTGTCCACATGGCACGGCTCAGGCTTCCGGGATGTGTGGTCGAGTGCGCGGTGGCGGGCGACGGCCCGACAGTTCTGCTGCTGCACGGGTGGCCGCAGACGGGCTACGCGTGGCGGCACGTGGTCCCGCTCCTCGCGGACCGGTACACGGTCGTGGTCCCGGATCTGCCGGGGTTCGGCGCCAGTTCGCGGATGACGGCCGGGTACGACAAGCGCTCGGTGGCTGAGGTGCTGCACCGGCTCATGACGTCGCTGGGGTTCGGGCGGTACCACGTCGTCGGGCACGACGTCGGTGGCCAGGTCGCGTACCCGCTTGCCGCGCTGCACGGGGAATCCGTCGCGAGCCTGACGTTCGTCGAGGCCGGCATCCCCGGGCTGGGGGACAGTCTGTCGGCGGCGAACCCGCTGACCGGCGGGTCGTGGCACTTCGGGTTCAACATGGTGCCCGACCTGCCCGAGTTCCTGCTCGCGGGACGGGAACGCGGCTACCTCGAGTTCATGTTCCGCCGCGACTCGATCGGTCTGTACGTCACGGACGCCATCGACGACGCCGACCTGGAGGTATATGCCCGCGCCCTCGCCGCGCCCGGCGCGGTGCGCGCGACCATGGGGCACTACCGGGCGCTGCTCCGGGACATCGAGGACAACCGCGCGCTGTGCGCAGCGGGGCCGGTCACGGCGCCCACGCTGGTCGTGGGTGCCCGGCACGGCGTCGGGCTCGGCTGGCTGGACACCGTCGAGGCGGCGGCGTCGGACGTGTCGTCGTGCTGGGTGGAGGAGTGCGGGCACTATGTGCCGGAGGAGCGGCCCGCGGAACTGGTGCGCATCCTGGTGGAGAGGTGGACATCGTGACCGACGTGGTGCTCATCCACGGGGCGTGGCACGGCGCCGGGCACTTCACGGCGCTCGCCGCCGCGCTGACCGCCCGCGGGCACCGCGTGCTCGCCGTGGACCTGCCCGGCCACGGCACGCGGGCTCGCTTCCCGGCGAGCTACCTGACCAGGGACACCGACGCGTTGCGCACCGAACGGTCCCCGCTCGCCGACCTGACCCTCGACGACGTGGCGGCGGACGTGATCACGCTCCTGCGCCGCCGGTCGGTGCTGGTGGCACACAGCATGGGCGGCACGGTCGCCACCCGCGTGGCCGAACTGGCGCCCGAACGGGTCTCCCGCCTGGTGTACGTGGCGGCGTTCGTGCCGACCCGGCTCGGCTCGGCGGGCGCCTACCTGGCGCTGCCGGAAGCGAAGACCGCACTCGGCGGCGGCCTGTACCTCGGTGACCCGGCGACGATCGGGGCGGTCCGCATCGACCCGCGCAGCACCGCCGCCGCCTACCAGGAGGAACTGCACACCGCGTACTTCTCCGATGTGGACAGTGCGGACTTCCGTGCGCTGGCCGCGATGCTCACCCCCGATCAGCCGCTGTCGTTCCTCAGCACGCCGACGGGTGCGACCGCGGCCAGGTGGGGGCGGGTCCCGAGGACCTACGTCCGCACCACCGCGGACCGGGCGCTGCCCGTCGCGCTGCAGGACGTGATGATCCGCCACGCCGACGACATCGCCTCGGCGTTCCAGCTGGTCACCCTGGACGCCGGGCACGCGGTCTTCGCGACGCACGCGGACCGGCTGGCCCGGCTAGTGCACTGACCGGCGTCCCGGTGCCGCGGCGAGCAACTCGCGCGTGAACGGGTCCTCGGGCGCGGCCAGCACGTCGGCGGTCGGGCCCGACTCGACGATCCGGCCGTCGCGCAGCACCGCGAGGTGATCGGCGGCCGACGCGACCACCGCCAGGTCGTGCGAGATCAGCAGGTACGCCACCCCGTGCCGTTCCTGCAGTCGCCGCAGCAAGGCCAGGACCTGCGCCTGTGTCACGGTGTCCAACGCGGACACCGGCTCGTCGAGCACGATCAGCGCCGGGTTCGGCGCCAGCGCGCGAGCGATCGCCACCCGCTGCCGTTGCCCGCCCGACAGCGCCGACGGCCTGCGCGACACGTACGACGCGGGCAGGCCGACGTCCGCCAGCAACCCGAGCACCCGCCGCCTGCGTTCCGCGCGCCCGAGCCCGCGCAACGGCTCCGCGACGATCCGGCCGACGCTCCACAGCGGATCGAGTGAGCCGAACGGGTTCTGCGCCACGAACTGCACACGTCCTGCCGTGAGCACATGCCCGCCGGTCGGCTCGACGAGCCCGGTGACGATCCGGGCGATCGTGGACTTGCCGGACCCGGACGCGCCGACGAGCCCCAGCGTGTTCGCCATGCCGATGGCGAACGACACGCCGTCGACCGCGACCGTCGCACCGTAGACCTTCCGCAGGTCCTGGACGGCCAGCACCGGTTCGCCCGCCGGGGTCCGGTCCGTCCGGGGACGGGGCACCGAGTCGAGCAGCAGCCGGGTGTACGGGTCACGGGGGTCGCCGAGCACCGCCGCTGTCGCGCCTTCCGCCACCACGCGGCCGCCGGACATCACGGTCACCCGGTCGGCCCGGGCCGCGGCGACGCCGAGGTCGTGTGTGATCAGCAGGACGCTCGTGCCGTCCGCCACCACCGAGGTGAGCAGGTTCAGCACGGTCCTCTGCACGGTCGTGTCCAGGGCGGACGTCGGCTCGTCGGCGATCAGCAGCGCAGGCCGGCCCGCGAGCGCCATCCCGATCAGCACCCGCTGCCGGTAGCCGCCCGACAGCTGGTGCGGGTACGCGGCGAGCACGCGGTCCGGATCGGGGATCCCCGCCCGAACCAGCGACGCGGCCGGGTCGGCGGGACTCCCCGTCAGCCGCAACGCCTCCTCGACCTGCGCACGGATGGTCATCAGCGGGTTGAGCGCGGTCCCGGGGTCCTGGGGCACGAACGCGATCCGCCGTCCACGCAGCCGCCGCCACCGCCGGTCCGGGAGCCGGTCGACGCGTGTCCCGTCGACGGTGATCTCGCCGTGGATCCGTGCGGTGGGCGGCAGCAGGCCCACCGCGGCGTGTGCGAGCGTCGACTTGCCCGACCCGGACTCGCCGACCACAGCGACCACCTCGCCCCGGCCGACGGTGAGGTCCGCGCCGGACAGCGCGGGTTCGCGTCCGTAGTGGACGGTCAGGCCGCGCACCGTCAAGAGGGTCATCGGTTCTCCGATCGCAACGTGTGGCCCAGGTGATTGACCGCGAGCACCACGGCCACGATGACGAGGCCGGGCAGCGTGGTGAGCCACCACGCGGAGGCGAGGAACGACCGGCCCGCGGCGATGAGCGACCCCCACTCCGGTTCCGGTGGCGAGGCGCCGAAGCCGAGGAACCCGACCGCGGCCACGGTGAGGATCGCGTTGCCCAGCTCGAGCGCCGCCAGCGCGGCGACCGGGCTAGCCGCGTTGGGCAGCACGTGCGTCACCAGGATCGCCTGTCTGCTGACGCCGGACACCGCGGCCGCCTCGACGTAGCCCGCGCCGCGGACCCGGATGACCTCGGCCCGCATGATCCGGGCGAACACCGCGGCGGCGGAGACCCCGACAGCGATCGCCACGTTGCCCGTGCCGGAGCCGAGCACCGCGACCACCACCAGCACGAGCAGGAACGACGGCACGGCGAGCAGCACCTCCACCGCCCGCATGACCAGGTCGTCGACGAGACCCCGCGCGGTCCCCGCCACGAGACCGAGCAACGAACCGGCGAGCACCGCGATGCCCACCGCCAGCACGGCTGCCGACAGCGACGCCGCCGACCCGTGCACCACCCGCGCGAACAGGTCGCGCCCCAATTCGTCGGTGCCGAACGGGTGCCCGGCGCCGGGCGGCAGCAACCGGTCGGTGACCGCGCCCCGCACCGGATCCGCGGCGGTGAACAACCCGGGCGCCAGCGCGGCCGCCTCGACCACCACCAGCACGGCGATCGAGGCCGGCACGCCGGGGCCGCGCCACCTCACCGGCGCTCCCTCGGGTCGACCACCGGGTGCAGCAGGTCCACGGCGAGCGCGAGCAGCGTCACGAGCGCGGTGGTGATCACGACCAGTCCCTGCAGCACCGGCAGGTCCCGGGTGGCCACCGCGGACTCGGCCAGCCTGCCGAGCCCGTTGCGCGCGAACACCGTCTCCACCAGCACCGAGCCGGACAGCAGCCAGCCCACCAGCAGCGCCACCATCGTCAGCGCGGGCATGGCCGCGTTGCGCAGCGCGTGCACCGTCACCACGCGCGCCCGCGTCGCGCCCTTGGCTCGCGCGGTGTCCGCGTAGGGCCTGCGCATCTCCGCCAGCAGCCGCACGGACAGCATCTGCGCCACGAACGCCGACGCGGGCACCGCGAGCGTCACGGCGGGCAGGACCAGGCCGTCGAGCCCGTCGGCGCGGGCCGGGAACAGCCGCAGCCCGAACGAGAACACCTGGAGCAGCACCAGCCCGAGCCAGAACGTCGGCATCGACTGCGACAGCCCCGGCAGGCCGCCGAGCAGGCGGCGCAGCCACGGCCTGGCGGTGTGCGCCGCCAGCCAGGCGATCACGAATCCCAGCGGCACGGCCACGAGCAGCGCCGCGCCGGCCAGCGCCAGCGTGCGGGGCACCGCCTCGGCGATGGTCGCGCCGACTCCGCGGCCGGTTTGGAACGACGTGCCGAAGTCGCCGCGCAGCGCGCTCAGCAGCCCGTCGACGTACCGCACCACTGCGGGCCGGTCCAGCCCCAACGAGGCGCGCAGCTCGGCCACCCGCGCCTCGTCGACCGCGTTCTCCGGCCCGATCATGATCCGCACTGGGTCGGCGGGCAGCAGGGAGAACGCGACGAACGTCAGGGTGTAGGCCGCCAGCACCACGACGACGGCCTGTCCCACCCGCCGCAGGACGAACCGGCGCACGCTCAGCCCCTGACGTCGAGGAGCACGCCGGCCGGCGGCACGGCCTGGCCGGTCCAGAGCACGACGTTCCCGGGCCGCAGCCTGCCGAGCAGGGCCAGGGTCAGCGCCCGCTGCCCGCCGGTCGGGATGATCCCGCCGTCGGGCACCGCGACCGCGCCGTCCTCCCGCAGCACCGCGCATCCTGACCACGCCCGGCCATCCCCTGTGGACGTCCCCTGTGGACCACGCGGCCGGTCGGCGTACCGGTGCCCGCGCAGCGCCTGACCGAGGTCCGCTGACCACTCGCGTCCGTCGAAGCCCACGACGAGCGTGAGCGTGCGGGTGCGGCCCGGGCCGGGCGGGCCGGGGACGAGCCGGTCGGACAGGGGCACCACGTCGACCTCCCCGGCGGTCTTGGCGGGGGCGGACAGAGTGGCGGTCTCCAGGTCCTCGCCGGGCACGAAGAACGCGACGTCCTCGGGCACCAGCGTGCCCGTGCGGTGGGCGAGGAGGTACGCGGGGCCGAGCACCGGACCGTCCAGCGCGACCGGCGGCAGCACCACCGCGCCGCCGTGCTGGAACCCGTACGCGCCGTCGGCCCGCTCACCGGCGACGACCTCGGCGGCGAACCGCACGATCGCCTCGTGCGCGATCCGGCGCGTCATGACCTGCACGGCGAACCAGTCACGCGCGTCCTGCAGCCGGGTCAGCCCGTCCGGCCCGGCGAGCACCGGCACCTCGGCCGCGTTCGTGAACGGGATCAACGCGTCCCGCAACAGCACGAGCTGCCAGAGCCACTCGTTGTACAGGTTGCGCGCCGGATGCGGCTCCGGCCCGCCGATCAGCCTGCTGACCACCGGCGGGATCCACGAGTAGCCGACACAACTGCTGTGGATGTCCGCGGGCCCCCGCGGCCCGGGCGGCGCGGCGGCCACCAGGTCGAGCACCAGAGCCGAGACCGCCTCGACGTTCGCGGCCAGCTCGTCACGCACGTCCTGGTCGACCAGCCCGGCGTCCAGGCGCAGCGTCGCGTACGGACCGGCGGTGGACAGGCACGCGGCGAGCCCGGCGACGAAGTCCGCCCTGGTCTGCTCCCCGCCGCCGGCCGCGTCGACCGCCGCGTCCAGCAGCGACCGCGCCGCCGCGACGAACGAGGCGGCGGTCACGGCCCGCCCGGCTCCGAAGTCGTGCCACGTCATGCCGTCACCTCCGCGTCGGAGAAGATCGAGCGGCCCGACCCGTCCAGCCGCACGCCGGACACCCGCGCGGCCAGCCCGACCGACGACGCCTGCTCGAACAGCGGGATGCCGTGCCCGCCCGCGAGGATCGCCTTCGCCGCGGTGTCCACGGCGCGGGCCCGCTCGCGGGGGTCGACGACGGAGGCGATCGCCGCGATCGCGGTGTCCACCTCGTCGGGTGCGGTGCGGCGCAACGGGTTCGCGCTCGCCACCGGGTACAGGCTCGCGAGCACCGCCGGGTCGCCGCGGGTCACCGCCCACGACACGAAGTCGTAGTCGCCCGCGCTCTGCCGCGCGCTGTTGGTGGCGTCGTCCAGCGGCGTGACCCGCAGCTCGATGCCGACGTCGGCCAGTTGCTGCGCCATCAGCTGGTAGACCGCGCCGTACCGCTCGGTCGCCGAGTACACCAGCGTGAACGACAGCCGCACGCCGTCCGGGCCCGGCCGCAGGCCCGCGGCGTCGAGCAGCCGGACCGCCTCGCGCCGGTCGAACCGCAGACCCCGGTCCGCGTAGCCCGGTGTGGTGGTGGCGAGCACGTCGGTCGCCGGCCGCTCACCCGCCGACAGCAGCGGTGCGAACTCGGCCCGGTCCAGCGCGAGGCCGATCGCGCGGCGCACCGCGGGATCCCGCAGCGCGGGCCGGGATTCGTTGGGCAGCAACGTGTACACCACCCCGGGCCGGGTGCCCGACAACAGCCGGGGGCCCTGGACGTCGTCGCCGCCGAACGACGCCTCGTCCTGCTGGAGCACCTGCAGGTCGGCGTCGAGCTGACCGGACACAAGGCTGCCATGCCGCGCGCTCGCGTCGGTGACGATCGCGAAGACCAGCGTGCGCACCCGCGGCGTGCCCCGGTGGGTGGCGAGGTCACTCGCCCACGCGTAGCCGTCGCGGGCGGTCAGCCGCACCTCCTCGTTGAGCGCCACCTCGTCCAGCACGAACGGGCCGGAGCCGGTGAGCGTGCCCGCGCAGCGCTTCTCCGGGGGCCGCGCCAGGGTGTCCGGGGAGAGCAGGCCGAGCGTCACCATGGACGTGGCCTGCAGGAACTGGGCGCTCGGGGTGTCGAAGCGCACCTCGACCGTGCGCGGGCCGGACGCGGTGGCGCCCGCGTACCCGGCGAGGTAGGTGGCGCCGAGCGGGGACCGGGCGCCGAGCGCGGCCACGTCGTCGAGGTTGGCCACGACCGCGGCGGCGTCCAGTGGCGTGCCGTCGCTGAACGTCACGCCGTCGCGCAACGTGAACGTGAAGCGGGTGGCCCGCTCGTCGACCGTCCACGACTCGGCGAGCCACGGCACGATCTCGCCGGTCTCCGGGTCCTGGTCGGTGAGCGAGTCCACGAACTGCCGGGACACCTGGAGGTTCGGAGTCTGTGGGGTCTGATGTGGATCGAGGCAGCCGATCGGCGCGGCGAGGCCTGCCGTGAGGGTGGCCGCCGGGCCGTTCTCGGCACTGCCGGTGCCGCACGCGGTGAGCACCGCGGCGCCGCACAGGAGAAGGGGGATTCGTCGTGACACGGCCTGAGTCTGTGTGCCGGAACCACCGCGCCAGCGCTCGCGTTTTCACTCTCCGGAATGCGCTCACGGAGTGGGACGACGGACCTGCTGCCCGCGCCGCGTGTTAGCTTCCGCGCGGGGCAGGGGAAGGAGCGAGCGATGCCGCCTCGGAGTGTCGCGGCCCGCGTGCTGTCGGTGCTGGACGCGGTCGAGCGGGCGTCGGGTCCGTTGCAGGTCACCCAGATCGCCGAACGCACCGGCCTCCCGGTCGCGACGGCGTGGCGGATGGTGCGGGAACTGACCGAGTGGGGCGGTCTCGAACAGCAGGTCGACGGCCGCTATCGGCTCGCCACCCGGGTGTGGGCGATCGGCAGCTCCGCGCCCTGCGTCCGCCGGATCCAGCGCGATACGTCCCGCCACATCCACGAACTCGCCGCGGTGACCGGCCGGACCGCCTACCTGAGCGTGCTCGACCAGGACGAAGCGCTGGTCGTCAGCCTCGCCCACGCCGGCCGCGGCACCGCCAACGTGTACGAGGGCAGCAGGCTTCGTGCAGAAGACTCGTCGGCGGGCGTGCTGTTCACCGCGTTCGACGGGCCGGACGCCGGCCCGGTGCGGGACGCGCGGATCGCCGTGCACCGGGACATCACGGGCCGCTCGTCGATGTCCGCGGCGATCACCAACCAGGCAGGCGCCGTGGTCGCCGCGCTGACCCTCGCCGGGGGCCGGGGTGAGGTGTGGCAGCGGCTGCGGCCCGCGCTCGCCGACGCGGCCTGCACGGTCCGGTACAGCATCTACCGCGACGAACTGCTCGGATAGCCGCTGTTCCCGTTGAGCGGGAACGGATCGTTGAACCCCGGCCGTCCGAACGGGACCGTTGCGCCATGGACGCACTCGAGCGGGACAAGCTAGTCGACGAGATGCTGGCCGCGTACCGGCACCCGGTCGACCCGCTGACCGAACGGTTCCCGGACCTGACCGTCGACGACGCCTACTCGATCCAGCTCGGCCAGGTCGAGCGCTGGGTCGCGGACGGCGCGGTGGTCAAGGGTCACAAGGTCGGCCTCACGTCCGCTGCCATGCGCAGGCAGCTGGGGGTCGGTGAACCGGACTTCGGGCACCTGCTCGACACGATGTTCCACCCGGAGAGCACGCCGATCGACGTGTCCTCGTTCCTGCGGCCGAGGATCGAACCGGAGGTCGCGTTCGTGCTCGGGACACCGCTGCGCGGCCCCGGGGTGACGGTGGCGGACGCGGTCGCCGCGATCGACTTCGTGCTGCCCGCGCTGGAGATCATCGACTCCCGTGTCCGGGACTGGCGGATCGGGCTGGTCGACACGATCGCCGACAACGCGTCCTCCGGCGGGGTCGTGCTGGGCAGCGTTCCCGCGCGACTGTCCGACGTGGACCTTCCACTCACCGGCTGCATGCTGCGCGTCGGCGGTGAGGTGGTGGACACCGGCGCGGGCGCGGCTGTGCTCGGGTCACCGCTGAACGCGCTGGTGTGGCTCGCGAACACGCTGGGGGACCGCGGGGTGGCGCTCAAGGCAGGGCACGTCGTCCTGCCGGGCTCGGTGACCGCCGCGGTGCCCGTGGCCGCCGGGGACGAGGTGCGGGCGACGTTCGCCGGGCTCGGCTCGGTGACCGCGGTGTTCGGCGGTGGCCGGTGACGGTCACGGCGGCGATCGTCGGGCCGGGGAACATCGGCACCGACCTGCTGGTGAAGCTGCGGCGCAGCACGGTGGTGGACGTGCGGTACATGGTTGGCGTCGACCCGGACTCCGCCGGGCTGGCACGCGCACGGGACATGGGGGTGGAGGCGAGCGCGGGCGGCGTCGACTGGCTGCTGTCCCGCCCGGAGCTCCCGGAGCTCGTGTTCGAGGCGACGTCGGCGGGTGCGCACCTGGCGAACGCGCCGCGCTACGCCGAGGCGGGCATCCGCGCGGTGGATCTGACCCCGGCCGCGGTCGGGCCGTTCGTGTGCCCACCGGTCAACCTGCCCGAGCACCTCGACACCCCCAACGTCAACATGATCACGTGCGGGGGACAGGCGACCATCCCGGTCGTGCGTGCCGTCGCGGACGTGACCCCCGTGCCGTACGCGGAGATCGTCGCGTCGATCGCGTCGCGCTCGGCCGGACCGGGTACCCGCGCGAACATCGACGAGTTCACCGAGACCACCGCACGCGCCATCGAGGAGGTGGGCGGTGCGCGGCGGGGCAAGGCGATCATCATCCTGAACCCGGCCGACCCGCCGATGATCATGCGGGACACGGTCTTCTGCGCCATCGACCCGGACGCCGACCGCGACGCAATCTCGGCGTCGGTACACCGGATGGTCGAGGAAGTGCGGCGGTACGTGCCGGGCTACGCGCTGCGCGCCGACCCGCAGTTCGACGAACCGCGCCCGGACTGGAGCGGTGTCGCCCGGGTCGCCGTGTTCCTCGAGGTGCGCGGCAACGGCGACCACCTGCCGCCGTGGGCGGGGAACCTGGACATCATGACGGCTGCCGCGGCGCGGGCCGGAGAGCTGCTGGCGGTGACCCGATGACCGAGCCCGTGCGCATCACCGACACGACACTGCGCGACGGCAGCCACGCCATGGCGCACCGGTTCACGGTCGACCAGGTGCGCGCCGTGGTCACCGCGCTCGACGACGCCGGGGTCGAGGTCATCGAGGTGACCCACGGCGACGGCCTCGGCGGCTCGTCGTTCAACTACGGGTTCTCGGCCGTAGCGGACGTGGACCTGGTCGCCGCCGCGGCCGGGACGGCGCGGCGAGCACGGATCGCGGTGCTCCTCCTGCCGGGCCTGGGCACGGCGGCGGACCTGCGTCGTGCACACGACGCCGGTGCCACGGTGGCCCGCATCGCCACCCACTGCACGGAGGCCGACATCGCGGTGCAGCACTTCGGTGTCGCCCGCGACCTCGGGATGGAGACCGTCGGGTTCCTGATGCTGTCGCACATGATCACCCCGGACGCCCTCGCCGCCCAAGCCAGGGTGATGGTCGACGCGGGGTGCGAGTGCGTGTACGTGGTCGACTCGGCGGGCGCGCTGCTGCCGGACGAGGCGGCGGCACGGGTCGCGGCGCTCGTCGCGGAGATCGGTGTCCAGGCACAGGTGGGGCTGCACGGCCACCAGAACCTGTCGCTCGGCGTCGCGAACTCGCTGGCCGCGTACCAGGCCGGTGCCCGGCAGATCGACGGCACCCTGTGTGCACTCGGGGCGGGCGCGGGCAACTCGCCGACCGAGGTGCTGGCCGCCGCCTTCGCGAAAATGGGGGTGCCCACCGGGCTCGACCTGCCGGCCCTCCTCACCGCGGCCGCGGAGGTGGCACTCCCGTTCATTCCCCGGCTCCCGTGGGCGGAACGCACGGCGATCGTGCAGGGCTACGCCGGCGTCTACTCGTCGTTCCTCCGGCACGCCGAACGCGCCGAGGAACGCTACGGCGTACCGGCCCACGAGATCCTCCGCCGCATCGGCGAGGCGGGCTACGTCGGCGGCCAGGAGGACATGATCATCGACATCGCGGTGCGGATGGTCACGGCGACCGGCGGGTGAGGTCGGCGACCGCGGCGAACGGGGCGGGCAGGCCACACTCGGTGAGCCGGGTCGCGAAGGCTCACGCGGGCATGTCGACATAGCGCATCTCCCCGGCCGGCAACGGCAAAGAGCCTCACCGCGATCTCTGCGTGGGTGGGCGAACCGGGTCCGGTGAGCATGAACGTCTCACCAGGGCGGCCTCGTGCTCGACCGTCCTGTCAGTGCCACTGGCCTTCGGCAGCTTCACCACGATGCCCGTACAGGTCGCCGAAGGAGCGGCCACCGCGCTTCTCGCACTTGCCGTCCGTCAAACCGCGACTAATCTTCCGCTTCAGCAGTGGCTGCTGGGGTGTGTGGTGGTGCTGGTCGCCACCTCGTCCGGGATCGGCCGGTAGCGCCGGTGATGGGGGGCACCATGACCGTGTCAGATGCCGGTCAGCCGGGGCAGGGCGTCGCGTTCGCCGAACGGGTAGTGGACGCCGTCGGTCGGGACGAACAGTCGTCGTCCGGCTGACTCCGGCCGGACGTTCGGGCCGCCGACGGCGGTGCCCGGGCGACGGGCGGATGCCCGGATGAGGTCCTCGTCGACGCGGATGCCGAGGCCCGGCGTGTCGCCGAGGACGAACTCGCCGTTCTCGACGTGCACGTCGACGTGCATGCCGAGTGGTGGTTCGAGGTCCTGGAGCTCGCTCGCGAGGTGGTTCGGTGTCGCGGTCGCGGCGTGCAGCAGGCCTACCGGGGTGTTCCCGACCGGGCTGACCGGCAGGTCGTACGCGTGGGCGAGGATGGCGACGCGCAGGAAGTGGGTGATGCCCCAGCCCGCGCCGGTCTGGACGACGTCGACCGCGCCCGCGGCGAGCAGCGGGCGGAACTGTTCGAGGCCGGTGAGGTTCTCCCCGGTGGCGACCGCGGCGCGGATGCCCCTGCCGACGACGGCCAGCCCGTCCGCGTCCCAGCGCCGGACCGGTTCCTCCACCCAGGTCAGGTCGAGGGTGCGTTCCAGCTCACACACGTGGCGGACGGCCTGCTTCCGGGACCACGACTCGTTCGCGTCGAGCATCAGGGCCGGCCTGCCGCCACGTGCCGCGCCTGCCATCACGTCGCGGACCAGGGTCAGCCGGTGCTGGTCCCGTTCGACGTCGAGACCTCCCTTCAGCTTGGCGGCACGCAGGCCGTGTTCGGCGTACCCGCGGTACACGGCGACGAGCTCGTCGTCGGTCAGGCCGATGTCCAGACCGGACGCGTACGCGGGCACCACGCGGTCCCGGCCGCCGAGCAGACGCCACAGCGGTTCCCCGGCGGCCTGGGCCTTGATGTCCCACAGCGCGGTGTCGAACGCGCCGATGGTGCCGAACACCGCGCCCGCGTGCCCGGCCTTGAACGTCTGCCGCAGCATGCGGTCGTACAACGCGGTGACACCGCGCGGGTCCTCCCCGTCGATGGCGGCGAAGACGGCCTCGGCGCCGGTGTGCGGTCCGATGCCGACGCCCGTGATCCCCTCGTCGGTGTCCACCAGGACGATCGGCACGGGGGTGACCCCGTCGGCGAAGACGCCGTTGGCGTCACCGACCGGGCGCCCCCAGTCCTGGACCGTGTCGAGGGTTCGGAACCCCGTGATGCGCATGTTCAGCCCTTCGTGGAACCGGCGGTGACGCCCTCGGCTATCCGGCGCTGGAAGAAGAGGTAGATCAGCAGCATCGGCACGGCGGCGATCAGGACGCCTGCGGCGAACGTCGGGATGTCGTCCGAGTACTGGCCGCGCAGCGACGTGACCCCCACCATCAGGGTCCGGTGCTCGGCGGACGGCATCACCAGCAGCGCGATGAGCACGTCGTTCCAGCAGAACAACGTGTTCAGGATGCCGACGGAGAGCAGCGCGGGGGTGCCGAGCGGCAGCATCACCCGCCGGTACACGCCGAACAGGGTGTTGCCGTCGATCTTGGCCGCGTCGACGATCTCGACCGGGACGTGCGCGTAGTAGCTCGCCATCAGGAAGATCGTGAACGGGAGGAACTGCGCGACGTAGGCGAGGACCAGCCCGGGATAGGTGTCGATCAGGCCGAGGTCGGCGAGTGTCCTCGCGAGCGGGACCATGATGACCTGGAACGGGACGAACAGCGCGGCGAGACAGCCGAGGAAGAGCACCCGCGACCCGCGGAAGCGCAGCCTGCCCAGCGCGAAGCCCGCCATCGAGCCGACCACCAGCAGCAGCACGACCGCGCACGTCACGACGACGACCGAGTTGGCGAAGTAACGTGCCATCCCGACGCTGCTCCACGCGGCGCCCAGGTTGTCCAGCCGCGGCGCGGCCGTGGGGGAGAAGCGGTCGAGGACGTACTCGTGCCTGGTCTTCAGCGCCACGTTGGTGGTGAACACCAACGGGTAGATCGTGGCCAGTGCGAGCGCCGCCATCGGGACGGCGGCCAGCCACCTGCTCGCGGCCCGCATCAGTCGACCCTGCCCGACCGGCGGAGCACGCTGATCTGCAGCAGCCCCACCACCACCATGACGCCGAAAAGCACAGTGGACGCGGCCGCGGCGAGCGCCGGGCGGTTCATCCGGCCCTGCTGGATCCAGATGTAGTACTCCGGCAGGTAGGTCGCGCCACCCGGGCCACCGCCGGTCATCACGTACAGCAGCCCGAACATCGACGTCAGCATCCCGATCATCGTGGTCACGAACACGAACTGGATGGTGCGGGACAGGCCGGGAACGATCACGTGCCGGATGATCCCCGGCAGCGACGCGCCGTCGATCCGCGCGGCGTCGAGCAGCGCGGAGTCCAGAGTGGAGAACCCGGCGAGGAACACCACCAGCGCCATCCCGAAGGTCGCCCACACGTGCACCCCGACGACCGCGAAGATCGCGACGTCCGGGTCGCCGAGCCAGTCGACCGCGCCGAGCCCGACGGCGTCGAGCAGGGCGTTCACCGGGCCGTCGAAGGCCAGCAGGAGGTTGAAGATCGCACCGACGATCACCGGCGACAGCACGGCGGGGAAGAAGTAGACGCCGCGGTAGACCCGGTGTCCCGGCACCCGCAGGTGGATGAACGTCGCGAGCAGCCCGGGAATCGCGACGGCCACGGGGAGCAACAGCACCAGCAGTCCGACGTTCCGCAACGCGCCGAGGAAGAGCGGGTCGGCGAAGAGGGTCGCGTAGTTGTCGAATCCGACTGCCGTTCCGTCACGTTCCCCGTCCCCGGTGAAGGAGAAGTTGACGCCGAGGACAAGCGGGTACAGGCGCAACACGACGAGGATCAGCACAGCGGGAGCGACGAGCAGGTACGGCGCGAGACGCTCCACGCGACGGGAGACGCGGCGCGCGGCCGGGCGTGGCGCCGGCCCGCCGGTACGCGCGGCAGGCGCCGGGCGGACCGGCGACGTGCTCCCGATCGCCACCCGGTCAGCCTTCCCGGTCCGACGCGGCCAGCCGGCGCAGCGCCTCGTCGACGGTGACCGACCCGCTCAGCAGCTGCTGGGACAGCCGCCCCATCAGGTCGAGGGTGCCCGACGACAGCGCCACGTGCAGGGCGGGCTCACCGGTCTCGATCTCCGACACGATCCGCGCGACCGCCGGGCCCGCCTTCGACACGTCGATGGTGGTGTCGGCGGCGATCGCGCCCGCGTCGGCGTGGAACGCGGCCAGCGCGTCCCGTGACGTCAGCGAGCGGACGAGATCGGCGGCGAGCGCCGGGTCGGCCGTCCACTCGGCGACCGCGTACCCGATGCCGCCGTCGTACGGAAGGCTCGGCGTCGTGCCGTCGGTGACGACCGGCGCCGGCATGACGCCGACGTCGTCGGCGTCGAGGAACTCGCCGAAGTCCTTCCAGTGCCCGACATCGGACATCAACCCGATGACGTGCGCTGCCTTGCCGGCGGAGAAGAGCGCGAACGCGTCGTTGAACATGGCGGTCGAGTTGGCGCCCTCGTTGTTGAGGCCCGCGTCGCCGGTCTCCCGCCACAACTCGAAGATCCGCTTCACGTGTGGCGAGCTCCAGTCCCGGTCCCCGGCGATCCAGTCGTCGTACTCCTCGTCGGTGAGCACGCCGGAACCCATGGCGGACAGGAAGAACTGGATGCCGATGCCTTCCTTGTTGCCGAGCGCGAAGCAACCGGCACCGGTCTCGTCCTTGATCGTGCCGCAGTCGCGTACGAAGTCCTGCCAGGTCGCCGCCGGGGTGTCGGGGTCCAGCCCGGCCTGTTCGTACAGCTTCTTGTTGTAGTAGATCGGGTGGCCCTGCAACGTGACCGGCGCGGCGTAGGTCTTCCCGTCCTTGCCGAACGCCTCCCAGCCGGTCAGCCGGGCCCGGTCGTCGGCGAGGTAGGGGTCCAGCGGGACGAGCGCGTCGGTCCGGTCCCGGATCTGGCCGCCGCCGTTGAACAGCATGACGTCCGGTCCCTTGCCCGCCTGGATGGCGGCGCCGAGCAGCGTGTAGTACTGGTCGAACGGCTGGGCGACGAACTCGACGGTGACGTCCGGGTGCTTCTCCGCGAAGTCGGCCTTGGCCTTCTCGAGGTAGGTGGCCGCGGCGTCGTCGCCCGACTTCCAGTCCCAGACCACGAGGGTGTCCGCCTTGCCGCCGCCCGAGCCCGGTCCGGCGGCGCTGCCGCAACCGGTCAACGCCCACGCCGCGACCAGAACGACCGACCACAGTGCACGGGTTCTCATCGCAGGCTCCATTGCTGGTTCGTCCCGCCGGTGCATGACCAGAGGTGGATCAGGGTGCCGTTCGCGGTGCCGTGGCCGGACGCGTCGAGGCACAGCCCGGACTGCACGCCCGTGATCGTGCCGTTCGCGTTGACGTTCCACTGCTGGTTCGTGCCGCCGTGGCAGTCCCAGATGATCGCCGCCGTGCCGTTCGCGGTGCCGCCGCCGGAGGCGTCGAGGCACTTGCCGCCGTACACCACCAGCTGCTTGCCAGAGGTGTAGGTCCACTGCTGGTTGGTGCCGCCGTGGCAGTCCCACAGCTGCACCCGGGTGCCGTTGGCGGTGCTCGCTCCGGTGACGTCGACGCAGCGGGCGGACTGACCGCCGACGATCGCGGTGGTGTGCGGGGTGCCGCCGTCCCGCGGCCCGGCGTTCGCCATCACGGTCTGGGCGCCGGACGGCCAGTTCCCGCCGGTGACCGTGACGTTGCCGGACACCACGTTGCCCCGGTCGCCGTTCGTGATGTTGGTGCTGCCGTTGGCCGACCAGTTGTTCGTGACCGTCCAGTTGCCCATGTTCTCGCCGCCCCAGTAGTTGGCGGTGGCCCACGTCCCGGTGGCGGAGAAGACGTTGTTCGTCGCGGTGTAGTACTTGGAGCCCTCGTCGAAGTAGATCCCGAAATAGCCGTTAGTCCGCACGCAGTGGTTCTCCCGGATCTGCGCGTTCGGGTTCCACCCGAGCGTGTAGATGCAGCCGCCGTCGTTCATCTGCCGCATCACGTCGTGGATGTGGTTGCCGACGAGCCGGTTGCCGGACGCCGTGGTCGGCGTCGTGTACCGCGGCTGGTAGTCGTACAGTCCGCGGCCCGCGTAGTGGTCGCTGCCGCCCGCGTCGTTGCTGCCCCAGCCATAACCGATCGACATGCCGGAGTACGGCATGTTGTAGACCTCGTTGTGGGACACGTCGGTGGTCGTGACGTAGGTGGTCAGGACGGAGACGTTGCCGCGGTACTCCACGCCGAGGTCGTGGATGCGGTTGTCGGTCACGGTGATGTTCCGGTTGACCATCCGCTGGTCGCTCGGGTGGTGCGCGTCCGCGCGGACCCCGCCCGCGATGATGCCGCCCGCGGAGCTCCTCGCGATCTCCGAGCCGGTGATCGTGATGTCGCTCGCGCCGAGGCCGACCCCGCTGGCGTGCGCGTTGGCGTCGTTGCCGATGCCGATGGCCGTCTGTCCCAGGTTGACGAACGCCGAGTCGCTGAAGGTGATGCCGCGGGCCGCCGAGACCTGTACGGCCGCGGGCATCTGGTGCCAGTGCGGCCGGGCCGCCTCGAACTGCCGGCAGCCGTTCTGACAGGACGTCAGCCGGTCGGCCGGCCAGCTCCAGTTGCCCGCGAGGTAGGCGCCGGTCTGCTGGTCCGCGTAGCCCTCGTTGCCGCTGGGGCCGAGCCAGGTCGTGCCGGTGAACGTGATCCCGCTGAACGTGATGTCGTGCGCGGGCGCGTCGTAGGTGCCGCCGACGTTCACCAGCGACTGCGTGACCGGCAGCTCGACGCCGACCGTGCTCATGTTCTGCCCGGACAGCGGAATGTAGTACAGCGTGCCGCTGCCGGGGTTGAGGTACCACTCGCCCGGCGAGTCGAGGAACTCGTAGGCGTTGGCGAGGTAGAACGGACCGGCCCGGTGCGGGGCGGTGAGCGTGTCGTAGCCGAAGGTGTTGTTGTTCCACGCGGGCTGCTTCATCGTGACGACGTTCCCGCTGATGCTCTGCACCGGCGAGTACCGGTCGGTGAACGAGTTGACGCTCTCGACCTCGACCCGGTTCTGGTTCGCGAGGTTGTTGAGGTAGCTCAGCGCGGGAGTGGAGAAGGTCATGCCCGTGCTGGTGAAGGTGAAGTCGGCGCGGTTCACCTGGGAGCGCGCACGGGTGGCGATCGCGCCGTCGACGTACAGCTGCCTGCTGTCGATCCCGGTGCCCACGTTGGCGCGCCAGATGTTCTTGCCGGCGTCGGCGACCGACCAGCCGGTGACCGCCCGGGCGCCGCTGATCACGGGACTCGCCGACGCCGCTGCCCGCCACACGACGCGGTGACCGTTGTTGCCGGAGTCGGCCTCGGTCAGCCGCAGCGGCGCGGAAAGCCGGTACACCCCACCGGCCAGCTCCACCACGACGTCGTCGGACATCGTCGCGTTGAGCGACCGCACCGCCGCCTGCGCGGCGGACAACGAACACGGTGCGGCGGCGGTACAGCTCGTGCCGGTACCGGACGGAGCGGCGTACAGCGTGGTGGGCGCCGCGGAAGCGGGAGGAGCGGGGGAGAGCAGGGCCGTCACGGCGACGGCGACGACGGTCAGCGCGGATCTCCGCACAGCGGGGGACGAGGACGCGAACACGGGATCTCCTTACGTGGAACGGATCCGGCGAACGCCCCTGCCGAGGCAACCATCAGTCCACCACAGGAATCGTGCGACCGCAATGACATGGATACGACTCATCCGTGGACCTGCGAGCGACATCCACCACGGGTCTTGGCGTAATCGCAGCTTGACGGCGGGGTTCGGGACTGGACCCCAGTAACGGCGACGGGTCGGCTGCCAGCGATGAGTCAGACTCATCCAATGCCACGGCCGCAGCGGCCCGGCTTCGCGACGATCTGCAACAGCACACCGGTCGCTCTGCGTAGGTGTGTAGTGCGATTGTTCCGCTCCGCGATCTGTGTTAGCGTTCACATCGAGCCTTTCTGCTTTGCGGGACCTGCTCGGGCACGGTGTGCCTGCCGTCAAAGACGATGGGTTTTCTTCATGTGCGGTGAAGCGCAGACGTATTCCGGTACGAGGCCTGCGCGCGGCCGCATGGGCAGTGGTGGCGGCACTGGCGCTGTTCTCGTCGGTGCCGCGCCATTCCCGAGCGCGCGCCGCGCCGGGCGCGGATGAGTACGACTCACCTGCGGCGCCGCTGATGTAGGATCTCTCGGTATGGCGGAGGTCGCGGCCGACGGTGCCACCCGGTCGGCGGGCTCGTACCGACCGGGATACGAGCTCATGGCCGAGCGGATCCTCCAGCTCATCGCCGAGTCGGGGTTGCGTCCCGGTGACCGGATGCCGACCGAGAAGGACCTGGCCGAGCGCCTCGACGCCAGCCGCAGTGTGGTGCGCGAGGCGGTCAAGATCCTGTCGGCGATCGGGCGAGTCAGGGCGCACAAGGGCAGGGGCCTGTACGTGGCCGACGACGTCGGGATGCTGGGTTCGTCGCGCTGGGGTGGTTTCTTCCTGCCCACCGACCTCGACCACGTGTACATGCTGTTCGAGTTCCGGCGCATCCAGGAGACCGCGGCGAGCCGGCTCGCCGCGGTGCACGCGACACCGGCCGAACTGCGGGCGATCGAGGACGCCGTCGACACCTGCAGGCACGGCCACGAGACCGGGCAGGCCGCGTTGTTCGACCGCGGCGACGACGACTTCCACCTCGCCGTCGCGGACGCGTCGCACAACCAGTTTCTGGTCGCCTCGGTACGCGAGGCCCGTCGCCTGCAACAGCAGTCCAGCACGATCGGCCTGCACGGCACGGTCGGCGGCCACGCGGCGGAGGCGGTCGAGGAACACGCCGCCATCTACCGCGCGATCCGCGACGGCAAGCCCGACGAAGCGGCCGAGGCCGCGGCCACGCACCTGGACAACACCCTCGAGGACTACCGCCGGGAGATCCAGCGCCGCGTCTTCGGGTGACCACCGGGTGCCGGCGTGCCCGTGCCGTGGAGGCGGCGCGTTGGGGTGTTGTGCGAGGTCTCCTCGGCCGTGCTGACGACCCCTGCGCGGGGTCGTCAGCGTCGGCTCCATTGCTGGGCGGCGGTGCTCTGGCAGTCGTACTGCTGGAGCCGGGTGCCGTTCGCGGTCGAGGAGCCGATCACGTCCAGGCACCTGCCGGAGTGGCGGGCGACGATCTGCACGTAGCCGCCGCCGTTGTCGCGCAGCTGCCACTGCTGGTTGGTCCCGCCGTTGCACGACCAGAGGATGACCCTGGCGCCGTTGGCGGTCGACGCGCCGGAGACGTCGAGGCACTTGGCGGAATGCCGGGAGACGAGCTGGACGTGGCCGTCGCCGGTGGAAACTGCCTCCCACTGCTGGTTGGTGCCGCCGTGGCAGTCCCACTGGATGATCTCGGCGCCGTCGGCGCTCGAGGCGCTCACGACGTCCACACACTTGCCGGAGTTCCGGTTGACGATGGCGGTGACCTGCCCGCCGGGGCTGTCGTCACCCCAGGCGTACCGGAGCCGGTCGGCTCCGGCGGCGTTGCGGATGCTCAGCGAAAGGTCGGTGCCGCTGCCGTTGAGCGCGAACATGGAGTACCAGTCGTAGGTCTTCCCGGCGGTGACCTTGCCGCCGAGAGCCGGCCAGTACGTCCCGCCCATGGCGTTGTCGTGCATGGTGTCGGTGATGGCGCGCAGGTACCGGACGAAGTTGTCGGTGCTGTTCGGGTTTCCGTAGTCGAGACCGGTGTCCATCGGCGCACCGAACTCGGTCACGACGGCGCGGGACGCGCAGTCGCCCAGCTGGGTCCGCGCGATGTCCCGCCAGCCGGCGTAGTCGTGCTGTCCGTAGAAGAACGCGTAGAAATGGAACGACAGCAGTGTGCCGTTGAAACGGCTGTCGTTGCACACGGGCCTGAGGTCCTGGCTGAAGCCCGTACCGCCGACCAGAATCCGGCCCCTCGGCACCGACGGGCGGGCGTTGATCCAGTTGGCGGCGACGTTCATCCATTCGCTCGCGCTGTACCCGTGCGGTTCGTTCATCGGCTCGAAGTAGACCAGGCCGTTGCCGCCGTACTGTGCGACCACGGTGTCCCACATCGAGTTGAAGGCGCCCATGTCGGTGATCCGCCCGCCGGAGGCGGCGCCGTCCTCCCAGTAGGCGAGGATCACCGTGAACCCCCGGGCCGTCGCGGCGTCGATGGTGCCGCGGTAGGCGTGCCACCACGACGAGCCGACGGTGTGGGTGTTGACGGGCAGCCGGACGGTGTTGGCGCCGAGCAGGTTCGCCATGTCGGCGTAGACGGCGTCGGCCTTGGCCCGGACGGTCGCGTAACTGTCGGATCCGCTCAGCCCCTCCAGAACGAGTGTGCCGGTCGTGAAGTTGTCGCCTTTCCGCGCCCAGTTCACGCCCCGGAACGGGCTGGTGTCAGCACCGGCCCGCGGGGCGCTGACGAACAACCCGACCGACATCAGGGCCACCGCGGTGAGCACGCACAGCAGGCGGCGCAGCGACGGCGCGAACTCGTATCCGTTGGTCACCATGACACCGACCCGTTCTCGTGGAGCAGCGAAGAAGATCGTTGACGACGTTGCTGGTGCGGACAGCCGCACGGCGGCCGGCGGCTGTCCGCACCCGGCCGGTCAGGCCTTGGCCCAGCGTTGGCCGGCGGTGTTGTTGCAGGTCGCCACGGTGACGGTCGCGTTGTTGGCGGTGCCGGTGGCGTTGAGGCAGAGTCCGGTTTGGACGTTGGTGATGGTGCCGTTGTCGTTGACGTTCCATTGTTGGTTGGTGCCGCCGTGGCAGTCCCAGATCTGTACGCGGGTGCCTGGTGCGGCGTTGGGTGGTGCGTCCAGGCACTTGCCCAGCACCTGCAGGGCCTGGTTGTTGCGGGTGAACTGCTGGTTGGCGCCTGCGTGGCAGTCCCAGAGGATCAGCTGGGTGCCGTTCGCCGAGTTGGCGCCGGTGACGTCGAGGCACCGGCCGGAGGACTCGCCGCGCAGCCGGAACGTGGTCGGGGTCGGCGGCGTGTCCCCGGTGAAGAACTTCCACACCTCGCCGGAGGTCCAGGTCCGCCAGCCCTCGCCGCCGCCGTCGATGGGACCGGGGGTGTGACCGCCGTCGAACGCGGCCCACACGACCGGGTACCCGGCACGGCAACCCGAGTACGCGGTGACGATGTGCGTGCGACTGCCCGGCGACGGCTCGGGTGGGTTCTGCGCGGTGCAGCCGTTGTTCCTGACGAAGGTGTCACGCAACGAACGTCCCGACGAGATGTTGAGCACCGAGTCGCTGATGCCGTGAATCCCCATGTACGCGATGGGCTGTGTGCCGCCGCTGCACCCGCTCAGCTGCGCGCCGGAGTAGACCGCGACCGCGCGGAAGGTCGTGGCCCTGGCACAGGCGAGCGCGTAGCTCATGCCGCCGCCGTAGCTGAAGCCCAGTGCGAAGCGCTGTGCCGTGTCGACGCACAGGTCGTTCTCGATCCGCCTCATCATGTCGTCGGTGAACGTGACGTCCTGACCGCCGGAGTTGGCCCAGCCGTTCCCGATGCCCTGGGGCGCGACGAAGATCGCGGAGTTGTTCGCCAGCCTCCGCAGGCCGTAGTAGGACCAGTTGTAGCCGTCGGTTCCGCCTGAGTCGACGTCGTTCGCGGTGCCGCCCCGCCAGTGGTAACCGAAGATCAGCCGGTACTGGGTGTTGTTGTTGTAGTTGTCGGGCAACCTCAGGATGAAGGATCGGTTCTGGCCGCTGCTCTGGATCGTGTGGGTGCCGCTGGTCAGGGTCGGGGCCTTGCCGCAGCCGGGTGACGCGGCGAGCGTGCCGGTGTCCTCAAGTGCGGGTGCCGGCCGGGCATCGGCCACCCCGACGCTCGCGAGGACGAGAGCGGCGGCGGCGATCGGTGTCCACCACCGGCGGAGGTGACGTCTTTCTGTCATGGCTGTGCTCCTGTCTGCTGATGAGCGGACTCCGCACGTCAGCCCTTCGCACAGGGCTGTCCGTTGACCGAGAAGTCGGTCGGCTCCGGGTGGGGCGGTGTCGACGAGGCGTTGAACCCGACCTGCACCGAGCCACCGGCCGGCACGCGGCTGTTCCACGACACGGGCGTCGCCGACACCGCGGCGCCGGACTGCGTCCAGGTCGCCGACCAGCCCTCGGTGATCCGCTGGTTGCCGGGCCACGTGAACCGGAGGGTCCACGACGTCCAGTCCGCGCCGCTGGTGTTGGTGATGGTGACGTTCGCGGACAGTCCCGTGCTCCACCCGGACGCCTGGTAGCCGATCCTGCAGTACGTCGGGCCGTTCGCACTGGTGGTCACGTCGACCGCGCCGGAGAGCGCGGACGTGAGTCCCGCCCCGTTGCGGGCCTTGACGGCGAACCGGTACGCGGTGCTCGGCGTCAGCCCGGTCAACGTCGCGGAGGTGCCGGTGACCGTCGTGACCACCCGGGACGTGTCCCCTTCGAGCGAGATGACGTCGTAGTTCCTGACACCGCTCTCCGGATCGCTGGACGCGGCCCAGGTCAGCGTCGCGCCCGTCGCGGTGACGTTGGACGCCACCGGGGTGCCCGGCGTGGCCGGGGGAGTGGTGTCGGGTGGGATCGGTGCGCCCGACTTCTCCGCCGCCCAGTTGGCGATCCACGCCAGCGCCGAGTTCCAGTTGACCGTGACCTCGTTGAGCGAGTACGCCTCGATGTGGTCCACGAAGCACTTCTGCGGCTTGCAGCCCTGGAGGCTGCGCTCCGCGACCGGGTCCTGCAACCCGCTGTTCGGGCCGCCGGAGAGCGCACCGGGTGGCGCGATGGGCAGGCTCGGGTCGAGCTGGTTCGCCCAGTGCCGGTGGTGGACGTTGCGCACCGGCTGCCCGCCGTACCCGCTGACGTAGGAGTAGCTCACCGGGTTGCGGCCGAACAGGTAGTGCAGCGCCTCGAACACGCCCTCGCGGTACTTGGCCGCGCCGGTGAAGTCGTGCGCCAGCGCGAGCACCGACGCGTTGTTGGCGACCAGGCCGTTCGAGCCCCACACGTAGGTGCCGTCGGGCTCCCGGTACGGGGCGGGGTAGCCCTGCGACGCCATCTGGTTCAGGAGCTTGTCGGCGCCTGCCACGAACGCCGCCTTGATCGCCGCGACGTCGGTGGCAGGCAGACCGTTCGGCACCAGCGCCAGCGTGATGTCACCGAGCGGACCGGTGTATCCCCAGTCGTAGCCGCGGTCGTTGATCGACCGTCCCTTGTAGAGGGACGAGCCGGTCACGTCCGCGCGGTAGCCTGCCTCGCCGGTCGTCGCGTACAGCTCCGCGGCGGCCCAGTAGAACTCGTCGGTCAGCGTGGTGTCGGAGTACGCGCCGCCGCCGGTGCTGTCGTTCGGGTCCGCGATCTTGTTCGGGTTCGCCTTCGCCGCCGCGTAGGCCTTCTTCGCCGCGGCCAGCGCCCTCGTCGAGAACGCCGGGTCGACGGTCTGCCAGATGCGGGCCGCCTGCGCCGCCACCGCCGCCATGTTCAGCGTCGCCGCGGTGCTGGTCGCCGAGAGCCTGCGGGGCTGGCTGTCCTGGTGCGGCAGTGTGGGCAGGGCGGTCCAGTTCGCGTCGTGGACCTTGTGGTGCACCATGCCGTCCGGCGCCTGCATCCGCAGCAGGAACTCGACCTCCCAGCGGGCCTCGTCGAGGATGTCGGGCACCCCGTTGGCCTTCTCCGGGATGGCGAGCTTGCCGTCACCCAGTGCGGCCGCGTCGCCGATCAGCTTGGCGCGCTCGTAGGTGTTGAGCACCTGCCACGCCGAGATGCCGCCGTTGACGACGTACTTGCCGTGGTCGCCCGCGTCGTACCAGCCGCCGCGCACGTCCAGCGTGTAGCCGCAGTTCAGATCGGACCGGCAGGCCACGTTGTTGTCACCCTGGTTGGGCGCGACGTTGAGGTGGCCCGCGGGCCGCGCGTACGCGGCGCCGACGTACTGCGCGTCGATCGCGATGCCGCTGCGCTGGTGGTAGAAGAACGCCAGCGAGTCGTAGCGCAGCCGCTTGATCGGGTCGGCGGAGATGGCGAACGGGAAGCTGGTCTCCGTGCCGACGGCCAGCGTGTAGCCCGTGCCCGCCGTGTCGTAGGACGAGAAGTCGATCAGATGCACCGGGTCGCCGGACAGCGCGTCGACGCCCTTCGGCGTGGTCTGGCCGGTGGCCACGACCGTGCCGGCGGAGTTCTTGAGCACCCAGGTCTGCGCGGTGGTCGCGGTGGACACGAGGGTGGCGTGCTTCGGCAGACCCGGCACGTACGCGACCTGGTCGACCTGGACCTTCTTCGTCGGCGCGCCAGGACCGCCGGGCGGGATCACGCCGCCGACCAGCGAGACGTTGTCCACGCAGACGGTGTTGTTCGCCGCGTTGCCGCCGAGCTGGAAGGTGATCTGGCCGTTGCCCGAGTCCGGGAAGTCGAGCTGGGAGGTGAACGTGAAGGTGTACTTCTGCTTGCTCGTGCCCAGCTGGACCTCGTGCCGGGCGATGGTCCGGTACGGGCTGACCCCTTCACCGGCGTTGGCCGCGATGCGCTGGGGCGCGGCGGCGTAGGCGTCGAAGGACATCGTGTACTGCTGCCCGGCCTCGAACGGCACGCCGTTCTGGCCGATCAGGGCGTCCCACGGGTTCGTCGTGCCGCCGGTGACCGACGCGCACAGCTCACCGCCCGCGACGCGGTTGGTCACCCCGGCGCTCGCCCACCAGGGGTCGGTGGTGCCCGCGCTGAAGGTGCCGTTGAGGATTCGTTCGTAGTCGGCGGCGTGGGCGGGGCCGGTGGCGACCGTGGCCGCGGCAGCGACCATGACGGTGACCGCGGTCGCGTGGAGGCGCCGACGGGCAGGGAAAAGCGACCTCATGGGACTCGATCTCCTCCGTCTGCTCTGACGGTTGGTGAGAACACTGGGAGCGCTCCCAGTGAGCGTAGGGCGGTCCTCCCTCATCTGCAAGAGTCGGAGTCATCGTCTCGATGAGTAGTACTCATCCGCTGTCACGTGTCAGCGGTGTCAGTGAGAGGTCACGTCCTGGTGGCGGAACCGCGGGTTGCAGGGGGTCGCTGGTCTTGGTCTGGTCGGGGTTGGTGCGGATCACGTCGGACGATCTGGTGGCGGTGGACGGTCTCGGTGACCGTGGTGCCGCTGTGGCCGACCAGGCGGGAGATGACTTCGATGGACACCTTCGCGTCGGAGAGAAGGGGGACGAAGCTGTGGCGTAGCTCTCGGGGTGTCCACTGCTTGCCGTTGAGCCCGGCTGACGGACTGACGGCTGGGTGCTCCGCGGGCCCTGTGCTTGTCGGCGGTTTCCTGCTCTGGCATCGTGCGGAGGTCGTGGTTGGAGTGGGGGATGGGCGTGTGGGGTTCGATCGGCAGGGGCGCGCTGGCGGTTCTCGTCTCGGTGGTCGCGGTCAGTGGGATCTTCCCCGCGACGGCGTCGGCGATCGTCGGGGGTCAGGAGGTTGCCCAGGAGTACCCGTGGGCAGTGGTGGTCGAGCACTCCCGTGGGGCGTGCACCGGCGCCCTGATCTCGCCGCGCTGGGTGCTGACCGCCGGGCACTGCATCGTCACCGAGCGGCCTGACCAGGCCGAGAGCGACCCGGGGCTGGACAACCCGCTGCGCCCGGCTGACGACTTCCGCCTGTTCATCGGCTCGACCGTGCGCTACGAGGGCGAATCCCGCCGGGCCAACCGGCTGGTCAAGGGGCCAGCGGGGCTCGACGTCGGCCTCATCGAGCTGGACGAGGCGTCGGACAAGGCGCCCATCCAGGTCGCGGCGCGGATGATGCCGCGCAGCGGGCAGGAGGCGATGCTGGTCGGCTGGGGCAAGGTCTGCGAGGCGAAGGACTGCGCGGTCGCCACGACGCTCAAGCAGTTGCCCCTGCGCCTGGGCGCGCCCGCGAGCACGTCCTCCGGCAGTGAACTGCTGACGTGGCCGGAGGACGACCCGGGGCAGCGCTCGGCCAAGGGCGATTCCGGTGGCCCGGTCATCGTCCAGAAGGACGGTCGCTGGGAGTTGATCGGCACTCTCAGCGGCTCGGGGACCACCGGCGACAGTGCCGCGCAGAAGGGCCTGGCCACCAACGTCTCCACGTTGCACGACTGGCTCGACGCCACCGCCGCGACCACCACACCGGAAGCCGGCATCTGGAGCGTGGAGTTCGTGCTCGTCCTGGTGCTCGGTGCCGTGGTCGTGATCGTGGTGTTCCGGGCGTACCGCCGGTTGCGTCGACGAGGACGCCCGGGGACGGGCCCGGCGGCACCCGTGCAGCGCGCCCGTGATGAAGATCTCGAATACATGGAACAGTGGGCGCTGGAGCGCACCGGCGTCGAGGCCTACTACGAACCGGGGACGGCGACGATCGTCGCCACCGTCATGCTCATCGCGGGCGACGGGGAGTGGACCCGGCGCAAGATCGGCAGCCTCGACGACGCGATCCGGTTCGGCAACCAGCGCGGGATTCCCGTCTACGAGGTCTTCCGGACCGGCTACCCGCAACGCAAACGGGACTACGACGAACAATCGAGGCGCTCCGAGACCCGCGGCTGAACAAGCCGGGGCGGTGGCCGTCCGGAAAGCGGCGATCGTGCGCTGGGTGATCGGCATGCTCAGGCGCACCAACAGGCTGATCTTCGTGCAGGGCAAAGGCGAGTGTTCGCCCTTTTCCGCGAGGACGAAGGTGGCTTCTGGGCTGAGTTCTTCTTGCCAGTGCACGGCTCGTCACCGGGCCGACGAGCACCTCCTGCTGGTGTTGACGGTCCGGGTGGCCGGATGGGCTGTCCGGATGTGGATTGCTCTGCCTTCGGCTGGGTACCTGACGGGGACGACGATGGAGGGAGATCCATGGCGACGGGCGAGACCGGGTTCGACGATGTGACGTTCGACCTCATATCGGTGCAGTACCACTCACTGAAAGCTGGGCATGACTACGGCCAGTACGTCCGGGACGCGGAGAACGCGGGCCGGGACGACATCGCCGAGTTCTTCCGGAAAGTCATGGCGGAGGATTCGGCGCGGGCGAAGCAGTGCCACGAGTTCCTCAAGTAGTTGTCCGGCAGTGACGCGTCGGGCCCTTCGGTGACCTGACGCGGTGCTCCGTGGTCCTGCCCGACCGGCCGCGTCGACAGGACCACGGAGACGACTCGGTCGGCGTGCGTGCCCCGGACCGCGGCGTACGCTTGCCGCATGCAGTCGTCCACGGTCCTGTCCCGGGGTGGTTCACACCGGCGGGAGCACCTTTGCTGGACCTACGGCCGACCGGAGGAGTTCACCGACCGGGCTCGGGAGTTCCTCGCCGAAGGACTGGCTGCCGGAGAGCGTGTGCTGTACGTGGGCCGCGACGCCCCCGGCGCCCTGGCTCGTCAGCTGTGCACGACCAGGGCGTTCGACGACGGCGTCCGGAGCGGGGCGGTGCGGACCGCCTCCCTGACGAGCACCTACCCGTTCGAGGCGGTGGTCGATCCGCACGAGCAGGTGCGCAACTACGCCGCCGCGACCGAGGAAGCGCTGGCCGCGGGGTTCAGCGGGCTGCGGGTCGCCGCGGACGCCACCCCGCTGGTGCGGACCGCGGTCCAGTTGGATGCCTTCGCCCGCTACGAGCACCTGGTGGACCGTTACATGACGACGCGGCCGTTGTCGGCCATGTGTGCCTACAGCCGTGCCGAACTCGGCGACGACGCGATCGCCCAGCTGGCCTGCCTGCACCCGTGGGCCAGTGCGGGTGCCACCCCGTTCCGCCTGCACGCCACGACGGACGGCGAGATCTCCGCGGTGCTCGACGGAGAGCTGGACTCGGGTTCCCACGAACTGTGGCCGGTGGCACTCGAGCGCGCGGGCCTGCGGCCGGTGGCCGGTGCCGTGGTGATCGACGCGACCGGGCTCGACTTCATCGACCACCGCGGCCTGCTGACGCTCGCCGACACCGCCGACCGGCTCGGCGCCAACGTGGTACTGCGGACGCGGCTGTCCCAGCCGGCTCGTGTCCTGGAATTGTTGAACGTGACGAGCGTCAGCGTGGAGCAGGTGTGACGGAATCCAGCATGGACGCCCGGTCCAGAGGCTACGACCACGCCGCCGTCCACTACACCTCCGACGAGGAGTGGCTGGCGGTGGCGGTGCCCTTTCTACTGGAAGCGGCGGATGCCGGCGAGCCGGCCCTGGTGTCGCTCGAACCGGAACGAGCCGAACTCCTCCGCACGGCTCTTCCCCGCTCGTCGGATGTGACGTTTCTCGTCAACAACGACATCTATGTCCGGCCGGCCGCCGCCATCAAGGAGTACCGGGCGATGATGGCGGGGTTCGTCGCCGCCGGCGCGCGGGACATCCGCATCTTCGGCGAGGTCCCGAAGGCGGCCATCGCGACGGCATGGGACTGGTGGGTGCGCTACGAGGCGGCGGTCAACCACGCCTACGACGAGTTCCCCCTGCGCAGCATGTGCGCCTACGACGTCCGCACCACGCCACGCCACATCCTCGACGACGTCGCTCGCACCCACCCCTTCGTCGCCACCCCCGACGGCTGGCACCACGCCAGTGGCCGCTACCTCGACCCGCCTGCCTTTCTCGCCACCCCGCGGCCGATCGCTCCCCATCCGATCCAGCTCACGGCGCCGCTCGTGGAACTCACCGATCCCACACCATCGGCCGTCCGCCGCGCGGTCCGCGACGTGAACCCGACGACTCTCCCCGGTAGCGAGATCGACGACTTCCTGCTTTCGGTCACCGAGATCGTCGCGAACGCGCAATGCCATGGCAAACCACCGGTGACGGTCACGGTCTGGGGCGACAGCGAGCACATGGTCGTCGTCGTGCACGACACCGGGTCAGGCCCCACTGATCCGTTCGCGGGCCTCCTCCCGGCCGCCAACCCCGACATCGGCCGCCACCACGCCGGTTTCGGGCTGTGGCTGGCCCACCAGATGTGCAGCCACGTCGCCCTCCACCGCGACGCGGACGGCTTCACGGTGCGCCTCACCGCGGGCAACCCTCACCACAACCGCTGCTGACGACGCTGACGAGGTCATCGTCCGGCAATCGGGAGACGCTCGAGACAGCGCGCGCGGATTCGGTATGCCTTGGCTGCCGCTCCGCACCGGTTCCGCTTGATGCGTCCACGGCTGATCCGAATTGACTAAGATTGATTGCTGCGACGAGCAGAAACAGTGTGCGCGGCCGGGTGAGCGGCAACGAGCCGACGGGTTGAGATCTTGGGACACCGCGTCAATATTTGACGGTGAGAATCCCGGCACCAGCTGTGGATGGCGGCTTTCTACACCGTCCGTGCTCGCGTTTCAAGAGCTTTGATCGTGGATTCTGGGTATCTACTCTGGCGGGGAGGGCAGCGCCAATCGGACCGGAGGTCCACATGAATGGTGACGGAGCGGTCGAACCGATCTCCGACTTATACGACCAGCCGCTCGCCGAGTTGTTCCTGGCCCAGGTACGCCGCCACGCCGACCGGCCCGCGATCGCCGGCGTGGACGGACACCTCAGTTACGCCGAACTCGGCTCGCTCGCCGAGCGGTTCGCTCGCGGACTGCGGCACCTCGGATTGAACGAAGGTGCGGTCGTCGCGGTGGCGGGCGAGCGCGGCCAAGACTACTGCGTCGCCGTCCTGGGCGCGGTGTGCGCCGGGCTCACCTACGCGCCTCTGGATCCGTCGCTGCCCGCCGACCGGCAACGCAGGCTGCTCGCCGACAGCGGTGCGGTGGTGGTGGTCCAATTGTCCGGTGCGAGAGTCGTCGACGGAAAGGTTCTGGAATTCGCCGACGTGCTCGACGCCGGTGGTTCGGACGCTGATGAGCGGATGCCGGCGCCGAACAACTCGATTCCCGCCTACGTGATGTTCACGTCCGGCACGACCGGCCGCCCGAAGGGTGTGGCAATCCCGCAGCGTGGCGTGATAAGGCTCTGCGTCGACAACGGCTTCGCCGACGTCGAGCCAACGGACCGGGTGCTGCACGCCGCGAGGCTGTCCTTCGACATCGCGGTTTTCGAAATATGGGCGACGCTGTTGAACGGAGCGTGCCTCGTACCGGCCGAGCGAGAGGTGCTGCTGTCCGCGCCCGCACTGCACGCGGTGGTGGAACGGGAGCGGATCAGCGTCGTGCTCCTGACCACGAGTCTCTTCCACAACCTGGCCGCCGCGCGGCCCGACGTGTTCGCCGGGCTGCGGTACGTGATCGTCGCCGGTGAGGCGATGCGGGCCGACGCGGCCCGCCGGGTGCTCGAACACGGCCGCCCGGCACACCTCGTCAACGCCTACGGCCTGACCGAGATCGCCTGCTTCTCGACCGCGTACGAGGTCGACGACCTGCCGGCGGACGCGGTCAGTGTGCCGATCGGGGTGCCCATCTCGGACACCACCTGCTACGTCGTGCGCTCTGACGGCAGCCGCACCGGCGACGGCGAGGAGGGCGAGTTGTGCCTCGCCGGTGGTGGCAACGCGACCGGCTATGTGAACCAACCGGAGGAGAGTGCCGCGCGCTTCGTCAGTCTGCCGGTCGGCCCCGGCGGCGAGCACGTCGCGGTCTACCGCACCGGAGACATCGTCCGCCGGCGTGCCGACGGTGTGCTGGAGTTCCTCGGCCGCAACGACGATCAGGTCAAGATAGGCGGTTTCCGGGTCGAGCCCGGTGAGATCACCGGCGTGCTGACCACCCACCCCGGCGTCGCCGACGCCGCGGTGGTGCCCCGAGGGGAGGGCGACGCGCGCGTGCTGGCCGCGTATGCGGTGACCGACGGGCGGCCGACCCCTCAGGACCTGCTCGACTTCCTGCGGGCGCGGCTGCCCGAGTACCTGGTGCCGGCCACCATGACGGTGCTCGACCGCTTGCCACTGAGGCCCAACGGCAAGCTGGATCGCGACGCGCTGCCGTCGCCGCGGTGACCGAGCGCTCTCACCGAAGCGGGACTCGGCATGCGTGGCGCGGTCTGGGAACCGGCAGCCCGCACGAAAGCCGCGACGGGATTGATTCAGCTATGCCCGAATGGCGGAGATGAGCTCACTGAATGAACTTCGATCTCGCACAGGCGCGGGCCGACACGCCCGGCGTGAACCACGTCGCTCACCTGAACAACGCCGGCGCCGGCCTTCCGCCGAAGCTCGTCACCGACGCGGTGGTGGGCCATCTGCGGCTGGAGAGCGTGATAGGTCCTTACGAGGCCGCTGAACGCGCCCACGAGGCGATCGAACGTGCCCATGCCGCTGTCGGCGCCTTGCTCAACTGCGACAGTCAGGAAGTCGCCTTGTTCGACAGCGCTTCGCGGGCCTGGTCGACGGCGCTCGCCAGCGTGCCACTGCGGGCAGGCGATCGCGTGCTCGTTTCCCCGATGGAGTACGGCAGTTGTTACCTGTCCATGCTCCACCTGGCCGAACGCCACGGGGTGCGATTGGAGGTGCTGCCCGTGGACGCCGACGGTCTGGTGGACGTGGAGGAACTGCGGAGCAGGCTGGACGAACGCGTGAAGCTGATCGCGATGACCCACGTGCCGACGCACGACGGTCTGGTCTATCCGTTGGCGCTGATCGGCCGGGTCGCACGGCAGAACGGGATTCCGTTCCTGGCCGACGCCTGCCAGTCGGTGGGACAGATGCCCGTCGACGTCGAGGAGATCGGTTGCGACATGCTCGTGGGTTGCGGCCGCAAGTACCTGCGGGGTCCGCGTGGCACCGGATTTCTCTTCGCCCGCAGGGAGTTCGCCGAGCAGCTCACGCCTGCCGTGTTCGGCCTGGACGGCGTCGAGTCGTTCGCCGGGAGCTACCGGTTCGCTCCCGCCGCCCGGCGCTTCGACACCTGGGAAACGAACTACGCGGCCCGGATCGGACTCGGTGTCGCCATCGACTACGCGCTGGGCTGGGGAGTGCAGCACACCTGGCCGCGCATCCGGCAACTGGCCGCGGACCTGCGTGCGGAGATCACCCGCATCCCAGGGGTGACGGTGCTGGACCGCGGCCGGGAACGATGCGGCACCGTCGCCATCACCGTGCGGGGCTGGCACCCCGCTTCCGTGCGGGCGGAACTGCAGCGAGCTGGTGTCAACACGTGGGTGTGCCTGGAGAACGCGGCATGCGTCGACATGCGGAGGCGGGGCCTCGACAGTCTGCTGCGGGTGTCGGTGCACTACTACAACTCGCCGGAGGAGCTGGCCCGGCTGTGCTCGGTGCTCGAGTCGCTGACCTCCGGTCGACCCGTGCGAGTGGCGGCCTCATGAACGGGATCAGCTCGACCGGCGTCAACCGGCTCGTCGACGTGGTGGAGATGTCATGAACAGCCCCTTCGACCAGTGGTACGACATCGCGGGCGTACGGAGCGGGATCCGCCGGATGTTCGTCGACGAGACCGACGCGGGCAAGGTGTTCTACCCCCAGCGCCTCGTGCCCTACCTCGCGCACGAATCGCTCGCCGACCTGCCGGAGTCACAGCGGCGCGCACTCACGATCCGGCACCTGTACCAGTTCCTGCTGTCGACGACGCACCTGGAGACCAGGGTCGTCAACACGACCGCGGAGCTCATCGCCAACAACCGCGCGGGACTGGACCTGCCGAACACCGTGCGCCTGGACGCGTTCAAGGTCTACTGCGACGAGGGTTATCACGCGCTGTACAGTCTGGACCTGGCCGACCAGATCGCATCCACGACCGGTGTGGCGATCCCACCGTGGAACTACGGCGGCATCGTCGGCTGGCTCCAGGAGACCGGGCGGCGCCTGCTGCCCGATGAACCCGCCCTGGTGCCACTGCTGCAGACCGTGGTGTTCGAGACCCTCATCACCGCCGTGCTGGTCGAGATCCCGAACGATCCTTCGGTGGTCACCGCGGTACGGGACCTCACCCGGGACCACGCCAAGGACGAGGGCCACCACCACCGGTTCTTCGCCCAGTTCTTCCACGACCTGTGGGCCAATCTGGACCGCCGTCTCCGCGAGCCGGTCGCGCACGCCTTGCCCGCGCTGGTCAAGGCGTGCCTGACGTGGGATGTCGAACCGGTCCGCGCTTCGCTGCTCATGTCCGGTGTGGACGCCGCGACAGCGGCGACGGTCCTCGCCGACGTCTACGCCGACACGGGCAGCAAAGCGGACGTCTGCCGGGCCACCGTGCGAACGTTCCGGTCCGCGGGCGTCTTCGACGTACCCGGTGCCGAGGAAGCCTTTGCCGCCCACCAGCTTCTCTGAGGGCCACCACTTCGGACACCGCGAACTCCTGGACGCAGCTCACCTCATGATCAGCATGTTCTTCCTCGCGAGTTCCCTCATCGTGATCGTCACCCCGGGACAGGACGCGGCGATCATCACCCAGATGGTGCTGCGCTCCGCCCGCCGCGCGCCGGCACTCGCCGCCGTCGCGGGCATGATCACCGGCGGTGTGGGGCACATGTGCCTTGCGATAACCGGCGTGTCGCTGCTGCTGCGAGCCAACTCAGGCCTGTTCATCGCCGTGCAGGTCACGGGGGCGGCGGTACTGCTGTGCTGGGGCGCGTGGACGATGTGGGAGTCCTTCCGCCCGGCCACGGCCCGCGGCCCGGATGCCGGTCCGGCCAGTGGTAGATCATTCGCGATCGGGTTCCTCTCCGCCGCCACCAACGCGAAGGTGGTGATTTTCCTGCTCGTCTTCTTTCCCCAGTTCGTGCCGGCGGGATTCCCGCCCACCTCCACGATGGTGGTGCTCGCCGCCGTCTACCTCAGTATCAGCACTGCCTGGCTGGTCATTTTCGTCGAGCTGGTCTACCGAATGCGTGAACGGGTCCTGACCGGGCGTACCAGCTTGCTGCTGCAACGGCTGATGGCAGTGGTACTCGGCGCGTTCGCCGTCCGCCTGCTCCTCGGCCTGTGACTCCGCCGAAGCGGGGCCCGGGCAGCTTCAGCAGGTCGAGGACGGTGCGCCGGCGCTGTGGGGCCGTCGCAGGCGCGGTTTGGACGTGTGCGGGCGGGGAATGCCAGCGGGATGTTCCCAGCTGAGAACCTTCGCGACTGGGTCGGCCTGAAGGTCATCGACCCGGTCGGCAAGTCCATCGGCGACCTTGAGGCGATCTACGTCGACACCGTCACCGACGAGCCGAGTTTCCTGACGGTCAAGGTCGGCATGATCGGCCGCCACCGGCTTGCGTTCGTCCCGGCGTACGGAGCGACGGTGTCACCCAAGAACCTGCGGGTCCAGTACCCCAAGGCGCTGGTTCAGGACGCTCCGTCGATCGCGACCGACGGGGAACTCCTGGCTACCGACGAGCCCGCGGTGTTCGCCCACTACGACCTGGAATACGGGACCGGCGCAGAACGTCGTCTTGCTCGTCGGTGACCGCGTCGGCTGCGCAGTTGCCGGACGGTCCACGATCGACCCCCTGCTGGTCGGGCCGGAACCGGGACGGGAGACCGGGTTGTGGGCGGGGGCTCGGCCGCAGGACGAACGGACAGCTCCGGCCGAGCCCCCTTTGCTGAGCCCCGAAAGGGGTCCGAACCGGGGCTCAAGCGCCTCGGCGGGTGTCTGAGGGTCCGCCGTGTTCGAGATGATGCCATGGATCCGGTGCGTCGTGACCGATTGTCATGGAGTCGTCAGGTGCGCCCATCTCGTGGTGGCGGGCGTCGTCAACGAATGGCGCGACCGGTCCATTGTGGAGCCGAGCGCGGTGAAGCGTCAGGTGTTCGTCAGGTTCGTCGAGCCCGTCAGCGGCCACTATGGGAGCACGTCCGCACCGATCCAGGAGACCGAGTGACCCCGCCCGTGGCCGACGACCAGGCAGTGCTGATCATCCCCGCCCGCGTCGAGCAGTCGGCGCCCCTGGTACGCCTGTGGGTGGCGGCCGCCGTCGAGCGCGCGCCCGTGGTGTCGCGCCTGAGGGTGATGCTCGTCGTCGACGAACTCGTGTCGAACGCGCGCAGGCACGGCCGCTCGCCGTGCGTGCTGCGGATGTCCCTCGACGACACGGGCCGGAGCCTGTTCGTGTACGTCGAGGACTCCGCGGCTCGGGACACCTCGTCCTGGCCCGCCGGCGCCGGGCTGGCGTTGGTCGACGGGCTGGTCACGGCATGGGGTGTGCTGCGGCGTGCCGGCGGGAAGACCGTCTGGGCGGCGCTGCCGCTCGGGGTGCGGCTGGACGGTCTCGCGAACCCACCGCAACCCCCGCCCGGCGCGTGGACCGCGGCATGACACCCGCGACGTTGTTGCTCGTCGAGGACGACGCACGGATCCGCGAAGCACTCCGGCTCGCGCTCGCTGACGAGGGGTACCGCGTGATCGAGGCGGGCACCGGTGAGCAGGCGCTGGCCCTGTTGGCCGCGGGCGGGGCCGAGCCGGACGTGGTGCTGCTCGACCTGATGTTGCCGGGCATGGACGGTCTCGTCGCGTGCGCGCGGATCCGCGAGCACGGCGACCTGCCGGTCATCATGGTGACGGCGCGGACCGGCGCGCACGAGGTCATCGCCGGGCTCGAGGCGGGCGCGGACGACTACGTCACCAAGCCCGTCGACGCGGGCGAGTTGAGCGCGCGCATCCGGGCGTTGCTGCGCCGGGTCAGGTCCGGTGCGGACGGTCCGTCGGTGCTCGAGGTGGGGGACCTGTCGCTGCGCATCGCTGAGGGGCGGGTGGTGCGTGGCGGCGAGGAGGTGCCGCTGACGAAGACCGAGTTCCGGTTGCTGTGCACGCTGGCCATGGCGCGTGGTGCGGTCGTGACGCGGGAGCAGCTGCTGGAGCGGGTGTGGGAGTACGGCTACTTCGGCGACACCCGGCTCCTGGACGTGCACGTGCTGCGGTTGCGCCGCAAGATCGAGCCGGACCCCGGCCGGCCGACCCTCGTGCTCACGGTCCGGGGCGTCGGTTACCGGGTCGGGACGCCGGTCGCCGCGCGGCCCCGGTGAGGTCGACGCCACGGTCCGGTCGGGGGATCGTCACGCAGTCGTCAGGTTGAACCCCCGCCGGCCAGGGCCAAGATGATCAGAACCGAGGGAGGCAGCGGGACGATGTCGATGTCGTGGGGTGACAAGCAGGCGATGCTGATCATGCCCACGGACACCGACCCCCCGACGGGGCTGGTCCGGGACTGGATCGGCTCGGCGCTGACCGCGGTGCCGGAGCTGGTCCGGCTGCGCGCGGCGCTCCTCACCGCCGAGCTGGTGGACCACGCCCGCACGTACGGCCTCAGCCCCTACGTGCTGCACATCTCGCTGCACCAGGCGCGGCGCGTCCTGATGATCGCGGTGGAGGACGACCTCCCCACGTTGGGCGTCGGCTGGCCGGACCGTCCCGGTGTGCTCCTCCTCGCCGGGATGTCCGAGCGCTGGGGCGTGGAGTACGCGGCGGAGGGCAAGACCGTCTGGGCCGAGCTTCGCCTCACCGAACCCGGGCCGCTCGAGTCCGCCGTGGACGCGGCGGGCGACGAGGGAGACCTGGGTGAGTCGTGACCCGGCCAGGAAGGTGCCCGAACTGGCCGAGTTCGTCGACGAACTCACCGCTGGCGCAGGTGGACCGACTGGCCGCTGACCGGGATGGCCGCGCTGTTCCTGGCCTGCTACGCCGTGCAGGTGCTCTACGTCAGCGCGCCATCCCGGGTCACGGTGGTCGTCGACGCCCTGATCTGGGTGACGTGATCGACTACGTGGTGCGGTTCTGCCTCGCGCGGCGCAGGCTGCGGTTCGTGCTGCGCAACCCGTTCGACCTCGCGGTGGTGTTGTTGCCGGTAGTGCGGCAGTCGAGGGCGTTGGTGACCGTGGTGACACTGCTGAACCGGCGGCTCGTTCACAGCCTGCAACAGCGGGTCGCGTTGTACGCGAGTGGTGCGACGTTGGTGGTGGGGCTGTGCGCGTCGCTCGCCGTGCTGGACGCGCCGGACGCGACGATCACGGACTTCCCCGGTGCGCTGTGGTGGACGCTGACGACCATCACGACCGTCGGCTACGGCGACCGGTACCCGGTGACGGGTGAGGGCAGGCTCGTCGCGGCGACCCTCATGCTGGGTGGGATCGCTTTGCTCGGTGTGGTCACCGGACTGCCCGGAACCGCGGCAGCGGGCCGGACCGCGGGAGCGGCGGCGGCGCGTAATGCTCGACGTGGGTGATCCTCACCGCGGCCGCGGCCGCGGACGGAGGCACCAGCACCGGCAGTTTGGCCCGGACGGTCTTGCCGGTGCCCGGCACGCCATCGGCCGTGACGCCCCACCGCGAGCACAGTCCGCCCACGATGAGCAGACCGCGACCGAGCCGCCACCCGTCCGATTCGTCGGCCGTGCCGTCGGTGACCGTGAGCCGAACGAGGTGTCCGCCACCCGAGGTGCCAGCCGCACCCGGTACGGCGGGTGGCGTGGCGGAACGCGTTGGCCACCAGTTCCTCGAGCACCGTCCCCACCTCGCGGATCGCGCCGGGTGTGCAGCGGTTCAGCGCGTATCGCAACCACTGTCGCAGCCCGCCGGGATGTGGTGCCGCGGCAGTGAGGACGACCTCGTCCAGCACACGTCCGAACGAGCGCGGGCCCGGCCTCATGCCGTCGTGGTGGATGGTCACCACGACATCCTGGCCGCGCGGGCGCGCGGGGAACCTGACGACTCCCTGACAATGGAACCGCGCCGAATGTCGTCACTCGTCGTTCTCCCAGTTCGGTAGGGGTTCCGGCTTCCTGGGCACGTGGCTTGGTGACGTTCGGAGCTGAGTCATCCCGGCCAAGGACGCGCGCGTCGCGGACTGCTCGCACGGTGCCGGCTGGAAAGCTGTCACCCATGCCCGTGTACTCATACCCGCCGCCGGAGCCGTTCGACCTTGTGGCCGCGGGCTGGCTCACCGCGGTCGTTGCGGCGGCCGTGACCCTCGTGGCGTGGCTGCTCGTCCACCACCTGCGCGACCCGGCGCGACAGGCGGCCGCCCGTGCCGACCTGCGCCGGTCGCGAGCGGAAACCTACCTGCGCATCGAGGAACTCGGCGCCATGGTGGCCGGCGATACCCGGGTTGCGGAGCGGCACGCCACCGCACGGACCCTGTTCGACCAAGCCACGACCGCGGCGGCGATGGCTGAGGTCCGTGCCATCGCCGAGGAGGGCATCGCGCTGGCCAGTGCCGGGGAAACGTCGTGACCGGGCTGATGCGCGGTGTGTGGTGGGTGGCCGGGCTGCTGGCCTCCGGGTTGCTGCTGTACTTCTCGGTGGCGACCGCGCCCGCGCGGGAGCCGACGGTGGCCGAGCACCTCCGCTACACGTCGGTCCACGTCGCGCCTGGCGCCGACGGCGAGTTGTCCGCCAGCCGCACGCGGGAGGTCATCGGACTCCGGCCGATCGTCGTGGCCGTAGGCGACGACGTCCGGTGCGCGGACATCGTCGCCGCACTGCCCGACGTGATCGCGATCGTGCTGCCCGGCCCGGACATCTGCGGTGGCGCCGACGTCCGTGGCCACGACGCGACCCTGGCCGCCAAGGTCAGGGGAGCGCCCGATGTCGTCGCCGCCTACGTGCGGGCCTATGACGCCCGGTTCGCCGGCGAACCGCCCCGGCGGGACCCGCCCGCCACCGAGGCCACCGGGCCGAACGCCAGGCAGGTCGTGACCCTTGCCGCCGCCGCCCTGTTCGCCGCGATGTTCGTGCTGACCATGGTGTTCGTGATCCGGTTCGGCCTGCGGGACCAGCAGGAGCACGAGGACCGGCTCCGCAACTGGCGTGCCCGTGGGGACGCCCGTCTCAACCGGCTGGCCGACCGGGTCCTCCGGTTCGACGGGACAGTCGGGGGCGAGACCGCGAAGCGGTACGTGCTCGCGCTGCGCGCGTTCGAGGCAGCCACCACCGAACGGGACCGGGTCGCGGTCGACGGGACGTTGACCGAGCTGGAGCGCGCGGTGGGCGTGCTGCCGGAGAAGGTCATGCCCCCGCGCCCGCCGAAGCCGAAACTGGTGCGGCGCAGGAAGAAGCCGCGCTGGCACGGCGACGTCGACGAACTCCGCGCCCAGCGTGACGACCGCTGATCAGAAGCCGAACACCCCGGCGTGACGTGCCACAACCACCTCCCGCACTCGATCCACAGGAGACAGTCCGATCCGCGACCACCAAGATCAGCCGGTGGACCTGTTGAGACGAGCAAGAAGCCGTGCGACATGCGACGCCGCCCAAGGGTGTTTCCTACGGGTGGTGGTCGCCGAGGGTGGGTGTCGACTGTGATCGACACTGCGGTTCGGCGACCGGTGAACCTCGGGGGTCAGCTGGTGAGGTAGTCCTCCGGGGTGGATCCTTCGCGGACGGTGTCGAGGGTGAAGCAGTGCAGGCCGCCGCCGAAGAGTCTGCGGTGGCGGTGGCGGACGGGGACGACCGTGAAGCGGTGCTGTTCGAGGCAGCGGATCAGTTCCGGGCAGGCGTCGTTGACCAGCACGGTGTCCGGGCTGACCGACAGGACGTTGAGGTCGATGTAGCGGCTGGTGAGGATGAGGTCGTCGGAGTCGTACTCGGGGAAGTTGTTGGCCTGGGGTTCCGGCGGGAAGATCATGTCCCACTTCTGCAGGGGCGCGGGCAGCGCCTTGGCCACGTTGGGCGTGCGCACCAGCAGCAGCCCGGGGCGGAGTGCCAGGACGAGGCTGTCGATGTGGTTGTCGGCCAGGCGGTGGACCCGGTGGATGCGGAACCTGCCTTCGAGGTGGCGTTCGAGCCAGTCGACGGCCAGTGCGTGGTTCTCGGTGGCGACGTTCGCGAGCAGGTCCCTGCCCAGGCGCAGGACCTGGGCTCCGTCGAACATCATCTCGTAGCCGACGTCGTAGGGCGACGGCGCCGGGTCGGTGATGTGCTCGGCGGGGCCGCCGGGCGATCCTTTCGCGTAGGACGGGTCGAACGACGCGTCGGTCATCAGCGGGCGGGGCATCACGGTCCAGCGGGCGCCCTGCCGGAAGTAGTTCGCGAAGACCGGGTTCAGGAACTGGTTCTCGAAATACCGGGCGCGCACCTGGGGCGGGGTCTCGATCACCTCGTCGCCGAGGATGAGGGTGTTGTCCCGGACGTTCAGCGGGGGTGTCACTGCCGCTCGCCAGGCCAGTGTCGCCACGTCCGTGGCGTCGGCCAGTGGCATCGGCCGGTGCACGGTGATGGACAGCGATTCGAGGACCTCCGCCATGCCCTCGACGTCCTCGATCAGTTCCTCGAGGTAACGCTGCTTGATGGGGGAGCGCCGGGTGGTGGCGCCGGACGGCGGACCGATGTGCGGGTAGTACATCTCGTCGTAGAACGACTTGTCGGACATCTGATCATAGAAGAACAGGTCGAACGACAACTCCCGCTCGTGCAGCGTGTAATTCGTGGCGGACCCGAGAATCACTTCCCGCAGCGGTGACCAGTCGTCGAAGCTGTTCAGCTTCATATGATCCGTCCCTTCGATAGGCGAACAACGGGTTTCAGTAGCCGGCGTCGTCGTGGTGGTGGTCGTGCGCGCGGGTGGGCACCAGGAAGCTCCGGTCGAAGGTGAGCACGACCTCCCCGGTGGCCTTGAGTCCCGTGGTCCGGCAGCTCACGATGCCGTCACCGGGCCGGCTGCCGGACAGGCGCTTGGCGGTGATCTCGCTCTCGGCGTAGAGCGTGTCGCCGACGAACACCGGGTTGGGCAGGCGGATGCGGTCCCAGCCGAGGTTGGCCACCGCCCGCCCGCTCGTGCTCCGCGCGGTCATCCCGCCCACGATGCTCAACGTCACCAGGCTGGACACGATCGGCTTGCCCCACGGGCCCTTCTCGCCGAAGGCCGCGTCGATGTGCAACGGCGACGCGTTCATGCTGAGCATGCTCATGAGCACGTTGTCCATCTCGGTCACCGTGCGGCCGGGCCGGTGCTCGATGGTGACGCCGACGACCAGGTCCTCGTAGCAGAAACCGACCATCTCCCGATAGCGGTTCTCGCCGACCTTCCGGTATCCCGCGGGGGTCTCTTCCGCACTCGTCATGGTCGGTCCTCACAGTTCCGCGGTGACGTCACGGACGTGGCCGGCGAAGGTGGTCAGCAGCTCGCGGTCGAGGTCGGCGCGGACCATGATCCGGATGCCCGCCTCGCCGCGGGGGACGATCGGGAAGAACACCGCGGAGCAGTAGTAGCCACGGCGGTACAGCTCGGCCGACAGGCGCACGGCCCGGTCGGCGTCGCCGACGTTGATCCGGCGCACCGGAAGACCGTTGCCCGCCAACGGGCTGGGCAGCAGCTCGTCGAGGTGGTCCAGGTTCGCTCGGAGCGTGCTCTGCAGCTCGCCGAGCTCGGGTGACCGGTGGATGGCGGCGCTCGCGAGCGCGGCGCCGATCACGGGCAGCGCCATGTTCTGCGACCAGCCCACCGGTCCGGCGTGGCGGGCCAGGAACGGCGCCATGGCCGGGTCCCCGAGCATGGCAATGCCGCCGTCACTGCCGAAACCCTTGCCCAGACTGGAGACGATGGTCGTCAGCGGGCTCATCGTCAGCCGGGACCGGACGAAACCCTCGCCGTGCTCACCCATGAGGGACAGCGAGTGCGAATCGTCGACGAACAGGTACAACCCGTACCGGTCCTGCAGTTCGAGCATCCCGTCCAGCGCCGCGGCGCCACCCATCGAGTAAGCGCCGTCGCTGACATAGGCCACGCTCGGGTAGCGGCGGCACACGTCCGCCAGGAAGTCGAGGTCGTTGTGCCCGCAGGTGAGGACCAGGCTCTCGTCCGCGCAGATCGCCTTCACGTACGCCATGGAGAAGTGGCAGAAACGGTCGAACACCATCACCCGCGGACCGCCGGGGGCGAGGTGCCCGGACGCCAGCAGCGGGAGGATGCCCGCCGTGAGCATGCTGCACGAGCTGCCGAGCAGCACGGTGGCGCCGAAGAGGTCGGTCAGCTCCTCCTCGAGCCGGGCCTGCAGCTCGTGCCGGATGCGGGTGGGGGACGACCCCAGGTCGGTCGTGCCGGAGACCCGCAGCGCGTCGATCGCACCCTCGATGACCGCGGGGTGGTAGTTGAGGCCGAGATAGGAGCAGGAGCACAGGTTGACGAACTCGTGCCCGGTCTCGGTCACCACCAGGCGGTTGTTGGAGTCACCGCCGACACGGATGCCGATGAGCCCGTGATCCGCGGCTGCCTGCCACACCGGATCGGACATCTCGACCAGCTTCTCGCTGTTGCGGTGCCGGTGGGCACCCACCACCCGGGTGGCCTCGGTGTCGGTCATCGACGTCTCCTGTTCCCCTGTCAGGCTTCGGTTTTGTGCGTGTCCGGCCGGAACTCCTCGAGCAGGCGACGGGACGCCTCGAAGAACGGACGGCCGATCATCGACCCGTCCACCGTGGTGATGCCCTGCCCGCTGCGCTGGCCCGCGACGACGATCCGCCTGGCCTGCTCCAACTGCGCGGCGTCCGGCGAGAAGATGTCGTTGAGCACCGGCACGTGCGCCGGGTGCAGCGCGACCTTCCCGCTGAACCCCAGGACCTGCGCGCGAATCGCCTCGTCGCGGAGCAGCGCCAGGTCGGCGAGATCGAAGGTGGGTGCGTCGATCGCGTAGATGTCCGCGGCGCGGGCGGCGTTGACCAGCTTCGCCCGCGCGTAGCTGAGCGGCTCCCACGCCAGCCCGGTCCCCAGCGCGGTCGCGTAGTCCGCAGCACCGAAGATCACCGCACGCAGCCGCGGCGACGCCGCGACGATCTCGTCGAGACGGTCCAGCCCTCGGGGCGTCTCGATCACCGCCAGCAGTTCCACCCGCGGGCACTCGGGGCTGAGCACGTGCTCGACGATCTCCACGTCCCGCTGGGACTCCACCTTGGGGATCAGCACGATCGCCGGCTTGACCGCGTACCGGCGCACCGCCAGCAGGTCGCGCATCCCGTCCGCCTCCGTGAGGGCGTTGATCCGGATCGCGCAACGCACGGGGGCACCGGTGAAGAACGCCTGCGCCTTGCGCCGGGCCTCCTCCTTGCGCGGCTCGGGAACGGAGTCCTCCAGGTCGACCAGGCAGACGTCCGCGCCGGACCGGTGGCAGCTGGTGTACCGGTCGTCGGCGATGGCAGGTGTGCAGAGCATCGACCGGCAGTAGCGGGTGTACATCAGAGCTCCCGGTTCACATCGATCAGGACCTTGCCCGCGGTGGCCCGAGCGGTCATCGCGGCGTGCGCGTCACCGGTGCCGGCCAGGCCAACGACCCGGTCGATGTGCGCGGCCAGTTTTCCCTCGGCGGCCAGCGTGAACAGCTCGTCGGCGATGCCGCACAGCAACGGCCGGTCGTCCACCACGTGCCGCATCCAGAACCCCGCGCAGCCGATCGACCGATCGGTCAGTTCCTCAGTGGACACCCGGATCGGGCCGTGCTCGGCACCGCCGCGCCAGCCGATGGTGACCAGCCGTCCGAACGGCGCAAGACCACCCAGAGCCGACCGGGCCAGGGCGCCGCCGACGGAATCCACGACGAGGTCCGCGCCCGCCCCGCCGGTCGACTCCCGCAGCCGTGCGCCGATGTCGCCGTCGGCCGGGTCCAGCGCGATGCCGGCACCCAGCGAGGTGACCAGCGCGCGCTTGTCCGGTGTGGACGCCATCCCGATGACGCGACCCGCGCCGAGCGCCACCGCGAGCTGGACCGCGAGGTGGCCCACCCCACCCGCGGCGGCCGAGACCACGACCGTCTCGCCTGCGCGCAACCGGCCCGCCAGGACCAGCGCCCCGTACGCGGTGGCGCCCTGTTCGAGCAACCCGACGGCCTGTGCGTCGTCGATGTGCTCGGGGAGTTCGATGGTGTGGGCGTCGTCGGCCGCCGCGACCTGCGCGTAGCCCCCGCCCCGGCGCAGCAGGGCAGCCACCCGCCGCCCATCGCGACGGCGGCGGCCCACCACGTCCACACCCAGTACGGCGGGCAGCGGTTGCGGCAGGGTGTCGCCTGCGCGGCGTTCGAGATCGTCGAAGTTGACCCCGGCCAGCGCCACGTCCACCAGGCTCTGTCCCGCACCGGGCACGGGCTCGGGCACCTGCTCCACGCGCAGCACCTCGGGACCGCCGAACCGGCGCATCACCACAGCGTCCATCCGCCTACCGATCGGTCAGCGCGGGAGAGCCGGCGAACAGCGCGGTCACGCGCCGCTCGACCGCCCGGGCGGCGTCGGCGTCCTCGGCCACCACACAGGGCGTCACGGTGCTGTCGGGCATCAGGTCACCGGTGAGCACGACCCCGGTGCCGGTCCGCGGGTCGAACGCCAGACCGGTCTCGTCGAGCCGCTCGACCGCACGCGCGAACGACGGCACCGGCCAGCCGCCCCGCTCCAGCAGCACGCGCCGTTCCCGGTACGGCTCCGGGACGAGCCGGGAGCGGACCACGGCGTGCAGGTGCGTCGATCCGCTCAACCGGCCGTTGGTCTCGGTGAACACGACGTCCCCGGCCGGGGTCAGCACCGCGTCGGTGCTCAGGTATCCGCGATAGCCCATCGCCTGGAACGCGCGGCACAGCTTGCGCCCCTCGGCCACGAGCGTGTCCGCGGCCGCGCCGGTGAGCGCTTGCGCCGGCACCACCTCGCCCACCACGACGGGCTCCATCAGCAGTTCCCCGGTTCCCCGCAACTCCTCGCCGTCCGCGCCGACCAGGTACTCGGCGTACACCGTGGCGCAGTCCGCCAGGTAACGCTCGACCACCAGGCGGTGTCGGCCGCCCAGCGTCAACTCGTCGAAGCGGCGCGCCACGTACCCGGTGACCGCCGCCACCTCGGGCAGCACCACGAGCCGGGGCGCGCCCGCAAGGCGCACGCCGTCACCCACACTCAGGACCTCGTTGCCCATACCGCCGCTCTGGAACTCCTGCTTCACGATCACGCTCTCGCCGGACGCCAGCATCCCGGCCAGCGCGGTCGCCATCTCGCCCGGCCGCGACACGACCCACCCCGGCGCGATCGGCACACCCGCACCCGCGGCGACCGCGCGGAACACCGCCTTGCTGTTCACCAACGCGTTCCCGTCCTGCGCGCTGAACGCCCAGCCGGGCAACGCGGACCGCAACCCGACCGCGTCCACGAACTCGACGGTCGGCACGTCGTGGAACACGGCCAGCACCCGGTCGACCGCCCGGCCGCGGAGGGCCTCGCGTACCTGGTGGCGGAATCGCGTGGCGGCCAACCGGTCCGGAGTCAGCAGATCGGCGCCGAGAACACCGTCCGGCGGCGCGAGCAACGCGAGTGACGCCGGGTCGACGCCGGTCAACCCGGTGACGTAGCGGAGGTATTCCGGCCGCGGCAGCCGTGGCAGGACCAGCACGTCACCGTCCCGCGCGAACCACAACATCCGCTGGGCGACACAGCCGCCCGCCGCGCGCTCGTCCGGGGTGAGTCCGGCCAGTTCGCCCACCATTTCCACGGTACGACTGTTGCCGACGATCAATGTCGCCATTACACCTCAAAACTCACCTACGCCGGAATGTTGCGAACGATCGCGATATGGGGCGATTAGCGCCTCCCATTGCAAATCGATGCTAACGCACCGGTGCAGGGGGCTCCAGACGCCGAATGGCCGTCATATCCCAGTCTCAATGGCCGCACGTCCACAGTGGGCCGGATGAGTCCGGCGGCCGCGGTATTCGATCTTCGCGTACCACGAAGGGGTTTCTGCGCGGGAAAGTTGATGTTGGTAAATCCATCGTGGATTCGGGGGATTCTTCCACGATAATGTACGCCTTTCGGTCCAGCGGCCGTGACGCCGAATCGGCTAACATTGTACTTTTCCGGCGCGCTTCCCTTAGGATTCTGTGCACGTTCGCGCGAACGTGCCAAACCCTGCAGTCCGGCCGGCGCGGTGTGTCCCGTCGGCCGGTGAACCCTTTTGTTCGAGGGAGAACCTGTCATGGGAATACTCCGCAGACCACGGTCCCGGCGGATCGCCGGGTTCGGCACAGTGGTCGCGACGGCGAGCGCGCTGGTGCTGACCGCGAACAGCGGTGCGGCAGCGGACGAGGGCATCGTTCTCGGCGCCGGGAACCCGGCGGCCATCAAGGACAGTTACATCGTCGTGTTCGACGACGAGGCCGCGGCGACACGCGGTGGCGTGCGGGCGATGGCCACCGATCTCGCGGGCAAACACGGCGCCTCGATCGAGTACACCTACCAGCACGCGCTGCGCGGCTTCGCGGGCAAGCTCAGCGAGCGGGCAGCCAAGCGGCTGGCCGCCGAGCCAGGTGTCGCGTACGTGGAGCAGAACGCCAGGGTGTCGGTGGCGGACACGCAGCCGAACCCGCCGAGCTGGGGCCTGGACCGCATCGACCAGCGGGACCCGCAGCTGGACTCCAGCTACACCTACCCCAACTCCGGGTCCGGCGTCACCGCGTACGTGATCGACACCGGTATCCGCACCACCCACAGCGACTTCGGTGGCCGTGCCGTGTGGGGCACCAACACCACCGGGGACGGCAACAACACCGACTGCAACGGGCACGGCACGCACGTCGCCGGCACGATCGGCGGCAGCCAGTACGGCGTCGCCAAAGGCGTCACGCTCGTCGCGGTCAAAGTCCTCGGCTGCACCGGTTCCGGCTCGTTCGCCGGTGTCGCCGCGGGCATCGACTGGGTGACCTCGAACCACACCTCCGGCCCGGCCGTGGCGAACATGAGCCTCGGCGCGCAGGGCTCCGACGCCGCCACGGAGAACGCGGTCCGCAACTCCATCGCGGACGGTGTCACCTACGGCATCGCGTCCGGCAACTCCAACGCCGACGCCTGCAACTTCACCCCGGCCCGCGTCGCCGAGGCGATCACGGTCAACGCGTCGACCAACACCGACGCCCGTGCCTCGTTCTCGAACTACGGCACCTGCACCGACATCTTCGCGCCCGGCCAGGACATCACCTCCGCGTGGCACACCAGCGACTCCGCGACCAACACCATCAGCGGCACGTCGATGGCCACCCCGCACGTCGTGGGCGGCGCGGCGCTGATCCTCGGCGCGACCCCGGCCGCGACCCCCGCGCAGGTCGCCACCACGATGATCAACAACGCCACCACCGGCAAGATCACCAGCCCTGGTACCGGCTCACCGAACCGGCTGCTGTTCGTGAACACCGGGGGCGGCACGCCAGGATCCCCGGTGGTCACCAACCCGGGCAGCCAGACGGGCACCGTCGGCTCCCCGGTCGGCGTGGCGATGTCCGCCACCGGCGGCACGCCGCCGTACACGTGGTCGGCGACCGGACTGCCGCCGGGCATCAGCGTCGACCCGGGCACCGGCCGGCTGTCCGGCACACCGACGACCGCGGGCACGTACTCCGTGACGGTGACCGTGACCGACAGCGCGAACCGCACGGGTAGCGCGACGTTCACGTGGACGATCAGCCCGGCGGGTGGCTCGTGCTCGAGTCCCGGCCAGAAACTGACCAACGGCGGGTTCGAGAGCGGCACCACGGGCTGGTCGAACGCGACGTGGACGATCAACCGGTGGGCCGGGACCGGTGCGCCGCGCACCGGCTCGTACTCGTCGTGGATCAGCGGCTACGGCGCCACCGGCACCGAGACGCTGACGCAGGCGGTGGCCATCCCGGCGGGCTGCACCAACTCGGTGCTGTCGCTGTACCTGAAGATCGACACCGACGAGTACGAGGGTCCGGCGTTCGACTTCTTCACCGTCGCCGCGGGCAGCACGACCCTGGCGACGTACTCGAACCTGGACGCGTCCTCGGGCTACGTCCTGCGGCAGTTCAACGTCGGCGCGTTCGCGGGCCAGACCGTGACGATCAGGTTCACCGGCAACGAGGACTGGTCGCTGCAGACGTCGTTCGTGCTGGACGACGTGGCACTGGTCGCGGGCTGACCCGGGTGGCGGGCTGAGATGGGCTGACCCCACGCGATTCACACGGTCCGGCGGGCGTGTGCCCGTCGGACCGTGTTCTCGTCCCCGCACGGACACCTCACCGCACCCGGGCTGTGGGAGTGGGCACTTTCGCGGGCCCAGGCCCTTCCCGGTGGTGCGCTTCGCGGCGATACTGTGGAGATGGCTCGCACGGCGATCGCCCTGGTGTTGTCCGTACTCCTGATCGGTGCCGGGGTTTCGGCCGGCGCGGCGGCGGCGGATCCGGTGTGCCGCCCGGGGTTGCGTGCGGAGCTGGTGGCGATGATGGCGCAGGACCAGTACGAGCAGTCCCCGGACTACACCGGCCCGTGGCACGGTCCGCAGCGCACCGAGCGGCTGCGCAGGATCATCGCGCGGTACGGGTGGCCCACGTTCCGCATGGTCGGCGTCGACGGTGCCACCGCGGCCTGGGTGATCGCGCAGCACTCCGACCACGACCCCGCGTTCCAGCAGCAGGCCCTGGAGCTGATGCGGGCGGCGGCCGCCGCCGGGCAGGCCGACCCGGTCGAGCTGGCCTACCTGGAAGACCGGACGGCGGTCAACCACGGACGGCTCCAGATCTACGGCACACAGGTCACCTGCGTCGACGGTGCGGTGGCGCTGCGTCCGCTCATCGATCCCGAGCGGGTGGACGAGCGACGTGCGTCGGTGGGGCTGGGCCCGCTCCAGGAGTACCTGGACAGCTTCCCGGACGACATGTGCGCGGAAGCCGCCGCGTAGACCCGGCAGCGGGCCGTCGAGCTCCGGCGACAGGACGGCCCCGTTCGCGGCTTCACCCCGGCAGTCCGCTGCCACCACCGCCGTTCCCGGCATTCGCGACTCTTCGGCGCACGAGTGATCGATCGTGCGGTAGGTTGCCGCTCCACGAGGGGACGACGCGAGGGAGATGCGTTGGGCACAGTGGTCCAGTTCGTCGGCGAGCGCCGCGTGGAGGTGGTGGAGACCGGCGAGGATCCGCTCCCGCCCGGCTCCCTGCGCGTGCGCACGATGTACTCCGGGATCTCGGCGGGCACCGAGCTGACCGCCTACCGCGGCACCAACCCGTACCTCAACCGCACGTGGGACGAGGAGCGGCGGCTGTTCGTGCCGGGCGACGCCACCGCTCCCTACCCGGTGGTGGGCTGGGGGTACTCGGAGGTCGGTGTGGTGACCGAGGTGTCAGCGGACGTCGTCGGCAAGCCCGGGCTGCCCGCGGTCGACGACGTGGTGTGGGGCATCTGGGGCCACCGCAGCGAGGCCGTCGTTCCCGCATCCAAACTGGACGGTCACGTGGTCCCGCCCGGCCTCGACCCGCTCGCCGCCACGTTCGCGCGGGTCGGCGCGGTCGCGTTCAACGCCGTCCTGGCCGCCGAACCTCACCTGGGTGAGCTGGTGACGGTGTTCGGGCAGGGGGTGATCGGCCTGCTCGCGACCCGGTTGGCGACCCTGTCGGGGGCGCGGGTGGTCGCGTGCGACACGATCCCGTCCAGGCTGGCGACGGCGTCCGCGTTCGGCGCGGTCGCGGCGGTGGACGTGCGGGAGACGAGTGCCGCGGAACTGGCGCGGTCGCTCACCGGCGGTCGCGGCGCCGACGTCGCGGTGGAGCTGTCCGGCACCCACGCCGCACTGCACGAGGCCATCCGTTCGGTCACGGTGGGCGGCAGGGTCGTCGCCGCCGGGTTCTACCAGGGCGACGCGGCAGGGCTGCGCCTGGGCGAGGAGTTCCACCACAACCGCGTGGAGCTGGTGTGCTCACAGATCGGCGGCCCACCGCCACGCCTCGCGGGCCGCTGGGACCAGGACCGCATGAACCGCACGTTCCTCGATCTGGCCGCGAACGGCGCGATCGACCCCGTGGCGTTGGTGAGCCACCGGGTCCGGGTGCCCGACGGCGTCGCCGCGGCGTACCAGCTGCTGGACGAGCGCCCGGGCGACGCGCTCCAGGTCGTCCTCGACTACACGGAGAGCTGAATGATCAGTGTGTCCTGCCAGGAGCAGCTGCTGCCGGGCGCGACCCTGCTGGAGAAGTGGGACTTCGCCACGAAAGCCGGTTACGACGCGATCGAGTTGCGCGGCAAAGGCGACCTCGCGCTCGAGAAGCGGCTGCCGGAACTCCGCGAGGCCGCTGCGGACGGCGTCGTCATGCGCACGGTGTGCGTGGACATGCTGCACTTCTTCGGCGCCTTCGACCCGGCCCTGCGCGCCGACGCGATCAAGCAGATGCGGTCCCAGCTCTCGGTGATCGCCGAACTCGGCGGCGTCGGCGCGATGACCCCCGCCTCCTACGGCATGTTCTCCCGCAGGCTCCCGCCGTTCGAACCGCCGCGCACCGAGGCCGAGGACCGCGAGGTGCTCCTCACCGGACTGGCCGAACTGGGCGAACACGCGGCAAGCGAAGGCGTGACCCTGTTCCTGGAACCCCTCAACCGCTACGAGGACCACATGGTGAACCGCCTGGAACAGGCGGCGAGCCTCATCGACGAGATCGGCCTGCCGTCGATACGCATCGGCGCGGACACCTACCACATGAACATCGAGGAAGACGCCCCCGCGGAAGCCCTGCTGCGCTGGAGTTCTCACCTCGGGCACGTACAGGTCAGCGACTCGAACCGCCTCCAGCCCGGCGCAGGCCACGTGGACTGGGCCGCCATCATCGCCGCCCTGACCACCATCGGCTACACCGGCGACCTGGCCCTGGAGAGCCGCTTGCGCGGCGACCCAACCGAGGCCGTCGCGTCCGTTCCCGCGTTCCTCCACCGGGCCGCGCGCGCGGTGTCGCCGGAGACCTCTCCGTGCGCCGGCCCCGTGGCCGCCGGCTGATGGGCGGGCACCAACGGTGCGTTACCCCGGCCTGGCCCTGCGGTGACCGGCCCCGCTTAGTGTTGTCGGATGGCAACTTCCGCCCGTGACCACGTTACGCTGGCGCGAGATCGGTCCCGTTGTGACCGAGCCTGACCTCTTCGCGGAGATCACGGCGCGATTCCCACCCGAAGAACTGCTGTTCCTGCGCCGGGCACGACGTCGTGCGGAACGCGTGCGGCCGTACGCCGGCCTGAAGGTGTTGCACAACGTGCCGCTCACCGCCGAGACGATGTGCAAGATCGAAGTGCTCGCGGTGGGTGGCGCCGATCTCGTGGTCAGCAGCCCGGGTTTCATGAGCCCCGACCGGCGCTGCGTCGAAGCGCTGCGCACCGCTGGTATCGAGTTCCGCGCGGAGTACCGGTTTCGCGAGGAGTTCGACGTGGTGCTGGACTGCGGCGGCGAGTTGCAGCCACTGGTGACGCCGCGGCTGGGCGTCTGTGAGCTGACCGGCACCGGCACCCGCCGTTACCGCGCAGCCGAACCCGGTTGTCCGGTCATCGCTGTCGACGAGAGCCGGGTGAAGGACCTCGAGGCGTTGCTCGGCACAGGACGCGGTTTCGTGCACGCGTTCCGGCGGCTGGTGCCGGAGCCGATCAACGGACAGCCGTTCCTCGTCCTCGGGTACGGCAAGGTCGGCAGGGGGATCGTGCGCGCGCTCGCTCCGTACACCAACCGGATCGCCGTCGTGGACGTCGACGCGGGTGCGGTGGCGGCCGCGAAGGCGATCGGGTGCGCGGCGGTGCACGCCGGGGAGCGTGACGTGGTGTCCGACTGGGCGCGGCAGGCCTTCGCGGTGGTCACCGCGACGGGGGTGCCCGGCGTGGTGACCACGTGCTACGACCCCGGCGCCTTCCGCGGCGCCCACCTCGCGAACATGGGCGGGGAGGACGAGTTCGGCGCGGCGTTCGCGGCGGACGACGTCCTGTGCGGCAAACGGCCGGTCAACTTCGCGGCGAGCGATCCGGGACTGGTGCGGTACCTGGACCCCGTCTTCCACGCCCACAACCTGGGGATCGACCTGCTGTCGTACGCACGGCCGCGGCCCGGCGTCCACCCGTTCCCGGACTTCCTCGCCGACGAGATCGTCGACAGCTGGCAGCGCGTCTTCGGTGAACCCCTCGATGTGGAGCCGGATCTGCGGTGTGACGCGGGGAGGCGGGCATGACGACGACTGGCCGAAGCCGAGTGGACGACGAACTCCGCCGCTGCGCCGCCCAGTACGTCGTCGCGTCCGGCCTCGCCGGGTGTGACAGCCCGCGGTACGCGCCGGTGACCGGCGAGCTGGGCATGCTCGTCGCCGACCAGTTCACGGCCATGCGGCACGAACCGGACCACCCCCTGGTCGCGGCGTCCTACCGGCAGTACATCGAGGAGATCACCCAGCAGTACGAGTTCGCCGTCGCGGCCCTGGGGTTGCGCATCGAGTTGTGGCCGCACCGGGACGAGCCCTACCGCGACAGCCGCCACATGATCGAGGACGTGCGGCGGCACAGGCACCTGTACGTCCTCGCCACGCACGCGAGGTGGGGCGAAGTGGGTGCCGAGCACACCGACCACCCGGTGCTCGCACCGACCGGCATCGTGGTCGACGGTGTCGAACTGCTCGCGAACGACCTGTTCCGCGTGGTGCACGACGTGTTCGGCCACGCCGTCGACGGACACCAGTTCGGCCCGGTCGGCGAGGAGAAGGCCTGGCTCGCGCACTACGGCATGTTCTCGGCACTCGCCCGGCCCGCACTCACCGCGGAGACCCGCGGCCAGACCTGCTGGATGTACTTCGGCCCGCACCTGCGCGATCCGGCCGGAGCGCTCATCGGCCGGGACGAACCGGGATGGGTGCCGGTGCCACAGCGCCCGTTCGCCGAGCAGAAGGCAGGTCTGCTGCCCGCCGAGGTCAGCGGCGTGCGCCTGGTGTACGACAGCGGGACCGGGCGCGTGCACGCGCAGCCGCTGCCCGACTGGCGGCCGGACACCTGCCTCACCCTGCGCACCGGGCGCCGGCCGGCCGGCGTTCCCGACGACCTCGCCGAGGCGTACCGGACCACCACCTTCCGCACGGTCACCCCACGAGGACCGGTCGACGCCCGGATCGGGCGGCCCAGCCCGGACCTGGACGCGTTGCTGCACAGCGAAAACGCCCACTGCTGGGCATTCCTCACCGCGTGGAGCCCCGGCGGACGCGTGCTTCCCGTGGCGGAGAACCAGCGGCGCGACCACGCGCTCCGGCAGCGGCTCCGCGCCACCGGGGTGCCGGTGCTGCCCGGCATCGGCATCGGCACCGACCCGGACTGGCCGCCCGAGGACAGCGTGCTGGCCGTGGGACTGGACCGGTACACCGCGTCGGCCATCGGCGCGGAGTTCGGCCAGGACGCCATCGTGGTCGGCGATCGCGGCGCGGCCCCGGAGCTGCTGTGGTGCCGCACGACATGAGCCCGCGGCCGGTTCGGGCTTTATATTTGTTTACCGACCAAAATCGGATCATGCGTATTGATCGCAATCAATGTCGATGTTCCGGGCGGCTTGACACGTTCTTGAGGCGGGGATAGTCTCGACGCAATTCTCGGGGGAGGAACTGGGGGGTTCACCGCTCGCCTCAATGTCGAGCCATGGGCGATCACGCTCAGCCGAAACGCGTGTTCGGCGACGTCTCACGTTCTTTCTTCCGGAATGTCACTCGAGGGAGGAAGAAATTCATGCGACTCAAATTGATCGTTGTCGGCCTGCTGTCGTTTCTCGTCGCGACGCTCGGGGTGGCGGGCACCGCCGCGGCGAGCACTGATGGGCGCGCCGCGGCGAGCCATGACGGGGCGCTCGCGGGCCGCATGACGCCGGTGAGCGGCGTGTCGGCCGCCGCGCCGAGCTGTCCGTACCCGTACGTGTGCTTCTACAAGAACGGCACGAGAACGGGTTCGTTCAAGGACGTCACCACCTACTACCAGAACCTGACCGCGAGCCGCGCGGCGGACGAGGTGTACAACACCAGGAACGACGACGTGGCCTGGCTGCGCTGGGAGGACGGCGTGCACACCTGCGTCGAACCGCACGGCTGGTACTTCCTGCAGACCTCGCCCCACTACGTCACGGGCATCAAGATCCGCCCGGAGAACAATTGCAGCGTCGAGACGTGACGCGGTTCTCGCTCGCTCCGCAACGGTGAAAAGATTTCTTGAATCGCCACCGGGAAATGATCGGCATCTGGCAGTGTGCCTTCCGGACGCCGATCATTTACCGTCGGCGTCGGCCAGTGCGGTCGGGAGTCGCGGTCGTACGCCAGAAATCAGAGTGCCGGCGCTCCACGTGGTTTCGGAACCGCGTCGGCTGAGCGCGACGTGTGAGACGCACCCGGGTACGGAGATGCCGGTCGCCGCGTTGATCACCGACCTGAGGCCCGGCCCCGGGCGACCCTCGACACAACGGTTCTCAGTGGACGTGCAACGTCCTGGGGGGATCGAACGATGGAAGGGCGGACGCGGCACGGCCGCGCGTGAACCGTGGTCACCGTCGTCTGGAGGAGCTGCGCATGGGGCGGATGCTGGGGAGCGACCCTGACCAGCTCGATGGACTGGGGGACACGCTCACCCGGGCGGGTGACCGGCTCAACGCCATCGGCGGTGAGGTCTCGTCGCTGCTCGCGTATGCGGGTTGGGAGGGCGGCGACGCGGACGACTTCCGCTGGCAGTGGCATCACCAGCTGACCGGGATCCTGCGCGCCACCGCGACCGAGAGCCACGAGGCCGCCCGGCTTCTTCACCGCAACGCGCAGGAACAACGCGTCGCGAGCGGTGACCACGGCGACTTGGGCGGGGGGCACTGGAGTTTGGGCCGGGGCACGACGGGTACAGACGGACAGCCCGGATTCGCGATGCCGTGGGAGTGGATCGAGGGGGTCATGTTGGGGGGCGGGCTCGCGGCGCTTCCACCGGGCCTCCTCAACGCGGCTGACGGCGGCCTCTTCGGGGCCGATCTGAAGAAGTTGGTCAAGCAGTTACCGGACACCTTCAAGAAGTGGTCGGTCGATGACGTCCCGGGCTTCACGAAGGGGTTCGCCGGTTTTGCCGGGAAGCTCGGACCGCTGCAGATCCTCTCGACAGGAGTCGACGTGTACGCCCTTGTCGACCATGTCAGGAACGGTGACCCGGAGCACGAGGTGTTCAACAGCGCGGTGAACGTCGCGTTCGACGCGGCGCTCATCGGTTTGGCCGTCGGGGCGGTGACGGTGGGCGGTCCCGCGATCGGCATCGCCGCGCTCGCCGTCGGCGGGGCTCAGCTCGCCTTCAACATCTACACGACGTTCGACGCCGAGGGTGCGTTGAACTGGACGCAGGACCGCATCGCCGACGTTGCGCACGCTGTCGACCAGACCGCGCACGCCATCAGTGACACGGCCGCCGCGGTTGGTGGCGCGATCGCCGGCACAGCCGACGCGGTCGGCGACGTCGCCGGTGCGGTGGGGGGCGTGTTGTCCGGTGGGCTCGACGCTGTCGGCGAGTTCTTTGCTTTCTAGGAGGTTCTTGATGTCCGACCACCTCGTGCTGACGTTCGCCGAGATCGAGTTTCTCCTGCGGGTACGGGAGCCGCAGGACGTCGACGTGCGGGCCGAGCTCCGGCTCGCCGGTGACGGGCGAAACGCCGCGGCCGGGCTGGCGTCGTTGCTCGCGCGTGGGCTGTGCTCGCACGACGGTGAGCGGGTGGTGCCTGCCGACGACCTGGTCGGCGTGATCGGGGCGCTCAGCACCGCGACCACCGCGACCAAGGCGCTTGGCTGGCGTGATGGCCAACCCGTGCTGCTCAGCCTGTTCACCGGGCCCGTGGTGGGGCTCGTTCTGCAGCCGATCGGGCTCGGGCGGTACGCGGTGGCGGCGCTGGACCCGGGACGTGGGCTCGGCGACCAGCTCGCCGGGTTCATCGACTCCTGCCTCGCAGGCGGGAACGAGTCGGCCGTGCTCGTGCGTTCCGGGGACACGCGCATCGCGGTCGTCACCACCGCCGCCGGTGAGTGGTACGTCTCCGACTCCCTCGCCGACCCCGGAACCAGCCGCAAGTCCACGCGGGACGGGGCGGTGGCGCGCGTGCGGGAACTGATGGCGGTACCGGCATGACCGACGGCCCGGTCGTCGCGATCGGCGGGGGTACGGACACCGGGCGCGCGCGGGCGGTGAACCAGGACAGCTGGTTCGCGACCGAGCGCGTGTACGTGGTCGCGGACGGGATGGGTGGGCACGCGGCGGGTGAGGTCGCCAGCGCGATCGCGACCGCGCGGCTCGCCGGGTTGGCCGGCCGGTCGCCGCTGCGGCCCGACGACGTGCGTTCGGCGTTGGCCGGTGCCCACGACGCCATCGTCGCGAGTGCGGCGGAGCATCCGGACGAGGCGGGGATGGGCACGACCGTCACCGGGTTGTGCCAGGTCCAGGTCGCGGGTTCCGCGCACTGGCTCGTGTTCAACGTGGGGGACTCGCGTGTGTACCGCTTCGCCGACGGTGTGCTCACCCAGCTCACCGAGGACCACTCCCATGTCGCCGAGCTGGTGGCCGCGGGGGAGATCACCGCGGAGGCGGCCCGTGAGCACCCGCTCGGCAACATCGTCACGCGCTCGCTCGGGTCGCCGGAGGCGTCCGAACCGGACCTCCAGTTGTTCCCGCCCGTCCCGGGGGAGCGGTTCCTGATCTGCTCGGACGGGCTCACCGGCGAGGTCACCGACGACCTGGTCGCGCGGGTCCTCGGCGAGGAGACCGCACCGCAGGCCGCGGCGGACCGGCTCATCGCGATGGCGCTCGCCGCCGGTGGGCGGGACAACGTGACGGTCGTCGTGGTCGACCACCTCGCTGTCACCGGTGAGCCGGTGAGCACGACCGCGCCTCGTGGTGGGAGGTAGCCGGCCGTGATGCGGACCTACGTCCCCGGGCGCTGGACGCTCCTCGCGGGCCGGGAACTGACGCTGTTCACCGACGCGGCCCCGGACACCGCCGTGGTGCGGGAGTGCTGGCGGCTGGTCGCCGGCGGCGCGACCGTGGACGACGTGCTGGGCGCGATCGTCCACGAAGGACTGCGTGCGATCGGTGCGTTCGTGCTCGCCTCGGGGGACCGCGCGCTCGTGCGCGGCGACGTCGCCCTGGCCAGGCGCGACGGGGCGGGGGAGTGGCAGGCGACCGAACGGGTGCCGACGCCGACCTGGCACGAGACCGCGTTCGACGCGCCGGCGATGCGGATGGCCACGCCGGGCGCGGACGACGACGCGCCGGTCCTGCCGTTGTCGCACGGCATCGCGCTGGCGTCGACGGTCGTCGTCGGCCGGGACGAGGTCGTGGCGGGCGCGGCCCAGAAGGACGCGGCGGCCGCCGAGGCGCCCGCCAGTACCCCGGACCCGGTCGTGCCGCCGCGCGTCGCGCCGCGGCCGGTGATCGCGGTGGCGCCGGCCGGTGAGGGGAACGGTGAGAGCCGCCAGTACGACGAACTCTTCACCCCCAGCGTTGCGCCCGCCGCGGTGCCCGCGGGTGTCGAGGCCACGGCCCGGCTGACCCCGGGACCGCGCCTGGCGCCACCACCTGAGCAGCCACCGCCACGGGTTCCGCCGCCGGCACCGACTCCGGCCGGCTTCATCGACCACCTGCCCTGGGCGCCCGTCGGCCGCGCCGGTGACGCGCCGCCACCGCCGGTCACGCAGACCGAGCCGGGTGCCACGCTCCAGCGCCCACCGCGCGCGACGGGACGGGGAGTGCGGGTCCAGGCCGTGCGGTGCCCGGCTGGACACCCGAACCCGCTGACCGCGGAGCGCTGCCGGGTGTGCCGTGCCCCGGTCACGGACCGGGAGGCGGCCGAGGTCACCAGGCCCCGGCTGGGGGTGTTGCGGCTGTCGACCGATCCCGAGCCCATCGTGCTGGAGCGCGGCGTGGTGTTCGGGCGGGAGCCCGCCGGGCAGGCGGACGTGGACCGGATCGCGTTGCGCCGTCCGGACATCTCCGCCAACCACGTCGAGGTGCGGCTCGCGGGCTGGCAGGTGCTGGTGGTGGACCTGGGGTCCAGGAACGGGACCGTCGTGATCGGACCGGACGGCGGCACGGCCGAGCTGACCCCGCACGTGCCGGTGGAACTGCGCCACGGCACCGAGGTCGTCCTGTCCGACGAGATCAGCTTTCGTTTCGAGGTGACGTCGTGACCACCGCTCCGCCACCGGAGATCCCCGGCTACCGGTTCGTCGAGGTCATCGGCTCCGGCGGGTACGCCGACGTGTACCGGTACCGGCAGCAGAACCCGGCGCGGGACGTCGCGGTGAAGGTGTTGCGGGACGGGCTGGGCGAGCAGGTGCGCAGCCAGTTCACCGACGAGGCCAACGCGATCGCGGAGCTGGGGGACCACCCGCACATCGTGACGGTGTTCTCCGCCGCCGTGACCCCGGACGACCGGCCGTACCTGGTGATGTCCTACTGCTCGGGCGAGAACTACGCGGTGCGCGCGAGCCGCGGGCGGTTCACCGTGAACGAGGTGCTGACCGCCGGCATCAAGGTGGCGAGCGCGGTGGCCGCCGCGCACCAGGCCGCGATCCTCCACCGGGACATCAAGCCGGCCAACATCCTCACCGACCAGTGGGGACAGCCGCGGCTCGCCGACTTCGGCATCGCGGGGCGCATGGCGAACGCGGTGTCCACCGACGAGGTCGCGATGTCGGTGCCGTGGGCGCCGCCGGAGGTCGTGCGCGGCGGGACCGCCGGTGTGCCGTCCGACGTGTACTCCCTCGGCGCGACCCTGTGGCACCTGCTCGTCGGGCACTCGCCGTTCTGGGTGCCGACGCCGGGCGACACCGTCGAGGCCATGATGGCCCGGATCGTGAACACGCCGCTGCCACCGCTCGGCAGGCCCGACGTCCCACCCGAGTTCGAGGCGGTGCTGCGGCAGTCGATGGCGCCGTCGCCACGGGACCGGCAACGGTCCGCGAGCATCCTCGGCGCGCAGCTGCAGGAGTTGAAGCGGACCCGCGGCATGGCCGAACTCGACGCCGAGTTCCGCACCAGCCTGCCTACCGCACCGCCTCCCGCACCGGAACGTGGCGCCACCCAGCTCCGGCCACGCACCGCGGTCCGGCGTCCCGTCCCCCCGCAGCCATCACCGGTCGAGCACACCGTCCTGCCCGGACCGGTCGTGCCGAGGCCGGACGGGGAAACGCCCGCCGCACGCACCCAGCACCGCCCGGCCGCCCCGGCGCCGGAACCGCGGGCACCGGGACGGCGATGGCCTGCGCTGGTGCTCGCCGGTGGCGTGCTCGCGGCGGTGCTGGGCACTGGTTTCCTCTTGTTCGACGGTGACTCGCCACCCGGCACGTCCGGCACCACGGGCACGCACGTCACCGATCCCGGCGACGCCATGCAGGACGCGGGCCTCCCCGGTGACGACGCCCCACCGGGCCGACCGACCGTCACCGCGGCACCGAACGGCGACGGCGCCGTCCGCTTCGCGTGGACGTACTCCGCACAACTCGCCACCGACACGTTCGCGTGGCAGACCCCGGACGGCCGGGAGAGCGGCGTCGTGGACGCGCCGGAACTGGTGCTGCCGCACAAGGGGACCGGTCCGTTGTGCGTGCAGGTGAAGGTCGTGCGTGCCGACGGAAGTCACGCCACGGCCGACTGGTCAGAACCCGGGTGCGGCGGCTGACCCCGGATTTCGGGACAAAAAGTGGCCAGGCTCCCCGGGTGAATTCCGAACGCGATCAGGTCACGGCAGGTGACGCGCGCCCGGCCGGATATTTCTTCGCAACGGATCTCGTTCAGTTGCAACACAGTGAACCGTCCCGGCGATACCCGTCGTGTGCCGCGATCAATTCGCGCGGTGATTCTTGACCCGCACTCGGGAACCACGGACGGGAACACATGACATTTCTGCGACGGCACCGCACTGCGCTGGCATCCGCGGCGGTGTTGGTGGTCGCCGCGGGGGTACTCGTGACGTACGCCCTGTCCAGCGAGGGATATCCGGTGCGGCAGGTCGACCTCAACGACGGCGGGATCTGGGTGACCAGCGACCGCGACGGGCTGTTCGGCAGGCTCAACAAACCCGCGGGCTCGCTCGACGCGGCCTTCTACCCGCCCGGGGGCGCACAGCAGAGCTACCAGCTCGACGTGGCGCAGGACGGCGCGGCGGTCGTGGCACGCGACCGCGCGGCCGGGACGTTGCTCCCGGTGGACGTCACCCGTGGCGTTTCCCTGGCGGAGCAAGCGGTTCCCGTGCCTGCCGGCGCGCAGGTGCGGATGGCGGGCGGCACCGTCGCGGTGCTCGACCCCGCGAAGGGGGCGGTGTGGGCGTCCCGGGTGGACACCGCCACCGGCGTCACCGGGCTGACCGCGCTGGACACCACCGGCGCCCCACTGGCCACGGTGGACGGCAGCAAGGAGGACGCCGGCGTCTCGCTCGCCGTCGGGACGGACGGCACCGTGTTCGCGGTGTCCGCCACCGGCAAGACCGCCGTGGTGCGCGTCGACGGCGGCGCCTTCACCGAACCCGCGTACGACTCCCTCGGCACCCGTTTCCGATCCGTCCGCGCCACCATGGTCGGCGGCAGGCCGGTCGTGCTGGCGCCCGGCGACGGGGTCGTCGTGGTGCCCGGCGGCGCGACCACACGCCTCGCCGAACGCGACGACACCGCGGTGCCGCAGCAGTCCGGCCCGGACTCGGGCGCCGTGCTCGTCGCCACCGCCACGAGCCTGTACTCCGTCCCGCTCGACGGTGGCCCCGTCACCACGATGTCCCAGGCGGGGAAGGGAAAACCGACCGCGCCGGTGCGGCTCGCGACGTGCGTGCACGCGGCGTGGGCCGGAACACCGCACGGGTACGTCCGTTCCTGCGACGGCGGACCAGCGGTGGCGGGCAACCTGAAGGACCTGCGTGTGCTGACCGACCCGGTGTTCCGGGTGAACCGGTCCGCGATCGTGCTGAACGACCTCGCGACCGGCGCGGTGTGGGACCTGACCAACCAGCGCAAGGTGGACGACTGGTCCGCGGTGAAGCCGCCGCCGGTCCAGAAGCAGAGCGACAAGAGCAAGCACGACGACGTCACCGACCAGGCGCGGAACAAACCGCCGAAGGCGATGGACGACACGCTCGGCGCCCGCCCCGGCCGCACCACCGTGTTGCACGTGCTGGACAACGACTCCGACCCGGCGGGCAACATCCTGTCCGTCACCGGCGTCACCACGCCCGACCACCCGGACGCCACCGTCGCGGTCGCACCCAACGGGCAGACCGTGCGGGTCACGGTGCCCGCCGAGAGCCCGGACATCCACTTCAAGTACACAGTGGACGACGGCAGGGGCCTCAACGCGACCGCCGCCGTCACCGTCCGGATCCGCGGCACGCAGGACAACGAACCGCCCGAGCAGCGTCCCGGCCGCACCGCCCGCACCTGGAACGCGTCGTCCGGCGGACGGGTGTCCGTGCCCGCGCTCGCCGACTGGCGCGACTTCGACGGCGACCCGGTCCTGCTCGTCGACGCCGAGGCGAAGGCGGGCTCGGTCAGCACCACGCCCGACGGGTTCCTCGAGTACGTCGCGCCGGTCGAGCCGGGACCGCAGCCACTCGAGTACCGGGTGACCGACAACATCGCGGATCCCGTGCCGGGCAGCGAAACCGTGCGGGTCCAGCCCGCCGACGCGACCGCAGGCAGCCCGGCCGTCGCGGAACCGGACGTCGCCAGGGGACAGGTGGGGCAGCCGGTCGTGATCCGGCCGCTCGACAACGACCTCCCCGGCGCCGACCCGACGGACCCCGCGGCGCGGACGCAGCTCGCCGCGGACGTCCCCAGCCCGGCAGGCGCGGTGGTGGTCACCGACGCGCGGTCCGGCCAGGTCACGGTGACGGCGTCCCGCCCGGGCACGTTCCTGCTCGACTACACCGTCGCGTTCGGCAACGCGCCGTTCGCGAAGGGCGGCATCCGGGTCGACGTGACCGCGGCGCCCGCCGCGCCACAACCACCCGTCGCGATGCCGGACGTCGCGGTGGTCCGCGGCCAGCAGCCCGCCACCGTCGACGTGCTGGTCAACGACTTCGCCCCGTCCGGCGGGATGCTCGTGCTGCAGCAGGCCGAGGTCGTGTCGGAACCCCCGGCCGTGCAGGTCGCGATCGTGCGCGGCCGCTGGCTGCGGGTCGACGCGCTCGCCCCGTCGATCACGCCGAACCCGCAGCTCGTGCGGTACACGGTGACCGACGGGGTGACGGCGCCCGTGACGGGCGAGGTCACCGTCACCCAGCTGCCCGCCGCCGCGCACGACGTGCCGGTGCCCGAGGACGACTACGCCGTGGTCCGCGCGGGTGACTCGGTGACGGTTCCCGTGCTGGACAACGACACCACACCCGGCGGCTCGCCGATCAGCCTGCTCGCGAACGTGCCCGGCGCCCCCGAACGCGGCAGGCTCACCGTGTCCGCGCTCCAGGAGGGCACCGACCCGGGTGCGGCCCACGTGCACGGCAACGCGGTGCGGTTCGTCGCGCCCCGCGGGGTGCGGTCGCCGAGGACGGTCGAGATCGCCTACGTCGCGCAGAACCCGGCCGGCGAGTCGGCGGTCGGGCGCGTGCACGTCACGGTCAACCCGTTGCCCACCGACGAGACGCCCAACGTGCCGCCGATCCCGCAGCAGGTGGAGGCACGCGTCGTGGCGGGCGACACGGTCACGATCACCGCGCCGACGAGCGGGGTCGATCCCGACGGGGACACGGTCACGGTCACGTCCATCGGCTCCGCGCCGGCCAGGGGCCGGGTGCTCTCGATCGGTGCCACGTCGATCACCTACCAGGCCTACCCGACGAGCGCGGGCACGGACACGTTCTCCTACCTCGTCACCGACCCCTTCGGCGGCACCGGCACCGCCGCCGTCCGGGTCGCGGTGGTCCCGCCGGGGCAGCCACAGCCACCGGTCGCGGTGGACGACGTGGTCACCGCCGCGCCAGGGGCGCACCTGACGATCGACGTCACCGCCAACGACCTCGTCGCTCCCGACGACACCGTCACGGTGGCGGATCTCGACGAGCTGAACCCGGACCTGCCGGACGGGGTGTCCATGGCGGACGGCGACGGCGTGGTGGACCTCGTCGCGCCGGAGCTGACCGGCAAGCCGCTCGTGGTGTCCTACGCGCTGACCAACGGCATCGGGGACCCGTCCGCGGGCACGCTCACCGTCCGCGGCCAGGACGGCTGGAACTCGCCGCCCACCGCGGGTGACGTCTTCGCGAAGCCGGAGCCCGGCGACCGCGTGGTCGAGGTGGACGTGCTCGCCGAGGTCGGTGACCTCGACGGTCCGGCGGGTGACCTCGAGGTCGTGTCCGTCCACGACGAGAAGGCGGCGGTCGACGGCGGTGCGGTGACACTGCCGGTCGGCAGGCAGCCGAGGACCGTCGCCTACGAGGTGCGCGACGGCGGCGGCGCGACCGCCGTCGGCCTGATCCACGTGCCGGGGCCGGGCAACGGCGTCCCGTACGCGAAGCCGGACAAGACGATCGAGGTGCCGCAGGACGGCACGAAGACCGTCGACATCGCGGACTACGTGGTCAGCCCCGGCGGGAAGTACCTCCGGCTGACGCAGACCGACCGGGTCTGGGCGTCGCCGTCGGACGGACTCGCCGCGAAGGTCGACGGTGAACGGCGGATCGTCCTCACGGCCGGCGCGGGCTACCGGGGCCCGGCCGCGGTCACCTTCGAGGTCGTGACCGACAAGCGGCTCGACGCGGGCGCCCCGACGGCGATCATCACGGTGCCCGTGCAGGTCGGCCCCGACACCCCGGTGCTGCGCTGCCCGGACACCCCGCTGCCGGTGGTCGAGGGCGGGCCCGTCGTCACGGTCAACGTCACCGCGATCTGCCACGTCTGGGTCGCGGACCGGGACGACCTCGACGGTCTGCGCTACACCGCGTCCTGGCGGCAGCAACCCGCCGCCGTCGACCTGGAAGGCGACGGTGAGCACCGGCTGCGGCTGACCGCGGACACCGACGCGCGGCCCGGCGCGGCCGGTACCATCGAGATCGGGGTGGCGGGCACCGAGGCGACGCCCGCCACGCTCGGGATGCGCGTGGTCGCGCCCGCGCCGCCGTCGCTGTCGCCCGCGAGGATCGACGGCGTCAAGGCGGGCGACACCGCGACCGTGGACCTCACCCCGTACTTCCGATCCCAGCTGCGGGACCCGAAGGTGTCGGTGGTCAGCGTCCGCAAATCCGGCGGGATGAACGCGTCGGCCACCTCGGACGGCGCGCGGGTGCGGCTGACCCCGGGCGCGGACTCGCACGGTGCGATCACCTTCGACGTGGTGGCGACCGACGTGTCGGACCGGAACCGCGCGGACCGGCACGCCACCGGGCGCATCACGCTGAACGTGCTCGGGGTGCCCGACGCGCCGGGCACGCCGGTCCCCGGCCGGACCGTGCTGAGCGAGTCCGTGCAGCTGTCGTGGGCCGCCCCGCAGAACAACGGCGCTCCGGTGGACTCGTACGAGGTCGACTACGGCGGCGGCAAGAAGACCTGCCCGGCGTCGCCGTGCACCATCACGGGGCTCGCGAACGGCACCACGTACTCGTTCACGGTCCGTGCCCGCAACCTCGTCGGCTGGAGCAAGCCGAGCGGCCGCTCGGCGCCCGCGAAGCCGAACACGGTGCCCGGCGCCGTCACCGGTCTGTCCACATCGGACCCACAGGACCACCGGCTGACGCTCACGTGGGGCGCGGCGCCCAACAAGGGCACCGCGGTGCAGCGCTACGAGATCAGCTGGACCGGCGGCGGCCGGATGTCGGTCGGCGGCGGCGCGACCCGGGCGACCGCGTCCGGGCTCGACAACGACGTGCGCTACACCTTCACCGTCGTCGCGGTCAACGAGCAGGGACCCGGCCCGGCCGCGACCGTGGCGGGTCAGTCGGCGGGTGCTCCGCAGGCGCCCGCGGCGCCCACGTTCACCGCGGGCAACTCGGCGAACGCGTCGTCCCGGTCGGTCAACGTCACGTGGTCGCCGGTGGGCGCCAACGGACCCGCACCGACCACGTACACGCTGACCCGCACGGGCGGCGGCACGAAGACGGTGTGCTCCGGCGTGACCGCGACCGGCTGCACCGACGACGGCCTGCCCAACGACGGCACCATCTACACCTACTCGGTCACCGCGGCGAACGCCGCGGCCGCCGCGGACCCGGGCCCGCACACGTCCCCGCCCAGCCCCGGCGCGGAGATGGAGGCGACCGCGACACCGGACCCGATCACCGGGTTCTCCGCGGCGCCCACCGGCAACGACGGGCAGGCCACGATCCGGTTCGACGCGCCGGCCACCCACGGGCGGACGTCGACGGTGTCGTGCACGTGGAGCGGCGGCAGCTGCGGCACGTGGAACTACAGCCCGGACGGCCAGTCCGGGGTGCAGGAGACGGTGACCGGGCTGCCGAACGGGCAGAACGTGCAGCTCTCGTTGCAGGCGTGCAACGGCAGCGCGGGCGGCGCCTACGCGGGCGACCCGTGCAACACCCCCGCCACCGCCGCGGTCACCACCTACGGTCCGATCCGGGACCTCGCCATCAACACCTCGGCGAACGGCACGGTCGTGAACTTCACCGTCTCGGTCAACCCGAACGGCAAGCCCGCGACCGTGCAGATCCAGACCAGCAGGCAGAGCCGGACGTTCACGACCGGTGCCGGCGCGTGGAGCTGGAGCGGCGCCGACGACGTCGGCTACAGCAGCAGCGACACCATCAACGTGACCGTCAGCGACGCCGGACGTGCCTCGGTGAGCGGGTCCCGCACCCAGAACACACTGCCGCCACCGGCCACGGTCACGGTGACCAAGGGCAATCCCTGCGGCGCGTCGTGCGCGGGCATCTGCACGCACCCCTCGTGCGCGTTCATCCACGTGCAGACCGCGAACTTCGGCGGGAACGTCACCTGCACCTTCACCAGCCAGCACGGGCCCGCGGGATTCGTGACCGACACCTACGGCCCCAACCAGTCCCGCGACTCCAGGAACTACTACGGCTACCCAGGCGAATGGGTCCGGGTGACGTGTGGCGGCGTCTCCGGCCAGATGACCTGGTACTAGGCGAAAGCCGTGAGGAAAGGACATCCATGACCGCGCTCACCCAGCAGCAGGCGGCCTACTTCGCGCAGACCTTCGACCGGATGGTGGTCAACGTCTCCGGTGCGATCATGGGCAAGGAGCGCGTCGTGCGCCTCGCGCTGACGTGCCTCGTCGCCGAGGGCCACCTGCTGCTCGAGGACTACCCCGGCACCGGCAAGACCGTGCTGGCCAAGGCGATCGCGAACACCGTGCAGGGCAGCCACTCCCGCATCCAGTTCACCCCGGACCTGCTGCCCTCGGACGTCACCGGCGTCAACATCTACGACCAGAAGCGCCAGGAGTTCGAGTTCCACGAGGGCCCGGTGTTCCGGTCGATCGTGCTGGCCGACGAGATCAACCGCGCGTCGCCGAAGACGCAGTCCGCGCTGCTGGAGGCGATGGAGGAGCGGCAGGTCACGATCGACGGGGTCACCCGCAAGCTCGGCAGCCCGTTCATGGTGATCGCGACCCAGAACCCGGTGGAGCAGGCGGGCACCTACCGGTTGCCGGAGGCGCAGCTCGACCGCTTCCTGATGAAGACCAGCGTCGGCTACCCCGACCACAACGCCACGGTCGCGCTGCTGGCGGACGCCGCGAACCGGGACCGCAGCGCCGGGGTGTCCGCGGCGATCGGGGCGAACGCGGTGACGCAGCTGTCCGCGGCCGCCGACCAGGTCTACACCGACCACGCGATCCTCGGGTACGTCAGCCGGATCGCCGACGCCACCCGCGAGCACCCGGACGTGCGGCTCGGGCTGTCGGTCCGGGGCTGTCTCGCCTACGTGCGCTGCGCGAAGGCGTGGGCGGTCGCCAAGGGCAGGCCGATGGTGCTGCCGGACGACGTCAAGGAACTGGCGCAGCCGGTGCTCGCCCACCGCCTCGTGCTGCGCCCCGAGGCGCAGTTCGACGGCACCCGCGTCGAGGACGTCGTGGAGAAGATCCTCGTCGACGTGCCGCCGCCGCAGCAGCGGGGACAGTTCTGATGGCGCCGCTCGCCGCCGTGCGCGACCGGGTCACACCCGCCGTCGCCGCCGGGCGTGCGGCCGTGGCGGTGTTCGTGACCAGGGGCAGGGCGGCGTGGCGCACGGCGTCGCCGGCGTTGCGGCGGGTCCCGGTGCTCGACGTGGTGAGCCCGCTCGGCTGGCTCGTGCTCGCGGGCAGCCTCGTGGCGTGGTACGCGGGCGCACGCCTCGGCTGGGTGGAGCTCGTGCTGCTCGCGGCGACCGGGCTGGCGACGCTGCTGCTGTGCGTCGCGTTCGTGGCCGGCCGGATGGCGCTGTCGGTGACGGCAGGCCCGGACCGCGACCGGCTCGTCGCGGGCCGGTCCACCACCTGCCGCGTGGCCGTGACCAACACGGCGCGGCGCAGGATGCTCCCGCTGGAGGTGGAGCTGCCGATCGGCGGGCGCGACCCGGTCACGTTCGACGTGCCCGCGCTCGCGGCGGGCCGCGGCTTCACCGCCGAGGTCGAGCTGCGCACCGACCGGCGCGGGGTCATCCCCGTCGGCCCGGCGACCACGGTCCGCGGCGACCCGCTGGGCCTGCTGCGCCGGTCGGTGTCGTGGAGCGAGGTCCGCGAGCTGTTCGTGCACCCGGTCACGACGCCGCTGGAGCCGCTCGGCGCCGGCCTGCTGCGCGACCTCGAGGGCTACACGACCAACGACATGTCGATGAGCGATCTCGCCTTCCACACCCTGCGCGATTACACGCCCGGCGACGACCGCAGGCACATCCACTGGCGGTCGTCCGCGAAGCTCGGGTCGGCACGGCCGTCCGGCACGTTCCTCGTCCGCCAGTTCCTCGACACCCGGCGGGCCCACCTGACCGTGCTCGTCGACGGCGACCTGGCCGTGTACGGCGACCCTGCCGACTTCGAGACGGCCGTGTCCGCCGGGGCTTCGGTGGTGCTGCGGGCCGTGGCCGACGAGATCGACACCACCCTGCTCGTCGCGGACCAGCTGGTGCACAAGGGCGGGGCGCGGCAGTCGCTCGACGCGTGCGCCCGCGCGGAACCGGCCGCGGCGCTGGCCGACCTCGCGCACCGCGGGGTGCGGGTGGCACCCGACGCGACGATCGCGTTGTTCGTCACCGGCGCCGCGCCGTCGTTCGCCGCGCTCGCGCGGGTCGCGGCGCAGTTCCAGCCCGAGGTGCGCAAGGTCGCCGTCCGGGTCGACCCGGCCGCAGCCGTCGCGTCGGTCGCGGGCAGTGCCGCCATGACGGTGCTGACGCTGCGCTCCCTGAACGACCTGCCCGCCCTGCTCAGCGGAGGAACCCTGCGGTGACGGTGCCCGACAACCACACCGCCGTCTCGAGCGCCCCCGGCCGCGGGCCGCGCGGCAGGCTCGTGCCCCGGCGACCGGACCTGCTGGACGCCGGCTTCCTGCTGGTGCTGTGCGGGGTCGCGCTGTCCGGGTTCGCCACGACCTACAGCGGCTGGGGTTACCTCGCCGTCGGCCTGTGCGGGGTGGTGCTCGGCGTGCTCGCCGGTCACGTCGCCAACGTGCTCGACCAGCCGGTGATCACGCTCGCCGCGCTGACCGTCGCGACCTTCTTCCTGGCGGGCGGCGCCGTCGTGCTGCGCGCACAGGCCATCGGCGGTGTCCTGCCGAGCGCGGGCACCGTCCAGGGGCTGGCCGAGGGCAGCGTGAGCGGCTGGAAGCAGCTGCTCACCACGCTCCCGCCGGTCGACGGCCGCGGCCCGCTGCTCGTGCTGCCGTACCTGCTGGGGCTCCTGTGCGGCGCGGCCGGGTTCGCCGTCGCCACCAGGTCGCGGGTGGTCGCCGCGCCGCTCGCGGCTCCCGTGCTGCTGCTCGTCGCGACCATCCTGCTGGGCACCGGGGAACCGGTCGCGCCCGTGGTGCAGGGCACCGTGTTCGCCGTGCCGGCGCTCGGCTGGGCGGCGACGCGTGCCAGGAGGTTGCGCCCACCCGCCAGGGACGGCTCGCGGCAGCTGGTGCGGCTGGGTACCGGCGTGGCGCTCCTCGCCGTCGCGGGCGGGGCCGCGACCCTCGCCGGGCCGGTGCTGCCGGGGACGGGCGGGGACCGGGTCGTGCTCCGGGACCTGGTGACCCCGCCGTTCGAGATCGGCGCCTATCCGAGCCCGCTCGTGGGGTACCGCAAGTACACCAAGGACGCCAACCAGCTGTGGGACCAGACGTTGTTCACCGTCGCCGGCCTGCCGGCGGGCGCACCCGTCCGCATCGCGACGCTCGACGACTACAACGGCTCGGTCTGGGGTGCGGTGGACGAGCCCGCGGGCGTCGCAGGCGGTGAGCGCAACAGCTACCAGCGCGTCGGGGCGCGCATCCCCGCTCGGGCGCACGGCAGGACCGCGACCGTGACGTTCACCGTCGCGGCCGCCTACGCCTCCGCCACCGATGTCAGTGCCTGGCTGCCGACCTCGGGCACCGCGACCGCCGTCACGTTCACGGGCCCGGCGGCGGCCGGGCACACCGAGAACCTGCGCTACAACCTCGCCACCTCGTCGGGCATCGTCGCGGACCGGCTCCGGGCCGGGGACTCCTACACCGTCGAGACGATCCTCGAGCCGACGGCGATCCCGGCGGACGCGCAACCGTTCGGACCGCCCACAGTGGACCCGGCGGCACGGGCGTTCGTGAGCTCCCGTGCGCAGAAGTGGGCGGGCGAGGCGACGACGCTCGCCGAACGCCTGCGGGCGGCCGCCGGGTACCTGCGCGAGCACGGCGCCTACAGCGACGGCGGTCCCGGCGAGACCGAGTACCTCCCCGGGCACAGCCTCGGCAGGCTGACGACGTTCTTCAACGCGCCACGCCCGGTCGGCGACGACGAGCAGTACGCGGCCGCCTTCGCGCTCGTGGCGAACGACCTCGGCATGCCGGCGCGGGTCGTGCTCGGGGCGACCCCGAAGGCGGACGGCGTGGTGCGGGGCCGTGACGTGCACGCGTGGGTGGAGCTGCACATCGCGGACGGCCGCTGGGTGCCGGTGCCGCACACCGAGTTCATGCCGGACACGTCGAAGAAGCCGGACAAGCGGCCACCGCAGGAGATCGAGAACACCGACGCGTCGATCGTGCCGCCGCCCAACACCTCCCACCCGCCGAGCACCCTCGACGACCTCGCCCAGTCCGACCCGAGCACCAACCGCGTCGCGACCACGCCGGAGCCCGGCGGCTCCGGGCTGCCTGCGTTCGTCGGTGTGCTGCTGCGCTGGGCCGGACTGCCGCTCCTCACGCTCGGCGTGATCTGCGGGGCCATCGTCGGCACGAAGTCGTTGCGGCGCACCAGGAGACGCACCCGCGGCCATCCCGCCGCACGGATCGCGGCCGGGTGGCGGGAGCTCGTCGACAACGTGTGCGACCTCGGCGCCACCGTGCCGCGCGCCGGCACGCGCCGGGAGCAGGCGCGGTCGGTGCCCGACCAGCGCGTCGCCGGACTCGCGGCCGCCGCGGACCAGGTCGTGTTCGGGGCGGCCGAACCCGGGACCGCGGAGGCGGAGGAGTTCTGGCAGGCCGTGGCCCGCCTGCGCGCACAGCTCGGCGAGGAGGCCGGCCGCTGGCGCCGCTTCCGTGCGGCCGTCAGCCTCCGCTCGATCCGGGTGAGGACGACATGAAGATCAAGTTCACCTTCCAGCGGCCCGGTGGGGCGGTCGTGGACCTGCAGGCCACGGTCGACGCCGCCACCACCGTCGGCGACCTGGCCGCGCAGCTGGTGCACGCCGACCCCCACGGCGGGGGCGGGCACCCCGACGGCGCGACGCTCAGCGTCGTCAGCACCGACCGGCGCGCGCTGGACCCGGCGTCGAAGGTCGCCGACAGCGGCCTGCACTCCGGCGCCACCGTCGCACTCGCCCGCGCCGGCCGCACGTTCGCCGACCCGCAGGCACCGCCCGCCGCCACGGTCCGCGTCACCGCGGGCCCCGACCGCGGCAGCGAGTTCGCGCTGCCGTGGGGGACCGCGGTGATCGGGCGCGACCACGGCTGCGAGGTGCGCCTCTCCGACCCGCTCGTGTCGCGGCGGCACGCCCGCCTGAACATCACCGACGTCGCGGAGGTCGTCGACCTGGGCTCGGCGAACGGCACCCAGCTCGGCGGTGCGGTGGTCGCGCGGACCGCGGTGCGCGCGGGCGACGTGCTCCGGGTCGGCGACACCGAACTGACCGTGCACGTGGCCCGCGCGCACCCGGGTGCCGGCAACCCCGGTGCGTTCGTGCGCTCGCCGCGCCTCGACCCGAGGTACGCGGGGGCCGAGCTGACCGCGCCGGAACCGCCACAGCGCGGGCAGCACGTGCGCTTCCCGGTCGTGTCGCTGCTCGCGCCGCTGCTGATGGGCGGCGTGCTCTACCTGATGACGCGGTCGCTGGTGTCGCTGGTGTTCGTCGGGCTGACACCGCTGATGCTGGTGGGCAACACGCTGGAGGCCAAGCTCTCGGGGCGCTCGTCGTTCCGCAAGGCGGTGCGCCAGTTCCGCGCCGATCTCGACGACCTCGGCGTCCAGGCACGGGCCGCGGCGGCTGACGAGGTCGCCGCACGCGGCAGGGAACACCCGTCGCTGGCCGACTGCGCGGACGCCGTGCGCGGCCGCGGACCGCTGCTGTGGACCCGCAGGCCGGGTGAGCACGGGTTCACCGAACTGCGCCTCGGCCTGGGCCGGCGTCCGTCACGCACCACGATCGAGCTGCCCGACGGGCGGCGGCTGCCGCGCGACCTCATGGCCGAGCTGCGTGCCGTCGCCGAGGAGTACGCGACCGTCGACGACGTGCCGGTCGTCGCGCAGGCCGAGCACGGCGCGGTCGGGGTGGCGGGTCCGCGCGTCGCACTCCTCGACACGGCCCGCGCGCTGGTCCTCCAGCTCGCCGCGCTGCACTCGCCGGCCGAGGTGGTGCTCGCCGGGGTCGCGTCGGTGCAGAGCGCGGCCGCGTGGGACTGGCTCAAGTGGCTGCCGCACACCACCTCCCCGCACAGCCCGCTGCCGGTGCGGCACCTCGCCGACAACGGGACGAGCGCCGCCGCGCTGGTCTCCGAGCTCGAGGCGCTCCTCGCCGCCCGCGCCGATGGCGACGCCGGACCGCTGCCCGCGGTGTTCGTGCTCGTCGAGGACGACGCGCCGGTCGAACGCAGCAGGCTCGTCGAACTGGCCGAGCGCGGCACCGCGCACGGGCTGCACGTGCTGTGGCTCGCCGCCGAACCGGCCAGGCTGCCCGCCGCGTGCAGGCACTTCGTCGTGGTGGAACACGGACCGGTCGGTGCGGTCGGGCTCGTGCACACCGGTGAGCGGGTCAGCCCGGTGCGCCTGGAACAGCTCGACGCCGCGGGCGCGCTGGAGCTGGCCCGCGGTCTCGCGCCGCTGGTCGACACCGGTGCCCGGGTCGACGACGACAGCGACCTGCCCCGCGCGGTGTCCCTGCTGACCGTGCCGGAACAGCCGCTGGTCGCGGCGCCGGACGCGGTCATCGAGCAGTGGGCGGCGAACAGGTCCATCGTCAGCGGCCCGCACGCCCCGGACCGTCCCGGCCGGCGCCCCGGCACGCTCCGGGCCGTCATCGGCGCCTCCGCCGCGGGCGTGCTCGCACTCGACCTGCGGACCGACGGCCCGCACGCGCTGGTCGGCGGCACCACGGGGTCCGGCAAGAGCGAGCTCCTCCAGGCCTGGATCCTCGCGATGGCGCTCGCGCACAGCCCGCAACGGCTCACGTTCCTGCTGGTGGACTACAAGGGCGGGGCGGCGTTCAAGGAGTTCAAGGACCTGCCGCACAACGTCGGCATGGTCACCGACCTCGACCCGCACCTGGTGCGCCGCGTCCTGGTGTCGCTGCACTCCGAGCTGACCCGCCGGGAACACCTGTTCCACCAGCACAACGTCAAGGACCTCGCCGAGATGGAGCGCAAGGCGCCCGCGGAGGCGCCGCCCAGCCTCGTGATCGTGGTCGACGAGTTCGCCGCGCTCGTCGGGGAGCTGCCGGAGTTCGTCGACGGCGTCGTCAACGTCGCCCAGCGCGGCCGGTCGCTCGGCGTGCACCTGATCCTCGCCACCCAGCGGCCGGCAGGCGTGATCAAGGAGAACCTGCGCGCCAACACGAACCTGCGGATCGCGCTGCGCACGGCGGACGAGTCCGACAGCGTCGACGTGCTCGGCACCGCACAGGCGGCGTTCATCGACCCGGGGACGCCGGGCAGGGCGGTCGTGAAGACCGGCCCGGGACGGCTGGTGCCGTTCCAGGCCGGTTACGCGGGCGGGTGGACCAGCGACGAGGCGCCCCCGCCGGAGATCCTCATCGAGGAGCTGCGCTTCGGCGCGGGCCGCCTGTGGGAGGTCGCGGCCGCCGACGAACTCGGGACCGACCCCGGCCCGGCGGACATCACCCGGCTCGTCTCCGCCATCGCGCACGCGGCCCGCCAGGCGCGGCTCCCCCTGCCGCGCAGGCCGTGGCTGCCTGGTCTCGCCGACCGCTACGACCTGTCGGACCGCGCACTCGTGCGGTCGGGCCGCCGTGACGACGCCCTGGTGTTCGGCATCCGTGACGACCCGAAGTCCCAGGCGCAGCCGCAGGTCGAGTTCCACCCGGACACCGACGGCAACCTCGCGGTGTACGGCACCGGCGGGTCGGGCAAGAGCACGCTGCTGCGCACCCTCGCGATCACCGCGGGCTTCACCATCCACGGCGGACCGTGCCACGTGTACGGCATGGACTTCGGCGCGCGCGGCCTCGCCATGCTCGCCGACGCCGGCTTGCCGCACGTCGGCAGCATCGTGGCGGGTGCCGACCACGAACGGATCGTCCGGCTGATCAGGTGGCTGCGCGCGCTGGTCGAGGACCGGGCGCTGCGTTACTCGTCGGCCGACGCGGGCACCATCGGGGAGTACCGGGCGAAGGCGGGCGCGCCGGACGAACCGCGCATCCTCGTGCTCCTCGACGGGGTCGGCGCGTTCCGCCAGGCGTACGAGGCGAACGACAAGAGCCGCTGGTTCGACATGCTCGTCGGCATCGCCAACGACGGCAGGCCGGTCGGCGTCCACCTGCTCCTGTCCGCGGACCGGCCGTCCGCCGTGCCCTCCGCGCTCGGGTCGGCGATCCAGACCAGGGTGACGCTGCGCATGGCCGACCCCAACGACTACGCGATCCTGGGGGTGCCGACCGACGTCCTGCGCGCGTCGTCCCCACCCGGCCGTGGCCTGCTCAGGGGTGCGGAGATCCAGGTCGCGATGCTCGGCACCGAACCGGACGTGGGGTCGCAGGCCGCCGCCATCCGCCGGTTCGCCGCCGCGATGCGGCGAGCGGGTGTCGTGCCCGCGCCCCCGGTGCGCAAGCTGGAGGACCGCGTCCCGCAGGACTCCCTGGCCGGCGAACGCGACGGCCTGCCGGTGCTCGGCCGGGGCTCGGACGATCTCGAACCGTTCCCGTTCGACCCGCGCGGCGCCTTCCTCGTCATGGGCCCGCCCGGCTCCGGGCGCACCACGGCACTGCACGCGCTGGCGGTCGCGTTGCGCCGCTGGCGGCCTGGCATCCCGCTGTACTACTTCGGGAGCAGGCGTTCACGGCTGGCGGCGCTGCCGCTGTGGACCGACACCGCGACGGGCGCCGAGGAGATCGCGGAGCGGGCGAGGACACTCACGGACACGCTGGCGGGTGCGGCCGGTCCGGCGGCCGTCTTCGTGGAGAACCTCGGCGGCCTGCACAACTCCGTGGCGGACGTGCCGCTCGCGGCGTTGCTGCGCCAGTGCCTCGAACAGGACCTGTTCGTCGTCGGCGAAGGCGAGACCAGCACGCTCGGCGCGGGCGGCCCCGGCCTGATCGGCACGATCCGCTCCGGCAGGCAGGGCATCGCGCTCGCGCCCGCCACGGAGGACGGCCTCAGCGTCATGCGCACCGCGTTCCCGCCGCGCCTGAGCCGCGCGGACTTCCCGCCCGGCCGCGGACTGTACGTGGCCGGCGGCCGCACCGCGGTCGTGCAGGTGGCGCTGCCCGAAGAGCAACCGGCCGGCTGGGGAACCGTTCCCGTCCCGGACCGGCTGGAGCGGGCCGGGAGCCCGCTCACCCCGTAGTGAGGAGAGAAAGGAACCACGATGACGTTCGTCGGAATGGACGTGGAGGCGGTCCGCACCCTGGCGGGACAGCTGAACACGAAAGCGGACGAGATCGACAGCATCACGTCGACGCTCACCAGCCAGCTCAGCACCACCCAGTGGGAGGGCAGCGACGCCGCCACCTTCCGGTCCAACTGGAGCAGCACCCACGTCAGCCAGCTCATGACGGTCGCGAACGCCCTCCGTGACGCCGCGAGCAACGCCATCCGCAACGCCGACGAGCAGGCGACCGCGTCGTCCGCGTAGCCCCCGTGACGTTGCCCTGGGACGGCGTTTCCGGGGCAACGTCACCACGGTCCGGGAGAGAGCCGCTGGCCGAGACGCGGTCGTCGCGCCAAGATGCCCGTGGGCCAGTGGAAGGGGCGAAACCGATGGTGACGATCAGCAAGGACGATCCCGTGGCGCGCGCAGCGGTCGCCGCTGTCCGGGCCGGTGACGTGGACGCGCTCCGCGGACTGCTCGCGGAGCACGCCGAACTCGCCACCGCGAAACTGCGCAACCGCACCGAGGACGGCGCCGAGTGCGCGCGGACGCTCCTGCACGTGGTCACCGACTGGCCAGGGCACTTCCCCCACGGCCCCGCCACGGTCGCCGCGCTGGTCGAGGCCGGCGCGGACGTGAACGCCCGGTTCGACGGCGCCCATCGGGAGACACCGCTGCACTGGGCAGCGAGCTGCGACGACGTCGCCGTGCTCGACGCGCTGCTCGACGCGGGCGCGGACATCGACGCCACCGGCGCGGTGATCGGCGGCGGCACACCGCTGTCCGACGCCACCGCGTTCGCGCAGTGGAACGCGGCGTTCCGGCTGGTCGAACGAGGCGCCACGACCACCCTGTTCACCGCGGCCACGCTCGGGCTGCGGGACCGTGTCGCCGCCTGCTGCCGCTCGGCGAGCCCGCCCACGCGCGACGAGATCAACGCCGCGTTCTGGGGCGCCTGCCACGGCGGGCGCCTGCCCACCGCCCAGTACCTGGCGGACCGGGGCGCCGACGTCAACTGGATCGCGACCTGGGAGCGTGCGACACCGCTCGACGCCGCCCAGCGCACCAGCCCCGGCGCCGACACCCTCATCCGCTGGCTTCGCGCCCGAGGAGGGAAACCGGCCCGCGACCTGGTCTCCTGACGGCAGGGGAGTGGCCACACCACGGTCACGACCCGGCCCAGGCCGAGGTGGTTCCGCGAGCTCCGGGAGGTACCGGTCCCGTCGGCCTTGGTGAGCAGCGATACCGGGCGGGTGTGAGGAGTTCGTCCGGGACGAGCGCCAGATGGGGGCCGCCGGTGTCGTGCCGAGCGTGGCCAGGCGTGCCTGGTCAGCCCTGGCACAGCGGTCGCGTGCGTCGCCGACGACGGCGGGGGGGCTCGCCCGGCTTGGTGCAGCACCACCGGCCGGAGGCGGACCGCGAGTGGGCCGCCATCCACGCGGTCGTGTTCAACCTGGCCGGCGTCCTGTTCGACGGCGCGATCAGCGGACAGCTCCCGGCGCCGTTCCTCAGCCCCGGGCAGCTGCGGCGGTGGAACCACGCGACCACGGAACATCGGGCGCGTGCGGAGTGTCCTCATCGGTGGGCGGACACGGTGTACCGGTCGGAGAGGGCGTCGTGCGTGGTGACCCGGAAACCCTGACTGGTCAGGATTTCCAGTGCTGTGTCCAGGTGGCCGGCGGTGTCCGTGCCCGGTTCGTCGTGCACCTCCATGGCAACCTGGTGCACCAGGCCCCAGTGCCGGTCGTCGATGCCGTGCAGCACGTCCAGTTCCGCGCGTTGTACGTCGATCTTGAGCAGGTCAACCCGGTCGAGCCCGCGCTCGTCGATGACGGACGACAGCCTGCGCAGCCGGCCGGGCTGGGTCACCGGCCGGAGCCGGAAGGCCAGGATCTCGTCCAGGTGTTCCGCCATGTCCGGGTCGAGCCCCGGCTCCGACTCGACCTGGCGGCGGACGGCCTCCTTGTCCCCCTCCGGATCGGCGTAGGCGCTCAGTGTCGACATGGTGGTGTAGCCCGGGTAGTACGTGAACTGGACGTCACGCTCGACATCGGACAGTCCACACGGGAAGACCTCGGCGGGCACGCCGAACTCGGCGACGTTCTGCCGCAGCTTCTCGGCCAGCGGGAGCACCGGCTCGAACGCCAGCACGGTCGCGTCCGGTGCTTCCGTGTGCGCGAACAGGGTGAACATGCCGATGTTCGCGCCGACGTCCACCACCACCGCGCCCGGCGGGATCGACAGGCCACCGCGCAGGTACGCCCGTGCACCGAAGATCTCCTCGTGCAGGAACTTCGTCTCGTGCGGGTTCACGCCGTGCACGCGGCTGAGGTCGAACGCGGCCGCCGTCATGCCGACATCGCGACCAGCACTCGCCGGGGACCGGTGAACGGGCGGCGGCCGTGTGCGACCAGCACGTTGTCGATGACCAGCAGGTCGCCCTCCTGCCAGTCGACGTCCACCGCGAGTGCGAGGCCGCGGTCGCGGACCTGCGTCACGTACTCGGCCGGGATCGGGCTGCCGTCGGCGAACGTCACCGACTGCGGGAGCTCGTCCTCCGGCAGCGCGTCGCGCAGGGCGATGCCCACCTCGTCGTCGAGCGCGGCCGGGTGCCACTGGTCGGACTGGTTGAACCAGACCTCGTCGCCGGTCACCGGGTGCCTGGTGGTCGACGGCCGGACCTGGGTCACGCGCAACCCGCCGTCGGCCTTCCACTCCCACGACGCGCCCGCGTCGGCCAGGAACGCCTCGACCGCGGCCCGGTCGTCGGTCTCGAAGGTGTCCTGCCAGCTCTTGCCGAACCCGCGCCCGCCGTGCATGTTCTGCATGTACCGCACGCCGCCCCGGTACGCGTCGCGCACCTCCGGGTCCAGCGACGCCAGCCACGCCGCCGCGTCCACCACGGGGGTCGCCCCGCCGGTCTGCGCCGCCTGCTGGCAGTAGAACAGCAGCCGTGCAGGCCAGGAGTGCGAGTAGGACAGCTCGTTGTGCATCGAGATGGTGAACTCGGGCGGGTACTCGGTCGACGTGTAGAGGTTGCTCCCGACCTTCGTCCGCGGCGAGTTGCCGTGCACGTACGCCAGCCGCGTGGACAGCAGCCGGTCGATCGCCTCGTCCAGCCGGTCCGCGCCCAGCCCGAACCCGCGGAACACCAGCGCCTTGTGCTCGAGGAGCAGCTTGTCGATCACGTCCGTCTCGGCCAGCACCGCCAGCAGGCCCGCCGCGGTCGCCTCCTGTTCCGCCGCGGCCGGGGTGATCACCAACGGAGCCCAGCTCATGACGCGTCCTGGTGCTCGCGCAGGCTCAGCGGCCGCATGTCCGTCCACACCTCGTCGATGTGGGCCAGGCACTCCTGCTCGGTGCCGGTCTTGCCCGCCGCCCGCCAGCCGCCCGGCAGTTCCCGGCCCTCCGGCCAGATCGAGTACTGCTCCTCGTGGTTGACCACCACGGTGAACCGATCGGAATTCATGCTGTCACCCTCTGTTGGATCAGGTCCTTGTCCTTGATGACCACCGGATCGGGGATCGCGTCCGGCAGTTCGTCCTCCAGCAACCGCACCCGGCGATAGCGCCACGCGACGAGACCGGTCAGCGCGGCGAGCACGCCCGCGGTCATCACGAGCCACGCCATGCCCCGGCCCGGCAGCCCCGCGGCCTGCGCGAGGGGCTCGAACACGCCGGAGATCAACGGCCCGGCGAGCACGAAGCCGACCGGCACCATCAGCCAGCTGATCATCATGTTCGCCGCGAACACCCGGCCCTGCAGGTCGATGCCGACCTTCGTCTGCACGATGGCGGCCCAGTGCACGTTGAGCACCGCGGTGCCGAAGCCCATGCCGAACAGGCCGAGCGCGGGGAACAGCGGGTGCGGGGCGAGCCCGAGCACGACCATCGACCCGCCGATCAGGCCGAAGCAGCCGAGGATGCCGGTGGTGCGCCGCCGGAAGCCGCCCCACACGCTCATCAGCACGCTGCCGACCACCAGGCCGACACCGCCCGCCGACATGACCAGGCCGAGCATCGGCACCGAGCCGAGTTCCAGCACCAGCGGCGTGGCCACCACGTTGACGATGGCGAACATGAAGTTCAGGACCGAGGTGAACACGATGATGCCGAGCAGGCCCGGCCTGCGCAGCAGGTACCGCCAGCCGCCGGTGACCTCCTTGCCGAACGACTCGTCCCGCTTGACGAACATCCGGTTCGGGAACCGCACCAACAGCAGCGTGACCAGTGCGAAGCCGAAGCTCACCAGGTCGACGACGACGATCCCGGTCAGCCCGATGGCGACCACGAGCGCGCCACCGAGCATCGGCGCGAGCACGTTCCCGGTCGCGCCGCCGAGCTGGGCGAGGCCGTTCGCCTTGCCGTAGTACCGCTTCGGCACGAGCTGCGCGACCGCCGCGCGGTACGCCGGTTGCTGGAACGCCGTGGCCACCGCGCCGAGCGCGACCAGCGGATAGATCTGCCAGCCCTGCAACGAGTCCGTCCACAACAGACCGGCGAGCGTCACCGCGGTCACCGCGGACAGGCTGTCGGCCGCGATCATGATCTTGCGCCGGTCCCACCGGTCGGCCAGTGCCCCGGTGATCGGGGCCAGTGCGACCGCCGGCAGCAACGCCATCACGCTCACCAGCGCGAACAGCGACACCGATCCGGTCTGCTGGTACACCCACACGCCGAGCGCGAACGTGGTCAGCCCGGACCCGATGAGCGACACGAACTGGCCGAGCGCCACGAGCAGGAACGCCCGCATGTCCGCCGGTGGCGGTGGCCCGACCGGAGCGCCCGGACCTTCGTCGATCAGCGCTGCCAGCTCGTCGGCCTGGTGCTGGTGGAAGTAGTGCCCGGCGTTCGGGATCACGTGCAGCGACACCTGATCCGAGAAGTGCGTCCACTCCGACGTGCGTTCCTGGTACAGCTCGGTGGCCCGGTCGCCGTCGCCGACCACGACCACGATCGGCGCGTTCAGCTTGCGGAAGCCGCCACCGTGGAACGCGTCGGTGTAGAAGTCCTCGCCCGCCTGGGTGTCCTCGGCGAACACCCGCATCAGGAAGTCCTGGTCCCGTTCGTCGAGCACCTCGGTGAACAACCCGGTGGCCCGCAGGAACTCCATCGCCCGCCGCTTGGACATGAACTTCTGCATCGGCATGAGCTTGCGCAGGAGCTGGTGGACCTTGCCCGGCATCCGCGGCGCCGGGAAGTGCCCGCCGATGAACACGCGCTGCAGGTCGACGCCCTCGTCCTCGAGCCGCCGGGCGATCGCCATGGTCAGCGCACCGCCCATGCAGTGGCCGTACAGCGCCATGGGCCCGGTGACCTTGGTCTTCACCTCCTCGACCACCCGCTCGACCAGGTCGTCGAACGGAATGGTCGCCTCGGTCTGGTTGGCGAGGTCGTGGCCGGGTGGTTCGATCGCGAACAGCGACAGGTGCTTCGGCAGCGCCGTCGCGAGTTCCTTGTAGTTCAGCGCGCCGCCCGCCGCCAGCGGCACCGCGACGATCGACAACTCGGCCTGCCGCGGGCTGGTCAGCTCGTGCAGCACGCCGCGAACCCGCGTCCTGGCGCCGCCGACGTGCGCGCTGAACGCGCGGATCGTGGGGTTGGCGAACAGGTCCATCACCGTCGCGGGCACGCCGAGGTCACGCACCGCGCGCAGCGCCTTGAAGGAGTCGCCGCCGAGTGCGAAGAAGTCGTCGTCGATGCCGATCGACGGCACCTCGAGCAGCTCCGACCAGCGTTGCACGAGCATCGCCTCGAAGGCGTCCCTCGGCCCGGCGCCGGACGGTTCCGCCGTGGGCTTCGGTGGCGCGGGCAGTGCCTTGCGGTCCACCTTCCCGTTGGGGGTCAACGGGAAGGACGGCAGCGTGACGAACGCCGACGGCAGCATGTAGTCGGGCAGGCTGGCGCGCAGGTGCGCACGCCACTGCCCGGTCTCCGGTTCCGCGGCGTCGATGTCACCGCCGGGCGCCAGTGTCACGTACGCGACGATCGCCTTCTCCGCGCCGTCGCCACGCACCACCACGACCGCCTGGTCCACCGCCGCGTGCTCGGCGAGCCGGGACTCGATCTCGCCCAGCTCGATCCGGTGGCCACGCACCTTCACCTGGTTGTCGTTGCGGCCCAGGAACTCGAGGCTGCCGTCGTCGCGGAACCGGACGAGGTCACCGGTGCGGTACCGGCGGCTGCCCGGGGGACCGGACGGGTCGGGCACGAACTTCTTGGCCGTCTCGGCGGGCCGGCCGAGGTAGTCCCGCGCGAGGCAGGCACCACCGAGGTACAGCTCGCCCGGCACGCCGACGGGGACCGGACGCAGCCGGTTGTCGAGCACCGCCGCGGTCACCCCCGCCAGGGGCCCGCCGATGGTGATCGGGTCCGTGCCCGGGCCGATCTCGGCCATGGTCGCCCAGATCGTCGCCTCGGTCGGGCCGTAGAGGTTGTACAGCTTGTCCACCAGCGGCACGACCTGCCGGGCGAGCGCGGCGGGCAGCGCCTCGCCACCGCACACGGCGGTGAGACCGGCGAGACCCGGCCAGCCGTCGGACACCAGCAGCTGCCAGGTCGCCGGGGTCGCCTGCAACACGGTCGCCCGCTCGCGGACCAGCAACGCCGCCAGGTCCGCCGGGTCGTGCGCGACCTCGCGGGTGGCGAGCACGACCCGCGCGCCGCAGATCAACGGCAGGAACAGTTCCAGCACGGAGATGTCGAACGCGACCGTGGTCACCGCGACGAGCGAGTCGGACGGGCCGATGCCCAGCCGCTCGCGCATGCCGTGCAGGAAGTTGACGACCGACCCGTGCTGGACGCGCACGCCCTTCGGCTTGCCGGTCGAGCCGGACGTGTAGATCACGTACGCGAGGTTGTCCCCGCCCACAGCAGGCGGCGCGGCCGTCGGTGCGGTGTGCTCGTCGTCGACGAGCAGGACCCGCACGTCGAACTCGCGGTACCGCTCGGCCACCGCTCGCTCGGTCAGCAGCACGGCGGTGCCGGAGTCGGCCAGGACGTGCCGCTGCCGCTCGGCCGGGTAGTCCACGTCCAGCGGCACGTACGCGGCACCGGCCTTGAGCACGGCGAGCAACGCGACCGGCAACGCCACCGACCGCTCCAACGCGACCGCGACCAGCGACTCCGGCCCGACGCCCACGGCACGCAGCGACGCGGCGACGCGTTCGGCGCGGTCGTCGAGCTCGCGGTAGGTCAACGACGTCGAGCCGCACGTCACCGCGACCTGGTCCGGGGTGGCGAGCACCTGGCGCCGCACCAGTTCGTGGATCGGGAGGTCCGGCGGCGCGTGCTTCCCGGCGCTCGACACCGGCCGCGACTCGGCCTCGGTGAGCAGGTCGATGTCGTCGAGCGTGACCGACGGGTCGTCGGTGACGGCGATCAGCACCCGCTCCAGGTGGCCGAGCATCCGGGCCGCGGCCGGTCTGGCGAACAGGTCGGTGTTGTACTCGAGACGGCATTCCAGGTCGCCCCCGGCGTCGACCACGATGAGGCTCAGGTCGAGCTGCGACACCCCGAGGTGCACGGTCCGGTGGGTGGTCGTCGCCCCGGTGAGCGCCAGCCCCTCGCCCGGGGTGTTGAGCAGGTTGAACAGCACCTGGAACAGCGGGTTGCGGCTGGGGTCCTTGCGCGGGTCGAGTTCCTCGACGATCCGCTGGAACGGCGCCGCCTGGTGGGCGAACGCGCCGAGCGCGGTGGCCCGCACCGCGGCCAGGTGGTCGGCGAACGTCGTGGCGCCGTCGACCTGGTTGCGCAGCACGAGCGTGTTCAGGAAGCAGCCGATCGCGCGTGCCTGGTCGTCGCGGGTGCGCCCGGCCACGGGCGAGCCGACGCAGATGTCGGTCTCACCGGTGTACCGGTAGAGCAGCGTCTGGAGCGCGGCGAGCACGGTCATGTACATGGTGGCGCCGCTGCCGCTCGCGAGCGTGCGGAGCCTGCGCGTCAGTTCCGGGGCCAGCGTGCGGGTGACGATGGCGCCGTCGAAGGTCTGCACCGGCGGCCGGGCGCCGGTCGTCGGCAGGTCGAGACCCGACGGCGCACCCGCCAGCTGCGTGCGCCAGTAGTCCAGTTCGGACACCAGGTAGTCGGCCTCGGCGCAGTCGGCGTACTGCACCGGCGGCGCCAGCACGGGCTCCCCACCGGTGCGGTACGCGTCGTACAGCTGGCTGATGTCCTTGTGCAGCACCGAGAACGACCAGCTGTCGCACACGATGTGGTGCAGGCACAGCGCGAGCACGTGGTGCCCGTCGGCCACCCGCAGCAGGCTGAACCGGAACAGCGGCCCCTCGGCGAGGTCGAACGGCTCGCGCGCGCTCGCCCGCAGCACGTCGTCGACCTCGGTCTCCGGCACGTCGACGACGGTCAGTTCGACCGGCACCTCGTCGCGGATCACCTGCAGTGGTTCGCCGTCGGGCGCGTGGAACACCGTGCGCAGCGACTCGTGCCGGTGCACGACCGCACGCAGCGCGTCGTGCAGTGCGGTCACGTCGAGGTCGCCGCGCACGTCCATGGCGTTCAGCACGGTGTAGGCGGCGGGTTGTCCGTGTGCCTGGTCGAGGAACCACATCCGCCGCTGCACCGGCGTCGCGGGCAGCGGGCCCGTACGACGCACCGGTGCCGGGACGTCGACCGGGCGGTCCGAGGTGGCGGCCTCGGTCATGCCGCGCAGGGTCGGGTGCTCGAACACCGCCGGGATCGGCACGGTCATGCCGAACCGGGCCCGCAGCCTGGCCACCAGCTGTGTGGCGAGCAGCGAGTCGCCGCCCAGCTCGAAGAAGTTGGCCGTCGGCGTGACGTCCTGGACGCCGAGCAGTTCGGTCCAGACGGCCGCGATGCGTGCCTCGTCGTCGGTGAGCCCGGATCCGGTCACGACCGGCACCGCGGCATCCAAGGTGGCCGAACGGGACCTGCCCGCCGCGATCCAGTACCGCGTGCGTTCGAAGGGGTAGGTCGGCAGCGGCACGCGCCGCCCCGGTGCCGTGGCGCCGAACGCGGCCCAGTCGATCGTCGCACCCGCCGCCCAGAGCCCGCCGATGCCCGACAGCAACGTGGTGGTGTCATCGGCGTCCGCGCGCATCGTCGGCACCGCGTCGCCGCCGGCGCGCTGGATCAGCTTGCTCAGCGTGGTGCCGGGGCCGACCTCGGCCGCGATCAGCCCGGCCCGCACCAGTTCCGTCGCGCAGTCGGCGAAGCGGACCGGCTCACGCAGGTGCGCCGCCCAGTAGTGCGGGTCGGTGGCCTGCGCCTCGTTGATCCACGTGCCGGTGGTGTTGGACAGGTACGGCCGCTGCGGCGCGTGCCAGGTGACCTTGCGTGCCTCGGCCAGCAGGCCGGCCACCGCCGGCTCGACCATCGCCGAGTGGAAGGCGTGCGAGGTGCGCAGCCACCGGCAGGCGGTGTCGCGGTCCTTGAGCCGCGCTTCGACGGTCTCCAGCGCGGCGCGCGGGCCGGCGAGCACGCACGCCGACGGACCGTTCACCGCGGCCAGCGACACGTCCGGCCCGAGCAGGCCGGCCACGTCGCGCTCGGGGAGCGCGACCGCGAGCATCGCCCCGGCGGGCAGGTCCTGCATCAGCCTGCCGCGGGCCGCGACCAGGCGCAGGCCGTCCTCCAGGGAGAACACCCCGGCCAGGCACGCCGCGACGTACTCGCCGATGCTGTGCCCGGCGTACGCAGCCGGGGTCACGCCGCGCGCCATCAGCTCGCGGGCCAGCGCGTACTCGGTGACGAACAACGCGGGCTGGGTCAGCCAGGTCTCCTCGAGGTCGTGCCCGTCGGCGATGGCGTCGCGCAGGTCGACCCGGAGCAGCGGAAGCAGGATCGTGGCGCAGGTGTCCACGACCTCGCGGAACTCGCCTGCCTCGGCGTACAGCCCGGTGCCCATGCCGCGGTACTGCGCGCCCTGACCGGGGAACACGAACGCGACGTCGCGTTCGGCGCCGGTGCGGGCCTCGTCGAGCCTGCGCAGCGCGTCCACCACGGACTGGCGGTCGCCGGTGACGAACCGGCGCCACGGCAGGCGGGTCCGGCCCTGCCGCAGCGTCGCGGCGACGTCCGCGAGGTCGGTCGACATCGTCGCGATGTGGTCGGCCAGCGCGGTCGACATCGCGTCCAGCGCGCTGGTCGTCTTGGCGGACAACACGAGCAGCTGCGGCCCTTCGGACCGCTGCGGCTCCTCGACCTGAGGCGCTTGCTCGACGATCACGTGCGCGTTGGTGCCACCCATGCCGAAGGCACTGACCCCGGCACGCAGCGGCCCGTCCGCTTCCCACGGCACAGGCGTCGTGGTGAACCGGAACGGGCTCGCCGGGAAGTCGGCGACCGGGTTGGGTGTCACCAGGTTGACGCTGGGCGGGAGCACCCGGTGCTCCAGGGCGAGCACGGTCTTGATCAGCCCGGCGATGCCCGCGGCGGCGTTGGTGTGCCCGATGCTGCCCTTGACCGAGCCGAGCACGCAGAACTCCGTGTCCGCGGTGCTCGCCCGGTAGGCCTGGGTCAGTGCGCTGACCTCGATGGGGTCGCCGAGCACGGTGCCGGTGCCGTGGGCCTCGACGTACCCGATCGAGCGGGCGGGCACGCCGGCGTCGGCGAGCGCGTCGCTGATCACCTCGACCTGGCCGTCGACGCCGGGTGCGCTGAACCCGGCACGGGCGGCGCCGTCGTTGTTCACCGCGGAGCCGCGGATGACCGCGCGGATGGGATCACCGTCACGGATGGCGTCGGCCAGCCGCTTCAGCACGACCGCGCCGACACCGCTGGAGCCGATGGTGCCGCGCGCGTCGGCGTCGAACGGCCTGCAGTGCCCGTCCGGCGACACGACACCACCCGGGTCGTACCGGTAGCCGCGGCGCTGTTGCGGGTCGATGCTGGCCCCGCCCGCGATGGCGACCTCGCACTCGCCCGCGATCAGGGCGCGGCGGGCCATGTGCACCGCGACCAGACCGGTGGAGCACGCGGTGTTGACGTTGATGCTCGGGCCGCGCAGGTTGAGCTTGTAGGACACCCGGATCGGCAGGAAGTCCTTGTCGGTGGCCAGTTGCAGCTGGTAGTCGCCGACCGCGCGGACGATCTCCGGCGCGGAGGCGATGTTCTCGGTCAGGTAGACGCTGCGGCTCGCGCCCGCGAACACCCCGACCTTGCGGCCGCTCTGCTCCGGCGCGTAGGCGGCGTTCTCCAGTGCCTCCCAACAGCATTCGAGGAAGATCCGGTGCTGCGGGTCGAGGATCTCGGCCTCGCGCGGGCTGATCCCGAAGAACGCGGCGTCGAACTGGTCGATCCCGTCGAGCACGGTGCCCGCGCGGACGTAGTCCGGGTCGGTGACCACGGCCGGGTCGGCGCCGTCGGCGACCATCTCCTCGACGCTGAACTCGCGGACCAGGTCGGCGCCACCGGCGATGTTGGCCCAGAACTCGTCCGGGTTGGTGGCGCCGGGGTAGCGGCACGCCATGCCGATGATGGCGATGTCCCCGGTGCTGACCGTGGCCTTCTGCGCGGGTTTCGGCGCCGGTTTCGGGGCCGCTGGGGGTTCGCCGAGGAAGGCGGCCAGCGCGCTGACCGTCGTGTACTGGAACAGGTCGGTGACGGTGAACCGGTCGCCGACCTCGTCCTTGAGGAGCCGGTGCATCTTCAACAGCAGCAACGAGTGCCCGCCGATGTCGAAGAAGTTGTCGTGCAGGCCGACCTCGTCCCGGCCGAGCAGCCGGCACCAGATCCGCGAGATCACCTCGGTGAGACCACCGGCCACCTGGGCGGGCGCGGGTTCCGGCACCGGCTCCGGCGCGGGCTCCAGGTATCCGGCCAGCGCGCTGATCGTCGTGTACTGGAACAGGTCCGTCACGCTGAGCCGGTCACCGAACTCCGCCTTCAGCAACCGGTGCATCTTCAGCAGCAGCAGTGAATGCCCGCCGACGTCGAAGAAGTTGTCGTGCGGACCGAAGTTGTCGTGCCCGAGCAGGTCGCGCCAGATCCGGGTGATCACCGCCGCGACCCCGCCTGCCGGGGGAGTCGCGGCCACCCGCTCCTCCGGCGACGGCAGGCCGTGGTAGTCGACCTTGCCGTTCGCGGTCAGCGGCAGCGCGTCGAGGAACACGAAGTTCGCGGGCACCATGTACGCGGGCAACGTCGAAGCGAGTGCCTGCCGCAGCACGGTTTCCGAGCCGGACGACACCACGTACGCGACCAGACGGCGGTCGCCGGGTTCGTCCTCCCGGACGCGCACCACACAGGCACTCACCGACGGCTGCGCGGTCAGCGCGTGCTCGATCTCGCCGAGTTCGATCCGGTACCCGTTCAGCTTGACCTGGCGGTCGATGCGGCCCAGGTACTCGATCGTCCCGTCCGGCCGCCTGCGCACCAGGTCCCCGGTCGCGTACATGCGCCGCCCGTCACCGGCGAACGGGTCGGGCACGAACCGCTGCGCGGTCAGGCCCGGCCGGTTCAGGTAACCCCGGGCCACGCCGGCGCCACCGACGTACAACTCGCCCGGCACCCCGGCGGGCAACGGCTGCAACGCGCCGTCCAGCACGTACAGCCGCGCACCGGTGATCGGCCTGCCGATCGGCACCGGCCCGGCGTCGGGGAAGTCGGCGGGCACCGTGTACCCGGCACAGCCGACGGTGGTCTCCGTGGGTCCGTAGTGGTTGTACAGCTTGGTTTCCGGTGCGTGTTCCCGCCAGAACCGCAGCCGTTCGGCGGTCAGCTGTTCGCCGCCGGACACGATCGCCCGCACCCGGCCGGCCGCCTCCGCCGGGTCCAGCTGTCCGGCGAGCAGGTCCAGGTGCGCGGGCGTGATCTTCACCAACCCGTACGGTTCCCGGCGCTGCCGCAGCAGCTCGCCGAGTGCCTCGGCACCCTCGGGCAGCAGGTGCACCCCGTGCCCGGCGAGCAACGGCACCAGCAGGCTCGTCACCGTGATGTCGAACGCCGCCGACGAGTGCACGGGCGAGCCGCCGTCGAGCGGGTAGTTGCCCCGCGCCCAGCCGATGTAGGTGGCGACGCCGCGCTGGGTGACCAGCACGCCCTTCGGCGTGCCGGTCGACCCGGACGTGTAGATCACGTACACCAGGTCGTCCGGTCCGGTGGCGGGCGGCTCGAACGGTTCCGCGGTACCGGGCCAGGCCTGCTCGTCGACGTCGACGACCGGGCCCGCGAAGATCGACGCGGCGCTGTGCCCGGCCAGGATCAGCGCCGGCGCGCTGTCCTGCTCGACCCAGCGCAGCCGGTCGGCGGGATGGGCCGGGTCCAGCGGCAGGTACGCCGCGCCGGTGCGGGCCACCGCGAGCATCGCGACCACCTGGTCGATCCCGCGGTCGAGGCACAGGGCGACCACGTCGCCGCGGCCGACGCCCCTGGCGTGGATCGCCCGCGCCCACCTGTCGGTTTCGGCGGCCAGCTCCGCGTAGGTCAGCGCGCGGTCGCCCGCGGTCACCGCGACCGCGTCCGGCACCCGGGCCACCGCGGCCGCGAACAACGCGGTCAGCGACGGCGAGTCCGGCGGCTCCGGCGCGCCGATGCCGGACGCCACCTCGTCGTCGGCGACCATCGGGAGCGTGTGCACCGGCCGGTCCGGCGCCGCTACCGCGGCGTGCAGGAGCGTGCTGAAGTGCCCGGCCAGCCCGCGGATCGTGGCCTCGTCGAACAGGTCGGTGCTGTACTGCAACCACGTCTGTCCACCCCGGACGATCAGGGTGAGGTCGGCCTTCGTGGTGTGGTCGTCGAGCACCACCGCCTCGGCCGCGACGTCGCCGAAGTCGGGCAGCAGCACCTCGCCTTCCTCATAGGCGAAACGCACCTGGACCAACGGGCTCCGGCCCGGCTGGCGCTCCGGCCGGACCGCCTCGACGACGTGCTCGAACGGCAGGTCCTGGTGCTCGAAGGCACCCAGCATGGCCTCGCGCACCCGGTCGACGACGGTGCCGAAGTCCGGCTCGCCTGCCAGCGACGTCCGGATGGCCAGCGTGTTCAGGAAGAGCCCGACCAGTCCCGCGGTCTCCGGCCGTTGCCGGTTGGCGATGGGGATGCCGGTGAGCAGGTCGGTCCGGCCGGTGTAGCGGCCGAGCAGCACCTGGAACGCGGCGAACAACACCATCGCCTTGCTCGCCCGGTGCCGCTTGCACAGGTCGGCGAGCCCGTCGGGGACGGGCAGGTCGACCGACAGGATGGCGCCCGCGTCGGACTGGGTCGCCGGGCGCACCCTGCTGGTCGGCAGGTCGAGCACCGTCGGCACGCCGTCGAGGGTCGCGCGCCAGTACGCCAGCTGCCGGTCCCGCTCGGGGCCCGCGAACCGTTCCCGTTGCCACACCGCGAAGTCCGCGTACTGCAGCGTCGGCTGCGCGAGCACCCGGTCGCCGCGGTAGAGGTCGCCCAGCTCGGTGATCAGGATGTCCATCGACCGCGCGTCCGTGGCGATGTGGTGCACGGTGACCGCGAGGACGTGGTCCATCGGGTCGATCCGGAACAACCGCGCCCGCATCGGCGGTTCGGTGGTCAGGTCCACCGGACGGGCCCGTTCCGCGGCGAGCCGCGCGGACAGCTCGTCCGCACGCACCTGCTCGACCGGCAACGGCACGTCACCCGGTTCGGCGACGATCTGCCTGCCCACGTCGTCACCACCGTCGTCGCCGGTGTAGGTGGTGCGCAGGCTGTCGTGCCGGGCGGCGAGCGTGGTCAGCGCACGCCGCAACGCGTCGACGTCGAGCGGCCCGCGGAGCCGGTACACCAGCGGCAGCAGGTACCGCGTCGACCCGGGCGCCTGCTGGTCCAGGTACCACATCCGCTGCTGCGCGAACGACATCGGCGCCGGGCCGGTCCCTGCACGCCGCGGGATCCGGTCGGCCGCAGGAGCTTTCGACACCAGCTTCTTGCGTAACGCGGACAGGTTGATCGGGGTAACGCCATCCTCAACGCTCACGACGCCCCCTCGCAGGCTCCGGGGCGCCGTTCACGGTCGCCCTGTGTTCTCTGGTTCGCCCCGCAAGCTCCGCTCACTGAGCGTCCTCCATGCTCTCGCCGACCAGTGCCGCCGCCGCGGCGTCCACCGCCGTCCCGTGTTCGCCGCGCAACCACGCCGCCAGCGCAGCCGGGGTGTGGTGGGTGAACAGTGCCCGCACCGGCACCGTGACGCCGAGCGCCTCCCCGAGCATCGCCACGAGCCGGGTGGCGACCAGGGAATGCCCGCCGAGGTCGAAGAAGTCGTCGTCGACGCCGACCGAGTCGAGGTCGAGCGCCTCGGCGAACACGACGACCGCGACCGCCTCCAGTGCGGTCCTCGGCGGGGTCGCCGTGGTCGCCACGACGGGCTTGGGAAGGCTCGCTCGGTCGAGCTTTCCCGTGGCACCACGCGGAAGCGCGGTCACCGGCACGATCACCGTCGGCACCATGTACGCGGGCAGCCGCTCGGTCAGCAGCTCCCGCACCGACGCGACCAGCCCGTCCGACTCCTCGGCGAGCACGTAGCCGGTCAGCCTGCCCGTGTCCCGGTCGTACACCGCGGCCGCCGCCTCGACGGCCGGGTGTTCGGTCAGCGCGACCTCGATCTCACCGAGTTCGACGCGGTGGCCGCGGATCTTGACCTGGTCGTCGGCGCGGCCCGCGAACCAGAGCACACCGTCGGCGTCGCAGCGCGCGAGATCGCCGGTGCGGTACAGCCGCCCGCCGTCCGTATCAGGCACGAACCGCTGCGCTGTCTGGCCCGGCCTGCCCAGATACCCGCGGCAGACCGCGTGCCCGCCGACACAGAGCTCGCCGACGACGCCGGTCGGCACGGGCGCGCCGTGGGCGTCGAGAACCCGCACGCGCACGCCGGTCACGGGGGTGCCGATCGGTGGCAGTGGCGGCCAGGAGGCCGGGTCCTCCGGCAGGGTGTGCGCGACCACGACATGCGTCTCGGTGGGCCCGTAGTGGTTGTGCAGCCTGGCCTCCGGCATGGCGCGGAACAGCGTGACGAGGTGGTCGGTGACCTGCAGCTGCTCGCCCGCGGTGATCACGTCCCGCAGATCAGTCGGCACCTTCGCGGTGCGTGTGCTGGTCACGGCGAGTTCGTTGAGCGCCACGAACGGCTGGAACAGCCGCTCGACCCGGGCGGAGCACAGGAAGTCCAGCAACGCCACCGGATCCCGGCGCACCTGGTCGTCGACCATCACCACCGTGCCACCGACGGCGAGGGTGCCGAAGATCTCCTGGATGGACACGTCGAACGTCAGGGCGGTGAACTGCAGAACCCGCGCGGGTTCGCCGAGTCCGCCGTCGGTGGCCTGCCAGTTCAGCAGGTTCACCAGCGCCCGGTGCGGCATCGCGCAGCCCTTGGGCGTGCCGGTGGAGCCCGACGTGTACAGCAGGCAGGCCAGATTCTCGGCGTCCACCGCGACCGACGGCGGCCGGTCCGCGCTCTGGGGCACATGGTCCACGTGCACCACATGGGACAGTGCCTGCGTGATCCCTTCGTGGTGCGAGCCGTCGGTCAGCAGCACGGATGCCCCGGCGTCGGCCAGGATCGTCGACTGGCGCGCGTGCGGGTCCGTGAGGCTCAACGGCAGGTAGGCGCCGCCCGCCTTGAGCACGCCGAGGATGCCGGCGACCAGGTCGAGGGTGCGCGGGAGGTGGATGGCGACCGGCACGTCGGGGCCGACGCCGAGGCCGGCCAGCCGGTGCGCGACCGCGTTCGCCCGCCGGTCCAGCTCGGCGTAGGTGAGCCGGACCCCGTCGCACTCCACCGCGACGGCGTCCGGTGTGGCCGCCACCTGCCGCGCCACGAGCGTGTGCAGGCACTCGACCGGGCGCGGCGCGAGGGAACCGAGCTCGTCGTGACCGAGCGGGAGCTCCGACAGCCGCACACCGGGGTTGCCGGTCACCACGCGCAACGCGGCCTCGTAGTGCGCGAGGATCCGTTCCGCCGTGGCCGGGTCGAACAACTCCGTGGCGTACTCGGCGGTCAACGTCGGCGTGCCGTACGGGAAGTTGACGTTCATCAGCAGGTCGAGCTTCGCCATGCCGTTGTCGAACGAGGGGCCGAGGCTGACCGTCATGTCGCCCGCCGTCACCGGCGCGATCGTGTCCTGCACGACGAACATGGTCTGGAACAACGGGTGCGTGCTCAGGTCGCGGTCGGCGCCGACACGTTCGACGATGCGCTCCAACGGCACCTCGCTGTGCCGGGTCGCCGCGAGCAGCACGTCCCGCACCCGGCCGAGCAGCTCGTCGAACGTCGGATCGCCGGACAGGTCGGTGCGAATCGGCAGGGTGTTCACGAAGAAACCCACCAGCGGAGCGGAGTCCGGGTCCTCCCGGCCTGCCGCGGCGATCGCCGTCACCAGGTCGTCCTGGCCGGTGTAGCGCCGCAGGACCGCCTGGAACACGGTGAACAGCACCATGAAGTTCGTCGCGCCGCGTGCGCGGCTGAGCCGTTCGACGGCGTCCCACAGGTCAGCGGGCACCACGCGGTTCATGCGGGCACCCGCGTTGCCGCGTTCGGACGGTCGCGGCCGGTCCACCGGCAACGCCTGCGGTGCCGGTGGTGGCTCGAGAAGCCGCTGCCAGTAGGCGAGCCCTTCGTCCAGCGCTGTCTCCGCGCGGCGGCGTGCGATGTCCTGGTAGGACACCTCGACCGGCGGCAGCGGCGACGGGCGCCCGGCCGCGAACGCGTGGTACAGCTCGGCGAGCTCGTGCACCATCACCCGCGCGGACCACCCGTCGAAGGCGATGTGGTGCACGGCGCACAGCAACTCGTGCCTGTCCTCCGCCGACCGCAGCAGGCCGAACCTGACCAACGGCGGGCGCTCGAGGTCGAACGTGGTGCCGGCGAACGACGCGATCGTCTCGTCCCGCGCGGCGGGCGCGTCGACGTAGGCGAGGTCGAGGTGCACGTCGTCGACGACGAACGGCACCGGATGCCCAGCGCGGGTGGTGAAACCGGTGCGCAACGGGACGTGGCGGCGCACGATCTCGCGCAGCACCGCCGCCAGCGTGGCCCGGTCCAGTGGCCCGGCGAGCCCGAAGACCATCGTCTCAGTGTTGCGTGCCGTGCCCGGTTGCAGTTGCTCGGTGAACCAGAGCCGGAGCTGCGCGGAGGACACGACGTGCTCGTCGGCGAATGGCCCGGCGGTGGCGGTAGTCCGGGGCAGACCGTCGACGACCTCGGCCAATGCGGCGATGGTCCGGCTGCTCAGGATGTGGTGCGCGCGGACGGGCTTGCCCAGCTCCTGCTCGATCCGGGTGGCGATGCGCATCGCCACCAGCGACTGGCCGCCGAGCGCGACGAAGTCGTCGTGCACGCCGAGGGTGTCCGCCCCCAGCTCCGCGCACCACGACCGGACCAGCGCGTGCTCGGTGGGGGTGCCCGCCGCGGTCACGTCCCGGCCGGTTCTCGGCGGCGCGGGCAGTGCCTTGCGGTCCACCTTGCCGTTCACGGTCACCGGCAGCTCGTCCAGCACCACGTAGCGGGCAGGCACCATGTACTCGGGCAGCGCGGCGTGCAGGTAGGCGGCGAGGTCCGGCTCGGCGCCCGGCTCGAGCGCGACGTAGCCGACGAGCTCCTTGTCGCCGGGCTGGTCGTCGCGGACCAGCACAGCCGCCTTGCGCACCTGGGGGTGGCCGTTGAGGACGGTCTCGATCTCGCCCAGCTCGATGCGGAACCCGCGGATCTTCACCTGGTTGTCGACGCGGCCGAGGAAGCCGAGCTGCCCGTCCGCGCGCACCTCGACCCGGTCGCCGGTCCGGTAGAGCCGGGCGCCGCCGCCACGCGGATCCGGCACGAACCGTTGCGCGGTCAGGCCCGGCCTGCCGAGGTACCCGCGGGCGAGCCCGGGACCGCCGAGGTAGATCTCGCCTTCCCGCGCCGGTTCGAGGTGCTCGTCGAGCACGAGCACCTCGGTACCGTCCACAGCGGACCCGATGGACGGCAGCCGGTCACCGGCGTCCGCGGCGGGCACCTCGCCGAAGGTGGCGACGATGCTGCACTCGGCCGGCCCGTACTCGTTGACGAACCGGAACGGCAGCCCGGGCGGCGTGAACGTGGTGAGCCGGTCCCCGCCGGTGCGCAGCACGCGAACCGGGGTGCCTGCGGGCCAGTCCAGTGTGACCAGAGCCTCGCCGACGGCGGTGGGCACGGCGCAGTGGGTGACGCCCCGGCGGATCAGCCAGTCCCGCAAGGCGGTCATGGAACCGCGGTCGTCCGGGCCGGGGACGAGCAGCGCACCGCCGGTGGTCAAGGTCCGCCAGATCTCCAGCACGCTGTAGTCGAACGCGGGGCTCGCGAACAACGCCACCCGGTCGCCCGGTCCGTGCTGCCACTCGCGTGCGGACCACGTCGTCGTGTTGCTCAGCCCGCGGTGCGGAACCTGCACACCCTTCGGCCGTCCGGACGACCCCGAGGTGTAGATGACGTAGGCGATCTGCTCCGGATGGGCGTAGTGGGTGAAGCCGATCGCCGAGCGCTCGGCGAGGTCCGGCACGATCACGCCGGGCAGGTCGAGGTGCCGGTCGGCGACCACCGCGACGACGTCCGCCTCGGCCAGTGTCGCCCTGGTGCGGGGAATCGGGTCGGCCGGCAGGAGCGGCAGGAACGGACACCCCAGCTTCAGCGCCGCCAGCTCCCCGGCGACGAGCGTGGGGGAGAGGTCGGCGACCACGGCGACGATCCGGCCCGGCACGGCGCCCATCGCGGCCAGCCGCCCGGCGAGCGCGTTCGCGGCGGCGTCGAGCTGCGCGTAGCCGAACGAGCCGGTGGCGGTGAGAACGGCGGGTGCGTCCGGGTTTTCCCGCACCCGGTCGTCGAACTCACGCAGCACCGACGGCTGCCCGGCCAGCAGACCGTCCGTTACGTCAGTCGGTGCGACCACGGTGGAACCTCGCTCTTGATGTGCTTGCGGTCCGAGTGGGAATTGCCCAGCACCGTGAGGTTCTGCCGCTCGACGCGATAGGCCGAGCCGGTGAAACGGATACCCCGGTTGGTCGTCACCGATGACGCGGGAGATGCGGTCGGCCTACGCGGCGGTGATCGGTGCGCGGACGGCCGTCGCCAGGACAGCACGAACGATGTCGGTGGTCTTCGCATTCGGTGACGGGGGCCTTCGTCCTGGTCATGGACCCATCGGTACTGGTGGGCGTCGTGCAGCATGAACGACCGCGAACGCGACTGTCAACAGCGGTCGTGCGTGCACGAACGCGCACATCGTTCCGTGTCCAGGCGGTCGTTAGACCGTCCGGACATCCGGCGTTCCACTCGTTGGTCCCACCGCCACGAGCCGTACGGTCCATTGCGGACTGGTCCGCGCCGGGCGCGGCACGCGCGCGGTGGCGTGAATGTGCGCGGCCTGTGCGCCGGCGGGGCAGTGATCGTCCACACGAGAAACGGGGCGGTGTGGGAACACGCGATGTCGCGGTCCCCGCTGTGCTCACGGCCGCCAGACGCAACCGAGCGGTTCGGTGTAGTAGAGGCCCGTCGCTCCCGTCATTCCGGCGTCGACGCCGGGGCCTCACTGTCGGTCAGGTCTTCACCAGGACCCTTGACGATCGTCGCTTCCATGCCCGCGTGGTGAGGGAGCGGCCATCCGCCACCGCGTAGCGATCGCCGACGGATACAGCACGGAGCCGGCGCGGCGACGAGGTGTCGCCGCGCCGGCTCCGGAGTGGGACGGGGTCAGCTTGTCATGACCATGTACCCGAGCACGAAGCCGAGCACCGTGCCGAGTACCGAGACCACGATCGCCCATTTGCCCAGAGCCTTGTCGCCCATCGCGTAGCCGACGATCGACAGGACGATGCCTGCCAGGCCGAAGACGATGGGGAAGAAGAGGATGGCGACGACACCGAACACGATGGCGAGGATGGAACAGACGCGTGCACCGGTTTTGGCAGGCGCGGTGGAAACGCTCATCACAGGCTCCTGTCAGGGGACGGGAATGACTGGTCGGCGAGTACCTCGTACGGCCGCGCGCAAACCTGAACGCCTGTGGTGGCAGGGGAGTCAGGCCGTCACGGCCTTCTCCGCCCGGTCCCAGTATTCGCGGATCCGGTCCAGGTACGCGCGGGACTGCGGTCCCGGACGCCTGCCGTGTGCGAAGCGGGTCATGTTGCGTGCTCCCGCGTTGTAACCCATGGCCAGCAGTTCGTCGGAGGGGAACCGGGCCGGGCCGGCCGGGAGCTGTGCCCGCAGGTCGTGCAGGTGCCACGCCGCTGCCTGGATCGCCAGTTCCGGGTCGCCGGGCAGGTCCTTCCACGGCCGGTCCGCGAACGGGCGGCCGGGGCGCGTGCGTTCGTAGGTCCGCCGGTGCATGTTCGCCACCCCCAGTGCCGCGTCGCGGTGCAGTGCCTGCCACGCCCTTTCCAGCAGCGGGTGGTGCGGCTTGTACGCCTCCGCCAGCAGGATCGCCATCAGCAGCACCGGGTTCACCTCGGCCGCGGCGGCGTGGGTGTGGACCGCCGGTGCCAGTTGTTCGGGGTCGCGGCTCGGCGTTTGCGGGGCCACGCCTGCCATGCCCGAGGTGTGCGCTCGTGCCGCCGCCGTGCGCACCAGCCAGCCACCGAGTGTCACCGCGGACACCGTGCCCAGCAGCAAGCCCACGTGTCGCCGTCTCATGTCCGCTCCTCGTCGTGCGTGCCCGCGGGGGATTCTCCCAGAGGACCCGTCGGCAGGGGACGTTCGGGCGGTTCGGACGTCCTTTTGGGCGTCCCGGACGAGCGGGCCCGGGCGACCGCGCCGCCCGTAGGGTCCCTCCGTGGCACGGGTCGGGTCGAGGACGCGGTGGTGGATCGCCGCGCTGGTCGTGGTCGGCGTGGTGGCGGCCGCTGCGGTCGTCGTGGTCGTGGGCGGGGACCGGACGGTGGCCGGCGAGCCGGGCGCGGTGCGGGCGCAGTCGGTGTGGCAGCGGATCGAGGCCACGGCGAACGACGCCGACGGCGCCATGGGCGTCGAGCCCGCGCTGCAGGCCTTCGCGTACCTGTTCGGGGACGTGCCCGGGGTGCGGGTGCCCGCCGGGACGCGGGAACCCGACGGGCTGGGGCTCTCCGGCAGCGGCGCGATCAGGTGGGTGCTCAACCGCTGGGGGCGGCTGACACCGGAACAGCGGCGTGCCGTCGGCGCGGTGCTCACGCCGCCGCCCGGTGAGCCGCCCCGGTTGCGGCAGTCCGACAAGGACCGCGCGGCGGACGTGCTGCGGCCGCGGATCGACCAGGTGGTCGCCGACCTCGGGGCGAAGCTCGGGATGACGATCCCGAAACCGGATCTGTACCTCGTGGACGTCGAGCACACCTTCGACGACGGGTCGCCGGTGTACGCGTGGACGGTCGTGCTCGCCGAGGGCGAGTCGGTGGGCGAGAACGGCGAGGGGGCCGTCATCGCCGAGAACGGCGGCAAGGCCGGCCGGTGCCTGATGTACCTGCCGCCGTCGCTGTGGCGCGGGGTCGGCGGTGGTGTGCCCGCCGCGGCGACGACGACGATCGCGCACGAGCTGATGCACTGCTACCAGGGCTTCGCGTACCCGAACCTCGCCGCGGCGCGGGCCGCGCCGCGGTGGATCATCGAGGGTGGCGCGGAGTTCGGCGGCATCGACTACGCGAAGAAGTCGGCGGCGGGCAACTGGGCGCTGTACCTCACCACCCCGGTGCCGCTGTTCACCAGGACCTACACCGCGATGGGCTGGTGGTTCCACCTCCAGCACACCGGGCACGACCCGTGGGCGGTGTTCCGCACGATCTGGACGCAGGCCGACGGTGACGTCCCCGCGTACGTCACCGCGGGCGGCGACCGCGACGACGTCTACGACACGTGGGCGTCGAGCTTCCTGCGCAACCCCGGCTACGGCGACGCGTGGGAGGTGCACGGCGTCGACGTGTCCGGTGAGACCCCGCCGAGGGAGCGGATGTCCGCGGAGGGCGGGTCCCTGTCGGTCGCGGCGTTCGACGCGCGGGTGGCCGAGGTCGACGCCGGCGCACCGGCCGGTGGCGCGGAGACGGTCGTGCTCGTCACCGCCAACCAGCCGGTCCGGGTGCACGACAGCGGCGGCTTCGAGGACGTGCACATCACCGAGGGCGACTACTGCCTCGGCGGCGAGTGCGTGTGCCCGCGGGACACCGAACGGGCGGGCGAGGAGATCCAGCGCGCGGCGGCGCCGCTGTGGCTCGCCGTGCCCGGCGGGGAGACCGGCACGGCCGTCACCACCGACACGATGACCATCGAGGAGTATTGCCGCAAGAAGCCACCCGAGCGCAGGCGGCCACCCGCCCCGCCCGCCGCCCCGGCAGGCACCCACCCGCACGCGCCGCCAGCCAATCCGCACAGCCGCGGCCCGCGGGACCCCGGACCCGCCGACGCGGGCAGCAACGGCGATCCGCACCTGACGAGCTTCGACGGGCGCACGTTCGACTTCCAGGCGGGCGGCGAGTTCACGCTGGCCACCTCGACGGCCGGGGACCTGGAGATCCAGGCGCGGCAGGAACCGTTCCGCGGCCCGGACGGCGCGGCGAACCTGAGCGTCTCGGTGAACACCGCGGTGGCCGCGAACGTCGCTGGTGACCGGGTGACGATCACGGCCGCGCCCGGCAGGCCGCTGCTGCGGATCGACGGCACCGCCGCCGCACCCCGGGCCGAGCAGGCGCTGCCCGCGGGCGGTGCCGTGGCCCCGGCGGGCGGTGGCTACACGGTGCGCTGGCCGGACGGGACCACGTTGTGGGTGGTGCCGATCGGCGGGTACGGCATGAACCTGGTGGTCCGGCCGGCGCCGGAGCGGAAGGGCGCGCTGCGGGGGATGCTCGGCCCGTTCGAGGGCGTGCCCGGCAACCCCGCGATGACCGACCGGTCCGGCCGCCGCTACCCGTCGGTCACCACGCGCGAGCTGTACGACGTGGTCGGGAAGAGCTGGCGGGTGCCGGCCGACGGGTCGCTGTTCGACTACGGGCCCGGGCAGTCGACCGCGACGTTCACCCGCGACGACATGCCCGGTCCCGCGCCGGAGCCGACCGACGAGCAGCGAGCGGCCGCGGAGCAGGCGTGTGCCGGTGTGCCGGACGAGGTGCTGCGGCAGCAGTGCGCCTACGACATCGCGGTGACGTCCGACGACGCCTTCGCCGCGGGCTACCGCGCGGTGCACGAGGTCGTGTCGGTCGGCGGGGGCACGGTCGCGGTCGGGGAGAAGGTCGGCCCGGACCGGCTGGAGCCGGGGCAGGAGAAGACGTTCACGGTCGCGGGGCCGGCCGACCTGTACTTCGCGTCGGAGACCGAGTGCGCCGCGGACGCGGCCGTGTACTGGCGCGTCACCGGACCGGATGGCACGGAGTCGCTGTCGGTCGGCATGTGCGCGGACGTCGGCAGGTGGCACTCGGCGACGGCAGGCACCTGGCGGATCGTGGTGACGGTGGCCGCGGACGCCGGGCAGGGCGGCCCGTTCGCGTTCCGCGTGCTCGAGGCGGGCGGCTCCCGCCGCTTCGACGTGACCCTCCCCGCCACGGTCGCCGACGGGCGGCCCCGCGGCGCGGGCACGCTGGCCGGCGCGGGCGCGGAGGACCGGTTCCGGTTCGCCGGGCTCGCCGGGGACACGGTGACCATGACGTCGACGGTGCCCTGCACCGACGACGACCCCCTGTACTGGGGTCTCGAGAGCCCGGACGGGTTCGTGGTCACCCTCCGCACCCGGGCCTGCGAGAACCTCGGCGAGCAGACCCTGACCGCGGACGGCACCTGGTCGGTGGTCGTGTTCAACCACACCGGCGACCAGCGACCGCACCGGTACGGCTTCACCGTCCGCTGACCGGCGGCGGCCCGGGTCACCGGTCCGGCAGCGCGGCCAGGAAGTCGGCGAGGAAGGTGGTTTCCGGGTGAGCGGGCCCCAGCGACCGGCGCCGTCGGGCGAGGGTGTCCGCGCCGAGTGCCCGCGCGCCGTCGTGGTCACCGAGCTGGTACAGGACGCTCACCAGGAACCCGGGCCGTGCGCAGCGTCCGGAAGTCGTCCTCGCCGAGCACCCGGCGCCTGCGGGCGAGCGTGTCCCGTGCCAGGTCGCGCGCGGCCTCGGTGTGGCCGTGTTCGTTGAGCGTGAGCACCATGTTGTGCGCCAGCACCAGGGTGTGCGTGTGGTCGATGCCGAGCCGCTCGCGCACCGCGTCGAGATCGCGCGCAGTCGCGCCGCCGCCGTCCCGTCCAGCCGGGTGTGCCGCGGGGACGGTCATCCGGAAGCCGGTGCCGGAGAGGTCCACGGTGTCCGGGGGTGACGTGCTGCCGGGACACCCAGCCGCGCGACGCTGTGCACGCCCTGCCGTGCGGTGTCGTCAGTCAGAGCCACGACGCCGGGATCGTACTGTGCGGACTCATCCCCGTCGTCGGGCAAGCAGCCACTGGCGCACGGTTCGCGCACCGGGTGCGAGCGCCGTCGTCACGGTGGTGTCCACGTCGGTCGGGTGGGTGCGCAGCCAGCGCCACATGGTCGTGAGGTCCGTGCCCGCGAACTTCTCGAACAGCCGCACCGGCATGGGGAAGCGGCGCGGGGCGCGGCCGTGGACCTCGCGCCACAGCGCCCGGCACTCGTCGATCGACCGCACGTCGGACGCCAGGGCCAGGTCCGCGCCGACGTAACGGCCGGGGTCGGCCAGCACGCGTGCCACGACCGCGCCGAAGTCGTCGAGGCACAGCCACTGCACGGGCCGGTCGCCGACCATCAGCTTCGGCATCACGTGCCACACGGCCACCGCGGGGTGGAACGCCTTGTCGCTCATCAGCTCCATGTAGGCCATGGGCCGCAGGACGGTCAACGGCAGCCCGAGGGACTCGAGGTGCGCCTGCACGGCCAGCTTCGAGTCCCACGAGCCGACGCCCGTGCCCGGCGCGCCGACGCCCGCCGAGCCGTACACGACGTGCCGCGCCCCGGCCGCCGCGGCGGCGGTGCCCACGTTCCTGCCCTGGGTGACCTCGCCGGTGAGCCCGCTGATCACCGGGTTCTGCACGCTGAACACGCCGTGGGCGCCGGCGAGCGCGCGCCGGAGACCCGCCGGGTCGGCCATGTCCGCGCGCACCACCTCGGCGCCGGCCGCGGCGAGGGCCCGCGCGGCCGCGGACCCGGGCGTCCTGGTCACCGCGCGCACGCGCCAGTCTCCGGCGAGCAGGTGCCGTGCGACCGCGCCGCCCTGCCGTCCCGTCGCGCCGAGGACGACGACCAGCCGATCGTCCATCACGACCCTCCCGCGTGGATGTCCGGATCACCGGACTATGCGCCTCGGGGAGGTCCGGTCGCCACACTCGTCACGCAGGGGCGGCCCCCGGCGAACCGGACGTGACCCGGGTCAGGCCGGGCCCTCGGCGGCGGTGTAGGTGAGGAAGGTGACGCCGCTGTCGAGGGTCACGTGGTCCGACCGGGTGAACCGGCGGCGGCCCGGCTCGTTCTTCCCCGCGAACAGCGGGATGCCGGTGCCCGCGGTGACCGGGTTGACCTTGAGGACGAGTTCGTCGATCTCGTGGTAGAGCGCGCCGGCCAGTTCGGCGCCGCCGACGAGCCAGATGCCGCGGCCGTCCTCGTTCTTGAGCCGCCGGACCGTGTCCACCGGGTCCGCCGCCACGACGTCCACGCCGGGGTCGGGGCTCTTGCCGAGGGTGCGGGAGAAGACCAGGTGCCGCAGGTGCGCGTACGCGTTGGTGACGCCCGCGGCCAGGCCGACCTGGTAGGAGCGCCTGCCTTCCAGCACGGTGTCGAAGCGCGTGCCCGGGTCGGTGACGCCGAGCGCGTGGCGGGCGGGTGTCGGCAGGGTCTCCGGGTAGTGCGCGACGACGTGGGCCAGGTAGTCCTCGCCGACGGTGAACAGGCTCGCGGAGGGGTCGGCGCCGTCGGGTTCTGCGATGTACCCGTCGATGCTGGTGGCGATGTAGTAGGTCAGCGTGCGCATGCGTCCTCCGTGGTCTGCCACCGTCCGGTGGTGGCACCCCACCCTCCACTGAGGAATCGGGCGGATCAACCGCGATTTCCCGCACGAGCGATAACAGCGGCGTTATCGGGCGGGGCGGTGCGGCCTGGTCCGGCCGAACCGCCGGGGGCCCAGCTCGGTCGCGACGTCGACGAAGCCGCGGACCCTGGGCGGCAGCGCGTCGTCGCGCCACACCAGGGCCCACTCGGTGGCCTGCGCGTCGTGGACCGGCAGGAAGACCACCCCCGGGTGCGAGTAGTACCGCAGCACGTGCTCGTTCAGCGGCGTGAGGCACTCGCCGGCGGCGACCATCGTGAGCAACTCGTGGAAGGTGGTGGCCTGTGGACCGCGGCGGATGGGCCTGCCACTGGGTGTGTGCGTCGGCGCCATGGCCTCGTACCAGTAGCCGGGCAGCCGTGGGCCGGCGTCGACGAAGACCCGGTCCGCGAAGTCCTCGATGGACACCGACGACCGGCCGGCGAGCTCGTGTCCGGTCGGCACCGCGAGCACGCGGCCCTCGGTCAGCAGCACCGGGCCCTCGACCAGGTCCGGTTCCCGCACCGGCCGCCACAGCAGCGCCAGGTCGATCTCCCCGCCGCGCACCGCGGTGAACGGATCGCTGAAGTGGATCTCCCGGAACACGCTCTCGCAGCCCGGGTACCGGCCGCGGAACGCGTCGACGACGTCGCGGATCTCGTGCCCCACCGCGCCCATGACACCCACCCGCACGGTGCCCGTCATCCCGCGCGCCGCCTCGGTGGCCTTCGCGACGCCCGCGCGGATCGCGTCGTAACCGGACCGCAGGTCGTCCCGCAGCTGCGCACCGAGCGGCGTCAGCGCCACCGCGCGGCTGCTGCGGTCGAACAACGCCGCACCGATCCGGCGCTCCTGCGCCTTGATCGCCTGACTCACCCGGGCCTGGGACACGTGCAGGCGTTCCGCCGTGCGCCCGAAGTGCAGTTCCTCCGCGAGCGTCAGGAAGATCTCGATGTCCCGCAGCTCCACCGACAACCCTCCGACGCGACCCGCCCCTGGCGTCACGATAACAGCCAGGTTATCGATCCGGCGTGCTCACGGCGGCCCTTGGTGGTAGCCGCCGCGGTGGAACAGCAGGGGACGGGCGTCGCGGTGGACGTGCATGCCGAGCACCTCGCCGATGAACAGGACGTGGTCACCGGCGGGGTGGGCGGCGACGGTCCGGCACTCCAGCCCCGCCAGGGACGTGGTGAGCAGCGCCGCGCCCGTGTGCGGCCCCGGCTCGTGCGGGACGCCGGTCAGGTCGCCTGCCGTCGCCGGGTCGGCGAAGCGGCGGGAGAGGTGCTGCTGGTCGGCGGCGAGCACCGACACCGCCCACTCGCCCGCGGCGCGCAACCGCGCGGTGAACGGGGACCGCACGCCGAAGCACACCGACACCAGCGGCGGGTCGAGCGACACCGAGGTGAAGCTGTTCGCCGTCCTCGCGAGCTGGCCGGCGGGCGTCACGGTGGTGACCACCAGGACACCGGTCGGGACGCGGCCGAGCACCGAACGGAACTCGGCCGCGGCCCGCCGCGGCACGGTGCTCGTCATCCCACCGGGGCCCCGGCCGGGCGCAGGTCGCGCAGCGCCTCGGCGATGTCCTCGTCGTCCGGGGCCAGGTCCGCGGCGGCGGTGAGGTCGGTGAGCGCGTCGGCGTCGCGGTCGACGCTCCGCAGGGCGTGCGCGCGGTTGTAGCGGATCGCGGGATCCTCGGGGGAGAGGTCGACGGCACGGTCGAGGTCGGCGAGCGCCGCTGCCGTGTCGCCCACCTCGTAGGCCACCGACGCCCGCGCCACGAGCGCGCTCACCAGGTCCGGCGCCGCCGCGAGCGCGCGGTCGAGCTCGGCGCGGGCCTCGTCGTGGCGGTCGTGTTCGGCGTGCACCTGGCCGAGCACCGTGCGCAGGTACGCGTTCTCGGCGTCGAGCGCGAGCCCGGCCAGCGCTGCCGCCTCCGCCTCGGCCAGCCTGCCTTCGTCCAGCAGCAGCCCGGCCTTGTTGACGTGTGCGTCCACCATGTCCGGTTCGAGCACGAGCACGTAGTCCAGGGCGGCGAGCGCCTCGTCCACCTCGCCGCGCTCCTGCAGGATCTCCGCCCGGTTGTACTCCGCCTCCGGGAACGGCGGGCCCAGCCGGATCGCCGTCTCGTAGTCGGCGAGCGCCTCGTCGTCGCGGCCGAGGCGGTGCAGCGCGTTGCCGCGGTCGAGGTAGTAGTCGGGGTAGTTCGGGTCGACGGCGATGACCGCGTCGTAGGCCGCGACCGCCTCGTCGAGCCTGCCGAGGCCGACGAGGACGGACGCCTTGTTGTGCACCAGCACCGACCGGTGCAGCCGGTGCTCGTGCAGTTCCAGCTCGGCGTCGAGCAGCTCGAGGCCTTCGGACACCAGCCGCAGCGCCTCCGGCAGGTTGCCGAGGTGCGCCTCGACCAGCGCGAGCCCGTTGCGGTTGAACACCACCCGGAACGCGCGCTCGCCGCCGTCGAACAACAGCTTCGCGAGCGCGATCGCCTGGTTGAGCAGGCCCTTGGCGCGCAGGTGGTCGCGCTTGGCCGGTTCGTGGTGGCGGGTGTAGATCATGCCGGTCGCGTAGGCGGCCTGCATGTGCACCTTGGGGTTGTCGGTGAACGCGATGGTCTCGGCGTAGAGCGCCGCCGCCTCCTCGGCGCGGCCGAGCGCGGCGAGCGACACCGTGGTCTTCGTGGTGTACGCCCACCAGTGGTCGACCCGCGCGTGCCAGTCGACGACCGCGCGTCCGCGCGCCGCGAGCTCGATCGTGGCGTGGTAGTACCCCATGTCCACGCAGTGGTCGACCGCGTGGAGGAGCGCGTCGCCGCCCGCGCCGGCGGGATCGGAGCCGTGCTCGCGGTGGTACGGGATGGCGCCGAGCGCCAGGGTCGCCTCGGCGCGTGCCTCGAGCTCGGCGGCCCGCCGGTCGTGCAGCCCGGCGCGCACGTCGTCGGGCAGCCGGTGGTACGCGGCGACGACATGCGGCAGGTCCAGCGTGCCGTCCGACTCGACGTACCGGGTGGCGAGGGCGAGGTCGTCCTGCCCGCTGCCGGGTTCCTCGGCCGGGGACGCGACGTCGGCGCGGCTCGCGTACGCGCGCAGCGCCGGGCCGAGCGGGTCCGGCACGTCGTCGCCGACGCTCACGACCACCAGCGACAGCAGGCCGGGGTCGAGGCGCCGCAACGCGATCGCCAGGAACTCGGCGTCGGTGGTGTCCGCGGCCTGCGCGGCGTGGACGACCAGCGTCGCGCCCCGCGTGCCCGCCGCGCGCAGGTCGCGCTCGAGGAACTCGGTGAGCCCGTGGCTGAGGCGTTGCGTGCGCATGCGCGAGTAGAACCGCGTGCGTTCCTTCGGCACCGCAAGCGACGTGAGCGTCTGCCGGGTGGCCGCGACGAGGGTGCCGAGTTCCGGCGCCACCGACAGCAGTTCGATCTGGTGGCGGTCCACCACCTCGGGCCGCGCCTGCCACGCCCTCGGCACGACCGCCCGCATGACGGTGCCGGCGGCGGTGTAGGGCCCGCGCAGCCCGCGGTGCGCGCTGACCGGCGCGACCAGCCGGGTGTCCTCGGGCGCGAACCCGGCGACGACGTCGTCGAGCAGCTCCGGCGCGACCGGCTCCGGGAGGCGGATCCAGTGGTGGCGAGCGGGGGACATGTCTCCTCCAGGAGTCAGGCGGCGAGACCGCGACGGCGCCGGTTGCGGTGGGCGAGGACGCCGGCGAAGACGAACTGGCCGACGCTGAGGACGAGGAACACGACGGCGTCGAGGAGACCGAGCGCGGTCGGGTCGCCCTGTGCGCGGTCGATGACGATGCCGAGCATCGTCAGCATGGCGGGGAGCACGGCGAGCACGAGCGTGCCGACGAGGAACCCGTAGCCCGCGACGAGCAGCCACGAGTACCACCGGGCGACGGCCCGGTCCCTGGCGGGCCACACGGTCTCGTCGACCAGCCGCGACCGGCGGCCGAGCAGGCGGTTGACCCGGTTGCGGAGCATCCCGCCCGCGGCGGCCTGCAGGTCGTCGCAGCCGAGCACCGTCGTCGTGAGGTAGTAGAGGTCGGTGCGCAGGAACAGGTACGACTGCCACACCACGCGCAGGACGGTGACGAACGCGAAGGCGAGGCACACCCGTCCGACCCCGGACCCGGCGCCGGTGAGCGCGGCCGTGGTGGTGAGCAGGGCGATGACCAGGCCGTCGGCGAGCACGCCCGCGAGGATCGGCAGGTACCTGCGGCGGCGCGGCACCGTGACCAGACCGTCCAGCGAGGTTTCGAAAACGAGGAAGTAGAACCGGCGGCCGATGCGCAGGCTGGAGTTGAGCCCGAGCCGCCTGCCCGCGAGCGCGTGCGCCGCCTCGTGCACCAGGATGAGCGGTATCTGCCCGAAGAAGACGCCGAGTTGCAGCACCACGAGCGAATCGGTGAAAAAGAGGTTCCGGTAGTGCGGCGCGAGATTCGGGTCGCGCACCACCACGAACACCGCGATTGCCGCCACGGCGCCGTACACCACCCACGCGGCTGGGGAGAACAGGGCAATGCCGAGCCGTCGCCACCGTATTCGGGGCGCCGACGTCCGCGCCGATTCGGAAGTGGCGAGGAAATCGAACTCGTCGAGAATTTCGAGGAATTCGTCCAGGTCGACTGGTTCGCCGTATTCCCGCGCGTACCACGCCGCTGCGGCGTCCGGCGGAACGCCATCGACGAGTTTGCGCAACAGCGCTGCGCCATCGGTCGGCAGCACGCAGTAGGACTCGATGTCGGGCCGCCCGACGGTGACCTCGTCGCCGTCGTCGAGGAAGGTCAGGTAGTGGAACGGCAACGGCCTGGTCAGATCACGCGCGGCGGTGGTCATGCGGCACCTCGGAATTCCGGAAAAGGGGTCCGAAACGCCGGTCCGGCCCGCGACGGCGGGCCGGACCGGCATTTTTCAGCTGACCGCGCAGCCGCAGTCGTACAGCGTCGCGGCGGAGGTCAGGCGGACCGTGCCGGCCTTGCGCACCTTGATCTTCTTCTTCATGGAAATTCCTCCCAGATAGATGAGAAATGGACGGTAGAGAGCCCGCCGACCTCCGGATGCCGTTTCGCGGAACCTCGCACCGGTGGACAACTCTCACACCTGCCCGAGAATGCTGCAAGCGTCCGAAAGAGTGACGCGAAAATACTTTGTAAAAGTTGATGATCGCCCGAGCGGGGCAGAATGTTGACCCGTCCAGTCATGGCGCGCAGCGCCATTCGGTCGGACCGAACCCGCCGAATCCGGACGAAATATTCGGCGCTGGGCGCGCCGGCGCCCGTGCATCGTCGCACCGGAATCGGAGCGGCGATGTGACAGGGAATGCTACGGTTCCCTGCCGCTGGGGTCAGTCGACGACAGGGCACGGCACCCGCCGCGAAGTTCGAGCGAAGGAGAACCCCGTGCGCTACCTGATGACGACGTTCGGCGACGGCAGCACCCCCACCGAGCGGCAGTACGAGGAGATGGACGAGTTCATCGCGGAGTTGTCCGCCTCGGGCGTCCTGCTGGCCGCCGGGGGACTGGAGACCGGCGGTGTCCACGTCACCAGCCTGCGCGGCGAGTGCACGGTCACCGACGGGCCGTTCGCCGAGGCCAAGGAGGCCGCGGGCGGGTTCGCGCTCGTCGAGGTGAACTCCCGCGAGGAGGCGGTCGAGCTGGCCCGGCGGGCCGCCGCGATCGGCGGGGACGGCACGACCGTCATCCAGCAGGTGTTCGGCTGATCGTGGCCGGACCCGTGGACGTCACCCGGACCGTCGAGGCGGTCTGGAAGCTCGAGTCGGCCCGGATCGTCGCCGGGCTGACCCGGCTCGTCCACGACGTCGGGCTCGCCGAGGAACTGGCCCAGGACGCCCTGGTCGCGGCCCTGTCCCAGTGGCCGGCCGAGGGGGTGCCCGGCAACCCCGGCGCCTGGCTGACCGCCGTGGCGAAGCGCCGCGCGATCGACCACCTGCGGCGGGCGCGGCGCGTCGACGTCGAGGAGGACCTCGGCGAATCGGCCGCCGACGAGCCGGCCGGCGAACGGGACGACGTCCTGCGGCTGATGTTCCTGTCCTGCCACCCGGTGCTGCCCACGCCCGCCCGGGTCGCCCTCACCCTGCGCCTGCTCGGCGGGCTGACCGCGGCGGAGATCGCCAGGGCGTTCCTGACCACCGAGCAGGCCGTCCGGCAGCGGGTCGCGGCGGCCAAGCGCACCCTCGCCGAGCAGCAGGTCGCGTTCGACCTGCCTGCGGGCGCCGAGCTGGCCGAGCGGCTGTCGTCGGTGCTCGAGGTCGTGTACCTGATCTTCAACGAGGGCTACACGGCGACCGAGGGCGATGGCCTGCTCCGGCCCGAGCTCAGCGCCCAGGCGCTGCGGCTCGGGCGGCTGCTGGCCGAGCTGGCGCCGGGGGAGGGCGAGGTCCACGGCCTGGTGGCGCTGATGGAGATCCAGGCCTCCCGCGCCGCCGCGCGGACCGGGCCGTCCGGCGTGCCGGTCCCGCTCGACGAGCAGGACCGCGGCCGCTGGGACCACCTGCTCATCCAGCGCGGGTTCGCCGCGCTGCTGCGCGCCCGCGACCTCGGCGGGCCGCCGGGACCGTACGTGCTGCAGGCCGCGATCGCCGCCTGCCACGCCCAGGCCCGCACCGCGCGGGACACCGACTGGGCGCGGATCGCCGCGCTGTACGGCGCGCTGGAGGGCGTGCTGCCGACGCCGGTCGTCCGGCTCAACCGGGCGGTCGCGACCGGCCGCGCGGACGGGCCGGACGCCGGGCTCGCCGCACTCGACGCGCTCGCCGACGACCCCGCCCTGCGCGACTACCACCTGCTGCCCGGTGTCCGCGGCGACCTGCTGGCCAGGGCGGGACGCGTGGACGAGGCCCGGCGCGAGTTCCGGCGGGCGGCGACGCTGACCCGCAACCACGCCGAGCGCGACTACCTGCTCGGCAGGGCCGCCGCCGGTGCGGCACCGGACGTGCCCACCCTGGCGGGGGCGGTGCGGGAGTTCCTGGGGCGCGCCGACCTCGGCCCGGCCACGGTCCGCTCGTACGGGCAGACGATGCGGCGGTTGCGCCGTTCCCTCGGTGACGAGCTGCCGCTGTCCGCGCTGACCGCCGACGAGGTCGCGCGGGTGTTCACCACCGCGTGGTCGGACGCCGCGGCGCGGACCTGGAACCGGCACCGGGCGGCGATCCGGTCGTTCGGCGCCTGGGCCGCGCTGCCCGGCCTGGACGCGGGCCTCGCCCGGCGCGACGAGGTCACCGCGCCCATCCCGGCGATCCCGCCCGCGCTCCTCGACCGGCTCTGGGGTGCGCAGCAGGTCCCGCTGCGGGAACGCGTGCTGTGGTCGCTGCTGCACGAGTCGGGGGCCGCGGTCAGCGCCGTGCTCGCGCTCGACGTCGAGCACCTCGACCTGGACGACCGGCGAGCGCGCGGGCGCGGCGCGTGGGTGAGCTGGCGCGCCCGCACCGCCCGGCTGCTGCCGGAGCTCGTCGCGGGCCGCGACCGCGGGCCGCTCTTCCTCGCGGACCGGCGTCCCGGACCGTCCCGGGTCGTGGCGCCCGGCGACCGCTGCCCGCACACCGGCCGCGGCCGGCTCTCCTACGAGCGCGCCGAGTACCTGTTCAAGCGGCACACGCGAACGCTCGACCCGTCCGGCGCCGGCTTCACGCTCCGGCAGCTCCGCGACCAGGGCGGGTCACCGGGCGGTCAGGGCGCGTCCCATCGCCAGACGTGACTCGGCGTTCTGCAGCGCCACCACCGAGATCGCGTGGAGCAGCGCGGGTTCCGGGTAGCCGAGGTCACGCAGCCCCTGGAGGTCGGCGGGGCGCATCCGCCACGGGCTTCGGCTGAGTTTGCTGGCGAACGCGGTCAACAGCTCCTCGCGGTCGTCGCGCGGTGCGTACCCGGCGAGCTCGTCGGCGCGAGCCAGGTCGCAGGTCTCCTCCGCGGCGGCGCGCGCCAGCACCCGCCGATCACGCCGGTTCAGCGGTTCGCCGGAGTCGAAGACGTACTCGTGCCACCGCCGCCAGGCCTCGCTCGTCGCCGGGTAGGCGGGGAGCGTGCGGTACTCGGCTGCGATCACCGGCCACGACGCGCGGTCCGGTCGTGGCGCGGGGTCGCGGTCGCGTTCCGGTTCGAAGACGGGCAGCGGGGAGGCGTAGTCGAACTCGATGCCGGACGCGTCGGCGACCCGGGTCAGGTAGTTGAACATCGCCACGACGGCGACCGCGGACTCCAGCCCGGCGCCCTCGATGCCGTGTGCCGCAAGGGATGCGGTGTGGTCGCGGGTGATCGACCACGGCCGCGCGGTCAGGTCCTGCGCGAACCGCGCCAGCGCGGCGCCGCGCGCGGGCAGCAGATGGTTGTCGCCCTTGAGAACGCTCTCGGGCAGTGCGGCATCACCGCTGGCGACACGCAGAAACTCTGCGTGAGCCGACGTTCAATAGAAGCACTCGTTGGTGCGGGAGGTGACGCTGCTGACCAGCTCCCGATCCGCCCACCCGAGCGCGGTGCCGTGCAGGGAACCGGAAATCGCGAACGTGCGCCGCATCAGCTCCGCGTCGAGGCTGTGCGCGCGGATGATCCCGGGCGCGTCGCCGTGCGGTGGCACGTACACGTCCGGGATCGGCCGGGCGGCCATCATCGCGTACGTCTCCGCGAGCGCACCGTCCGCGTCGGTACGGGAGATGGTCCCCAGCCAAGCCATGTCCCGGAGTCTAGATCACCGTGATCGAGTCCGGCCAGATCCCGCGGCGAGGATCGATCCGGCCGGACGTCGTCGCACTGGATCAGCTCGACGCGGCGTGCCGAAGACCGCGGTGCACGTCTGGACGCGGATGCGGCTCTGTGTTCCTACCTCCGTACCCGTTCGGGTGATGTGGTTGAACGGCTGGCCGAACTGCTCTCCGTGCTCCCGGACAAGCAATGGGACATCGTTCTGCTCAGAGCCCTCGTCGGGTTGTCGGCAGAAGAGACGGTGGAACCACTCGGGTCCACCCCGGGCGCCGTCCGCGTCGCGCAACACCGGGCACTCGCCAAGCTCCGGACGACCCCGTCGGTCGAGGAAGTGTGCTGATGAGCAAGCGAATTGAAGGGGTGTCGGCCGGCCTCCCCCCGTGAGTTCGGGAGGAGGCTCGGCCCGGGGACCGCGATCGAGGATGCCGGGCCCGCTTTCATTCCGCCTTATCGCGGGGGACCAGGTGGAAGATGTCGCTGTAGGCGATGCCGAGCGGGTGGCGGTCGCGGAGTCGCCACGCCGAGTCCTCGAACAGGTCGAGCCACTCCGCGGCGGTCGGCACGTGCTGGCCCATCAACGCGTGCGTCAGCTCGAAGCCGAGCGTGAAGACCGGGGGCTGGCCGCCGTCGAGGCCGGGGGAGCGGTGGGTGTCGCTGAACAGGAAGTCGGTCACCTTCGGCAGGCGGTGGCGCAGGCGGGCCAGCGTGTGCAGGCAGTTCTCGCGTGGCCAGAAGTCGTGGCCGAGGAAGAAGGAGAACGCGACCTCGGCCGTGGCGTACTCGGGGTGGTCGGACGGGTCGCGGACGTCGTCGTGGATGACCGTGACGCGGTCGGTCAGGCCGGCTGCCTCGACCGCGGCGCGGGCGACGCGCACCGCGCCCGCGTCCATGTCGACGCCGATGAAGTGCTTGTCCGGCAACCGCTTGGCGAGGCGGATCACCCGGTTGGCGCTGCCGCAGCCGAGGTCGATGGCGACGTCGAAGCGCAGGTCGTCGACGAGCCGTTCCACCACCGGGTCGACGAAGTGGCCGCCGTAGTCCTTGCCTGCGATCGCGATGTGGCCGCCGTCGCGGTGGGCCATGGGGTTCGTCGACGCGCGGAAGGCCGGGTCGCAGAAGTCCGCCGCCTGGCTGAGCATCCGGCCGTAGCCGCGGATGAGCCAGCGGAAGTAGCCCTTGTTCAGCCACACCTCCTCGAACTCCGGGCCCGCGGTCAGGATGACCGGGTTCGTGCCCACCGGCTCCACGACCCCCGCCTGCGCCAGCACCTCCAGCAGTGCCAGCAGGGACGGGCCGTGCAGGTTCCGCTGCTCCTGGAACGCCTGCACGTCCACCTTCGCGGCGTCGTGGAGTTCGTCCAGGAAGCCGAGCTCGTCGGTCGCGCTGATCGCGAAGGTGGCCAGGGCGGAGTTGAAAAGGGAGTTGGTCGGCATCCTGACCTTCTTCATCGTAGGGTTAGCAGGTCGGCCAGTCCGTCGAGGAACGCCTGCATCTGGCCGGGGGTGCCGATGGACACCCTGATGTGGTGCGGCAGACCCATGTCGGCGGTGTCCCGCACCGCGAAACCGTTGGCCCGCAACAACATGACGAGGCTCTCGTGGTCCGGGCCGAGGTGCACGAGCACGAAGTTCCCCCGCGATGGCGGGCAGCGCAGGCCGAGCGCCCGCAGGCGGTCGCGGAAGTGTTCCCGCGTTTCCACCGTCCTGGCCACGCACTCCCGCATGAACTCCTGGTCCGCCAGCGCCGCCACGGCGGCGCGTTGCGCCAGCCGGTTGACGTGGTAGGGCACCGCGGGGTGGAGCCGGTTGACCTTGGCGATGACGGCGGGGTCGCCCACCACGTACCCGACGCGCAGGCCCGCGAGGCCGTACGCCTTGGAGAACGTCTTCATGACGCAGATGTTCCTGCCGGTGGCGGCGGCGGGCAGGGCCGACGCGAAGTCCGCGCCCGCGAACTCGCCGTACGCCTCGTCGACGATCAGCACGCCGCCGCCCGCGATCGCGGCCTGGTGCAGCGTCGTGAGCGCCGCCTCGTCGAGGACGCCGCCGGTCGGGTTGTGCGGCGTGCACACGAAGGCGAACGGCGCGCCGGCCCGCAGCCGCGCCGCGAGGTCGTCGACCGGGATCCGGTAGTCCCGCAGTGCGCAGGTCGTGTACGGCTGCCCGGCGGCACGCATGCTCTCCCGGTAGCTCGTGAACGTCGCGTCCGTGGTCAGGGCGGGCCGAGTGCCGTCGGCGAGGGCGAGTACCAGCAGCAGGATGACCTCGTCCACGCCGTTGCCGATGCTGACCCGTTCCGGGCCGACACCGTGGAAACCGGCGATCGCACCGACGAGTTCGGTGCCTGCGCTGTCGGGATAACGATGTATTCGGGACAGTTCTTCGGCAACCGCGCCGAGCACGACGGGACTCGCGCCGTAAACATTCTCGCTGGCGTGCAGCCGTAACACATCAGTGAATTTGTCCAGACCTTGGATCGCCGTCATCAAACCCCCGATGGAGAATTGCCTGGGATCTCGGCCGATGGTTCACCATGGTAGGTGTGGCCCGGATCGGTCGGCAAGATAAATCAGGGGACCCGGCTTGTCATAAACCGGACAGCAGTTTGAGGTTGGCGGCTTTGACCCCGGCCTGGAACCGGGAAGTGACGTTGAGGTCGCGCAGGACCTTGGCCACGTAGCGGCGATAGGTGCGCACCGAGATGCCCATTTCGCGGGCCGCCGCGTCGTCGAGCGTGCCCGCGTAGAGATAGGAGAGCACGGTCGCCTGGATGGTGTCCTCGGCCCGCCGGGCGGACGCGATGTCCTCCGCGTGCTCCCACAATCCGCCGAACAGGTGAAGAAGGCTCGTGCTGAGCTCCCTGCTGCGGACGTGGACGACCTGGCGCTGCTCCTCGCCGCGGTCCCGGTGCGCGACGGTGAACACCTCGGCGCCGAAGACGAGCATGTCGGGCAGGCTCCGGTGGGTGACGCGGACCTCCGCGCCCAGCGCGCCGAGCCGGATGAGCCGGGGGTCGTTCGGGGTGGCGAAGACCGAGCGGTGCAGCAACAACTGCAGCCGGTGCCCGATGCGCAGGATGTCGCGGTGCAGCGCGTCGACGATGCCGAGCGCTTCGCAGTCCGCCCACGACGCGCAGGACGCCCTCGCGATCGCGGTGCCCGGCGCCTGATCGGAAGTAATCCTTTCGATCAATTCGATCGCGCGAATGTCGGCGACCGGATACGCCTTCTGGACCAGCCGACTATCGCCACGAGGCGGCGCGTCGTTCCCCGATGCGGGCATATTCCCTCTCCCCCGTTACACGGTCGCCGGTTGCGGAGCCTTGGTCAGCATGCGGTCGCGCGCTCACTTTTTCATTGAGGTTGTCTCGCCCGGACCGGGGTCGCGGCAAGTTGATCGCTGTCCAGTTCGTGACAGAACGCTGGATTCCTGCATGACCCTTCCGGTACACATGGCAAGGGCCGGACAAACGCCGGACGAATGCCGGAAGATCAATTTCCCGGCGGCGCGGCCAATGTGGCGATCAGCCCCAGAAATCCCACTGTTGGGGAGGATTTGTGATGAATCCGTTCGACGACGAGAACGCCAGTTTCAAGGTCCTGGTCAACGACGAGGGGCAGCACTGCGTCTGGCCGTCGTTCGCCGAGGTGCCCGCCGGGTGGACGGTGCGGCTGGCCGACGCGCCGCGTGCGGTCTGCGTCGAATACGTCGAAAAGAACTGGGTGGACATGCGGCCGAACAGCCTGATCGCCGCGATGCGGGCGGGTTGATGGCCGCGGTGACCGGAATCGCGCCCCCGCTGGCCGTGGACGACCTGTGCTCGTTCGTCGGATCGGCCGACGCCGGCGTGATGAATTTCCTCAACGAGATCGCACTGCGTTTTCCCGGCGCCATCTCGTTCGCGGCGGGCAGGCCGTACGACGAGTTCTACTCCACCGAGCTGGTCCACCACTACGTGGACACCTACGTCGCGCACCTGATGCGGCAGTGCGGCGGCGACGAGGTGCACGTGCGCCGCACGCTGCTCCAGTACGGCCGCACCAAGGGCATCGTCCACGACGTCATCGCCAGGATGCTGCTCGTCGACGAGGGCATCGACGTCGACCCGGAGTCGATCGTGGTGACCGTCGGCGCGCAGGAGGCGATCTACCTCGTGCTGCGGGCGCTGCGCCGCACGGCCGACGACGTCGCGTTCTACGTGCGGCCCGCGTACGTCGGTTTCACCGGCGCCGCGCAACTCGCGGACATGCGGGCCATCCCGGTGCCGAGCACCGCCGACGGCATCGACCTGGCCGAGCTGCGCACCGCGATCCACACCGCGCGTGCCTCGGGGGCACGCCCGCGCGTGCTGTACCTCAACACCGACTTCGCCAACCCGACCGGCCTGACCATGTCGCTCGCCACCCGGCGCGAGGTGCTGCGGATCGCCGAGGACGAGCGGATCCTGCTGATCGAGGACAACCCGTACAGCCTGTTCACCGGCGACCAGGAACGGGTGCCGACGCTCAAGGCGCTCGACACCGCACACCGGGTCGTGTACGTCTGCTCCTTCGCGAAGACGGTGTTCCCCGGCGCGCGGGTCGGGTTCGCGGTCGCGGACCAGCCGGTGGCCACCGGCACGGGCACCGAGTTGTTCGCCGACCAGCTGGCCAAGCTGAAGAGCGTCCTGACGGTCAACACCGCGCCCATCGGGCAGGCGGTGATCGCCGGGAAGCTGCTGGACCACGGGTACAGCCTCCGGGCCGCCAACAAACGCGAGGTCGACGCCTGCCTGCGCAACCTGCGCATGGTGCGTGCCGGGCTGGCCGAGGCGTTCCCCGCCGGGACGACCCCGGCGGTCACCTGGAACGACCCCGCCGGCGGGTTCTTCATCGTGCTGGACGTGCCCTTCCCGGCCGGGGACGAGGAACTGGAACGGTCCGCGCGCGAACACGGCGTGCTCTGGACACCCATCCACCACTTCCACGGCGACGGCCGTCCGCGGCCGAGGATCCGGCTGTCGTTCAGCCACCTCAGCCCCGCGGAGATCACCGAAGGAATGAAACGGCTGACCGGCTTCGTGAAAGAGAGTAGCCAAGCATGATCCCGTTGTCGTTTTCGCAGCGCCGCCTGTGGTTCCTGCACCGGCTGGACGGACCGTCGGCCACCTACAACATCCCGGTGATCACGCGCATCCACGACGCGATGGACGTCACCGCGCTGTCCGCGGCCATCGCGGACGTGGTGGCCCGGCACGAGGTGCTGCGCACCGTGTACGTCGAGGTCGACGGCGAGCCGGTGCAGCGGGTGATCCCGGCCGGCGAGGTGCGGATCGACTTCGCGCACCAGGTGGTGACCCACGAGGAACTGGACGCCGCGGTGCTCGCCGCGTCCAGCCGGGTCTTCGACCTGGCGGCCGAGCCGCCGCTGTCGGCGCGGTTGTTCAGCGTGGGGGAGCGCGAGCACGTGCTGGTGCTGACGCTGCACCACATCGCGGGCGACGGCGCGTCGATGGTGCCGCTGAGCCGCGACCTCTCGCAGGCGTACGTGGCCCGCTGTGCCGGCGGCGCTCCCGACTGGGAGCCGCTCCCGGTGCAGTACCAGGACTACACGTTGTGGCAGCGGGAACTGCTGGGCGCGGAGGACGACCCGGACAGCGAGATCAGCAGGCAGCTCGACTACTGGCGGACGGCGCTGGACGGGCTGCCGGAGGAACTGCCGCTGCCGACGGACTTCCCGCGCCCGGCGCGCGCGTCGTACCGCGCGGGCCGGGTGGACCTGACCATCGCCGCCGCGACCCACGCCGGGCTCGTCGACATCGCCCGCACGCACGACGCGACGCTGTTCATGGTGGTGCAGGCGGCGACCGCGGCGTTGCTGACCCGGCTCGGCTGCGGCGACGACATCCCGCTGGGGACGGTGGTCTCCGGCCGCACCGACGAGGCGCTCGACGACATGGTCGGGTTCTTCGTGAACTCGTTGGTGCTGCGGAACGACACCGGCGGCAACCCCACGTTCGCCGAGCTGGTGGACCGGACCAGGCGTGCCGACCTGGCCGCGTTCGACCACCAGGACCTGCCGTTCGAGCGCCTCGTCGAACACCTCCAGCCCGCCCGGTCGCTCGCCAGGCACCCGCTGTTCCAGGTCGCCATGACCGTCGACCGCGGCGACGTGCTGGCGTTGACCGGCCTCAACGGCGTCGCCGAGCAACCGCCGTTCGACACCGCGAAGTTCGACCTGTTCTTCGGGTTCGTCGTCCGCGACGACGGCGACCTGCAGGTGAAGCTCACCTACGCGGAGGACCTGTTCACCAGGGCCAGTGCGGAGACCGTGGGACAGCGCCTGGTGCGGCTGCTGACCCAGGTCGCCGCCGCACCGGACCTGCCGCTGTCCTCAGTGGACATCCTCGGCACGGCCGAGCGCACCCGCCTGCTCGGCGAGTTCAACGCCGCGACGCCACGCGTGCCGCAGGAGACGCTGCCCGCCCTGTTCGAACAGCAGGTGCGCGAGCACCCGGACGAGGTCGCGGTCGTCGGCGAGCGGGAGGTCACCTACCGCGAGCTGAACGCCATGGCGAACCGGCTGGCGCACCACCTCGCAGGCCACGGCGTCGGCCCGGACGTGCACGTGGCGGTGTCGATGCGCCGCACACCGGACCTCGTCACGGTCATGCTCGCGGTCGCCAAGGCAGGCGGGTGTTACGTCCCGGTCGAGCCCGCCTACCCGGCCGCGCGCAAGCAGCGGATCCTCGACGAGACCGCGCCCGCCGTGGTCATCGTCGACGACCCGGACCACCTGCCCGTCACCGCCGCGCCCCGGCTCGTCGCGGGCGCCGGTCTGTGGCAGGAGATCGCGGACCTGCCGTCGGACGACCCCCGGCCGCGGCTGTCCCTGGACAACGGCGCCTACGTGATCTACACGTCCGGCTCGACCGGCACCCCGAAGGGCGCCGTGCTCACGCACCGCGGCATCACCCGGCTGCGGCACCGGTTCAGCGCGGACTTCGAGGTCCGGCCGGGCAGCCGCGTCCTGCAGATCTGCTCGATCGGCTTCGACGGGTCGCCGTGGGAGATCCTCATGGCGCTGCTGGCCGGTGGCGCGGTGATCCCCTTCGACCCGGACCGGCTCACGTCCGCCGACCCCGCCGACGCCGCACTGGTCCGCCGGACCACCCACGTCACGGTCACGCCGTCGCTGCTCGCCTCGTTGCGGCCGGGCACGTTCCCGCCGGGCGCGATGCTCATCGTCGCGGGCGAGGAGGTGCCGCAGTGGCTGGTCGACAACTGGGGGACCACCCACCGGCTGGTGAACTCCTACGGGCCCAGCGAGGCGACGGTCATCAGCACCGGTGCCTGGCTGTGCGCGGGTGAGCCGGTCACGCTCGGCGTGCCGGTCGCCAACACCGACCTCTACGTGCTGGACCAGTTCCTGCAGCCGGTCCCGGTCGGTGTCGCCGGCGAGCTGTACGTGGCGGGCCCCGGTCTGGGCCGGGGTTACGTCGGCAGGCCGGACCTGACCGCGGCGCGCTGGGTCGCGTGCCCGTTCGGGGCGCCCGGGGAGGTGATGTACCGCTCCGGGGACGTCGTGCGCTGGCTGCCCGACGGCAGGCTCGTGTTCGTCGGGCGCTCCGACAACCAGGTGAAGGTGCGGGGTTTCCGCATCGAGCTCGGCGAGATCGAGACCGCGCTGGCGGCGCTCGACGGCGTGCGGCAGGCCGCGGTGATCGTGCGGACGGACCAGCCCGGCGACAAGCGGCTGGTGGCGTACGTGGTGCCCGACGGCGGGACGGTCGACGTGCCGCTGCTGCGCAGGGAACTGGGCGTCCGGTTGCCCGACTACATGGTGCCCTCGGCGTTCGTGCAGGTGGACGAGCTGCCGCTGACCTCGAACGGGAAGCTGGACTGGCGGGCGCTGCCCGCGCCGACGTACGGCACGGGGGCCGGCAGCGGCAAACCCCGCACGGCCCGGCAGGAGGTGCTGTGCCAGCTGTTCGCCGCCGTGCTCGGGCTGCCCGAGGTCGGTGTGGACGACAACTTCTTCCTCCTGGGCGGGCACTCCCTGCTCGCGACGCGGCTGGCGAACCGGATCCGGTCGACGCTGAACGTGGAGATGGGCGTCCGGCTGCTGTTCGAGAACCCCACCGTCGCCGGCCTGGAGCCGCACCTGGTGTCGGGCGCCGTCCGCCCGCCGCTGCGCGCGGTCGCGAACCCGCCGGAGCCGCTGCCGCTGTCGTTCGCGCAGCGCAGGCTGTGGTTCCTGCACCGCCTCGAGGGCGCGTCCGCCACCTACAACGTGCCGGTGACGACCCGGCTGCGCGGGCGCGTCGACGTCGCGGCGCTGCGGGCCGCCATCGGCGACGTGGTCACCCGGCACGAGGTGCTGCGCACCGTCTACGTCGAGGTCGACGGCGAGCCCGCGCAGCGGATCGTCCCGGCCGGTGCGGCACGCGTCGACTTCGCCCACGAGACGGTGGCGCCCGGCGCGCTGGAACCCGCGGTGACCGCGGCCTCGGCGCGCGCGTTCGACCTGTCCGCCGACCTCCCGCTGGCGGTCCGGTTGTTCAGCGTCAGCGACGAGGAGCACCTGCTGGTGCTGACGCTGCACCACATCGCGGGCGACGGGGTGTCGATGGGCCCGCTGAGCCGGGACCTGTCCACCGCGTACGCCGCCCGCTGCGCGGGCACGGCACCGGTGTGGGAGGCGCTGCCGGTGCAGTACCGGGACTACACGCTCTGGCAACGGGAACTGCTCGGCGGTGCGGACGACCCGGACAGCGAGATCAGCAGGCAACTCCGGTACTGGAGCACGGCGCTGGCCGGGCTGCCGGAGGAACTCCCGCTGCCGACGGACTTCCCGCGCCCCGCCCAGGCGTCCTACCGGGCGGGCCGGGTGGACGTGTCGGTCGACGCCGCGACGCACGCGCGGCTGCGGGCGCTGGCACGCGCCAACGACGCGACGTCGTTCATGGTGGTGCAGGCCGCCATCGCGGCGCTGCTGACCAGGATGGGGTGCGGCACCGACATCCCGCTCGGCACCGTGGTCGCCGGCCGCGCCGACGACGTGCTGGACGAGCTGGTCGGGTTCTTCGTCAACTCGCTGGTGTTGCGCAACGACACCGCGGGCAACCCGACCTTCACCGAGCTGCTGTGCCGGGTCCGCGACACCGACCTCACCGCGCTCGACCACCAGGACCTCCCGTTCGAGCGCCTCGTCGAGCACCTGCGCCCGGCCCGCTCGCTCGCCAGGCACCCGCTGTTCCAGGTCGCGCTGTCCCGCGCGGACCGGGCGCCCAGCTCGTTCCCGCTCGCGGGCCTCGACGCGGAGGCGGAACCGACGAGGCTCAGCATCGTCAAGTTCGACCTGGACATCACGGTCTCCGACGAGCCGGGGGACGCCGACCTCGCCATCAGCATCGGGTACGCCACCGACCTGTTCACGCACGAGACCGCCGAGCTGCTCGGCAGGCGGCTGGCCGCGATCCTGCACCGGGCCGCGGCGGACCCGGCGACCAGGCTCGGCGAGTTCGACATCCTGACCGACGCCGAACGGCGCCTGCTCACCGAACCGGAGGACACCCCGGCCGCCGAGCCCGGCACGGTCGTCGCGGCGTTCGACGCGGCGGCGGCGCGGTTCCCGCACGCCGTCGCGGTCACCGACGGCACGACGGAACTGTCCTACGCGGAACTGCGGGAGCGGGCCGAACGGCTGGCCCGCGTGCTGCGCGCGGCGGGCGTCGGTGCGGAGACCACGGTGCCGGTCCTCATGGAACGGTCGGTCGACCTCATCGTCGCGTTCCTGGCCACGCTCAAGGCGGGCGGCGCCTACCTGCCGATCTCCGCCGCGTACCCGCTCGCGCGGATGCGGTCGGTCGACGCCGCCAGCGGCTCGCCGGTCCTCATCGTGGACAAGGCGTTCGGCGACCACGACCTCGCGATCGCCGCCTCCAAGGCGGGCAGGCACGTGATCACCTGCGAGCACACGCACGACGACCCGGCCGGCCCGTTGCCGGTCGTGCGGCCCGGCCAGCTGTGCTACGTCATGTACACCTCCGGCTCCACCGGCGAACCGAAGGGCATCCAGATCACCCACCAGGGTGTCGTCGACCTGATCCGCGACCCGTCGTGGACCATGGGCCCCGGCGACCGGGTGCTGCTGCACTCGCCGCACGCGTTCGACGCGACCACGTGGGAGATCTGGGGGCCGCTGTTCGCGGGCGGCACGGTCGTGGTCGCCCCACCCGGTGACCTCGACGCGGTGACGTTGCGGTCGCTGGTCCGCACGCACGGGGTCACGAAGCTGAGCCTGACGGCCGGGCTCTTCCGGGTGATCGCCGACGACCTGGTCGACGTCTTCCGCGACCTGACCGAGGTGACCACCGGCGGGGACGTGATCTCGGCGAGCGCAGTCGAGCACACCCTGCGGAACTGCCCCGGCACGATCGTCCGCACCACGTACGGGCCGACGGAGATGACCCTGTGCGTGACGCAGTACCCGTGGCGGGCGGGCGAGGAGGTCGGGCCGACCGTCCCGTTGGGACACCCGATGCGCGGCGTCCGCCGCTACGTGCTCGACGAGTACCTGCAGCCGGTGCCGCCGGGGGTCGCTGGGGAGCTGTACCTCGCGGGCGCCGGCATGGCGCGCGGCTACGCGGGCCGGCCGGGCCTGACCGCGGAGCGGTTCGTGGCCTGCCCGTTCGGGCGGCCGGGTGAGCTGATGTACCGCACCGGTGACGTGGTGCGGTACGACTCCGCGGGGCGCCTGCTGTTCCTCGGCCGCTCCGACGACCAGGTGAAGGTGCGGGGCTTCCGCGTCGAGCTCGGCGAGATCGAGAGCGCGCTGACCGCGAGCGACGGGGTGCGGCAGGCCGCGGTGCTCGCGCACGCCGACCAGTCGGGGGAGAAGCAGCTGGTGGCCTACGTCGTGCCGGCGAGCGTGGACGCGGTCCGGCTGCGCGGTGCGCTGGCGGCCAGGCTGCCGGACTACATGGTGCCCGCCGCGATCGTGCCGCTGGAAGCGTTGCCGTTGACCGCCAACGGAAAGCTCGACCGCGCCGCGCTGCCCGCGCCGGTGTACCGCACGGGCGGCGGCGCCAAGCCGGAGAACCCGCGCCAGGAGGCGCTGTGCGGCCTGTTCGCCGACGTGCTGGGGCTGCCGGAGTTCGGGGTGACCGACAACTTCTTCGACGCCGGTGGCCATTCCCTCCTGGCGACCCGCCTGGTGAACCGGATCCGGTCGACGTTGGGCGTGGAGATGAGCGTCCGGCTCCTCTTCGAGAACCCGACGGTCGCCACGCTCGAACCCAACCTGCTGACCGTGCGGTCGGCGCGGCCCGCCCTGCGGCGCCGGTCGACGGACACAACCTCGAAAGGGAAATGAGATGACGGTCCCCCCGGTGCTGCTCAAAGGCGACGAACTGCTCGAACACGACCCCGGCGCCCAGTACGACACGTCCCGCGACCTGTCGAAGTACCTGCTCATGCACTACGGCAGCCTCGAGGAGAACTTCGACCGGACCACGCACCCGCTCGCCTACGCGCACGGCTACTGCCTGCGGCTGTCCGGCCTGCTCCGGTCGTGCGCGGACCGCACCGGCACCGTGGTGGACCGGGCACTCGACGTCGGCTGCAACGTCGGCGGCCTCAGCCACGCGCTCGCCACGTGGGTGCGGGAGGAGGTCGTCGGCATCGACGCGAGCCCCCGGTCCGTCGGCATCGCGACGGAGCTGACCGCCAACGGCGGCGGGACGTTCTCGGTGATCGAGGAGGGCCCGTTCTACCGCGAGGTGCGCATCCAGGTCCCCGATCCCGGTGAGCGTGCCCGGCTGCGGTTCGCGGTCGGCGACGCGAACACGTTGCAGGCGCAGGAGCACGCGTTCGACGCGGTCGTGCTGTCCAACGTGCTCGACCGGGTGTGGCGGCCGGAGGCGTGCCTGGCGCAGCTGTCGGCGTCGGTGGACTTCCTGCGCACGGGCGGGCTGATGATGGTCGCGTGCCCGTGGGCGTGGCTCGCGGAGTACACCCCGCCCAGCGAGTGGCTCGGCTCCTCCGCGCACCGCACGCCGAGCGCGGAAGCGCTCAAGACCCTGCTGCACAAGGACTTCGACCTGATCACGGAGTCCGACGAGCCGGGCGTGCTGCGCGAGAACCCGCGCGAGTACAACTACTTCGAGTCCCACGTGACCGTCTGGCGGAAGCGGTGACGACGATCCCGGTCACGACGGACGAGCTGCCGCTGTCCTACGCCCAGCGGCGGTTCTGGTTCCTGCACCGGTTGGAAGGGCCGTCGCCGACCTACAACATCCCGTTGGTCAGCCGGGTGCACGCGGAGGTCGACACCGACGCGCTGCGCGCCGCGGTCACCGACGTGGTCGGCAGGCACGAGGTCCTGCGCACGGTCTACGTCGACCGGGACGGCGAACCCGCCCAGCGGGTCCTGCCGGAACACGACGTGCGGATCGACCTCGTGCACGAGGTGGTCGACGCGGCGGAGCTGGACGACCGGCTGGCGGCGGCCACCACGCGCGCGTTCGACCTCTCGTGCGACCTCCCGCTGTCCGTGCGGCTGCTCACCGTCGGCCCCCGGGACCACGTGCTGGTCCTGCTGCTGCACCACATCGCCGCCGACGGCGTGTCGATGGGCCCGCTGAGCCGTGACCTGACCACCGCGTACCAGGCCCGGCTCGCGGGCGCCGCCCCGCGGTGGTCGCCGCTGCCCGTGCAGTACCGCGACTACGTGTACTGGCAACGGGAACTCATGGGCACCGACGACGAGCCGACGGACGAGTACCGTCGTCAGCTCGAGTTCTGGCGCGGCGCGCTGGCCGGCCTGCCGGAGGAACTGGCGCTGCCCGCGGACTTCCCCCGCCCGGCCCAGTCCTCGTTCCGCGGCGGCACGGTCGACTTCGCGGCGAGCCCGGCCGTCCACAGGCGACTGTGCGACCTGGCGCACCGGGAGCAGACGAGCGTGTTCATGGTCGTGCAGGCGGCCATCGCGACCCTGCTCACCCGGCTGGGCTGCGGCACCGACCTCCCGCTCGGCACCGCGGTGGCCGGCCGGACCGACGAGGCGCTCGACGAGCTGGTCGGGTTGTTCGTGAACTCGCTGGTGCTGCGCACCGGCACCGGCGGCGACCCGACGTTCACCGAGCTGCTGCACCGGGTCCGCGATGCCGACCTCGCCGCGTTCGAGCACCAGGACATGCCGTTCGACCGGCTCGTCGAGGCGCTGCAACCGGCCCGCTCGCCTGCCAGGCACCCGCTGTTCCAGGTGTTCTTCACCCTCGCGAGCGGCGGCACCGGGCACGTGAACCTGCTCGGCCTGCCGAGCACGGTGGTGCGGTCGGCGAGCGACGTCGCGAAGTTCGACCTCTCCTTCTACCTGGGCGAGGAACGCGACGCGGCGGGGGAACCGGCCGGGCTCAAGGGTGTCGTGGAGTACGCGGCCGACCTGTTCCGGCCCGAGTCCGCCGCGACCATCGCCCGGCAGCTGGTGCGGGTGCTGGCGACGGTGGCCGAGCACCCGGACGTGCGGCTGAGCCAGGTCGACCTGCTCGACGACGAGGACAGGAGGCTGCTGCTCACCACGCGGAACGACACCGCGCGCCTGCTCCCCGACGTCCGGCTGGCCGACCTGATCGCGGCGCAGGCGGCCAGGACACCGGACAACGTCGCGGTGGTGGCGGGCGACCGCCGCGTCACCTACCGCGAACTGCTCGACCGGGCGGCCCGCCTGGCCGGGGTGCTCCGCGCGCGGGGCGTGCGCGCGGAACGCCTGGTCGCGCTCGCACTGTCCAGATCGGACTGGCTGCCGGTCGCGATCCTGGCGGTGTGGCAGGCGGGCGGCGCCTACCTGCCGGTCGACCCCGGGTACCCGGTGGAACGCATCGCGTTCATGCTCGACGACGCCCGGCCCGTCGTCGTGCTGACCGACCGGGCCTCCGCCGAGCGGCTCCCCGCGGACTGCGACCGGATCGTGCTCGACGACCTCGGGGACGAACCCGCGGACGTCGGACCCGGTGCCGGGCCGCTCCCCGCCGACGGCGCCGCGTACGTGATCTACACGTCCGGGTCGACGGGACGGCCCAAGGGCGTGGTCGTGTCGCACCGCAACCTGGTGAACTTCCAGCTCGCCATGCGCGACCTGCTGCGCCTCGGCGAACAGGACCGGCTGGCCGCCGTGTCGACCGCGGCGTTCGACGCGTCGGTGCTGGAGCTGTACCCGCCCCTGATCAGCGGCGGCACGCTCGTGCTCGTGCCCCGCGACGCGGTGCGGGAGCCCGCCCGGCTCGCGGAGCTGATCGAGCGCGAGCACGTCACGATCATGCAGGCCACGCCCAGCCTGTGGCAGCTGTTGCTGACGGTCGTGCCGGAGTCGTTGCGGTCGCTGCGCGTGCTCACCGGCGGCGAGGCGCTGCCCCGGCACGTCGCCGACGAGCTGCGCAAGCTCGGCGGCGAGGTCGTCAACCTGTACGGCCCCACGGAGACCACGGTCTACTCGACCTGCACCCGGCTCGACGGCCGCCCCGGCGCGCCCGCCATCGGCGCACCGGTCGCCAACACCCGCGTGTACGTGCTCGACGACCGGCTGCGGCCGGTGCCGGACGCGACGATCGGGGAGCTGTACATCGCGGGCGCCGGCGTGGCCCGCGGCTACCTCGGGCGGCCGGGCCTCACCGCGGGCAGGTTCGTCGCCGACCCGTACGGCCCGCCCGGCGCCCGCATGTACCGCACGGGCGACCTGGGCCGGTGGGCCCGCGACGGCAGGCTCGAGTACCTCGGCCGCACCGATCACCAGGTGAAGGTCCGCGGCTTCCGGATCGAGCTCGGCGAGATCGAGGCCGCGCTCGACCGGCACCCGGACGTGCACGGGTCGGTGGTCGTCGCCCGCGAGACCCGGCTCGGCGAGCTGTCCCTCGTCGGCTACCTCGTGCGCGGTGCGGACGAGCCCGACCTCGACGACGTGCGGGCGCACCTCGCAGGCACGCTGCCGGACTACATGGTCCCGCCGGTGCTGGTGGTGCTGGACGCGTTGCCGTTGACCGCCAACGGCAAGGTCGACCGGGCGGCGTTGCCCGCGCCCGCCGCGCTGCCCGGCGGGCGGCAACCGGTCACGCCGCGCCAGCGGATCCTCCGCGACCTGTTCGCCGAGGTGCTCGACCTCGACGAGGACGAGCTGGGCGTCGACGACAGCTTCTTCGAGCTGGGCGGCCACTCCATGCTGGTGATCCGGCTGGTCAGCCGGATCAACGCGGTGCTCGGCGGCGACCTCGAGGTGGGCGACGTGTTCGCGGCGCCGACCGTCGAGAAGCTGGACCGGCTCATGGCCGACGGCGGTTCGGCGCAGCTCGACACCGTGCTCACCTACCGCGGCACGGGGGAGCGGGCGCCGGTGTTCCTGCTGCCGCCCGCGAACGGCCTCGGCTGGGGCTACTCGTCGCTGTCCCGGCACATCCCCGCGGGCCACCCGGTGTACGCGTTGCAGGACATGCGGCTGCGGTCCGGGCCCGTCGACGACCGGTCGGCGACCCGGCTGGCCGCCGAGTACCGGAACCGGATCATGGCGCTGTCCGGCCGGGGGCCGTACATCCTCGTCGGCTGGTCGTTCGGCGGCACCCTCGCGCACCAGGTGGCCGCGGAGCTGCGGGACCGGGGCGAGGACGTGGCGCTGCTCGTCCTGCTGGACGCGCTGCCCGGCGGGGACGGGCCGGCGGAGATCACCGTCGAGGAGGCGAACCACGTCGGGCTGGACGGGCTCGTCGACGGCGACGGCGCCGACCGCAGGGAACGGCTCACCGCGGCCGCGAGCCCGCTGAACTCGCTCGACGACGACACCCTCGACCGGCTCGTCGCCGTCACGATGGCCAACCTGCGCGCCATGACCGGGCACACCCCCGGCACGTTCGACGGCCCGGTGCTCGCCTTCACCGCGGCCCACGACGAACCGGAGCAGTGGCGGCCGCACCTGACCGGCGCCACGACGTTCCACCGGCTCGACTGCGGCCACTTCGACATCGTCAAGCCGGACGTGATGGCCACGATCGGGCCGATCATCGGCGAAAGGATAGGGGACCTTGACTGACCGCCAGATCAAGAAGCTCATCCGGAGCAAGACCCGGATGTGGGGGTGGACGTTCCGATGATGTCGCACCCCGGCCTGGTCCGGACCCTGGACCCGCCCGAACTCGGTTCGACCGAGCTGGCCCGGATCCTCGCGGTGGGCACCGCGGTGCCGGAAACGGCGTACTCGCAACGGGAGCTCGTCGACCTGCTCGGCATCACCGACCCCCGCGTCCGCTCGGTCTACCTCAACAGCGCCATCGAACGCCGGTTCCTCACGCTGCCCGAACCCGGTCCCGACGGGATCCGGGCGGAGACGACCGGCGAGCTGCTCGCCAAGCACAAGGCGCAGGGCGTCAGCATGGGGACCAGGGCGGTGCAGGAGTGCCTCAAGCACATCGGCGCCGAACCGTCCGACATCGGCTACCTGTGCTGTGTCACCTCGACCGGGTTCCTCACCCCCGGCTTCAGCGCGCTGCTGATGCCGCAGCTGGAGATGAGCAGGAACACCAGCCGGGTCGACGTGGTCGGCATGGGCTGCAACGCGGGCCTGAACAGCCTCAACGTGGTGTCCGGGTGGGCGCGCAGCCATCCCGGTGAGCTGGCGGTGATGGTGTGCATCGAGGCGTGCTCCGCCGCGTACGTGTTCGACGGGACCATGCGGACCTCGGTGGTGAACAGCCTGTTCGGGGACGGCTCCGCGGCCGTCGCGCTGGTGGCCGGGACGACGCCGGACACGCACACCGACCAGCGGCCGACGCCCAGGATCGTGGACTTCACGAGCTGTGTCATCACCGAGGCGATGCAGGCGATGCGCTACGAGTGGGACACGGCGAAGAACGCGTTCAGCTTCTACCTGGACCCCGACATCCCCTACGTGGTCGGGCGGCACGCACGGTCCACTGTGGACCGGCTGTTGGGCAGGGCCGGGTTGCGGCAGGGTGACATCGCGCACTGGCTGGTCCATTCGGGCGGCAAGAAGGTCGTCGACGCGGTCGGCGTGAACCTCGGGCTGACCCGGTACGACCTCCGGCACACCCACGGGGTGCTGCGGGACTACGGGAACCTCTCCAGTGGTTCGTTCCTGTTCTCCTACGAGCGGTTGCTGGCCGAGGGCGCCATCCGGCCCGGCGAGTACGGCGTGTTCATGACCATGGGACCCGGCTCCACCATCGAGACCGCACTGGTCCGCTGGTGACCTGAACATGAGGAGCGAGATATGCAGGCCCACCACCACATCGACGGCAGCAGGCCGGTCTCGGCGGGTGTCATCGCGGCGCTGGACGTGTTCATCGACCAGGTCGAGGACGCGCCGTCCGGTGTCGTGCCCGTCATCGCCGGCACCGGCGCGCCCGGCACGGACCACACCGAACCGCCGGACGTCGCGCTGGTCAACAAGTGGGAACGCGTGCTGCGCAGGTTGGAGCGGCTGAACCGGCCGACCGTCGCGGTCGTGCACGGCGACTGCGGCGGCATCGCGGTCGAGGCGCTGCTGGCCACCGACCTGCGCGTGGCGGCGGCGGGCACCCGCCTGTACCTGCCGGCCGGGCCGGGCGGGGTGTGGCCCGGCATGGGCCTGTACCGGCTGGCGAACCAGGTCGGGTTCGCGCGGGTGCGCCGCTGGATCCTGTTCGGCAACCCGCTGTCGGCGGCCGAGGCGGTCGGCGCCCAGCTCGTCGACGAGGTCGCCGAGGACACCGCGGCCGCCATCGCCAATGCGGTCGCCCGGCTGGAGACCGAGGACGGCACGGACGTCGCCGTGCGCCGCCAGCTGATGCTCGACGCGACCACCACGCCGTTCGAGGAGGCGCTCGGCAGGCACCTCGCCGCGTGCGACCGCCTGCTGCGCCGGACCAGGGAGGTGGCCAATGCCGCGGGATGACGCACTCGCGGCGCTGCCCGCGGCCCGCGCGGTCGCCGCGGCGCACGCGGCGCTGCGGGAGGTGCTCGCCGGCAGCCCACCGCCCAGCCTGCGCGCGCCGTGGCAACGCGCGGCCGTCGCCGCGGCGCGGCACGAGGCCAGGGTGTGCGCCGCCGGGTTCCTCCGCGCGCACGTGGACCGGCTCCACGACGAGATCACCGCGGGCGGCACCCGCTTCCTGCGGCTCGCGGAGGTGTGCGACGCCGCCGCGGCCGCGGTGCCCGGCCTCGTGCCGGCGAAGGAGGAGTCCGACGCGGAGCAGGACCGGCCGCCGGCGGACAAGGAAGGCCTCGACGTCGACCAGAGCATCCTGATCAGCCACCTGCTCCGGTCTCGCACCGCGGGCCCGCACCTGCTCGACGCCATGCGGCGGCCGACGCCGAAGGCGCTGCGCCTGCTGCCGGAGTTCGAACGGACCGGCGTCCTGACCCTGGCCTCGGTCCACGTGCGGTGCGCGGACGGCGTCGCCCACCTCACCATGCAGCGCGACGACTGCCTCAACGCCGAGGACAACCAGCAGGTCGAGGACATGGAGACGGCCGTCGACCTCGTCCTGCTCGCGCAGGCGGTCAAGGTCGGGGTGATCCGCGGCGGCGTGATGAGCCACCCGCGTTACGCGGGCAGGCGGGTGTTCAGCTCCGGCATCAACCTCAAGAGCCTGCACGCGGGGAGGATCTCGTTCACCGGCTTCCTGCTGGGCCGGGAGATGGGTTACCTCGCGAAGATCATCCACGGCATGACCGGGGTCCGGGACGACCACTGGGACCGCGGTCCCGTGCAGAAGCCGTGGCTCGCCGCCGTGGACTCGTTCGCGATCGGCGGTGGCGCGCAGCTGATGCTGGCCTGCGACCGGGTCATCGTCGAACGGGACGCCTACTTCACCATCCCGGCCGCGCGCGAAGGGATCATCCCCGGCGTCGCGGCCCTGCGCCTCGGCAGGCTCGTCGGCGCCAGGCAGGCCCGGCAGATCATCCTCGCCGACGGGCGCGTGGCGGCCGGGGACCCGGCGGCCCGGCTGCTGTTCGACGAGGTCTGCGCGCCCGAGGACATGGCGGGCGCGATCGCGGCCGAGGCATCGCGCCTCGCCGCGCCCGCGGTGGTCGCGAACCGCCGCATGCTCAACCTCGCCGACGAGTCCCAGGAGTCGTTCCGGGAGTTCCTGGCCGAGTTCACCGTCCAGCAGGCCGGCCGGCTCTACGCCGAGGACGTGCTGACCAAGGTCTCCCGCTTCGCCACGAGCGCGTCATGACGGCGGCCGGTCCGCGGGTGCGGTACGAGAAACGGGGCCGGGTCGCCTACGTCACCCTCAACCGGCCGGACGTCCTCAACGCCATGGACCTGCGCATGCACGAGGAACTCGCCGACGTGTGGGACGACTTCGGCGCCGACGACTCGCTGTGGGTCGCCGTCCTGTCCGGCGCCGGTTCGCGGGCGTTCTCCGCCGGGCAGGACCTCAAGGAACGGGTGCGCGACGGCGGGCGCCCCACGACGTTCGGCAGCAGGGGACAACCGGGGTGGCCGCGGCTCACCGAGCGGTTCGACCTCGTCAAGCCCGTGATCGCCTGCGTGCAGGGGTACGCGCTGGGCGGCGGGTTCGAGCTCGCGCTCGCCTGCGACCTCATCATCGCCGCGGAGAGCGCCGTCTTCGCGTTGCCGGAAGCCAGGCTGGGCCTGGTCCCCGGTGCGGGCGGCGTGTTCCGCCTGGTGCGGCAGCTGCCGCTGAAGACCGCGATGGGCCACCTGCTCACCGGCCGCCGCATCCCGGCCGCCGAGGCGCTGCGGCTCGGGCTGGTCAACGAGGTGGTGCCGGAGGAGGAACTGGACGGCTGCGTGGCCAGGTGGGTCGACGACCTGCTCCGCTGCGGCCCGCTCGCCACCCGCGCCATCAAGCAGGCCGCCATGCGGTCCCTCGACATGCCGCTCGCCGAGGCGTTCAGCGCGCGGTACGAGTGGGAGGAGCGCCGGTCGGTGAGCCAGGACGCCGTGGAGGGCCCGATGGCGTTCGTCGAGGGCCGCGAACCCGTGTGGCAAGGAAGGTGATGGTCATGGCCACTCCGGAAACACTCGACTCCGCCCCGGCGGAGGTCCCGCTGCGGCGCAACCGCAACTTCCAGCTGCTGTGGAGCGGTTCGGGACTCGCCCTGCTGGGCAGGGAGATCACGGACCTCGTCTACCCGCTCGTGGTGCTCGCCGTCACCGGGTCACCGGCGTGGGCCGGCGCGTTCGGCGCGACCCAGATGGCGGTGTCGCTGCTGGCGGGGTTGCCCGCGGGCAAGCTCGCCGACACCTACGACCAGCGGCTCCTGCTGGTCATCATGGAGACCGTCCGTGCCGTCGCGACCACGAGCGTGCTGGTGGCGGTGCTGCTCGACGCGATCACGTTGCCCCACCTGCTCGCCGTCGCCGCCATCGTCGGCGCGGTGCAGCCGCTCGGCGGCTCCGCGCGCATGCTGCTGGTCCGCGCGGTCGTGCCACCCAGGCAGCTCACGGCGGCACTGACCCAGGAGGAGGTGCGCAGCCACGCCGCGGCGCTCGGCGGGCCGTCGCTCGGCGGCCTGCTCTACGCGACCGCCGCCGTCCTGCCCTTCCTCGCGACCGCGGTGTCCTTCGTGGTCTCGCTCGTCTGCGCGCTGTTCGTGCGGCCCCCGGTCCGCGAGCGGAAGTCCACTGAGGCGGGTGACCGGCGGATGCTCGCCGGTCTCGTGCAGCTCTGGAAGGTGCCGATCCTGCGGCACAGCACCATGTTCGCCGCGGTGCTCAACGCGGTCTCCGCGCCGCTCGTCCTCGTCGTCATCGTGGTGCTCACCCGGGACGGCGCGTCGCCGGGCACGGTCGGGCTGACCATGGCGGGGCTGGCGGTCGGCGGTCTCGCGGGCACCGTGCTGGTCCGCCCGCTGCACGACCGGCTGACTCCGGGCGCGCTCATGCTGTGGCTCGGCGGCACCGCCGTCGTGCTGATCGCGGCGCTGTCCCTGCCGTTCGGCGCGTGGTGGCTCGCGATCGCGCTGTTCCTGCTGGGCCTCGGCGGCCCGTCCATGCGGGTGCTCATGGACATCCTCATCTTCCGGCAGGTCCCCGACGAACAACGCGGCAGGACCGTCACCGCGTTCATGACCGTGCTCGGCGCCGGGTCGTCCCTCGGCATGCTCGTCTCCGGCCTGCTGGTGGAGCACCTGTCCGCGCAGGCCGCCATCCTCACCCTCGCCGCCGTGCTCGCGATCGCGCTCGGCGTCAGCATCAGCGACCGCCGCATCCGGTCGGTCCAGTGGCCGGCGGAAACGGAGAGCCGCTCATGAAGGTCCTGTTCCTCACCTCGCCCGGGTTCGGGCACAACCTGCCGGTCGTGTCGCTGGCGTGGGCGCTGCGCGCCGCGGGTCACGACGTCGTGCTCGGCACCGCGGGCGCCACCCCGGCGCACCTGCCCGCGCTCGCCAGGTCCGGTCTGCCGGTCGTGGAGGTCGCCACCGTCGCCCAGGTCACCGACGTGTACCGGAACGGGACCGCGGACGTCGGTCTCGGTGGCTTGTCCGACAAGGAACTCCGGGCCATGGCGCGGCGCGCGGCGGGCACCCCGAACCACGAGGTGGACCGGCCGTTCGGCGCGCTGTCCGACGTGATGGCCGACGGCGCCGTCGAGTTCGCGCGGTGGTGGCGGCCGGACCTCGTGGTGCACAGCCGCCTGCAGGGCGCGGGCCCGCTCGTCGCGGCCAAGCTCGGGGTGCCCGCCGTCGAACACGCGGACGGGCTGACGAGCAGCCGCGAGATCACGCTGAAGCTGGCCGCCGAGATCGACGACGCGTACCGCAGGCACGGCGTCGCCGGCTTCCCGGACCGCCACGAGCTGGTCGACATCGCCCCGCCGAGCATGGTGGTCAGCGACCGCGGCTGGGCCATGCGGCACGTGCCGTACCACGGCGGCATCGTGCTGCCGGAGTGGTTGCGCCGCACCCCGGACCGCCCGCGGATCGTGATCACCATGGGCAGCATCCTGCCGATGCTGTGGCCGCGCCTGCGCCCGCTGCGGTGGATCCCCGACGTGGCCGCCGGTGTGGACGCCGAGTTCGTGCTGGCCCTCGCGGGCGTGGACACGTCGGTGCTCGGTCCGTTGCCCGCCAACGTCCGCACGGTCACCGAGTGGCTCCCGGTCGACGCGCTGGCCGCCACCACGCACGCGATGATCCACCACGGCGGCTCGGGCAGCATGATGGCCGCGCTCGCCGCCGGGGTGCCGCAGCTGGTGCTCCCGTTCGTGGGCGACGAGTTCGGCAACGCGCGCGCGGTGGTCGAGCGCGGCGTGGGCATCGACGTCGACGTCGACCGCGAGCGCGTGACCCCGGACGTGGTGCGCCGCCTCCTCGACGACGAGCCGCTGCGGCGCGCCGCGGCCGAGGTGCGCGCGGAGGTGGCCGCGATGCCGTCCCCGGCCGACCTCGTGCCCCGGCTCGCCGAGCTGGCCGGCTCCCGCTGACCGGCAGCGGTGATCTGGGATGGCGGTCGTGCGGATCACCTGTGACGAGACCGCGAACGCGGCGTACATCCACTTCGATCCCGATGCGCCGCGAGCACGTGAGCGGTACGGACGTCAGTCGTCGTCGTGGAGGTGGATGTCGGGCCACGGGATCTCGCGGGTGCCCGCGTGCAGGACGGCGGTGAGGCGTTCGATGAGCCACGGTCCCTGGAAGCCGTCCCGTTCGTAGCCGAAGAGGCGGCCGCGGTGGCGGGGGGCGACGAGGGCCGCGTGGACGTACTGGGTGCCGTCCGGGGCGGTCCGGGTGAGGAGGTCCGCGATCCGCCCGAGGACCCGGCCGTCGGCGTCGTGGGCGGTGCGCCCGATCAGGTCACTCGCCAGCATCGCGGGCTCCCGGGATGCGGCCGATCAGGTTGTCCCGCAACCAGTCCTCCAGCGGCGGGGTGGCGAGCAGCTCGCGGTGCACGTCGATCGTGATGGCGCTGTCGACCTCGACGACGTGGTCGTACGCGATGCGCAGCGGGGGCGGCTCGCTCTCCGGGCGCAGCCGCGTCGCCACGCCGGCCAGCCAGCGGCCGAACACGCCGCCGATCCGCCTGCCCAGTGCGAGCTGCCCGACGAGCAGCGCGGTGACGACGAGCCTGCCCTCCTCGTCGACACCGAGTTCGACGTCGTCGACCTTGCCGACCTGCGCGCCCTTCGGGTCGACGATCTGCCGGTCGAGGAGGTGGAAGTCGATCCGCAGCGGGTCCGGGTGCGCGCGGTCACGGTGGTGGGTCATTGGCCTGCTCCGGTGGCGATGAGCAACGGGACCGCCGCCACGGCGGCGACGAGGATGAGCACCAGGAACGCGATTCCGAGCGCGTTGCGCACGGGACCGTTGACCTGGTCGCCGAGGTAGTCGCGGTCGTTGGCCACGACCAGGATCGGCAGGTAGGTCAGGGGGAGCACGACCGCGGAGAAGATCAGCGAGTACTCGGTGAGCTGGATCGGGTCGACCGTGGTGAGCAGCATGGCCGCGCCGAGCACCACGCTCACCAGCACCACGGTGTGGAACCGCGCCGCCTGCCTCGGCGCGACCCGTTTCCCCCATTCCCAGCCGAAGTACTGTGCCACCGTGTACCCGGCGGAGAGCCCCGTCTCCATCGCCGCGCCGAACGTGGCCGCGAAGACGCCGATGAGCACCACCGCCAGCCCGATCTTGCCGAGCGCCAGCGCGGCGGGCAGCACCGTCTGGCCGAGCGTGTCGACGCCGATCTGCGCGGGCTCGAACACGATCGCCGAGGACACCATCACCCCGAGCGCGAGGACACCGCCCAGCGGGAAGCCGACGAAGACGTTGGCCCTGGCCGTGATCAGGTCCGCGCGCGTCCACCGTTCCTCGACCCCGCCGGAGGACAGGAAGAACACCTCGTACGGGGTGAGCGCCGACGCGAACAGCGCCACCGCGAAGTACGCGTAGGTCGTCCAGCTCTCCGACTCGGCCGGCCCCGACGTCAGCTCCCGCCCCAGCGTGCCCCAGTCCGCGTCCAGGCTGAAGATCGCGACGACGAACACGACGAGCGTGAGCCCCAGCAGCCCGAAGACGCGTTCGAGCGTCTCGAACTTCACCCGCCACAGCACGACCCAGAGCACGAACGCCGTGATCGGCACCCACAGCAGGTAGTGCACGCTGGTCGCGAGGTGGATCGCGAGCGCGACACCGCCGATCTCCGCGCCCAGCGTCAGCAACGTGATCAGGTAGGAGCCCGTCAGCGTCACCAGGCCGGCGCGCGGGCCGAGCCGTTCGCGGATGAGGTCGAAGACCGCGCGCCTGCTGACCGCGGTGACCCGGCCCGCCATCTCGGCGAACACGCAGATCCCGACGACCCCCACCACGACCACCCACGCGAGCCGCGTGCCGAACCGGGCACCCGCCTGCGAGTTGGCGACGAGGTCACCGATGTCGACGAACCCACCGATCGCGGTGAGGATGCCGAGGGTGACGTTCAGCGCGCGCTTCACCGGTTCTCCTCGCTGAACGCCGCGAGCCGGTCGCCGACGTCGGACAGTGCGCGCACGGCCCCGGCGGCGCCGTCGCCGTCGGCGTCCAGCGCGGCTTCGGCGGCGCCCACCGCCCGCAGCGCCTCGTCGAGCAGGCCGCCGAGCCGTGCCGCCACGTCGGCCACCGTCCGGTCGGGCACCTCCTCGCCCGCGAAGTCCGTCACGGCGGTGGCGAGGTCCTCCCGCGCCTGTCCCACCACAGTGGACGCGTAGGGGCTCAGGACCGCACCGTCCACCTCGGACTGGAGGACGAGCCGGACGGTCCGCACCTGGCTGAGCGCGTCGTTCGCCGACCGCACCGCCACCCCGCGGTAGTCGTCGGCGTCCGCGGGCCACGACGCGAGCACCGCCACCGCGGCGTACGCGGCCACGACGCCCGCGATCACCCACCGCCCGGCAGACCACGCCTTCACCTTCGGCACTCCCGTAGAGTGCGCACCGGATGATCGGCCTAAACCTCGGTGATCGCGCAATTGTCCGGCACCGAGCCGGATTTGACCCCGTTCCTCGCGCTTTCGGTGGAAAAGTCCGGAATATCTACGGGCCGTGCCGCGAGTGGTCTGAAGTGGACGGTGGCCGGGCGGTGAGCACGCCGGTCGTGGCCGCCGTGTCCGGGACCGGGCCGGCGTGCGTGCTTCCGGGGTCGTAGCGCGCGCCGAACAACCCGACGTCGTTGCGGACCGCCAGCAACTCGTCGAACAGCGCTGTCGCCGCGACCGGGTACCCGGTGCCGTGCAGGGCGGACACCAGCCGGAACCCGTCGGACAGCGGTGTGCCGGGCACCAGGCCCGTGTCGTCGGACAACGTCGCGGCGATCGCCGCCACCGTGCCCCGGACGCGGACGTCGCGCCACGGCAGGAAACCGATCGCCGGCAGCACCAGCAGCGCGGGGTCCACCGCGTCCGAGCCGTAGTCGCGGACGAAGGTGTTGCGCTCCGGCGCGAAGCCCTTGGCGCACACGTCGGCGCGGATGCGTGAGCGCAGTGTCCGCCAGTGGTCGGCAGGGCCGGGCAGGTCGTGCCGCTCGGCGGTCCGCACCGCGCGGTCGAACGCGGCCCAGGCCATGACCTTCGCGTGGACGTTGTCGTCGCCCGGCCGGTCCCACGTGGCCGCGAGGTGGTCGAGCAGGCCCAGTTGCAGGTCCCAGGCCGGGTCGCGGGGCGCTGCCCACAGCGCGTCCGTCGCGTTCAGGCAGTACAGCACGGAAGCCAGCCCGGCCCGCCCGTCCGCGGCGGACCGGTCGGCCTGGCCGTCGACGGAGTAGCGGGCCGCGACGTCGCCGGGGTCGCCCGCGGCGGCACGCAGCAACCACCCGCGCCAGGCGCGTGCCTCGTCGACGAGCCCGGCGCCGAGCAGGGCGGTCAGGATCGCGGGCGCCTCGAGCGGATCGCAGAGGTGGCGTTCCGCGCCGCGGGTGAACACGGGCGTCGTGACGACCGCGCCCGTCGGCGCGTACGTCAGTGCCTTGAGGGTGATGAGCGCGCGGCGCACCACGTCGTCGTGCGCCGTTCCCGTCCGCGCCGACCAGTCACCCCAGAACCGTTCCGCCGCGACGATCGCGGCGTCGGCGTCGAACGCGGCCGGTGTCGTCAGGTGCGACGGGGTGTGCGTGAGGACGAACCGGGCCCGCTGCCCCTCGGCGAGGCTGAACCGGGCCTCGACCGCACCGTCCGTGCCGACGGGTTCGAACGGGACGTCGGCGTCGAGCCGGAGCGCGTCGGCCCCCGCGACGGCCGTGACCGTGCGGCCCGTGCAGCGCGTCCACGGACCGCGCTGCCCGTGGTCGAACCGCGGCTCGAACAGCACGCGCACCGGGGTCCGGCCGCGGACCCCTTCGAGCACCCGCACCACCCGCGCGGCGCCGTCGCGCGGCGGCATGCAGTCGACCAGCCGGACGGTGCCGTCCGGGGTGTCCCATTCGGACTCGAGGACCAGCGTGCCCGGCCGGTAGCGCCTGCGCGTCGCGCGCCCGCCCGCCGCGGGACCGGCCAGCCACGTGCCCGCGCCCGCGTCGCCGGTCAGTGCCGCGAAGCAGGCGGGGGAGTCGAACCGGGGGAGGCAGAGCCAGTCGAGGGCACCGTCGTCGCCGACCAGCGCGATCGTGTGGAGGTCACCGAGCACGGCGTGGTTCCCGAGTGGTTCCGTCATCCCCGACTTCCCGTGCCCGTCCTCGTGACGAGAGGAATGCTGGCGCACCGGAGCGGCCTGCCGGCCCCGGACACGCGGTTGGTAAGGCAATCGCAAGGTTGCGCGGCGCGCCCTTCGCGAATTTCTTCGAGGAAAGTTCGTCGCGGTGTCGATCGGCGGGCCCGCTCGTTCGACCTGTGCTCGGAGCCGGGGTGCGGAGCCCCGCGCCGGACACAAGGAGTACGCCATGACGAGCATCTTCGTGAACCTGCCGGTCGCCGACGTCGCCGCGGCGCGGGAGTTCTACACCGGGCTGGGGTACGGCGTGAACGAGCAGTACTCGGGAGAGCGGTCCGCGTGCATCGTGGTCAACGACGCGATCAACGCGATGCTGATGTCGCGGTCCCACTACGGCGAGTTCACCGACAAGGAGATCGCCGACACCCGCACGGTCAACGCCGCGATCTTCGCGGTCAACGTGGCGAGCCGGGCCGAGGTGGACGAGGTGGCCGACCGGGCGCTGGCACTCGGCGGCGCGGAGCCCAAGCCGCCGCAGGACCACGGGTTCATGTACGTGCGCAGCTTCACCGACCTCGACGGCCACCACTGGGAGCTGGCCACGTTCGCATAGTTCACTAACTTCTACTGGCTATATTGATGTCCGATTATTTCGGGGTGTCGGCGTCGGGCGGGCTCACCTGGGTCTTTTCTGGGCTTGTGGGTTGGCCTTGTTGTGGGTTTTCCCTCCGGGGGGTCCTCGCCGGACGGGCTGGTCTCCGGGATGGCGGGGGTCTTGCACGGGGCTGGTTTGGCAAGGACTGGTGTCCGTTGTCTGCCTGCCATCCCGTCGACCTCCCGCCGGGCTATCACACCGCGTCAAGGGGGCCCGGGGATTTGGGCACGGGGTTGCGTCGTGCTTCGGGCCCCCTTGACACGGCGTGATCGGGCTTCGCCAGGTCGACGGGATGGCAGGCAGTCCGCTTGTGGTGTGGTGAGCTGCCGCTCGGCTTGGGTGGGCCCGCTTCGCGGAGCGGGCGCTGCGCGCCCGGCGGAGGGGGGTGGCCGTAGTGGGGGCGGACGGCGCCACCGAGCGCGCTAGTGTCGGTGCTGACGCCAGCAGCGAGGAGAGACGCATGCCGCCCGACGCATCGACGGTGTGGTTCGCGTCCCCGGGCGACACGGCCACCCGGCTGGCCGGTGCCCGGTACCTCGCCGACCCGGCCGTCGCCACGACGGCGTACCTCGCCGGGGCGCTGGGCAAGCCGCTGCTCGTGGAAGGTCCCGCCGGGGTCGGGAAGACCGAGCTGGCGAAGGCGGTCGCCCGGGCGACCGGGGCCGATCTGGTGCGGCTGCAGTGCTACGAGGGCCTGGACGAGGCGCGGGCGCTGTACGAGTGGAACTACTCGAAGCAGCTGCTGCGCATCCAGGCGGGCCAGGGTGAGACGTGGTCGCGGACCCACGACGACATCTTCACCGAGGAGTTCCTGCTGACCCGGCCGCTGCTGACGGCGATCCGTGCCGAGCGGCCGACGGTGCTGCTCGTCGACGAGGTCGACAAGACCGACGTCGAGGTCGAGGGCCTGCTGCTCGAGGTGCTGTCGGACTTCCAGGTGACGATCCCCGAGCTCGGCACGATCACCGCGGTGCGCAGGCCGTTCGTGGTGCTCACGTCCAACGCGAGCCGCGAGCTGTCCGAGGCGCTCAAGCGCCGCTGCCTGTACCTGCACGTGGGCTACCCGGACGCCGACCGCGAGCGGGACATCCTCACCGCGCAGGTGCCCGACCTGGACGAGCGCGTGGCGGCGCAGCTGGTCGCGGTGATCGGGCGGCTGCGTGACCTCGACCTGAAGAAGGCGCCGTCGGTCGCCGAGTCGATCGACTGGGCGCGCACGTTGCTGGCGCTGCAGATCGGGGAGCTGGACGCCGCCGCGATCGCCGCCACGCTCGGCGCGGTGCTGAAGCACGCGTCCGACCACGAGCGCGCCGTCAAGGAGCTCGGGCTGGCATGAGCCTCGTCGACCGGCACATCGCGTTCCTCGAGGCGTTGCGCGGGGCCGGGCTCGCCGTCTCGCTCGCCGAGGGGCTGGACGCGGTGTCGGCGATGTCGGCGCTCGGCTGGCACGACCGGGAGACCGTCCGCGCGGCGTACGCGGCGACGCTGGTCAAACGGCAGGTCCAGCGCCCGGTGTTCGACGCCCTGTTCGACCTGTACTTCCCCCGCCTCGTGGGGGACGGCGCCGTCGCGCCGGACGGGGAGACCTCGGCGGACGAGTTCCGGGACGTGCTGGCCGACGCGCTGGCGGCGGGGGACGAACCGCGGCTCGCCCGGCTCGCGGCCGAGATGGTCGGCCGGTTCGGCCGGCTGGAAGGCCGTGAGCAGGGGCAGAACACGTGGTCGGCCTACACCGCCGTGCGGGCGGTGAACCCGGACGCGCTCACCGCGCGGATCGTGGCCGCGCTGCGGGAGGACCGCACCGAGCCGGAGGCGCGGCGCGCGGCCGCGCGCCGCATCGGGCGGTTCACCAGGCTGGTCGAGGACGACGCGCTGCGGCGGGTCGCGGAGGACAAGGGCCCGGCACGCCTCGCGGACACGGCCGTGCGCCCGAGCGTGGACCAGCTGTCGTTCCTCGCGGCGCGCAGCGCGGACCTCGTGGAGATGCGGCGCCAGGTCCAGCTGCTCGCGCGCCGCCTCGCCACGCGGCTGACGAAGGAGCACCACGCGAACCGGCGGGGACCGCTGGACTTCCGCCGCACGATCCGCGCCTCGATGTCGACCGGCGGTGTCCCGCTCGCCACCCGGCACCGGCCCAAGCGCGCGAACCGCAGCGAGCTCGTCGTGCTGTGCGACGTCAGCGGCAGCGTCGCCAACTTCGCCGGGTTCACCTTGCTGCTGGTCCACGCGCTGCGGGAGCAGTTCACGAAGGTCCGCGCGTTCACGTTCATCGACGACGTCCACGAGGTCACCGACGCGCTGCGGCCCGGCCGCGACGAAGGCGAGGTGCTCGCCGAGCTCGCCGCGCGGGCCCGGCACGCCGCGCTCTGGGGCGGCACCGACTACGGCCGCGTGTTCGACAAGTTCCACGAACGCCACGCCGACGCGCTCGGACCGAAAACCGTGCTGCTGATCCTCGGCGACGCCCGCTCCAACAACCTCAACCGCAACGAACACCGCCTGGCCGACCTCGCGGGCATGACGCGCAAGGCGTGGTGGCTCAACCCCGAACGCCGCGGCGACTGGGGCACGGGCGACTCCGTCGCACCGGCGTACGCCGAGATCGTCGACATGGTGGAGTGCCGCAACCTCACCCAGCTCGGCGCGTTCGTCCACGACGTCGCGCTCTGACCGACCTCAGCCGTTCCGGGCGGTGACGCCGTCGAGGATGAGGTCGAGGCCGAACATGAAGTCGGCGTCCGGGGACGCGTCGTCCGGCGGCGCCTCGAACAGCGTCGACGAGAACAGCCGCGCGGCCTGCGGGAAGCGGTCCGGGGTGACGAGTGCGGCCAGCGCGCGGCCGTAGTCGCGTTCCACGTCGGCCTGGGCCGTGGCCTCGCTCCTGGCGTCGGCGAAGTCGCTCTCCAGCCGCGCTGACTGCATCACGTACCCGCTGACCAGGGACAGGACGCCGACCTTGTGCGCCCAGTCGAGGCGGGTGCCCGCGAGGGCCGCGAGCCCGGCGTCCATCCACGCGATCTGGTGCGGGCCCGAGGGCGGCCCGGACGCGGGCAGGCGCGTGAGCCACGGCCGCCGCCGGAACACCGCGCGCTGCGCCAGCGCCCACGCGCGCAGCCCGGCACGCCAGTCACCGGTCTCGGGTTCGGGGGGCGGGCCGAGGGCGTGGTCGGCCATCAGCACGAGCAGTTCGTCCTTCGAGCCGACGTGCCGGTACAGCGACATCCCGGTGACACCCAGGGAGGCGGCCACCTTCGGGAGGGTCACGCCGCCGAGCCCGTCGCGGTCGGCGAGGTCCACCGCGGCGGCGACGACCCGGTCGATGTCGAGCGTCGCGGGCCGGCCCAGACGTGCGGGCTCGGCCATCCGCCACAGTCGGCGCAGCGTGTCGGGAACGAAGTCCTCGCTGGTCATACCCCTGTCGCGCACCTCCGCCGACATCATGCCACATGCATTAATTTATCTATGATACTTTGTCCCTGAAACTAAGTCTGCCGTCCGAAACAGGGGAACCCGCATGAGCTTCGACGTCGCACCGCGCACCTGGCGCGGGCCCGTCCGCCCAGCCGAGCGCGCACTCGCGCCCGACCTCGCCAGGGGCGTGATGCTGCTGATCATCGCCCTCGCCAACATCGCGGGCGTGATCTTCGCGGGCGAGCCCGGCCTCGACCCCGCGCCGGAGGGCGTGGACCGGGGCATCACGTTCCTGCTGTACGAACTCGCCCACGCCCGCGGCTACCCGGTCTTCGCGGTGATGTTCGGCTACGGCCTCGTCCAGCTCGCCACCCGCCAGCACGCCGCGGGCGCGACACCCGGCCAGGTGCGGTCGGTGCTCGTGCGCCGGAACCTGTGGCTCGTGGTCTTCGGCCTCGCCCACGCCGCGCTGCTGTACTACGGCGACTTCCTCGGCGCCTACGGGATCGTCGGGCTCGCCATGACCCTCCTGCTGCTCCGCAGGAGCGACAAGTTCCACCGGATCGTGCTGGTCGTGTGGGCGCTGGCCACGGTCGAGATCGTCGTCCTGGCCGCGATCGTGGTCGGCGACCTCACCGGCACGCCCGCCGCGCCGGCCCCGTTGCCGGTCGGCCACGTCGACTCCCTCGACGCGCCGACCTACCTCGAGTCCATGGTGGACCGTCTCGGTGAATGGCCGGTGCACACGCTGACCGTGCTGCCGTTCGTCATCGTCGCGTGGCTGGGCATGTGGGCCGCGCGCCGCCGCGTCCTCGAAGAGCCCGCGCGGCACCGGACCCTGCTGAAGTGGACCGCGTGCACCGGCCTCGGCGTCGCCGTCGCGGGTGGTCTGCCCGCTGCGCTCGTCGCCGCCGGGTGGCTGCACGTCGACCAGCCGACCGGCGAGCTGGTGCTGCTCCTCCACGGCGGCAGCGGGATGTTCGCGGGCCCGGGCTACGCGGCCCTCATCGGCCTGGTCGCCATGCGCGCCAGCCGTTCGGGACCGGTCGTCGGCGCGCTCGCGGCGCTCGGCCAGCGGTCGCTGTCCGGGTACCTGTTCCAGTCCGTCGCCTGGGTGGTCCTCCTGCTGCCCTTCACGCTCGACCTCGCCCACCGGTCCGGCAGCCCCACCGTGGCCGGCGTCGTCATCGCCGTCGCCGTGTGGTTGGTGAGCGTCCTCGCCGCCCGCCGGCTCGACCACCGCAAGCGCCCCGGTCCCGCCGAGACCGTCCTGCGCCGCCTGACCTACGGCCCGCGACGGTGAGGCCGTCGTCGCCGGGCTGGTGGCCGGGGCGGTGCTCGTCGGTGGGGTGGTGAGCAGTGACTGCTTGCGTGCCGTGGTCACCGACGCCGTGGAGGCGTTGCCGTCGTCGACGCGGTGGCCGCCGCGTTCGCCTTCGCCGAGGACGCCCGGGCCGACATGGCCGGGGCGCGTGCCCGAGGGGTACATCGACGAGTTCTTGAGCTTCGACAGCGACGGGACGCGGGACGAGTCCCGGATCCACGCCGCGGTGCAGAAAGGTGACCGGGCGCCTGCCCTGCACGTTCCCGCGGTGGGCACATTCCCACGTCGGCGATTTCCGTTGAGCCCACGACGAAAGCAGCACATGTACCGACTGCAACGTTTCCTCGCCGCTGTCTGCCTGACCGCGACCGTGGCGGGCTGTGCGAACGACACCGAACCCGCGAAGCCGGGACGCTTCGCCTCCCCGAACCCGGGCTCGGTCAACACCTACTGGATCCCAGGGCCCGACGGTCTCGTTCTCGTCGACACCTTGCGCACCCCGGCCGACGCGCAGCGGGCGATCGCGGAGATCAGGAAGACCGGCGGGCCCGTCGCCGCGATCCTGCTCACCCACGCCCACCCCGACCACGTCGGCGGCGCGGGCGCCTTCCACGACGCGTTCCCGCACGCCCCGATCATCGCCTCCCGCTCCACCGACACAGCCATGCGCGAGGACCCACGCGGCTTCTACCCCCTGGCCCACACGGCGAACCCCGGCTTCCCCACCGAACTGACCTACCCCGACCGGACCTTCCCCGACGGCACACCCGTACAAGCCGGCGGTCTGCGGTTCGACACCGCCACGTTCACCGACGGCGAGTCCGACACCGCCACCGTCTACTACCGCGCCGACACCGGCGACCTGTACGCCGGAGACCTCGCCACCAGCGAAGTCACCCCCGCACTCATCGAGGGCAACAGCTGCGGCTGGCTGCACATCCTCGACCAGCTCGCCGCCCGCTTCCCCGACGCCGGCACCATCCACCCCGGACACGGCACGCCCGGCCCCGCCCGAGCCCTGATCGACGAACAACGCGCCTACCTCCAGGAGTTCCGCGAGCTCGTCCGCCCGGCCACCACCGCGGCATCACCGCACGGCACGACCGTCACCCCCGACGAGGAGGCGTCGATCGTCGCCGAACTGGAACGTGCTCACCCCGGCTACCCACCGGTCGCGGACCTGCCGGGCCTGGCAGCGGAGAACGTCAAGGCCGTGGCACGGGAACTGTCCGAGGAGCCCTGCCGGTGAGCCGTCAGTGCAGCGAGCCGCGGCTGACGGGGAAGTCGAAGTAGGTGCCGGGGAAGGGCTCGTCGTTCAGGGTGAAGTGCCACCACTCCTCGGGCAGGTTGCGGAACCCGGCGTCCGCCATGGTGGCGCGGAGCAGGTCGCGGTGGTGGCGCGCGGCACCGGTGATGGCGGGGTTGTCGGTGTGGGACAACGGGTCGAAGCAGTCGTAGCCCGTGCCCATGTCGACGGTGTTGTCGGGGAACCGCTGGCCGACCGGCGCGAAGCAGGCGACCAGCGGTTCGCCCGGGTGGTAGGGCCGCTGGTGGCGGGCGGGCAGCGCGACGAGCGTGAGGTCGACGGTGCTGCCGCGGCTGTGCCCGGACTTCTCCGCGATGTAGCCGTCGGCGAACAACCGCGACTTGTCGACGTTGGGGTAGAACTCGGCCTTCATCCGCTCGTCGGCGAGGTCCTTGGCCCAGCGGACGAAGTGGTCGACCGCACGCTGCGGGCGGTAGCAGTCGTAGACCTTCAGCGTGTAACCCTGCCGCAGCAGCACGCGTTGCGCGGCACGCAGCGCGGTCGCGGCCTGGCGCGTGAGGATGCACTGCGGCTGCCGGTACCCGTCGATGCGCTCACCGACGAAGTTGTGCCGCCCGAAGTAGCGGATGTCGTACCGGATCGTCGGATCGACGTCGTTCAGCGCGACGAACCCGGGTGGCGCGTCGGGCTCGCCACCACGCGCGGACGCGGGCGAGGCGAACGCCACGCAGGAGAGCAGGGCCAGGACAGCGGCGCCGAGGCGGGAGGTTCGGGTCACGGAACTGTTATACACGGGCAGGCCGCGCACCCCACCCGCCTCGGGAACCGCCGCCGCTGCGTGCGGCACCCCGATCACCAGTGCGGCCGCGAATTCACGGGCCGTGCGGATGGTGGTGCTTGCCCGGCATCGGATCCATCATCATGTCGTACCGGTGTTCACGCGCGGCGCGCAGGTTCGGGCTGCGCTCCCGCCAGCGCAGGCGCCGCAACTCCCGCCGCGCGAGCCGGTCCGACTTGTCCCGCAGGAGCACCCGCAACCCGGCCACGACCACCACCGCGGCCGCGACGACCGCCACCACCACCCATGCCGTCATGTCCGAAGTATGCGGCCGTCGACCGCCGCGTATCGCGGTCCGCGGCATGACAAATCTGCGCCAGAAGTCGACGCCGGAACGGACAGCTCCACCCCCGAGCGCCACGACGCCGGTCGGAGGTCAGGTGCGTTTGAGGACCACCAGTTCGCCCGCGCTGTAGATGAGGGGCCTGCCGTAGCGGCCGCACACCGTGTAGCCGCGCTCGCTGAACATCTCGGTGATGCGGGCCGACGTGACCGGGTCCAGCACGCCGCCCTCCGCGCCTTCGGTGGCGCGGCGCTTGCCCTCGCGCGAGTTCAGCGACACCACATACGTGACACCGAGGTCGGCCACCATGCCGATGTAGTGGTCGACCACGTGCGGCTCCATCTCCTGGAAGGAGAAGGAGTTGACGAACACGTCGAACGGGCCGCGCACGTCCGGCAGCCGCCAGTTGGGCAGGCACGCGGACGTGGGCGGCTCGACCGGGCCGTCGTCCAGGGCGTCCGGGATGCGCACGCGGTCGCCGAACAGTGTGGTCAGGTAGTACGACGACACGGTGAGCAGCGGCGGGATGTCCAGGTTGACGTAGCGGGCCTGGTCGTCGCGGCGGAGCAGGATCTCGCCGAGTACGCCGAAGCCGCCGCCGATCTCGAGGAAACGGCTGGGTGGCTGGTCGACGTGGCGGGACAGCGCGGCCAGGCACAGCAGGTAGTTCACGTACGGCTTGCCCCACCGGACGGAGTCCTCGTCCGTCAGCGCGTAGTGCCGCGGTGGCTGGCCGACCGCGCTCTCGCCGAAGCCGTCCAGGTCGAACGGCCAGCGCGACTGGTCCCACGTCAGGCGGGCGGCGTCGAAGTCGCGCCGCGCCTCGTGGAAGCCGTTCGTCGTGCGGATCCACGTGACCTTGTCCAGCGCCGGGTTCTCCTTCAGCACCAGCTTGTAGGTCTTCTCGAACGTCTTGGGTGGCAGCGGCGTGTGGTAGGTCGGGTAGAACCACCAGCCGGCCGTCGGCCAGGACTTGAAGTTCTCCAGGCCGCGTTGTTCGAGGTCGGCGAGGATCTCCCGCAGTCCGGGCGTCCAGAAGTTCGTCGGGCGGTAGATCGGGTCGCACTCGCGCACACCCTCGAGCAGCCGCTTCGTCATGCCGGTCCAGTCGGTCACGACACGACATCGTGCCGGGTCGCGCCCGGTTTGGGTAGCCGGTCGTGTTAGCGAGTTGTTAGAGGCGGCGGGGACGCTCGGCTGGCTCGACGTGTGCTGGCTCTCCCTGCTCGAGGTGGACCATGTCGTCATCCCCCCGCACCCGCGTCCTGGCCGTCGCCGCGGTGGTCGCGCTCATCGCCGGGCTCGTCGGCGACGTCGCCCCCGGTCCCGTCCCGGCGGGCGCCGCCGGTGTGCCCTACCGGGACGCGCCCGGCCAGCGGTGGGGGTCCGCCGCCGGGCAGCCGCACCTCGAACGCGGGCGGGTCAACCGGATCCTGCCGCGGTCCTACCGGTCGCGCTTCCCGGCGAACACGGTCGCCGCCGAGCCGGGGAACCGGGCGTCCGTCGAGGCGGGACCCGTGCACCGGACCGGGTTCGACCGGCGGACCAGCCGGGAGCGGCACGAGCGCCGCGACGCGCACCGGCGGACCTACGCCAACACCGACGGCACCGAGACCACCGAGTTCTCGGCCACGCCCATCAACTACCGCGACACGCGCGGGGACTGGCAGCCGATCGACACCACGCTCACGACCGGAGCGGACGGCTGGGTCAACCACACCAACGCCGCGTCCCTCGCGTTCGCCGCCCGCGGCGACGACGCCGAACTGGCCGCCATGCGCTTCGGCGACCACCGCGTCGCCTACGGGCTGGCCGGGGCGAGACCCGTGCCGGGCACCGCCGCGGGCGCCACCGTCACCTACCCGGGCATCAGACCGGGGGTGGACCTGGAGCTGACGGCCAGACCCGGCGGCGTCAAGGAGACCGTCGTCCTGCGCGACTCCTCGGCACCACGCGAGTTCCGCTTCCCCCTGCGCACCGACCTGCGACCCGCGCTCCGCGCCGGACAGCTGGTCCTCACCGGCAACGACGGCGCCACCCGCGCCGTGATCCCGCCCGGCGACATGGTCGACGCGGCCGCCGCGCTCTCCACCGCCGTCACCTACCGCCTCGACGGCACCACCCTCGTCGTCACCCTCGACGACGCCTGGCTCACCGACCCCGCCCGCCGGTACCCCGTCCGCGTCGACCCCACCGTGTCGCTGCCGGTGGCCGACGGCGCCGCCGACGCGGGCATGTACGTCCGGGGCGGCACCGCCACGAGCGGCGGCTCCGAACTGCAGGTCGGCAACGTCGACGGCGCGCCGACCGCGTCCTACCTGAAGTTCGCCGGGCTCACCGACACCCTGCGGTTCCACACCATCTACGGCGCCCAGCTGCAGCTCGTCAACTTCCACGCGCAGACCTGCGCCGCCCGCCCGGTCACCGTGCACCCCGTCACCGGGGCGTGGACGCCGACCGGCAGCTACGCCTACCCTGGCCCCGCCGTCGGGCCCGCGCTCGCGTCCCGCTCGTTCTCGCACGGCTACTTCGCGCAGGGCCAGTCGCAGTCGGCCTGCCCCACCGCCGCCGAGCTGTTCGACCTCGGCGACGCCGGCACCCGGCTCGTGCAGGGCTGGGTCGACGGCACCACCGCGAACAACGGCCTGTCGCTGCGCGGGAACGTCGCCGACACCACGAGCGGCAAGCGGTTCGTGGGCACCGCGGCGGGCGCCAACCGGCCGACGCTGTGGGTCACCCACAGCCCGTACAACGCCGGGTACGCGATCCCGGACCCGGTGCCGGACCCGCCCGTGCTGCAGAACCAGGACGGCAAGGTCAAGGTCACCGTCACCAACCGGAGCGCCGAGGCGTGGGCGCCCGGCGGCTACTACCTGGCCTACCGCGCCTACAACCGCACGACCGGGGCGGCGGTCGGGCAGTTCCGCGCCGCCGACCTGACCACGACCGTGGCCCGCGGCGCCCGCGTCACCCTGACCGCCACGATCAAGGCGCTGCCGCCCGGCCGGTACTTCCTCGACTTCACCATGGTCCGCACCGGCGGGATCGTGTTCACCGACCACCAGGTCGCGCCTGCGCGGATCGTCCTGGAGATCACCGACCTGCCGCCGGTCGTGCAGGAGCTGTACCCGCCCAACGGCTACCAGGCGCCGACGCTCAACCCGCTGCTGTGGGGCCGCGGCATCGACGTCGACGCGCCCCCCGGCACGGCGCTGACCTACAAGTTCGAGGTCTGCGACCGCGACGCGAGCGGGAACCCGGTGAGCTGCACCAACTCCGGCTACCTGGCGGGCCAGTCGTGGGCGCCGCCGAACGGGAGAATGGTGTGGGGCAAGGGATACCTCTGGCGCGTGTTCGTCAAGGACGCCACGACCGAGGTGGCGTCGCCGTACTCGACGGTGTTCGCCGAGGTGCCGCAACCGGAGATCACCGCGCGGATCGCGGGCGCCGCACAGGCCGCGCAGGAACGCGAGTACGACCCGCAGACCGGCAACCTGTCCACGGTCGCCGTCGACGCCACCGTCACCACGGTGGGCCCGGAGCTGAACCTGCTGCGCACCTACAACAGCCTCGACCCGCGCCGCGACGGCGCGTTCGGCGCGGGCTGGACCACGCGTTACGACATGCGCCTCACGCAGGACGACGACGGCTCCGGCAACGTCGTGGTGTCCTACCCGGACGGTCAGGCGGTGCGCTTCGGCCGCAACGCCGACGGCACCTTCGCCACCCCGTCGACCCGCACCGCCGCGCTCACCCTGGCCAACGGGCTGTGGACGCTCGCCGACCGCGCCGGCGTGGTCTACACGTTCGACTCGGGCGGCCGCCTCACGAAGATCACCGACGCCGCCAAGCGCTCGGTCCTCCTCACCTACGGCACCGGCGCCAAGCTCGCCAAGGCGCAGGTGTCCAACGGGCAGTCCAACACCGCGGGCCGCGCGCTGCGGTTCACGTGGACGGGCAACCACGTCACGAAGGTGACCACCGATCTCGGCACCGCGTGGGACTACACCTACGACGGCGACGTGCTGACGAAGGTGTGCGCGCCGGACGCCACCTGCACCACGTACGCCTACGCCGACGGGTCGCACTACCGCAGCGCCGTGCTGGACGCGAAACCCGAGTCGTACTGGCGGCTCGGCGAGGCCGAGGGCACCGGCGCGGGCAGCGAGATCGCCGTGAACCTCGGCGCGGACGCGGCCACCTACTCGTCGGTCACGCTCGGCGCCGCGGGCGCGCTCGCGGGCGGTGGCGGCACGGCGGCGGCCTTCAACGGCACGTCCTCGCGGGTCGACCTGCCGAAGGGCGTGGTGAAGAAGACCCGGGACGGCGCGGTCGAACTGTGGTTCAAGGCCACCACCACCGGCACCGGCGGACCGCTGCTCGGCTACCAGGACAAGGCGTTCGGCACCGCGCCCACCCGTGGCGTGCCGGTGCTGTACGTCGGCATGGACGGCAAGCTGCGCGGCCAGTTCGGCGCCGCGGCCGTCGCGCCGATGACCTCGCCGCTCGCCGTCAACGACGGGGCGTGGCACCACGTCGTGCTGTCGTCGCTGGGCACCACCCAGACCCTGTACCTCGACGGTGTCCGCATCGGACAGACGACGGCCACGCTCGACCACGCGCTGCTGACGTTCAACCAGCTCGGCGCGGCCACCGCCACGAACCCCACGGCGTGGCCGCAGTGGGGGAGCGCGGCCACCCGGTACTTCGCGGGCGCCATCGACGAGGTCGCCGTCTACTCGCGGCCGCTCGGCGCCGCCGCCGTCGCCGCCCACCACAGCTACGGCGCGACGGCGGCCGACCAGCTCGCGGAGGTGGCGCTGCCCAGCGGCGCGGTGGCCCTGCGGGCGAGCTACGACGTGGGCCAGGACCGCGTCGCGTCCTACACCGACCGCGACGGCGGCACCTGGAAGATCGGCGCCCCGGTCGTGTCCGGCGGCGCGGACGAGCTGCTGCGCACGGTCCAGGTCAACGACCCGTCGAACCGGCCCAACCTCTACGAGTACGACGCGATCACCGGTCAGTTGCTGCGGTCCGGTCTGCCGCTCGGGCTCGAGCTGCGGGAGGAGGACCAGCCGGGCTACCCGGCGCCCACGCCGCCGGAGGAGGTCGAGGAGTGCACGGCGCCCGACCCCGGCGACCCGAAGTTCTGCACGATCATCCCCGGCGGCTCCGGCGGGCCGGTGTTCGTGGAGCACCCGCTCGACGGCATGGCCATCCGCACCTACGAGTACGACGACGCGGGCATGCTCGCCACGGTCACCAACGAGAACGGCGACGCCGTGCGGATGACCTACGACGCGCGCGGCAACATCACCAGCCGCACCACGTGCCGCACCGCCGGGTCGTGCCAGACCAGCTACACCACCTACCCGGCGACGGTCACGAACCCGTTCGACCCGCGCAACGAGCTGCCGGTCGAGACCAGGGACGCGCGGTCGGCGAGCGCCGGCGACACCACCTACCGCACGAGCTACACCTACACCGCCACCGGAGACCTCGCGACGCAGACCGAGCCGGACGGCGCGGTCGTGCGGCACACCTACAGCACGGGCGGCGAACCCGCGGTCGGCGGCGGGGTGATCCCGCCGGGCCTGCTGCTCACCACCACCGACGCGCGCGGCAAGGTGACCCGCAGGCAGTACTACCCGAACGGCGACCTCGCGCAGACCACCGAACCGGGCGGGCTCGTCACCACGTTCACCTACGACGCGCTCGGCAGGGAGGTGTCGGAGACCGAGATCTCCGACAGCTTCCCCGGTGGCGTCACCACGACCACCGCCTACGACGCGCTGTCGCGGCCGACCGTGGTCACCGAGCCGGCGACGACCGACGCGGTGACCGGGGTGCGCCACCAGCAGGAGACGGTCACCACCTACGACGTCGACGGCAACCCGGTGAAGGTCGAGGAACGCGACAGGCTCGGCGGCGCCGCCACCCGCACCACGACCACCGAGTACGACGCGGCAGGCCGCCCGGTCCGGGTGGTCGACGCCGAGGGGAACGAGACCACCGCCACCTACGACCGGTTCGGCAACGTCGTGTCCACCGTGGACGCGGCGGGCACCAGGTACGACTACGCCTACACCGCGCGGCAGGCGCTCGCCGAGGTGCGCCTGCGCGCCTACCGCGGCGACGACCAGGGCGGCCTCGTCGAGGACTACCTGGTGGTGGAGTCCCACTCCTACGACTGGGCGGGCCGCCGCGCGAGCACGACCGACGCCATGGGCCGCCGGATCGAGTACCGGTACTACGGCGACGACCGCGTGTGGAAGGTGGTGCTGAAGGGCTTCCGCGACGCCGACGGCACCAGGCGCGACTTCGTGCTGGAGGAGAACACCTACGACGCCGCGGGCAACCCGGTGAAGAAGGTCACCGGCAACGGCACCAAGACCCTCACCCAGACCTTCGACCGCGGCGGCGACCTCGTCACCACCGTCGAGGACCCGGCGGGTCTCGCCCGCACCACGAACTACACCTACGACCAGGGCGGCAACGTCCTGCGGGTGAGCCGGTCCGGCAAGCCGTCGAACGTGCCGTGGCCGCTGCCCACCACCCCCGAGGTGGTCAGCTACGTCTACGACGACGCGGGCAACGCCGTCCGCGAGACGGTGTCCACGGGCACCGAGTCGCTCGTCACCACCTCCACCTACGACCAGCGCGGCCTTCAACTGTCCACGACGGACCCGCGCGGGAACGTGGCTGGCGCGGACCCGGCCGCGTACACCACGACGTTCGCCTACGACGAGACCGGGCAGCTGATCCGGGACGTGGGCGCCCCGGTCGCGGCCGAGGCGGGCGGGACGGCGCAGACCGTGCGGCCGACCGCCACCTACGGCTACAACGCGTTCGGCGAGCAGACGTCCGTGCGCGACGAGGTGGGCAACGTCCGGAGCTGGACCTACGACCGGCTCGGCAGGCCCGTGACCGAGGTCGAGCCCGCCTACCGCGCACCCGGCGCGAGCGGCTCCGTCACGCCCACCACCCGCACCCGCTACGACGGCCTCGGCAACGTCGTCGAGGTCACCGACCCGCGCGGCAACGCCACCCGCTACGGCTACGACCAGCTCGGCAGGCTCGTCACCCTCGACGAACCCGCGACCACCAACGACACCAGGGCCGTCACCCGCTACACCTACACCCGCACCGGGCTCCCGCTGTCCACGACGGACCCGACGGGCGCCCGCACCGAGACCACCTACGACGACCTCGACCGCGCGGTCACCGCCACCCAGGTCGAGCGGTGGCCGGTGCCCAACAACCACACCACGACCGTCGTGTACGACGACGCGGGCAACGCGGTGCGCACCGACACCCCGTCCGGCGCGGTCACCCGCGTCACCTACGACACGCTCGGCCAGGTCACCCGCGTCACCGACCCGAACGGCGTGGCCACGCAGTACGGGTACGACCCGGCGGGCCGCGTGGTGCGGCGGGCCGACCACGTCGGCCGCACCACGCAGACCGTGTACGACGGCGCCGGGCGGCCCGTCACCACCAACGAGCTGGCGCCCGACGGCTCGGTGAAGCAGACCCGCCGCGGCGCCTACGACCCGGACGGCAACCTGGTGGCGGCGACGGACGGGCTCGGCGTCACCACCACCTACACCTACGACGCGGGCGACCAGCTCGTCAGCCAGACCGAACCGGTCACCGCCACCTCGGCCATCACCACGTCGTTCGGCTACGACGCGGCAGGCAGGCGCACGCGGCTCACCAACGGCCGCGGCAACAGCTTCCTCTACTCGTACAACTCCCTCGGCCTGCCCGAGACGATGACCGAGCCGGCCACCGCGGCGCACCCGGACCTCGCCGACCGGACCTGGACGGTGGCGTACGACACCGGCGGCAACCCGGTGTCCTACCGCGCGCCGGGCGGCGTGACCCGCGCCGCCACGTTCGACGCGGCCGGGCGGCTCACCACGGAGACCGGCGCGGGCGCGGAGGCCGCCACCGGCACCCGCACGCTCGCCTACGACCTCGCCGACCGGATCGTGTCGGTGAACGCGCCGGGCGGCGCGAACACCTACACCTACGACGACCGGGGCAACCTGCTCACCGCGCGCGGCCCCGGTGGCGCCGCCGACTACGCCTACGACGCCGACGGGAACGTGCTGTCCCGCAAGGACGCCGCGGGCACCGCCACGTTCAGCTACACGAACGGGCGGCTCGCGACGGTGGCCGACGGGCTGACCGGCACGGTGCAGCGGTACGGCTACGACACCGCGGGCCTGTTGTCCACTGTGGACTACGGGGCGGGCAGGGTACGCGCGTTCGGCCACGACGAGCTGGGCCGCACCACCTCCGACGTGCTGCGCAACGCCGCGGGCGGCACCGTGATGTCGGTGGCGTACCGGTACAACGCCAACAACCAGATCACCGGCAAGACCACCACCGGCACGGCCGGCGCGGGCGAGCACACCTACGGCTACGACCTCGCGGGCAGGCTCACGTCGTGGACCGGTCCGAAGGGGACGGTCGAGTACGCGTGGGACGCGGCGGGCAACCGCACCCGCACCGGCGACAAGACCGCCACCTACGACGAGCGGAACCGCCTGCTGTCGGACGGCGACTACACCTACACCCACACCGCGCGCGGCACGCGGGCGTCCCGGACCAGCTCGGGGTTGACCGAACGGTTCACGTTCGACGCGTTCGACCGGATGGTCGGCGCGCTCGGCCAGACCTACGTCTACGACGGCCTGAACCGGCTGATGTCCACGGGCGGCAGCCTGTTCACCTACGCCGGGCTGTCCGGCGAGGTGGTCGCCGACGGCACCGAGAAGTTCGCCCGCGGCCCCGAGGACGACCTGCTCGCGGTCGCCGACGCGGGCGGTCCCGCGCTGGCGCTGGGCGACGAGCACGGTGACGTCGTCGGCGCGTTCGCCCCCGGCGACACCGCGCTCAGCGGGTTGTCCGACTCCACCGCGTACGACCCGTTCGGCCAGGTCACCGACCGGGCGGGGGACACCGGGAACGTCGGCTTCCAGGGCGACTGGACCGACGAGGGCACCGGCCAGGTCAACATGGGCGCCCGCTGGTACGACCCGAGGACCGGGTCGTTCACCGCCCGCGACACGGTCGACCACCCGGGCGGCGACGCGGTGCTCGCCAACCGCTACACCTACGGCAACGCCGACCCCCTGAACGTCACGGACCCGACCGGCAACTGGGGTGTCTTCAACAAGATCAAGAACGCGGTGTCGAACGCGGTCTCCAGCGTGGTGTCGACCGTGTCGTCGGCGGTGTCCACGGTGTCGTCGTACGTGTCGAGCGGCATCTCGTGGTTCGCGCACACCGCGTGGAGCGCCGTGACGTGGACGGCGAGCAAGGTCGCCAGTGGCGCCAAGTGGGTCGCGAAGAAGGCGAAGTCGGCCGTGAAGTGGGTCGGCAAGCACGTGTCGAAGGGCCTGAAGTCGATCGGCCGCCACGTCAGCAAGGGCGCCAAGTGGCTCGCGAAGGGCGGCAAGAAGGCGTACTCGTACACCAAGAAGAAGGTCAGGCAGACGGTGAACTGGACCGCCCGCAAGGCGGAACAGGCCCGCAAGGCCGCCATCGCCAAGGCGAAACAGGTGACGCGCGCCGCGCAGAAAGCGGCCGCGTTCGCCGCCCGGCACAGTCCCGTCAAGGCCGTGCTCGCCGCGGCGAAACCCGTGCTGTCCGCGTCGAAGAAGCTGGTGTCCTCGGCCGCCCACCTGCCGGCCAAGGTCGTCACCGCGACGCGGGACGTCGTGGCCGACACGGTCAAGAGCGCCACGGCGGTGTACCAGAAGGCGGTCGACACGGCGGGCGCCGTGGTGGAGAACGTCTCCAAGGCCGTGGACACGGTGGCCGACCTCGCGCAGGCCGCGGCCCCGTACGTCAAGGCGGCGCTGAAGGTCGCGGCGGACATGTCCGGCGTGACGGACCTGGTCGCGTGCGTCACCAAGGGCGACCTCGAGGCGTGCGCGTGGACGGCGGCCACCGTCGGCGGCTACCTCCTCGGCGGCGCGGGCGGCGGCGCCGTACGTGCCGCCAGGGCCGCTTCCCTCGCCGCCCGCCACGCCGACGACGCGGCGGACGTCGTCCGCACCGGCCGCAGGCTGACCGACAAGGTCGCGAGCTGCGTGAAGTCGAACAGCTTCACCGGCGGTACGCGGGTGCGGATGGCCGACGGCAGCACCAAACGCATCGACGAGGTGCGGCCGGGCGAACGCGTGCTCGCCACGGATCCGACGACCGGGCGCACGGAGGCCCAGCGGGTGACCGGCGTGATCGTCGGGAACGGGCCCAAGGACCTGGTCGAGATCACGACCGGGACGGGCAAGCTCACCGCGACGCAGGGGCACCCGATGTGGGTGGCGAACCTGGGCCGCTGGGTCGAGGCGGGAGACCTGGCACCGGGCTACCGCTTCGAGACGGCGGACCACCGCTCCGCGACCGTGGTGCGCACGCGGGAGTGGAGCGAGCACCGGCAGGTCTACAACCTGACGGTCGACCGCCTCCACACCTACTACGTCGTCGTCGGCGGCAGCGATCTGCTCACCCACAACGACGACCCGCTCGCCCGGTGCCCGGTGCACCAGATCCGGAGCACGAAGGACATCACCCAGTGCACCGGGGGTCCCCGCTGCCCGAACTACCACGTGAAGTTGTCGGAGCTGGTGGACGACATGGCCGAGCGGGGCGAGAAGTACGTCGAGATCGCCGACAACTCCGACGAGGCGCTGGAAAGCCTCCACGACGGCGCGCCCGGCGCGGAACTGATGATGTTGGGCGTCGGCCTGGGCGTGGCGGCGAAGGTGGGCGTGAAGGCAGCGATGAAACCCATCCGCAAGGCCGTGAAGCGTGTCATCAACCGCTTCGACGACTGATCGAACCCACGTTGGAGAAGGGACACCGATGGTGGAAACCGAGACACGGTGGAGACGTTCACGCCTGATGGCCGCGCTGGCCGCGCTCGCGGCGGCGCTCGCGGTGGTGGTGGCGCCCGTCGGCAAGCCGGTCGCGCACGCGGACGCCGCGTCGCGCGGAGGGGACTTCGTGCCGTTCAGCACGGCGCGCACCATCTGGGACACGCGCAGCGGCGCCAAGCTCAAGGCCGCGTCGACGACGTCCTTCACCGCCGTCGGGGTGGGCGGTGTCCCGGCCACCGGGGTGAGCGCGGTGCTGATCCGCATCCTCGCGGTGCAGCCCTCGCTCGGCACGTGGCTCACCGCCTACCCGGCGGGGACGACGCGGCCCGACGTGTCGATGGTCAACGTCGGGACGGGGGAGTCGCTGTCCAACACGGCGGTCGTGCGACCGGGGACGAACGGGCAGATCTCCCTGTACAACCGCTACGGCGAACTGCACGTGGTCGTCGACGTGCAGGGGTACTTCACCACCTCCACCGGCGGCTCCTACGGCGGGTTCGTGCCCGTGACGCAGCGGCGCGTGCTGGACACCACGGCCACGACGATCATCCCGGCGGGTGGCTCCCGCACGGTGGACCTCGCGGCGGGCGGGGTGCCCGCCGGGGCGTCGGCGGCGTTCGTCGAGCTGACGGTCCCGCCCGGCACCGCGAGCGGGTCGTTCACCGCGGCGCCGACCGGGGTGGCGGCGGGGGCCGCGGCGGTCGTCCACTTCGAGGACGGGATCTACGCGGCCAGCGGCGCGGCCGTCCCGCTGACCACCGACACGCGCGTCACGTTCACCAACAAGGGCCCGGCGGCCGCGCACCTGCTGGTCGACATCATGGGGTACTTCGCGAAGACCGCCACCGCCGGCGCCGGGTTGCGGCCGGTCACCGCGCGCCTCTTCGGCGGCACCGTCGCCGCGAACGGGGTGATCGACGTCCAGGTCGGCGGCGCGAACGGGTTGCCGACGCGGGGGATCGCGGGCGCCGCGCTCAGCATGCAGGCCGGCGGCGGCACCGCACGCGGCGCGCTGCGGGCGTGGTCGACGGGCGGCGTCGAACCGGGGGTCGCGCACACCGAGTACGCCCCGGGCACCCACCACCGCGCCTCGGTGATCGTCAAGCCGGGCACCGGCGGCAAGGTGCGGATCAAGAACTACGGCACCGCGTCCGCCTACGTCTACATCGACCTGGAGGGCTGGTTCTCCGAGCCGCAGACCGTGATCCCGACCGTGCAGAACACGCCGATCCGGGTGCTGCAGGCGAAGGTGCAGCCCGGCCAGAGCGAGGCGTCCGTCGAGTACGCGTTCGTCGACAACCTCGGCAAGGTCGTCGTCGCGCACCAGGCCCTGCCCGGCAACCTGTTCGACGTGCAGTACCAGACGATCTCCGGCAACGAGGCGTTCTCCGGGCCGCCCGCACTGACCCACGGCACCGCGGGCACCGTGGAGGTGTCGGCGCAGTACGGCGACGGCGGCGACGTCTGGGCCAGCACGCAGACGAAATCGGCGGCGCCGACGTGGACCGCGTTCACCGACCTCGGCGGGTCGATGGCGTTCGCGCCCGCCGGGGCGGACCTCGCCGACGGCACCACCGTGCTGTTCGCGGTCGACGCCGACGGCAAGCTGTGGGCGTTCCTCCGCGAGGGCACCACGCCGTACTGGCGCGACCTCGGCGACCAGGACCTCGTCGGCACCCCGGCCACCGCCGTGGTCCGCGACGGCGTGCAGGTGTTCGCGCGGACCGCGGCAGGCACCGTGAAGTCGCTGGTGTTCCGCGAGGACCGCAGCGTCGGCCCGTGGACCGACCTCGGCGGCGCGCTCGCCGACACCCCGGCGGCCGTGACCTACCCGGGCTACCGCGTCGGCCTGTTCGCGCGGGCGCAGGACGGTTCCGTGGTGATGAAGAAGCAGGACGCCGCGGGCGTGTTCCCCGCCGCGTGGACGCCCACCGGTCAGACCGGCGTGACCGGCGCCCCGGCGGCCGTCATCGACCCGGTCGACGGCCGCACCCTCATCGCCACCCGCGACGACGCGGGCCAGGTGGCCATGTGGGGTGAGAACGCGGCCGGCAGCGAGACCTTCGCGCCGTACGAGGGCTGGACCGGGACGGACGTGCCCACCGTCGTCGACCCGGCCTTCGGGCTGATCACCTCGGCAGGCGGCCAGTTCTGGATCCTCGTGTACCGCGGCGTCAACGGCACGCCCCGCATCGTGCGCAAGTACGAGGGGTTCGCCATGGCGGAGCAGTCCCTGCCGCAGCGCTGATCCCGCGCGGGCACCGGGTTCGGCGAGCACCGCCGCGCCCGGTGCCCGCGCGTGCGTGCGGCCCATGATCTCGTTGTGGCGCAAGGGTTTCCTGATGTGCGCCGGACGGACGGGAAATGTGCGGCACGTGGCTAGCGTCCTGGATCGACCCGGTTCATCCACTGAGGAGGTACAGGATGAGGCAACGACCGTTCTGGGCGAGACTCGCGACGACCGTGGTCGTGATCACCACGGCGTCGGTCGGGTTCGCCGTCCCGGCGCAGGCGGCGGAACCGCTGTTCCAGTTGCCGTTCCCGTGCGGGCAGACCTGGCTCGGCAACAACCCGGACAGCAGCGCGCACGAAACCCCGTGGGAGATCGACTTCAACCGCGGTGACGACGAGGGCATGCCGGTACTCGCGGCCGCCGCGGGCACCGTGGTGACCGCCGCGGACCAGGGCGACGCCAACGGGTACGGCAACCTCGTCAAGATCAGCCACGGCAGCACCGGCTACAACACCTACTACGCCCACCTCAAGGACATGGCCGTCAGCGCGGGCCAGACGGTCGCGCAGGGCCAGCTGATCGGGTGGGTCGGCAACACCTCGAAGCCCGGCAACAACATCGGCCCGCACCTGCACTACGAGGTGCGCCTCGGCTCGTCGTGGCCGGACGGCATCCGGCCCGCGAACTTCGACGGCGTCCGCTTCCCGTACCCGGAGGGCTACGTCACCTCCAAGAACTGCGGGGGCGGCGGCACCCCGGCGAAACCGGCCAAGAGCGTCAACGGCGACCGCTTCGACGACGCGGTCGGCGTCAACCCCGACGGCGTCGCCTACCTCTACCGCGGCACCGCGGACGGCGACTTCACCACCAGCCTGCGCCTCGGTCCCGGCTGGGGCGCCATGACGTGGATGGGGGTCAACGACTCCAACGGCGATGGCTGGGCCGACCTGTGGGCGGTCGCGGGCGGCACGCTGAAGTACTGGGGCAACCACGGCGACGGCACGTTCACCTCCGGCGTCGACGTCGGCGCGGGCTGGTCGGCGTTCGAGTACATCGCGTTCGCCGATGTCAACGGGGACAACAAGACCGACATCCTCGCCCGCGACGGCGGCTACATGTACCTCTACGTCGGCAAGGGCAACGGGGCGTTCACCACGCGGGTCACGGTCAGCGGCGGCTGGTCCGGTCTCGCCCGGCACACGGCGGCCGACGCGGACGCGGACGGCGACGGCGACATCTGGGCCACCAACAGCCTCGGCGAGCTGTTCTACTGGCAGCGCACGACCTCCGGCTACGCCACCGCGAAACAGGTCGGCTCCGGCTGGAACGGCTTCCGCCAGGTGACGTCGATGGACATCAACGGCGACGCCAAGGCCGACCTGCTCGCCATCCGCACGTCGGACAACAAGCTGTTGCGGTGGCTCGGGACCGGCGCGGGCACGTTCGGTGCCGGCGTGGAGATCGGCTTCGGCTGGACCGGCTGGACGCTGGCGGCGAACTGATGAGGCGTCCGATGTGGACAAGGCGCGGGCTGGTGCCCGCCGTGACCGCGGCCGCGCTGGCCGCCGCGTGCGTCACGTTCGCCGCGCCCGCACAGGCGGCGGGCGACATCGACCTGTGCGTCTCGGTCGGTCGCGCGGCCGGGTTCGCCGGGGAGAACCTGGTGACGGCGGTCGCGGTCGCGATGGCCGAGTCGGGGTGCGACCCGAAGGCCACGGGCTACAACGACGGTCCGCCCGCGTCCGTCGACCGGGGCCTGTGGCAGATCAACGACTACTGGCACGACGAGGTCACCGACGCCTGCGCGTACGACGCGGCGTGCAACGCCCGTGCCGCCTACCGCATCTCCGACGGCGGTGACGACTGGACACCGTGGGCCACCTACAACAACGACACCTACCTGCGGTACATGTCGCAGGCGCGGGCGGCGACCGGGATCTCCGCGCCGCCGAGGCGCGCGGCGAAGAGCGTCAACGGCGACCTCTACGACGACGCGGTCGGCGTCGACCCGTCCGGTGTCGCGTTCGTCTACCGTGGACAGCCCGGCGGCGACCTGACCACGCCGACGCGGCTCGGCCCCGGCTGGGACGGCTACCGGTGGATGGGTGTCAACGACTCCAACGCCGACGGCCACGCCGACCTGTGGGCCGTGGGCGGGGACGCGCTGTACTACTGGAACAACCGGGGTGACGGCACGTTCAACGGTGTGCTGCGGGTCGGCGGCGGCTGGTCGGCGATGGAGTGGGCCGCGTTCGCGGACGTCAACGGCGACGACAAGACCGACATCCTCGGCCGTGACGGCGGCCAGATGTACCTCTACATCGGCAAGGGCGGCGGCCGGTTCGCGGTCCGCTACCACGTCAGCAGCGGCTGGGCGGGCCTCGGCAGGCACGTCGCCGCGGACGCCGACGGGGACGGTGACGGCGACATCTGGGCCACCAACGGCCTCGGTCAGCTGTACTACTGGGCCCGTGGCACCGGTTCGTACGCCACCGCGAGACAGGTCGGCACGGGGTGGAACGCCTTCCGGCAGATGACCGCGATGGACGTCAACGGTGACGGCAGGGCAGACCTGCTGGCGATCCGCGCGTCGGACGACAAGCTGCTGCAGTGGCTCGGCACCGGCACGGGCACCCTCGGTGCCGGCACGGAGATCGGGGTCGGCTGGAGCGGCTGGACCCTCGCGGCGAACTGACCGGACCGACGGCGCTCCCGGCTCGGCCGGGAGCGCCGTCAGCCCTCGGTGGACCGTTGGTCGAGCACGCCGACGAAGGCCGAGGCGATGAGGGCGACGGCGCGGTCCTCGTCGTCGGTCAGGCCGCGCAGGACCGCCGCCGCGGTGGTCCCCGGCAGCTCGACCAGCGCCTGCGTCAGGCGGATCCGCACCGCGGCGTCGCCGGGGTGCGCGGCGAGTTCGGCGGCCAGCGCGGTCACGATCCGCTCCGCGTGGCCCGGGTCCGCGGCCAGCGTGCCGAGGACCTCCGCCGCGTCGACGTCGCCGGTGCCCGCGACCACCATGCCGACGAGCACCGGCACGGCCGCGGTCACACCCCGCCTGCCCAGCGCCAGCGCGGCGCGCCCGCGCACGGTCGCGTCCTCGTCGCCGAGCACGTCCGCGAGCACCTCGGTGGCGCCGGGCGCGTCGGCCATCTCGGCGATCGCCACCACCGCGCGCCGCCGGACCTCGACGTCCGCCGAGCCCGCGCCCGCGGCCAGCGCCGCGACACCGTCGCCGCCCGCCCTGGCGAGCGCCCAGCGCAGCGCGCCAGCGACGTTGGGGTCGGCCTCGGCGAGGACCGCCCCGGCCAGCACCTCGGCGGGCACCGGCGCACCCTCCTGCCGGGTCAGCACGGCCTGCTGCCTGCGTGCCGCGCTGGCCGAGTTGAGGCCCTGCATGAGTTCGACGATGCGCAGGACGCCCTGCCAGCCCGACGGCGCCGACGCGTCGATCGCGCGGAGCCGCTCGAGCAGCTCCTGTTCGCGCGCCAGGCGGTCCTCCGCCCACCGGATGAGGTCGCTGACCAGGGCGTCCGGCGTGAACGACGGGTCGTCGAGCGCGCGGCCGATCTGTTTGAGCGACAGCCCGAGCGACCGCAGGCTCTCCACGTGGAAGATCCGGCGGATGTCGTCGGGAGAGTACTCGCGGTAGCCCCCGGCGGTGCGGCCGGTGGGCCGCACCAGACCGAGGGCGTCGTAGTGCCGCAGCATCCGGGTGCTGACCCCCGACTGGCGGGCCACGTCGCCGATCAGCACGCCGCCGCCTCGGCGGCCGCGGCCGCCGCGGCCCGCTCCGGGCCGAGCGTGACGACGCGGTTCGCCTCCTCGACGGCCGCGTCGAACCCGGCCTCCGGGTCCGCCAGGAGCAGCGCGGTGGCACGGGCGTGCGCGGCCACGGCCGGGTCGGGGTGCGCCGCGGCCTTCTCCAGCGCGGGCTCGATCACCGCGCCGAGGTCGACGAGGGCCCGGCTCAGGCTCAGCCGCACGTCCCGGCCGCCCCGGCCGAGCTGGGTGACCAGCTCGGCCACCAGCGCCTCCTTCCGGTCGTCGGGCACGAACGCGACGGCGACGCGCCACGCGGTCCGCGCGACCCCGTCGTCGGCGTCGCGGAGCATGTCGCGCGTGAGCCAGGACCAGGCGCGCCGGTCGCCGATCTTGGACAGCGTGTGCAACGCCTGGCTGCGGGCCTGCGGCCGCTCGGCGGTGAGCTCGCGGCGGACCCGCGGCAGGGTGAGCTCCGGGGGGAGCCGGGTCAGCGCCCAGGACAGCATGTCCCGCACGAAGAAGTCCGGCTCGACGGCGCACCGCTCGACGAGCGTCTCCAGCAGGCCGGGGTCGGGGTGCGAGCCGGCCGCCAGTGCCGCCTTGAGCCGGATCGACGGGTCCGTCGCGGTCAGGGCGTTCGTGATCTGCGGGGTTCCGTGTGTCGTGTTGATCGGGACCACCTCCCGCGCTCCAGTGGACACGTTGTCACCGTGTCAAGGTCAAGCCCGGCGTCACGTCTCGAGCGCGCCGAGCCGCGTCCACGCCCGCTCGTACTCGCCCACCCACAACCCGGGGGCGTGGCGGGCGACGGCGGCGCGCAGGTCGTGCCCGTCCCGCCCGGCGGGCAGCACGAAGCGCAACCGCGCGGCGGGCAGCCCGGGCCGCGGCGGGGGTTCGGTCACCGACCAGGTGCGCAGCGCGGGCAGGTCCGGTACGTGCGGGAGGAACACGTCCAGCGCGAGGTTCCTGCGCCGCCCGGAGGAAGACCCGGCGGCGACCGCGGCGGCGGGTGCCGTGAGGTAGCCGATCCCGACACCCGCGATCCCGGGCCACGGGACGAGGGTCGCGTGCCGGTCGCGGCACCACCAGATCCCGGCGGCATCGACGGCCACGGCGGGCAGCCGGTGGCGCCGGGAGGGGAACACCGCGGCGGCGTAGCCGCAGAAGAGGAGGCAGACCGCGAAGAAGCCGGTGATGGTCCCGCCGATCACCCGCTCGACACCGCCCGCGAAGCCGCTGATCGCACTGACCCCGAGCGCTGTCAGCCCGGCGAACACCAGCACCCCGGTGAGGAGGAACACCAGATGGCGCCGGTCACCGTAGCGGGACCACACGGCGTCGGACGCGGGAACGGCAGGCTGCACGGCCCGACCCTACGGGCCCCGGCGACCGCCCGCCGCGTTTCCGCTCCGTTCGAGCTCGGCGGGGTCGGTGGCGCTTGGATGGTTGGTTTCGCGGTGGGGTGGTTCGAGGGAGTGGGCTCGGCAGGGTCGGTGGCGCGCCACTTCGGTGGCTGGTCCGGGCAGGGATCGCCCGGAGGTGGGACTCGTTCAGGCGCGAGGTCTGTCTGTTCGACCGTGGTGCCATGTCGGGGTTTGCCTTCGCGGTCTGGCCCCGCCCTTCTCGGCCCGCCCGAGGGAGTGGCGCAGTCCGGGGTGTTCGCGAGCGTGGGTTGGCGCCTCTTCGATGGCTGGTCCGGGCAGGGATCGCCCGGAGGTGGGACTCGTCCAGGCGAGGCCTGTCTGTTCAACCGCGGCGGCCCCTTCAGTCTGCCCGAAGGAGCGGCACACTCCGGGACGTTCGCGAGCCGCGGGTTGGCGCCTCCTCGATGGCCGGGTCAGGCAACAGGGCCCACCAGGAGACGTCGGTCACGAGCGGCGGCGGGACTCGCGGCGCAGGAGGATCGGGATCACGACGATCCGCCTGCCGTCGACCTCGCGCGGTTGGCCGGCGCCCTCGACGAAGCGGAACAGGCGGTTCATGTTCCGCACGGCGACGTTGTCCGCCAGCACCTCGCCGTGCAGGTCGTCGAGGCGCAGCTCGTCGAAGGCGTACCGGGTGGCCTCGCGCATCACCGACATCCAGGCGGGCACGAGTTCCTCCCGCGCCTCGAGCCGCTCGGCGTCCAGGTAGAAGCCCCACGCACCGGACCGCCGCGGCGCGTCCAGGTCCAGGTCGAAGAACGAGACGACGCCCGCGGGCCCGTCCTCGCGCTCGAAGACCAGGACCCGGCGCGTGGGGTCGGCGCTGGTCCTCGTCCACCACGCGCGGTGCTCGGCGGCGCTGATCTCGTGGCTGTTGATGCTCGCGAGCCGGTTGGGTTCCTGGTTGCGCCACTCCCGCATCACGTCCAGGTCGGCTTCGGTCGCGGGGCGCAGCATCGGCCTCTCCATCTGCTGGTGCGGCTGGCGGGCCCACACTAGTGCCGGGCCATGTGGCATCCTCACGGGCGCCGACTCGAACGGGATTGAGGGGAGGGCGGGCGTGGCGCGTGTCGTGGGTCCGCACGGGGCATGAAGCGGCTCAGTCGTGATGAGGTCCGCGCGCTCATGGCGCGGGTGGTCGAACCGTCCGGTGCGGTGTCCCTCGACGACGACGCGGCCGAGCTGCGCCAGGTCGGGTTCCGGTCGCTGAACTTCTCCGAGCTCGCGTTGCGCGTCGAGGACGAGATCGGCGTCGAGCTGAACTTCGACGCGGTCGGGCTCCGCCGCATCGCGACCGTCGGCGACGTGCTCGACTTCATGGACGAGCTGCAGTCCGCGCCCCTGGAGGCGCAGTCGTCCGGCCGCGAAGGATGACCGTCGACGACAACCGGATCGCCGGCGAACACGGCGAACTGACCTGGGCCACGCTCCCCGCGCTGGACCTGCCGTCGCCCGCGGCGGTGCTCGTCGACTCGGCGGACCAGGCCTTCGCGGCCGCCCGCTGGCACGCGCGGGCCACGTCGGAGATGCTGCTCGCCGCGGCGGCCAGGGTCGACGACGACATGGCGGCGGAGCTGCGTGCCGACGGGTTCGCGATCGTCCGCTGGACCGGCGGTGAGCCCGTCGTCGAGAACCGGCCCGCCCGGTCGCCGGCACCGGGCCGTCTGTGGCTGCTGACGTCCGGTTCCACGGGACGACCGAAGCGGGTCGCGCACACGGTGGCCTCGCTGACCACCGTCCGCGGCGCGCAGACGCCCCGCGTGTGGCTGTGCGCGTACTCGCCGGGCACCTACGCCTGGTGGCAGATGGTGACGCTCGCCATGGCGCACCCGGACCAGCACCTGGTCGCGGTCGACCCGGCCGACCTGGACACGTGGCCGGAGCTCGCCGCCCGGCACCGCGTGACCGCCGCCTCCGGCACGCCGACCTTCTGGCGGCGGACGCTCCACCAGGACGCCGGCGCGCTGTCCCGGGTGCCGCTCGAGCAGATCACGCTCGGCGGTGAGCCGGTCGACCAGGCCATCCTCGACCAGCTCACCGAGCTGTTCCCGCACGCCCGCGTCTCCTGGATCTACGCGTCCTCGGAGGTCGGCGCCTCGATCGTGGTGCACGACGGCCGCGCCGGGTTCCCCGTCGAGTGGCTCGACCGCGCGGACGGCGTGACGCTGTCGGTGGCAGGCGACGAGCTCCTCGTCGGCTCACCGCACCGGGCCGAGGGCATGGACGCGCTGGTCCGGACCGGCGACCGGGTGCGGATCGCCGACGGTCGCGTGCACATCGTCGGCAGGCTCGGCGCCGACGAGATCAACGTGGGCGGCGCCAAGGTGTCCGCCTCGGCCGTGCGCGACGTCCTCAACAGCCACCCCGGTGTCGTGTGGGCGGGTGTGCGGGCACGCAGGGCGCCGCTCGTCGGGCAGGTCGTGGTCGCCGAGGTGGTGCCCGGCCCGGACGGGCCCGGCGAGGCCGAGCTGGTCGCGTGGTGCGCGGCGCGGCTCGAGGAGCCCGCGGTGCCGCGCCTGATCCGGTTCCTCGACCGAGTCCCCGTGAAGGAGACGTTGAAGAGCGATGCCTGAGAACGTGGTGCCCCCGGCACGGACCGTCCTGCTGAGCGGCGGGTCGCGCGGCCTGGGGCTGGCGATCGTGCGTGACCTCCTGGCCAGGGACGTACGGGTCGCGACCTTCGCCCGCACGGTCTCGCCGGAGCTCGCGGAACTCGCCGAGCAGCACCCCGAGCACGTGTTCGCGGGTGCGGTGGACGTCACCGACACCGCCGCGGGCCGGGAGTTCGTGCAGGCGGCCGAGTCCCGCCTGGGGCCCGTCGACGGCATGGTCAACAACGCCGCGATCGGCCAGGACGCGCTGCACGCCCACACGGCGCCCGACCGGATCGCGCGCATCGTCGAGACCAACCTGACGGCGCCGCTGGTCCTCACCCGGTTCGTGGTGCGCCGGATCCTCGGCCGGGGCGGCAGCGGCCGCGTCGTCAACATCACCTCCATCTGCGCCCAGCGCGGGTTCCCCGGCCTGGTCACCTACTCGGCGACGAAGGGCGGCATGGACGCGGCGACCCGTGCGCTCGCGCGGGAGCTGCGGGGGCGGGTGCTGGTGAACTCGGTGGCGCCCGGGTTCTTCCGCTCCGAGCTGTCGTCCATGCTGAGCGAGGAGCAACTCGGCAGCATGGTGGCGCGCACGCCGAGCGGGCACCTCACCGAGCCGGAGGAGATCCTCCCGGTGGTCCGGATGCTGCTGCTGGAGCACACCAACGTCAACGGGCAGGTCATCACGATCGACGGCGGTTCGACCGTCTGATGGGCGTGCCACCGGTGCGGATCGGTGCCCTCGTTCCGCTGAGCAGGCCCGGCTGGGTCGAGGCGGGCACGCACCTGCGCGCGGGCCTCGAGCTGGCCGTGCACGACGTCAACGCGGCGGGCGGCGTCGCGGGGCGGCCGCTGGAGCTGCTGGTCCGGGACACCGCGGCCGACCCGGAGCGGACCGCCGCGGCCGTCGACGAGCTGGCCGCCGCCGGCGTGACCGCGCTGGCAGGGGAGTACCACAGCGTCGTCGCGCGCACCGCCGCCGCGCGGGCCGACGCACTCGACGTGCCGTTCCTGTGCTCGTCCGCGGTGCTCGACGCGCTCACCGACGAGCCGACGGACCGGGTCGCGCGCCTCGCCCCGCCGCAGTCCCGCGGGTGGCGGTGCTACGCGGACTTCCTCCTCGGCGCCGGGCACAGCCGGATCGCCGTGGCCGCGCAGCCGAGCGTCTACTGGGCGGCCGGGACGCGCGTGCTGCGGGAGCACCTCGCGCCCCGCGGCGGCACGGTCACCGCCTTCGACGTGACCACGCCGGAGGCCGTGTGCGACGCGCTCGCCGACAGCGGCGCGACCGCGCTGCTGCTGCTCGCCGGCCACCCGGACCCGGCGGTGCCGATCGTCCGTGCGGTCCGCCGCGACCGGCGCCTGGCCGGGGTTCTGATCGGTGCGCCCGCCGGGCAGCCGGAGTTCGCCGAATGGGCGGCGGCGCTGGGCGAGGACGGCGCCGGGATCCCGTTCCTGCGTTACCTCCCCGAGCACCTGACCCCGCTCGGCACCCGCGTCGCGACCGCGCTCCGCGCGCGGCTGGCCCGCGCGCCCTCGTTCGTCGCCCTCGAGGGCTACGACACGGTCACCGTCCTCGCCGAGGTGCTGCGTGCGCACGGCGTGGACCGGGCACGCGTCGCCGCGGCGTGGCCGGGCGTGGACGTCGAGGGCACCCGGGGACGGATCCGGTTCACCCGCACGCCGGGCATCAGCGTGTGGCAGTGGGCGTGGCCGCCGATCCAGGTCGTGGACCGCGACCCGGCGGCACCCGATCGCTTCCGGGTGCGCCACTCCGGCTGACGGTCCTGGCTAGTGCCCCGCGGAGCGGACCCCGCTGAACAGGTCCTGGCGCACGCGGTCCGCGACGCGCCGGCCGGACACCAGCGCGCCCTGGATGGACGCCGAGTCGCGGTGGTCGCCGCACACGTAGACGGCCGGGCCGAACCGGGTCCGCCTGCGCAGCGGCTGCCCCGGCGGGGTGACGGGCAGCGCGTGCGGGATCGCGTACCGCCCCACCAGCTCCCAGTCCCGGGTGTCGCGGTCGTACATGGCGCCCAGCCGCGCGCGGACCCGCTTCTCGAGGTCCGGGTCCTCGTCCGCCCGGCCGGGCACGGACGCGGTGATCAGGGCGGTGCCGGGCGGCGCGTAGCCGTCGGCGACCGCGCTGACGACTGCCGTGTTGACGAGCAGGCCGGACGCGCCGTCCAGCAGCAGGGCCGAGGTCGCCTCGCCGCCCGGCGGCGCGGCGAAGTACCAGGTGGTGACGCCGTGCCAGGCCGGGGCGGGCACGGCGGGGACCAGCCGGTGCGCGGTCGCGCCGTCGGTGGCGACGACCACCGCCCGCGCGTGGCGCACGCCCCCGTCCGCGAGGTGGACGGCGGTGCCCTTGAGCTGCTCGACCACGTGGTTCGTCCGCACCGTCCCGGCGGGCAGCGCGGCCGCCAGCTGCCGCGGCAGTTCGTGCATGCCCCCGTTCGGGACGGCGCCGCCGCCGCGCAGGAAGCACCGCCAGATCAGGTGGAACACGCGGGCGGAGCCGCTCAGCTCCGGGTCGAGGAACACACCGGCGAGGAACGGGCGGAGAACCTCGCGCACGGTGCGCGGCGAGACGCCCCAGCGCGCCAGCTCGTCGCGGATGGACCGGTCGGGGGACTGGCCGCGCAGCAGCGACTCGGGGGCGGCGAGGTCCCGGAGCGACAGCGCGCCGAGCCCCGCGACGTCCTTGGGCCTGCCCAGCGCGTACCGCGCGGCCGCCCTGACCGCGGCCGTCGCGGAGTCCGCCTGCCACGGCGGCAGCAGGTGGTAGCGGCCCCCGGCGGTGACGGCGACCGCGCCCCGCGCGAAGGGCCGCAGGTCGAGCGCGTCGACGTCCACGACGCGGCGGACCTCCGGGTAGGCGGGCAGGAGCACCTGGAAGCCCCGGTCGAGCAGGAACCCGTCGACCCGGTCGGTGCGCACCCGGCCGCCGACGTCGTCGCCCGCCTCGCACACCGCCACCGCCACGCCGTGGTCGTGCAGCCGCACGGCGGCCGCGAGCCCGGCCAGCCCGGCCCCCACGACGACGACGTCGACGTCCGGTTCCATGCCCTCACCTCGTCCCGTGCCCTGCGCCCCAGTGAACAGCAGGCCGGACGGTCCGGCACGACGAGCGCACCGGGGGTGGCGCTGGTCAGGGGCGCGGCGCGACCGGTGGTGGGTGCGCCGCTTCCGCCAGCGCGGCGACGACCGCGGCGACGGCGGGCGGGTCCGGCGGGTCGCCGTAGGTGGCGGCGTGGATCGTGCGCCGGGAGCCGGCGAGTTCCGTGGCGTGGACGTCCGGCCTGCGGTGGGCCTGGAGTGCCAGGCCGGGCTGGGTGGCGACGCCCATGCCCGCGGCGACGAGGGCCTGCACGACCACGATGTCGTCGCTGTGCGCGGCGATGCGCGGGGTGAAGCCCGCCTCCCGGCACACGGCGGTCAGCTCGTCCCGGCACCGCGCGCACCCGCCGATCCAGGTGGAGTCGCGGTGGTCCGCGAGGCTGTCGTCCTCCCGGGTGCTGAGGAGGAAGAGCGCGTCGTCGCCGAGGTGGCGCAGGCGGACGCCGTCCTCGTCGACCGGGGCGTGCGCGTGGCGGAAGACGACCGCGACGTCGATCTCGCCGTGCCGCAGCATCCGCAGCGCCTCCACCGGGTGCTGCTCGTGCAGGCTCAGCCGGAGCCCCGGGTGCACCCGCCCCAGCGCGGCGGCCGCCCTCGGCACGATCGTGCTCAGCGCGGAGGCGTTGGCGGCCAGCCGCACCTGCCCCGCCCGCAGGCCGGCCTGGGCGGCCAGCTCGTTGGCCGCCGCGTCCACGCGGCCCATGATCTCGGCGGCCCGGTCGGCCAGCAGCCGCCCCTCCGGCGTGAGCCGGATCCCGCGGCCGATCCGCTGGACGAGCTTGACGCCGGTGGCCGCCTCCAGGCGGGACAGGTGGTGGCTCACCGACGGCTGGGAGTAGTGCAGCTGCTTCGCCGCTTCGGTGACCGAGCCGTGCCGGGCCACCGCGGACAGGACCCTGAGGTGCACCAGGCTGAGCATTCATCGACGGTATCAATGGGATGACATCGGATCTGGCATTGGACGTCATACCCCGGGCGGCACCATGCTGGTGCCATGAGCACACGGACGGGCAAGGTGACCTGCGATCTCACGATCACCCTCGACGGGTACGCGGCGGGTCACAACCAGTCGGAGCAGCGGCCGTTCGGCGACGACGGGGGCGACGGCTGGGGCGACAAGCTCCACGCCTGGTTCGCCGAAGGGCCCGAGGAGCACCCGGCCGAGTTCGAGCGGATGATGACGGCCAAGGCGTTCATCATGGGCCGCAACATGTTCGGCCCGGTGCGCGGCGAGTGGGACCGGGACTGGACGGGCTGGTGGGGCGACAACCCGCCGTACCACGGCCCGGTCTTCGTGCTCACCCACCACCCGCGCGACCCGCGGCCGATGGACGGCGGCACCACGTTCCACTTCGTCACCGACGGGATCGAGGCCGCGTTCAAGCGGGCGCGGGAGGCGGCCGGGGACGGCGACATCTCCATCCACGGCGGCGCGACGACCGTCAACCAGTACCTCGCCGCGGGCCACATCGACGAGCTGCGGCTGCACATCGCGCCGTTCACGCTCGGCGCGGGCACCCGGCTGTTCGACGGCGTGCCGCCGCTGAACCTCGAGCAGGTGTCGTCCCGGGCCGCGCGCTCGGTCACCCACCTCGTCTACCGCGTGGTGCGCTGACCCGCCTGAGGACCGCCACCGCACCCGATGACGTGGAACAGCCCTTGTGAGCGGTCCGGAACCCGCTCACAAGGGCTGCGGTCACAGGGGGTCGGTCAGCCGAGGCCGCCGCTGAGCGCGGTGATCAGCTCACCGTTGGTGGTGTCGCCGGACAGCTCCCAGAAGAACGCGCCGCCGAGGCCCTGGGTCTTGGACCAGGACATCTTGCCGCGGATCGTCGCGGGGGTGTCGTAGCTCCACCACTCGCTGCCGCACTTGGCGTAGGCCGTGCCCGCGATGGTCTTCGTCGCGGGGCAACGGTTCTTGAGGACCTTGTAGTCCTCGATCCCCGCCTCGTACGTGCCCGGTGCGGCGCCCGTCGCGGTGCCACCCGGCGCTTCCTGCGTGACGCCGGTCCAGCCGCGCCCGTAGAACCCGATGCCCAGCAACAGCTTGCTCGCCGGGACACCCTTGCTCTTGAGCTTCTGGATCGCCGCGTCGGAGTTGAAGCCGGCCTGCGGGATGCCGGTGTACGACGTCAGCGGCGAGTGCGGGGCGGTCGGGCCCTGCGGGTTGAACGCGCCGAAGTAGTCGTAGGTCATCACGTTGTACCAGTTGACGTACTGCGCGGCGCCGCCGTAGTCGGCCGCGTCGATCTTGCCGCCGTTCGAGCCGTCGGCCGTGATGGCGGCGGTGACCAGGTTGCCCGTGCCGAAGCGGGCACGCAGTGCCTGCATCAGGTTCTTGAACGCGGCAGGCCCGCTGCTGTCACAGGTCAGACCACAGGCGTTCGGGTACTCCCAGTCGATGTCGATGCCGTCGAACACGTCGGCCCAGCGCGGGTCCTCCACCAGCCGGTAGCAGGAGTCGGCGAACGCCGCCGGGTTCTGCGCGGCCTGGCCGAAGCCGCCGGACCAGGTCCAGCCGCCGAACGAGAACAGCACCTTGATGTGCGGGAACTCGCGCTTGAGCTTGCGCAGCTGGTTGAAGTTGCCGCGCAGCGCACCGGTGTCCCACGTGTCGGCGACGCCGTCGACGCTGTTGGCCGCGGTGTAGGCCATGTCGTAGTCGGCGTAGGTGTCGCCGAGCACGCACTGGCCGTTGGTCACGTTGCCGAACGCGTAGTTGATGTGCGTCAGCTTCGACGCGGAACCGCTCGTCTTGATGTTCTTCACGAAGTACTGGCGGCCGTAGACGCCCCACTGCGTGAAGTAGCCGAGCTTCTTGGCGCCACCGGGGTTCGGCGGCGGGTCGGTCGGCGGCGGGTCCGTCGGCGGCGGGTCGGTGGGCGGCGGGGTGTCGCCCGCACTGCACGAACCGCCGTCCAGCTTGCAGTTGAGCGGCGGGGCGTACGCGCCGGTGTAGGCCACGTTGAAGCCGAAGCTGACGGAGGCACCCGGTGCGATGGTGCCGTTCCACGTGCCCTTGACGGTCACGTGCTGGCCGCTCGCGGTGTAGCTGCCGTCCCACAGGCTCGACATCCGGTGGCCGGACGGCAGGTCGAACTCGACCTGCCACGACGACCGCGCGGTCGTCGTGCCGTTGGTGATCGTGTACTTGCCCTCGTACCCGGTGCCCCAGTCGGACCCCTTCGTGAAGGTCGCCGACACACCGCCCGCACCGCTCGCGGGCGCCACGGTGACCCCCAGGACGAGCGCGACGGTCGCGGTGCAGATCCCCAGGACATGGGGCCATAACGGTCTTCTCATCGGTCTCCTCGTTGAGCGATGGCAGGGAAGCATTGCCTCAAAATGTGTGGTCTAGACCAAATACAACACAAGGTCTAGACCATGGCTTCACTCGAATGGAGTAGCGCGAAGCGGGTCGCAAACGTCCCGTCTACTCCTTTTGGTGGCGAGCGCGGTGAATGCGCGGGACGTACGGTTCGTCCATGAGCGGAGCGCGCGCGGTGCACCAGGACGTTGCCGGAACCGCACCCGTCCAGGCGGTGGTGCGCCTCGGGCTGGTGGCCTACGGGGTCGTCCACCTGCTGGTCGCCTGGCTGGCGCTCCAGGTCGCGTTCGGCGACCTGGACGGCGACGGGGTCGGCAAGGCGGACAAGACCGGGGCGCTCCAGTCGCTGTCGGCGAACGCGGGCGGGGACGTGGTCCTGTGGTTGATCGCCGCCGGGCTCGGGGTGAGCGCGCTGTGGCAGCTGTTCGAGGCGGTCACCGGGCACCGGACCAGCCTGCGGCTCATGAACCTCGGCGAGGCGGTCCTGTTCGGGTACCTGGCGTTCAGCGCGGGCAAGCTCGCGGCGGGCTCGCCCGCGTCGTCGACCGACGAGGCGCAGCTCGGTCTCGTCGGGCACCTGCTCGCCCAGTCGTGGGGCAAGCCGGTGGTCGTCGCGATCGGGGTGCTGATCGTCGTCGCCGGGTTGTTCGTGGTCCGCCACGGGGTGACCAAGCGGTTCGCCGAGGAGCACCACCTCGGGCAGGCGGGCCGCCCGGTCCGGACGGCCGTCCTCCGGCTCGGCCAGGTCGGCTACGCGGCGCTCGGCGGCGTGTACGGGATCGCGGGCGCGCTGGTGGTGGTCGCGGCGGTCCGGACCGCGCCGGCGAAGGCGACCGGGCTGGACGTCGCGCTGAAGACGCTCGCCGCCCAGTCGTACGGCACGGTGCTCCTCGTGGTGATCGCCGCGGGCCTGGCCGCGTTCGGCGTGTTCACGTTCTTCGACGCGCGGTACCGGCGGGTGGGCTGACCTCGCTTCACAAAAGTCGCGCTCTTGTGCATCGCTCTGCACAAGTCGTACTCTTTTGTGAATCTCAACGAGGAGGTTCCGATGACCGCGACGACGGGGACGGTGCCACCCGGCTCGTCCGGGACGTGGACCGACCGCAAGCGCTACCTGTGGGTGATCGGCCTGGTCGTGCCGTCGCTCGCGTTCCTCGCGATGGGGATGCACGCCGTGACCGGCTGGGGCGTGTGGTTCTGGCTCGGCCCCATCGTGATCCTCGTGGTCGTGCCGGTGATCGACCTCGTCGCCGGGCTCGACCGCGGCAACCCGCCGGACGACGTGCTCGAGCGGCTCGAGAACGACAGGTACTACCGCTGGATCACCTACGCGTTCCTGCCCATCCAGTACCTCGGGTTCGGCGCCGCGTGCTGGCTGCTCGCCCGCAGCGGGCTGTCCGTCGTGGACAAGGTCGGCCTCGCCGTGTCGATCGGCTGCATCGGCGGGATCGGCATCAACACCGCGCACGAGCTGGGGCACAAGAAGGAGAGCCACGAGCGCTGGTTGTCGAAGATCGCGCTGGCCCAGAGCTTCTACGGCCACTTCTACATCGAGCACAACCGCGGCCACCACGTGCGGGTGGCCACGCCGGAGGACCCGGCCAGCAGCCGCGTCGGCGAGAGCTTCTACCGGTTCTGGCCGCGCACGGTCGCCGGGTCGCTCACGTCCGCGTGGCGGCTGGAGCGCAAGCGCTACGCCCGCCGCGGCAGGCACCCGTACCGGCTGGGCAACGACGTGGTCAACGCGTGGCTGATGTCCGCGGTGCTGTGGGGCGCGCTGATCGCGTGGCTCGGCGCCGGGCTCCTGCCGTACCTGCTGATCCAGGCGGTGGTCGGGTTCTCGCTGCTCGAGATCGTCAACTACATGGAGCACTACGGGATGCTGCGGCAGAAGGTGGGCCCGCCCGACCGGCGCCGCTACGAGCGGGTGAACCCCAGCCACAGCTGGAACTCCAACAACATCGCCACGAACGTCCTGCTGTACCACCTGCAGCGGCACAGCGACCACCACGCGAACCCGACGCGCAGGTACCAGACGCTGCGCGACTTCCCCGAGTCACCCGTGCTGCCGACGGGGTACGCGGGGATGATCGTGCTCGCGCTCGTCCCGCCGCTGTGGCGGCGCGTGATGGACCCGCGCGTGCTCGCCCACTTCGCCGGCGACATCAGCCGCGCGAACATCCAGCCGGCGAAACGCGCGAAAGTCCTTGCCAGGTACGGGGTCGCCGACCACGCGGCGGAACCCACCGCCGCCGACACCCGCGGCGACGCGACCGACGGTGGCATGTGCCCCGGCTGCGGGTACGTGTACGACGAGGCGGTCGGCGACCCGCGCGAGGGCTTCCCCGCCGGGACGCTGTGGTCGGCGATCCCCGACTCGTGGTGCTGCCCCGACTGCGGGGTGCGGGAGAAGGTCGACTTCGTCGCGCCCGGCCGGGGGAGGGCGGCCTAGGATGGCCGTCGTGAGCCCAGCCCTCTCCTCGGCGCCGTCGGCAGGCGGCCACCACCGCGGGCCGATCATCGCCGCCGCGATCGACCTGACGGCCGCGGAGGGCTGGGCGGCGGTCACCATGAACCGGCTCGCCGAGATCGTCGGGGTCAGCCGCCGCACCGTCTACAACGAACTCGGCACGAAGACGGCGCTCGCGGAGGCCATGATCGCCCACGAGCTCGGCCGGTTCCTCGCCGTCGTGCGCGACGCGTTCGACCGCCACCCCGGCGACCTCGTCGAGGCGATCCACGACGGTGTCCGCGGCGTCCTCGAGCTGGCGGAAGGCAACATCCTGTTGCGTGCCATCGTGTCCGCGACGCACGGCGCCGACACCGAGCTGCTGCCGCTGCTGACCACGCGGGCCGGCAGCCTCCTCGCCGAGGCGAAGACGATGCTGGCCCACCGCGTCGAGCCCTACCGGCCGCCGCTGCCCAGGGAACAGGTCGCCGCGCTGATCGACATCGTCGTGCGCACCGTGCTCAGCCACGTGATGCAGCCGTCGGACACCCCGGCAGGCACCGCGGACGCCATCGCCTGGCTGGCCGCCCGGCTGCTCGACGCCGAGGCGGCCAAGCCGTTGCGTTACGCGGGGCGCTGATCCGGCGGTCAGGCCGGGCAGCCTGCGAGCACGGTCGCGATCGCGTCGTGCTCCGCCTGGTCGACGGACAGGTTGTACTTCTTCTTGACCCGCACCCACTTGTCCACGTAGCCGCACCGGTCCGCCGTGGGCAGCCACCTGGCCGGGTCGTCGTCGGACTTGCTCTGGTTGCTCGACGACGTCACCGCGACGAGGCCGTACACGTCGTTCGCGTACGCCGTCCGTTGCGCGACCGGCCAGTCGCCGGGGCGCTGGCGCCGCCCGTCCACGGCCGGGCCGGACCGCGCCACCTCGGCGAGCGGCACGACGTGGTCGATCTCGAGCTCGCCGGGATCGGAGGTCGTGACGCCGTCGTACGGGCTGCGCCACGTGCCCGCGGTCGGTGCGCACCGCGCGTCCACCCGGACGCCCTGACCTTGTTGCCGCAGCACGGTTTCCCGGGTGCTGCACTCGCCGGTCCTGGCCCAGTCGGTGAGCCAGGCGTCGCGGTCGTAGTGCGCACCGGTGTCCTCCGGCAGCACCTGCAGCTGTGCCAGCAGCGTGTTCGCGGGCCCCGCGGGCGGTGCGGACGCGCTCGGCCGCGGCAGTGCCTGCTGGAGCTGTTCGCACCCGCTGAGCACCATCGCCGCGGCAGCGATGAGGAGCACGGTGGGGCGGGTTTTCATGTCGCCTCCAAGGGTTCCACGCTTCGAGCCTGCCGCATGGATCGCGTGCCGTGGTGACGAGCGGGCGGCCGCTGCGCCGACCGGACGAGCGCGTTGGTCGTCTCGTCCGACGGGGTCTTGCTCACCCGCCTGCCGTGACCCGGTCACGCGTGCGCGCAGGCAGCAGCGGGGCCACGCACATCGCGGCCACGGCGAGCACGGCGGCGCCCGCGAACCCCAGCGGGAAGCGGTCCGGGGTGGTCGCGACCGGGGTGAGCACCGCCAGCCCGAGCGCGGTGCCCAGCTGGGCGGAGGAGTTCAGCACCCCGGAGACCACGCCCTGCCGCCGCGGTTCGACCGCCTCGGTGCCCGTGTGGGTGGCGGCGACGGACGCGGCGCCCAGCCCGGCGCCCATCGACGCGAACCCGGTCAGCAGCAACGCGGTCGGCAGGCCGTCGCCAGGCAGCGCGGTGAACAGTGCGGCACCCGCGGCGACCAGGACGAATCCGCTGAGGACGGTGCGCCGGGCGCCCGCGGCGCGCAGCACGGCGGGACCGGCCAGCGAGCCCGCGACCACCGCGACGTTGAACACCGGGAACAGCAGCGCCGCCCGGGCGGGCGGGAGGTGCGCGACCTCCTGGACGTACAGGGTGGCCAGGTACATGACGGGCGTGGTGGTCGCGGTCAGCGCGAGCGCGACGAGCGCGGGCCCCGCCGCCGTGCGCGTCACCGGCAGCAACGGGTCACCGGTGCGCCGCAGCCACCACACCAGGAACACCGCCGTCCCGGCGGACAGCACCAGCGGCAGCCAGCTCAGGAGCGCGCCGATGCCGTGCTCACCCGTGCTGGTGAGGCCCTGCACCAGCAGCCCGGTCGCCGCGGTGACCGCCACCGCGCCCGGCACGTCCAGGCGCACGCCCGGCGTGCGGTGGCCGGCGGGCAACCCCCTGGCGAGCAACAGGACCAGGCCGATCGGCACGTTCACCCAGAACACCGCGCGCCAGCCGAGCAGGTCGGTGAGCAGCCCGCCGAGCACCCACCCGCTCGCGCCGCCGCAGGCCGCCGCGGCCGTCCACCAGCCGACGGCTCGGCGGCGGGCCGCGCCCGGTTCCGTCATCGCGGTGAGCAACGCCAGCGCGGCGGGCGACAACAGGGCCGAGCCCACGCCCTGGACGGCCCGTGCCGCGATCAGCACCCCCGGCGACCACGCGAGCGCGCACGCGGCCGACGCGGCGACGAAAACCGTGACCCCCCAACGGAAAGCACGCCGTGCGCCGACCAGGTCGGCGACCCGGCCGCACGGGACGAGCAGCGCGCCGAACGCCACCGTGTAGGCCGTGATCACCCACGACAGGCCGCCCTGGGTGAAGCCGAGCGACGCGCCGACGGACGGCAGCGCGGTGGTCACGATCGTGACGTCCAGGACCACGACGAACTGCGCCACGCAGACGACGCCTTGGTTTCCAGTCAAACGCGTCATGGTGGTAACTGTAACTGGTAAACTGCGTTACGATGGAAACAAGGGAGCTGCCGATCGTCGCGGGCCACCTCGCGCTGGACTTCGCGAACACGGTGGACGACCCGCTCGGCCCGGCACGCCACGACCACATCGCGACCCACGACGACCTGGTGCGGTGGTCACTGCGCACCGGGGCGCTGACGGCCGAGCAGGCCGCCGTCGTGCAGCGGTCCGCCGCCGCGGTGCGCAAGGCGCACGCGCTGCGCGACGTCCTGAACGAGGTCTTCTGCGCGGTCGCCGCCGGGGAGCGGCCCGGGTGGGAGGCGCTGCGCCCGTACGCCGCCGACGCGGTCGCGCACTCGGCCCTCGACGACGCGCACGCGCTGTCGTGGGCGCACACGACAGCGCCGCACGCGATGCTGTGGCCGGTCGCCAACGCGGCGGAACGCCTGCTCACCAGCCAGGACGTTCACCGCGTGAAGCAGTGCGCCGGCTGCCCGTGGCTCTTCCTGGACCGCTCGCGCAACGGCAGCCGCCGCTGGTGCGCGATGAACGACTGCGGCACCCACGAGAAGATCCGCAAGTACGTGGCCCGCCGCGCCGCCCGCCGCCGGTGACGGTGCGATGGGATGATGTGCGTGTGCTCGGGGCAGGTGACGACGCGACCCGTGTGTACACGGCAGGCCAGGTGGCGCGGGTCCTGGGCGTCGCCGAGACGACCCTGCGTTCCTGGCACCGTCGGTACGGGGTCGGGCCGCACGCGGCCAGGGCGGGCGCTTACCGCCGGTACACCGCCGACGACATCGTGCGGCTCCAGCACATGCGGGAGCTGATCGAGTCCGGGATGCTCGCCTCGGACGCGGCCAAGGCCGTCAGCGGGTCGCCTGCCGGGCCGCCGCGCGCACTGGCGCGGCTGGTCGACGCCGCGCGCCGCCTGGACAACGAGGCCTGCCGCGCCATCGTCGCCGAGACGGTCCAGGCGTTCGGGGTGGTCACGGCGTGGGACGAGGTCTGCAGGCCCGCGCTCGCCGACGTCGAGGAGCGCCAGCTGGCCGGGGGCGAGTCGTGCATCCCGCACGAGCACGTGCTGTCGTGGGGGATCGCGTCCGCGCTGCACCGCGGCACGCCGCACTGCGCGGGCACGCCCGCGGTCATGCTCGCGTGCACCGACGGCGAACTGCACTCCCTGCCGCTCGAGGCGCTGGCGGCGGCGCTGGCGGAACGGCGGGTGCCTGCGCGCGTGCTGGGTGCCGCCGTGCCCGCCGGCAGCCTGCTCGAGGCCGTGCGGACGGCGTGCCCCGACGTGGTCGTCCTGTGGGCGCACCGGCCCGAGACCGCCGATCCCGCCGTGCTGCGGCGGTTGCGCCGCTTCCCGGTGCGCGTGATGACGGCGGGTCCCGGCTGGCCGTCCCGGCGCGGCGCCGAGCACCTCGGCAGCCTCACCGGTGCGCTGGCGACGCTGACCGGGTGACCCGCGTCGGTTCCGCATCGTTTCGCCCCGCGGGGGTACCCGGGCGCCATGACGCACACATCCCGGCCGGACCCCCGGCTCGACGGGGGCGCATGGCGCCGCGGACTGGACGACACGACCGTCGAGGCGGTGGGCGCCATGACCGAGGCGCTCGAGACCGTCGAGGTGGCCCGGGGACACCTGTTCGCGTTCCACCAGCTGACGGGCTCGGCGGACGTCAAACTGGAGCGCGCCGTCACGCTGCTCGCCGAAGCCGGGCACCACGCGCTCGCCGACCGGCTGAAACGGGAGCTGCTCGGCCGCAACGTACTGCCGGGACGCTGGACGTTCCAGGTCGTCGAGGACTACGAGGAGACCTACTACACGCCCTTCCGCGCGATGGAGCACGAGGTGCGCGGCCTGACCGGCGGCCTCCCGCACGTCCACGAGGCCGACCTGAAACGGCAGCGCCGCACGAACGGTGAACCCGGCCACGAGGCCACGCCGGACGAACGGGCCGGACAGGCGTGAGCACCGCGGGGTGAACGACGCCGGGAGCGTCGGGCACCTCCTAGATCGGTGTGCCCGCGGGGAGTTCCGGCAGCGCCGCGGTGTGCGTGTACGCGGCCTTCTCGATCGCCTCCCAGCGGGCCCGGAGCGCGGGGCGGTCCCACTCGCCGGCGACGGCTTCCACCGCCGCCACCCGTGCGTGGTGGTGCAGCTCGGGCGAGGTGACGGTGTGCTCGAACCGGCGCAGCAGCGTCCAGCCGATCGTCTCGGTGACCGGGTCGCGGCCGGCGGCGGTGAGCAGCTCGACCGCGCGGCCCGCGACCGCGGCGACCAGTTCGGACAGCGGCAGCCCGGTGCCGTCGGCGAGGCGGTTCACGCGTGCCGGGGCGAACAACGCGCCCGCCACGACGTCCGTGCCCGCCGCGATCGCGGCGGCGGCGTCGAACGCGCCCGCCGTGCGGTGGTCGAACTGGCCCTCGCGGCGGTCCCGGCCGCCCGCCGGCGCGACGAGCAGCGGCCGGACGTGGCCGGGGACGGCGAGGAAGGACGGGGTCAGCAACTCCGCCAGCTGCGCGAGCGCGGCCCGCTGCTCGGCGACCGGCACCGGGGCGGCGGCACCCGCGAACGACGCGCCGTCGGTCACCGCGTAGCGGCGCCGGATGCCGCCGACGAGCTTCGCCACGGCGATCGCCTGGTGCCGGTGCAGCAGGTACAGCAGCAGGAACCGGCGTTCGATCTCGTTCGGGTCGCTGCCGGGCGGCACCACGCCGGGGCCGAAGCGGGCCAGTGCGGCCGCCCGCACGGCGAGGAGGTCGCGCAGCGCCCGCGTCGGTTCCACGGGGGCGATCCACGTGGCGCCGCAGGCGTCCGCCGCGTCGTCGCCGCGGGCGTCGTTGTCGGTGACGTAGTCCAGGTCGGCGGGTGCGGTGCCCGCGCCGTACAGCGCGGCCACCTGGTAGGTGTCCCACGGCCCGGTGCCCGTCGCGTACGGCGCGGGCGCGGCAGGCCGGTCACCGTCCACAGTGAACAGCGGGCCCGGGTAGTCCATCACGGACGGCCGGGTGTGCCGGTGCGACGCGAAGTTGTGGGCGAACCCGAGCCCGTGCCCGATCTCGTGCGCGGCGAGCTGCCGCAGCCGGGCGGCGACCACCGACCGCACCACGTCGGCGCCGCCGGGGGACCCGTACGGCGCGAGCACGCTCTCGGTGATCGCGCGCAGCTGCTCGACCCGCTGCGACCCCAGCCGCACCACGGCACGCAGGATCTCGCCGGTGCGCGGATCGACCTGCGGGAAACCCATGGACCAGCCGCGGTCCGCGCGGTGCACCCACAGCACGACGTTGCGGCGCGGGTCGTGCAGGTCGGCGCCGTCGGGCAGCGGCTCGACCCGGTACCGGCCGGGCAGCCCGGCCGCCGCGAACGCCTCCTGCCACCAGTTGCCGCCCTCGACGACGGCGTCCCGCACGGCGGCGGGCATCGCGGGGTCGAGGTGGAACACGATCGGCTCGTCGGCGCGGAACCGGGTGGCGAGCGCGGTCTCGGCGTCCCGCTCGGCGATCGCGTCGAAGCGGTGCACCGTGTGGTCGGCGGTCGCGCCGCTCGCCGGGTCGAGCGGCACCGGTGTGTACCCGGGCGGCGGCAGCGGGCGCAGCGCGATCTGCTGGCGCACGCTCACCGTCTCCCCTGGCGCGGGCCGCAGCGGCGCCTTGGGCGGGCCCGCCCGCAGCATCAGCCCGGGGTTGGGGCGTGCCTTCGGCTCGCGCGCGCGGAACGTCAGCACCGACTCGATCGCGAGCACGTCCCCGTACCAGGCGACCCGGTCGACGCGGCTGAGCGCGGCGTCGAGCACGTACGGCCGCTCGGCGGCGTCGGTCAGCCGCTGCACCGCGCCGATCAGGTCGACCAGCCCGAGCGGCGCCGGGTCGAACGCCGTGCCGTCCGCCGGGCAGCGCGCGAGCACCGATTCGGCGAACGACGCGGCGGCCGCCGCCTGCTCGGCCCGCGTGGCGCCGGAGTGGCCGTAGACGGTGTTGCGCGCGGTCACGACCACGTCGGCACCGTCCCGGTCGGCACGGCACACGAACGACGGCCCCACCTCACCCCGGTCCAGTCCGGTCGCGGAGAGCCCGAAGCCGCCGGTGATCGTCGCGTGCAGGAGGAAGTCGGAATCGGTGGTCCACTGGGTCACCGGGTGATCGTGCCTGCCGTGACACGGGCACCGCCAGAGCCCGCGGCGGGCAAGGTTCGCACGGCCACCGCAGCGGGCCCGCGACCCGGAGGGCCACCCGTCGACGGCTACCGCGTCGCGAGGTAGGCGTCCTCGGCGTCGTAGTCGAGCATCGGGGCGAAGTACTCGTGGTCGAACCCGGGCGGGAGCGGGGCGGTGGTCAGCCAGTCCAGCTCGGTGGCGACCGTGGTGGCGTAGTCGCCCGCAGGCCGGTAGCCCAGGCGCATGGCCGCGCCCGTGTCCAGCCGGATCGGCGGGATCCGGTGCCACGGGTGCAGGCCGAGCCACGCGGGTGCGTGCGGGTCGAGGAGCACCTCCCGCCACTCGTGGCCGAGGTGCGCGGCGACGGTCCGCGAGATCTCCAGCGCGCTCGGCGCGTCGGGGTCCGCGCTGTTGAGGATCCGCGAACCGGGCCTGCGCGCGACGGTCTCGATCAGGGACGCGATGTTGGCCGCGGCGCTCGTCTGGTCGACACCGCGCCCGCCGTGCGCCAGGAACACGACCGCCCGCCGGTCGAGGATCCGTTTGACGAACACCCACTCGTCGGGCTTGGCCGTGCCGTCGCCGTGCACGCGGGACGGCCGCAGCACCGTGACCGGGTGGCCGCTGTCGAGCAGCACCCGCTCGGCCGCGACCTTGTTCGCGCCGTAGCCGTCCCGGCTGAGGTGGTCGACGTCCTCCCGCGGCGCCATGGTCGGCCGCGACTCGTCGACCGGGCCGCCGAAGTCCGGGGTGTCGTCGGAGTTCACGTGGTTGCCCGCGTCGTCGACGTACACGGCCTTGGTGGAGATCATCACGGTGGACCCCACGTCGGCCAGCAGCGGCACCAGGTCCCGCGCGTGCGCGGCGGTGAAGCACAGGCAGTCGACCAGCAGGTCGGCGCCCGCGCCCACGGCCGCCGCGAGCTCACCCGGTTCGAACCGGTCGGCGGCGGCGAACCGCGCACCGGCGGCCGCGACGTCGTCGGGCATGCGGGACGGGTCGCGCCCGACGGCGGTCACGTCCCAGCCCGCCGCCAGCAACCGCCGCGCGGCGGCCCGCCCGATCGTGCCGGTGCCACCCAGGATCACGGCGTGCGACATTGCCCGACCTTAGCGCGACCCGCCACGGCATTTTGTGACTACCATCACAGACATGGACCACGAACACGTCGTCGTGTCGTTCACGACGGACAGCAAGCAGCTCGCCGACGCCATGGCCGCCGAGGTCGCGAACACCGAGTGCACCTGCTGCGCGCACATCGAAGGCCCGATCAAGCGGGTGCACCGCTGGCACGGGCACAAGCACGCGACCGAGCAGTGGCGCGTCGAGATCGAGGCGACCGCCGACGGCGTCGACGCCCTCGTCGAGCAGATCAACAGCCACCACGGGGACGAGGTGCACGACCTGCGGGTGAGCGACACCGTGCACCACCTCGCCGCCGGCCCCGCGGTGAACTAGCGGCGAGCGCCCGCGGCGCGCAGCCGGACGGTGACGGCCAGGCCGCCGCCGGGGTTGGCCGCCGCGACGATCTCGCCGTGGTGGGCCAGCGCCACGGCACGGACGATCGACAACCCGAGCCCCGCGCCGCCGTCGGCGGTCGTGCGGGCGCCTTCGCCGCGCACGAACGGGTCCAGGAGCCTGCCGACCTGTGCCTCGGGCACGGGCCGGCCCGAGTTCGTCACCCGCAGGAACGCCCCGTCGGCCGTCCCGCCGGTGGACACGACGACGTGGCCGCCACGGTGGTTGTGGCGGATCGCGTTCGCGACCAGGTTGGCCGTCATCCGTTCCAGCAGCACCGGTTCGCCGGAGACCGGCGCCGCGCGCAGGTCATGGCGGACCTCGATGTCCCCGGCACGCACCTGCTCCGCCACGTCGGCCAGCACGGACGCGGTCACCGCGGCCAGGTCGACCGCGCGCGGGCTGGTGACGCCCGCGTGGCTGCGGGCCAGCGCCAGCAGACCGTCCAGCGTGCGCCTGCTGTCGTCGGCCGCCGAGCGGACGTCCTCGGCCATCGTCAGCAGCTCGGCCCGGGTGGGCTCGCCGTCGAGCGTCACGTCCACCGCGGTGCGGATCGTGGTCAGCGGGGTGCGCAGCTCGTGCGCCGCGTTAGCGGTGAACAGGCGCTGGCTGTCCAGTGCCTGGTCGCGTTCCGCGATGCCGCGTTCGATCCGGTCCAGCATGCCGTTGATCGTCGTGGCCAGCGCGGCCAGCTCGTCGCGGGGCGGGTGCACCGGCACGCGGTCGGACAGGTGCTCGGCGGACAGGCGCCGCGCGGTGGCGGAGATCGCGCGGATCGGCCGCAGCACCCGGCCCGCCACCAGCCACCCGAGCAGCGCGGCCAGCACGGTGACCACCGCCAGCGCGATCCCCGCCTGCGCCAGCAGCGCGGCGAGGGTGTCCGCGCGCACCTGCTCGGACAGCGCAGCGGGGTCGCCGGGCAGCGGCGGCGGTTCGGCCGGTCCGCCGTCCGGTCCGGTGAACCGCAGGCGGATCTCGCGGTGGGCCAGGTTCTGCCGCATGAGCACGTAGGTGAGCGCGGTCAGCACGACCCCCGCCGCCAGCACGAGTCCGGTGTAGAGCAACGTGAGCCGGTTGCGGGCGGTCAGTCGCACGGCGTCACGCCCGGATCCGGTAGCCCGCGCCGGTCACGGTCTCGATCAGCGGCGGGTCGCCGAGCTTGCGGCGCAACGTGCCGACGGTGATCCGGACCGCGTTGGTGAACGGGTCGGCGTGCTCGTCCCACACCTTGTCCAGCAGGGTTTCCGCGCTGACCACGGCGCCCGCGGCGGCCAGCAGCTGAGCGAGGACGCCGAACTCCTTGGGGGCCAGCGCGAGCAGCCGGCCCGCGCGTTCCGCCGTGCGGCGCGCGGGGTCGAGGGTCACGTCCGCGGCGCGCAGCACCGGCGGCCGGGCGGGTGCGCTGCGCCGGGCGAGCGCGTGCACCCTGGCGACCAGTTCGGAGAACGCGAACGGCTTGCCGAGGTAGTCGTCCGCGCCGATGCTGAGCCCGTCCACCCGGTCCTCGACCGTGCCGGACGCGGTCAGCATCAGCACCCGCGAGCCGCCGCGTTCCGCCAGCTGCCTGCACACCGTGTCGCCGTGCACCACCGGCAGGTCCCGGTCCAGCACCACCACGTCGTACGGGGTGTGGCCGCACTTCTCCAGCGCGGTCCCGCCGTCGTGGGCGAGGTCCACGGCGAACCCGTGCTTGCGCAGCCCGGCCGCGATGTACCCGGCCAGCGGCTGCTCGTCCTCCACCAGCAACACCCGCATGGGCACGAGTGTCGCCGCAGACACCTATGGACCACGTATGGCCGCGCGAGCGGCCGCCCATACCCCCGCGCCGGTAGACCTTCCGCCGTTCGCACAACGAAAGGAGCTCCCCATGACGGCTCACCCCTCCCGGCGTTCGGTGCTCGGCCTGCTCGGCGCGGTGCCCGTGGCCGCGGGCACCGCGTTCGCCGCCGGGCCATCGGCCACCGCCGTCGGCGCCAGGACACCGGAAGGGCTGCGTCCCGGCGGCGAGCTGGACCGGTTCGTCGCGGACAAGGCGGCCAGGGACGAGTTCTCCGGCTCGCTCCTGCTGACCCACCGCGGCCGGACCGTGCTGGCCCGCTCGCACGGCATGGCCGACAAGGCACGTGGCGTCCCGAACGGCCCGGACACCGCGTTCGCGCTGGCCTCGGTGACCAAGCTGACCACCGCCGTCGCCATCGCGCTGCTGGTGCGGGAGGGGAAGGTGTCCCACGGCGCGCGGCTCGGCGCCTACCTGGACGGGTTCCCGGACGCGTTCGCCGGGATCACCGTGCACCACCTGCTCACCCACACCTCCGGGCTCGGCGACTACCACGGCATGCCGGGTTACCAGGAGGAGGCGGCGACGTGGACCAGCCCGGCACAGGTGATGGCCGGCATCACCGGCTTCATCCGGCGCTCCGCGCCGATGTTCGCGCCGGGCGCGGGCTTCTCCTACAGCAACTCGGCCTACCACCTGCTCGGCGAGATCGTGGCGAAGGTCAGCGGAGTGTCCTACCACGACTACGTGCGCGAGCACGTGTTCGCCGCGGCGGGCATGACGGGCGCGGACTTCGTCACCAAACCCGAGTGGCGGACGGGGAGGCGGTACGCGCACCCCTACCACCGCGACGCGCAGGGCCGGTGGGTCGACGCCCTGGAGGAGTTCGAGTACATCGGCACCCCGGCGGGGGAGGCGTTCGCCACGTGCGCCGACCTCGCCCGCTTCGCGCGCCACCTCTACGGGTCCCGGTTCCTCGGGGCCGCGCAGACCCAGCTGGTGCTGAGCGGGAAGGTGCCCATGCCACAGCCGCAGGGCACGCCGCCCCCGGGAGCGCGCCCGCGGGCCAACTACCAGTGCTACGGCCCGGTCGGCACGAACGACGACGGCCGGTGGATCTTCGGCCACGGCGGCGGGAACCCGGCCGGGATCGCGACGTCGGTCGACTTCTTCCCGGCCACCGACTGGGTCGTGGTGGTGCTCGGCAACCACGCGGACGCCGCGGTGCTGCCGATCGTCGCCATGGCCCGCGACCTGATCGCCCGCGGGTAGCGCGCTCGGCGTCGGGGTGGCCCTGCTGCTCGTTCGCGCTGGCGGGCTGGTCCGCGACCGCACACGCGTGCTGACCGCGACGGGTCAGGCGAAGCCCATGCCGCGGCGGCCGATGTCGTTGAGGTCGTCGACGGTGAAGCGGCCGTCCCAGTCCCGTTCGTAGTGTTCCGCGGGGAAGTCGGCCGGGCTGGAGCCGGTCAGGAAGGCGTCCCGGACGTGTGCGGCGTACCGCTCGTTGCGCGGGCACCACGGCGCCGCCGGGATGTACATGACGTTGCCCCAGCCGCGCTGGCCGGTGACCGGCGCGACGCTGTGGATCATGTCGCAGTGCCACCACACGGAGTCGCCCGCGCGCACGTCCGGGATGCCTGCCTGGGCCGCGACCAGTTCCGGGTGCCACTTCTCGCTCGCCGGGAAGACCTGGTTGACGGTCACGCCGCACATGTCGTCGTCCGGGACGTCGCGCAGCAGGGGGCGCAACAGCAGGTACGCCATGGCTTCCGGGACGGGCACGGTGTGCAGCACGCCCTGGTCGTGGTCCATGTCGGACAGTGCGGTCCAGCCCTGGAAGGTGCGGAACGCCGAGCACATGGTCGATCCCGGGTACTGCGGGCCGGTCGTGCGGTGCGCGGCGTCCCACGGGTCGTACGCCTCGACGTCGCCGTCGAACAGGTGGCGGAACGCCGTCTGGTACTCGCGGGTCATCCACAGGTCGAGCGTGCCGGGGTCCAGGTGCGTGCCGAGGCCGCCCGAGTCGGTGCCGGGCGGGCGGCGGCGGATGCGGTCGGGGTAGAGCGCGTCGCGGGCGGGGTCGAACCACTGGACGCCGTCGGACTCGTGGCGCCACAACGAGTTGAGGAAGGTCTGGACGCGGGCCATCCGCTCGCTCTGGCGGGCCTGCATCTGCGCGTGCGACCAGTAGATCGGGTAGATCTCGGGTTTCGAGTCGACGCTGCCGAAGAAGTCGTCGCCGGGGCCGCGGTAGTTCTCGAAGAAGTGGTTGCGCTCGACGTAGCCGAGGACGCTCTCGTCCCACGCCAGCGCCTGCTCGCGGGGGAAGTGGCCGCGCACCACCAGGCAGCCCCGCCGCCGCAGCTTGTCGAGCTGGGCCGCGGTGACGGTGCCCTGCTCGATGTCGGCGTAGTCGATCACCGGCCACACGCTCTCGCCCGCGGCGAGGTCGGCGTCGATCTCGGCGATCCGAGCCGCGACGCGGCGCTCGACCACGCCGAAGACCTCGTCGACACCGCGGCCGGACGCCTCGATGCCGGCCCGCAGCGCGGTCTTCACCTCGCGGATCGCGGCGGCGAGGTCGGTGGGTGTGGTCTGCCAGTGCGGCAACGTCGCGGTCATGCCTGCCACCTTTGGTGAGGACTCCTAACTAGAAGGGACGGTAACCCGTGCCGCGTGGTTTGGGCAAGACTCCTTACTAGAGTGGCGTGGTGGACACCGCGAAGCCGCGCCTCGACCTGCTGCGGTCGATGACCGACGAGCACGTGCTCCGCACGCTCATGCGCGGCGGGCGCGCGACGCGTGCCGAGATCGCGGCGACCACCGGCATCTCCAAGCCCACCATCTCCGACAGCGTCCGCAGGCTCACCGCGGCCGGGCTGCTGGCGGACACCGGCGAGCGCACGACCGGGCGCGGGCGCGCGGGCTCGTACTTCTCGCTGGCCGCCGACGTCGGCGCCGCGCTCGTCGTCGAGATCGCCCCGCGCGGGGTCACCGGCGAGGCGGTGGACGCGTTCGGCGCGGTGCTCGCGCGGGCGTCCGCGCCGCTGCACCGCTCGGCGGGCGAGGCCAGGACCGCGCGGGCGCTCACCGAGGTCGCCGGCACGCTCGCCGGCGAGGTCACGGGCGGTCTGCGGGTCGCGGTCGTCAGCGCCGCCGACCCGGTGGACCGCCGCACCGGCGCGCTCGTGCACCTGCCGGACGCGCCGTTCCTGGTCGGCGCGCTCGCGCCGGTGCCGCTCCTGGCGCCGCTGGTCGACGGCCCGGTCCTGGTGGACAACGACGTGAACTGGGCGGCCCGCGCGGAGATGGCCGACGGCTGCGCGGCCGGCGTCCGCGACTTCGTCTACCTCCACCTCGGCGAGGGCCTCGGCTGCGCGGTGGTCAGCGACGGCGAGGTCCGGCGCGGCCACGGCGGGCTGGCGGGCGAGATCGCGCACCTGTACACGCCCGGCCCCGGCGGGCTCGCCATGCCGTTCACGGAGGTGTTCGCCGCGCTCGGCCTGCGCCGCCCGTCGTCGACCGCCGTCGACGTCGGCGCGCTGCGTGCCGCCGCCGACGACCCGGCGCGGCGCGCGGTGCTCGCCACGGCGGTGTGCGGCGCGCTGCTGGCCGCGGTGTCCCTTGTGGACCCCCAGCTCGCCGTGCTCGGCGGCGAGTGGGGCGCTGACCTGGTGCCCGACGTCGCCGAGCGGCTCGCCGCGGCGGCGCGCCACGTGCCGGTGACCGCAGCGCGCGTCGCCGAGCCGCAACTGGCCGGCGCCCGCGCGGACGCCGTCGAACGGCTGCGGTCGGCGATCGTCGCACGAACCCGGTGAACCACGGTTGACAGGTGGCCCCACCGGGTAACTCCCGGGTTGATCACGGGAACGGACGTAAGGGGCACCGGGTGGACGCCGAACGGCGCCAGCGCCTGTCGCGCATGGTCGCGGACCACGTCGACGGCACGGCTGTGAACGGCAGATCGCACGCCGTGTGCCAGGTCTGCGTCGCCGCGCTGGGGGTGGACGCCGCCGCGTTGACGCTGCGGGGCTCGGTCACCACCCAGGAGGTGCTGGCGACGACCGGCCCCTGGGCCGGAGAGCTCGTCGAACGGCAGTACACGGTGGGGGAGGGGCCGGGGGTGGCGGCCTTCCTCGACGGGGGACCGGTGCTGGTCCCCGACCTCGACGGGGCGCGGGTGCGGTGGCCCGGGTTCGTCGAGGAGGCGGCCCGCGCGGGCGCGGGCGCGATGTTCGCGTTCCCGCTCCAGCTCGGTGGCATGCGGTTCGGCCTGCTGGAGTTGTTCCGGCGCGCGCCGGGTGGGCTGCCGCCCGCGGCGGTCGCGGACGCCGCGCTGCTGGCGTCGCTGGCCACCGGCGCGGTGCTCGACGACGCGGCGGAGGCGGAGCGGACCGGCCGGGAGTGGCCGCGTGCCGTGGACTCCTACCAGGACGTGAACGTGGCGATCGGCGTGGTGGCCGCGCACCTGCGGATCCGCCTCGAGGACGCGTTCGCGCGGCTGCGCGCGTACGCGTTCAGCCGGGACCGGTCCGTCAAGGAGGTGGCCGACGAGGTGCTGGCGCGCCGCGTCCCGCTCGACGACCTGGCCGAGTGACCCGGTCACCGGGTCACGGGAGCACCGCGCCCGGGCTGGTCCAGCGTGCGAGCAGCACCGTCGCGTCGTCCTGGAGCTCGCCGTCCTGGTGGGTGAGCACGGCCTTGATCAGCCTGCGCGCCGTCTCCGGGGGCGGGTGGCCCGCGGCGGCCTCGCGCTGCAGGAAGTCGACGAGGCGGTCCTCCCCGAAGAAGCGGCCCGCGTGGTCGCGTGCCTCGCTGATGCCGTCGGTCTGCAGCACCAGCCAGTCCTCGGTCTGCAGGGTCTCCTCGCCGACGGTCAGCTCGGTGGCGCCCAGCCCCAGCGGGATGCGCCTGCCGCCGGTCAGGGGTTTGCCCACCTTGCCGCCGCGCATCAGCAGCGGCGCCGGGTGGCCCGCGTTGACGTAGCGCAGGTGCCCGGTGCGCAGGTCGAGCTCGGCGAGCACGGCGGTGGCGAACGCGCGGTGCTCACCGAACTGCTCGGCCACGGCGTGGTCCATGGTGCGGGCCTGCTCGAACAGGCCCGCGCCCGCGTGCCGTGCCGCGCGGTAGGCGGAGAGCGCGGTCGCCGCGATGAGCCCGCTGCGCAGGTCGTGGCCCATCGCGTCGAGGATCAGCAGGGACGCGGCGGTCTCCGACAGGGAGTAGTCGAACACGTCGCCGCCGACGTCGTAGCGCGGTTCGAGCACGGCGCTGATCACGAACGAGTCCACGCCCGCGGTCAGCGGCGGCAGCAGCGACCAGATCAGCTCGCCCGCCGTCGAGCGCGGTCGCCGCAGCCGGATCCGGTCGAACCCGTCGCCGTACTGGCCGGTCAGGGTGACGAGGTGGCCGAGGAGCATCGACAACCACCGGCACTGGGCCCGCAGGCCCGGGTCGTAGAGGTCGTGGACGTCGTCGACGTCGACCGCGAACACCCCGAGCCGTTCCGCGCCGTCGAGCAGCGGCACCCACAACCGGGGCGGGGGCCCTTCCGTGGGCAGCATCCGCACCTGCTGGAAGGCGCGGCCGGGGAGCGTGGTGTCGATGCCGACGCTGTCCGCCTGCCCGAGCGGGTGCAGAGCGCGTTGTTCGTAGTCGGCGAGGTAGACGGTCAGGCGGACACCGAGCGCGGCGCCTGCCTTCTCGGCGGCCGCGGCCAGCCGGTCGGGCGGCGCCAGCTCGCTGCCCTCGAGCAGGTCGACGAGCGCGGTGAGGGCCGGGGTGCGGGGCCTGGTCGCGCGGACGGTGCGGCTGTAGGTGGCGCGGTGGTTGCCGGAACGCTCGTCGAGCCACTCGTTCACGGTGTGGGCGAGCATGTCCCGCTGCGCGGCGGGCAGTTCGGTGAGGCCGTGGACGTACGCCTCGACTTCCAGCGGGCCCGCCTCGCCGCCGAGGGCGAAGTAGTCCAGCCACAGCTTGTCGATGGGCAGCCGCGCGTACCGCACCGCGTCGGCGAACGAGCGCTGCTGCGCCGCCGCGCTGTCCGGCGGCATGGCCGTCACCGCCTGCGCCGCGAGGTCGAGCCCGCGACGGTGTCCGCCACCGCGCGCAGTGGCTTGCCCTCGTCCGCCGCGGTTTTGGCCAGGAGCAGGAAGGCCGCCTGCTCGTCGACCCCTTCGCGCACCATGAGCACTCCCTTGGCGATGTTGACGAGGTCGCGGGCGCGCAGCGCGGCGGCCAGCCTGGTGCTCACCCGTCCGGCGTCCTCGTGGGTACGGATGTGGGCGAGCAGCACGGCCGCGTGCGCGGCGAACATCGTCAGCAGGTGCTCGTCGCGCTCCCCGTACGTGCCGGGGCGGCGTGCGTACACCTTGAGGGCGCCGAGCGCGGTGTCCCCGGCCACCAGGGGAGCGCTGAGCACGGCACGCATGCCGGTCGCCGCGGCGGCGGCCGCCCACCGGGGCCACCGGTCGTCGCGGGTGAGGTCGTCGACGCGCACCGCGGCCCGCCGGGCCCACGCGGTGAGGCACGGGCCATCGTCCAGTTCGTACTGCAGGCCGTCCAGCCGGGTGACGACCGGATCGGTCGCGGCCGTCGTGGTCCGCTCGCCGTGCTCGTCGAGCAGCGTGACCCCCGCGCCGACGGCCTCGCCGACCGTCTCCGCGACGAGCGTCGTGAGCAACCCGAGCGCCGAGGCGACGGTCTCGGTCGACAGCAGCAGACCCGACACGCGTGCGAAGACCGCGGCCAGTTCGTCGGCGAGCGGCAGTTCGGTGTCCATGGTCGCCTCTGTCGTCACCGGTCGGTGGAACCCGGCCGGATACCACCGACGACCACGGGCAAACGCGGCGCGCGTGCTAGCGTCCACGCGAATGTCCGTGACCCGGTGGGACGTGACGTGTTCGACGCTGATGCTCTGCCTTCCTTCGTGCCGCCGGAGTTCGAGGAGACCGACGAGGCCGACGACGGTGCCGAGCGGCCACCGCTGCGCGGGCGGACCGACCCGCCCGCCGGGCTGCACGACGTGGACTGGGCGCCGCTCGAGGACGCGTACGGTACGGCCGGCCACACCCCGTGGTTCATCGAGGCGCTGACGAGCGACGACCCCGGCGACCAGGCGTTCGGCGTGTACGGCCTGTACTCGGCCACCACGCACCAGGGCTCCGTCTACAGCGCGTCGGCGGCCGCGATCCCGTTCCTCGCCGAGCTGGTGCGCCGGGACAACGAGACGGCGCTGCTGTTCCTCGCGCGGATCGCGGTCGGCGAGACGCACTTCGTGCAGCGGCCCGACGACGTCGAGCAGGCCACGAGCCCGTACGCGGCGGCGGTCGCGGAGTTCGCCGCCGACGCCGAGGGGATGTGGACCCGCACCGGCGACGACGAGGCGTTGCGCCTGCTGGTGCTGCTCGGCCGCGAGCCGGGCGCGTTGCCGGACCTGGGGCCGGACGCGACCGCGGCGCTCTGCCTCGCGCACGGGTTCCGCGCCGCGCGGGACAACGGCGTCACCCCGGGCGGCGGCAGGCGGGCCGGGACGCGGGCCGGGCACGTCGCCGCGGCACGGGACCTGGTGGCGCACAGCCCGTCGCTGTACGTGCGGGGCGCCGCGGCGGTGTGCCTGGTGTACTCCGGCTTCGCCGACGCCGACGTGCTCGCGCTGCTCCACCACCTCGCCCAGGGCGAGTACCCGGTCCACGACGCGTGGACGACGGACCTGGCCGAGCTGGCCGCCGCCGCGTGGCTGTTCGGCGCGGACGACGACGCGCTGCTCACCGCGCCGGAGGACACCACGCCGACCCTGCACGCGCGGTTGCTGGAACGGATGGCGCGGCAGTTCCGGCCCAGCGGCGACACGTACCGCCCGCTGTCACCGGAGGAGCTGACCCCGGCCCAGCGCCAGACCGTCGAGATCGCGTTGCGTGCCGCGCCGAGCGTGCTCACCGGCGCCGACACCACGTACCGGTGGCTCGACGTGCCGGGCACCGTCGCCGCCGCGCACCGGCTGCTCGGCGCCGAGGACGGCGAGCTCGGGCGGCGCACGTCGCGGGGTCCGTTGTGGTTCGTGCTGGAGGACCGGCTCCTCGCCGACGGGGACACCGCGACGGCGCTCGCCGCGCTGGCCGAGGTCGACGCGTGGGCCGCGCTCGCCGAGGTGTTCGCCCCGGCGCGGCAGGACAAGGCGGCCGAGGCGATCTCCCTGACCGTGCGCCACCTCTTCGGCGACGGCCGCGAGGACGCGGCCGTGCTCGCGCTGTCCTCCACGTTCGCCGACGCCCTGCGGGACCACCGCGCGCCCGTGGTCGCGTTCCTCGACGAGTGGCTGCCGCGAGTGTCCGAACTGGACGGTTACGACCTGGCCTTCGACACGCCCGCCCAGCGGATCGGCACGGCGCTCCTCGCACTGGCCAGGTCGGGTGACCTGCCCGAGCGGTTCCACCCGATGGTCAAGCCATACCACGCGGTTCCCGCGTTCTCCGCGGTCCCGATGCCGCTGCTGCGGGAGGTGGCAGGCGCGCTGCCCGCCGACGTCCGCGTGGCCCGCCTCGCCGAGTGGGACGACTGATCCCGCGCGATTCCTTCCGCACATTTCTGGCCGGGCAGCGGAAGAACTTCGTCAGGCCTCGTTGACGGCCGGAACCGGTGAGGGAATTGTTGACTCCGATCCGGTTCCGTTGAAGGGAGCGAGGATGCGCGTGCGCAGGACGATCGTGATCGCGGCGGCCGTGGCCGTGGCCCTGGGTGGTGCCGGTGCCCCCGCCGCCGTCGCCGCCCCGGCCGGCGGCACCACCGCCGCGGCGGTGGATCTGGTCGGTGCCAAGAACTTCCGGGACGTCGGCGGGTACGCGACCGCGGACGGGCACACGGTGCGCACCGGCGTGGTCTACCGGTCGGCGAAGATCTCGAACCTCACCGACGCGGACCTGCAGCGGCTCACCGCACTCGGCATCACCCTGGACGTCGACCTGCGCAACGTCGTCGAGCGCTACGAGGAACCGGACCGGATTCCCAGCGGGGTCCGCTACCAGGTCGCCGACGTGGTCTCCCTCGAGCACGGCCTCCGCTTCCACGACAACGCGGCGGTCACGCTCGTGAAGGCCCTGGCCGCCGGGCTGTTCAACGGATCGGACAACCTGGGCCAGTCGATCGCCTACCCGTTCATGGTCGACTTCGTCGGCGCCGACCACGCCTTCGGCGACCTGCTGCGCGCGATCGCGACCAACGGTGGTGCGGTCCTGTTCCACTGCTCGGCGGGCAAGGACCGCACCGGCTGGGCCACGGCGGTCCTGCTGAGCCTGCTCGGCGTGCCGAGGGCGACCGTCGAGGCCGATTTCATGCTCAGCAACGAACTCCTGGGCAACCCGAAGGCGGTCGAACTGAGCTGGCTGCGCGCGGCGTTCGCCGAGGTCGACCACCTGTACGGCTCCATCGACGCCTACGCCCGCCAAGGCCTGGGCCTCGACGAACCCACCATCACCGCACTACGCACCCGCCTACTGACCTGACCCCACAAGCCCCGCGAGCATCCCACCCATCCCCCGCAAGTCCCCCGTCCAGCCCCCGCGAGTCTCCCGTTCGGGACGCGCGAGTCTCCCGTTCAGGGTTCGCGAGTCTCCCGTTCAGGGCTCGCGAGTCTCCCGTTCGGGACTGGCGAGTTGGCGGTTCGCGTCAGTCGCGTGCGCGACGAAACGCCGACTCGGGGGTCCCGAAAGGGAGACTCGCGGGTCGGGAGAGGGCGACTCGCGAGTCCTGGGAGGGAGACTCGCGCGTCGGGAGAGGGGGACTCGCGGGTCTTGAGAGGGGGACTCGTGGGGTTAGCGGCGGCGTTTTTTCAGGTAGTCGGACAGTTCGTCGTACTTGCCGGACTCGTTGCCGTAGAGGGCGTAGTTGCGGGCGGTTTCCAGCCAGTCGTCGATGCTGGGGCGGACGGTTCGCGCCGCTTCCTCCAGGTGTCGTTGCGTGATCGGGCGGAGGGTGCCCGACGTCATGGACTCGTCCATGGCGGCTTCCGTGCTCTGCTCGCAGATCAGGGCGAGGTCCGCGCCCGACAGACCCGTGGTGGCCTTCGCGACCTTCGCCAGGTTCAGGTTCTCCACCGGCTTGCCGCGCAGGTGGAAACGCAGGATCGCCTCCCGTGCGGCGCGGTCCGGCGGCGGGACGAGCACGGTCCGGTCGAACCGGCCCGGTCGCAGCAGCGCCGAGTCGATGTCCCACGGGTGGTTGCTCGCCGCCAGCACGAACACGCCCTCGTTGTCGGTGGCGGCGCCGTCCAGCTCGGCCAGCATCTGGTTCACCACGCCGCGCATCGCCGAACCACCGCCGCGCAGGTGCGACCGCTTCTGGCCGAGCGCGTCCATCTCGTCGAAGAACAGCAGGCACGGGCGGTTGCGGCGCGCGGTGTCGAAGATCGACCGCAGGTTGCGCTCGCTGCTGCCGATCCACATGTCGAGCACGTCGCTCAGGCCGATCTCGTAGAACCGCGCACCCAGCTCACCGGCGAGCGCCCGCGCGACGAGCGTCTTGCCGCAGCCGGGCGGTCCCCACAGCAGGAGGCCGCCGCGCAGGGACTTGCCGAACCGCAGCCGCAGTTCCGGGTTGCGCAGCGGCGACAGGAACGACAGGTGCAGCCGCTTCTTCACGTCGTCGAGGCCGCCGACGTCCGCGAGCGTCACCCCGGCCGTGCCGAGGGTGCCGATCTCCGGCTCGGCGACCGGCTCGGAGTCCGACCACCGGCCGAGCAGCTCGTCCGCGGTGTCCGGGATCGCGGACGCCGCGGCACCCGGTTCGGCAGGCGCGGCCACGGCCGGTTCGCCCGGCTCCAGCGCGTTCGCGAGCCGGATGTACGAGGCCGCCTTCGCCTCGTCGCCGGTCGCCTTGGCGGCGGCGGCCGCGGTGCGCAGCGCGGCCGTGTTGTCCGGTTGCCCGGACAGCACGGTGGTCGCATGGCTCAGCGCGTCACCGGCCCTGCCCGCGTCGAGCAGCAGCTGTGCCACGTGGAGCCGTACCGGGTGGTTGCCGGGGTCGGCGGCGAGCGTGTCGAGCAGCGCCGCGATCACCGCATCGTGCGTCACGCGCGGAACGGTACCCGACTCTTCCGTGTTGACCGGCGGGTTTCCGCTCTCTACCGTATGCGCGAACTGGAGGGGACCCACCATGAGCGACGTCGTGCGGACGGCTTTGCAGCGCGGCGTCGCGCTGCTCGATCTCGGCCGTGCCGGGGAGGCCGAGCCGCACCTCCGCACGGCGCTCGCCGAGGAGCCCGGCGACCCGAGGGTGCTCGCGCTGCTCGCGGACGCGGTGCTGCGCCAGCAGCGCTACGACGAGGCGGTGGCGACCAGCCGGTCCGCGCTCGCCGCCGACCCCGGCTACGTGCCCGCCTACTCGGTGCTCGCCGCCGCGCTCGCCGGGCTGGAGCGGTTCGCCGATGCGCTCGACGCGGTCCGCCACGGGCTCGCGCTGGCCCCGGAGGCGGCCGTGCTGCACCTGCAGCAGGCCGGTGTCCTGTTGGGACTGAACCGGGACGGCGACGCGCTGGCGAGCATCGACCGGTCGCTGCACCTGGACCCCGAGAACGCGGAGGCGCACGCGGTGCGGGCGGCCGTGCTCGTCCGGCTGCGCAGGCTCGACGAAGCGGACGCCGCCGTCGACGACGCGTTGCGCGTCGACCCGGAGAACGCCGAGGCGCACCGGGTGCGTGGCGTCATCGCGCTGCACCGGGGTGGCGGCAAGCGGGCCGTGGCCGCGCACCGCGCCGCGCTGCGGCTCGACCCGACCGACTCCTACAGCCGCGACGGGCTGTCCACCGCGCTCAAGACCCGCAACCCCCTGTACGGCGCGCTGCTGCGGTTCGGGCTGTGGCTCGACACGCTGCCGAAGGGCGTGCGGATCGCGGTGCTGATCGCGCCGTTCGTCCTGACCCGCGTGCTGCGCCCGTTCGAGGACCAGACGTGGGCGATGGTCCTGATCGTCGTGGTGGCCGCGCTCGCGCTGCTGACCTGGACGCTGGAACCGCTGATGAACTGCGTGCTGCTGCTCACCAGGGACCGCCGCCTGCTGAGCCGGGACGCCAAGCGCGCCACCTGCGCGTTCCTGTTCTTCCTCGCCGCCGCGGTGGCGTGCGTGGTGACCGGTCAGGTCAGCGGGCCAGCGCAGCTGACCGCGGTCGCGTTCGGGTTCGGCGTGTGGGCGATGGTCACCGGGTCGGCGCACCTGCTCGACCCGGGCCCGCGCAAGCTGGTCGCCGTCGGCGGGGCTGGTGCCGTGGTGGTCGGCGCGATGGCGGTCGTGGCCGTGCTCGCCGGCGCCCCCGGCGCGACCGTCGCCGTGGCGCTCCTGCTCATCGCGGGCATCGCCGGGCTGTGGTTCACCGCGTTCAGCTGAGCCCGCTCAGACGCCCAGCGCACCCATGAGCAGGGCGGCGACGGCGTCGCGGTGGGCGGGGGTGTCCTGCCAGCGCAGCCTGCGGCCCGCTTCGACCACCACGCCGAAGGCCGCGTGCACGAGCGTGCGGGCCTGGCGCGAGTCGAGTTCCGGGCGTGCCGAGCGCAGTTGCTCCTCCCACACGGCGATGTGCTCGCGCTGCGCCGTCACCAGGGGGCGCTGCAGGGCGGCGGGCAGCCCGACGAGCTCGGCGTTCGCGACGCTGGTGAGGGCGGTGTGCTCGAAGCTGTACGCCACGTACGTCGCCGTCAGCGCGGCCAGCGCGTCGTGCGGGTCGGTCACGCCGCTCAGGTTCTGTTCCACGGCCTGCGTCAGCAGTGCCCCGGCCTGCAGGCAGGCGGCGGCCAGGATGTCGGCCTTGCCGGGGAAGTAGCGGTACAGCGCGGACGGGACCAGCCCGACGGCCTCGGCGATCCTGCCGTTGGTGACGTTCGCGAACCCGTCCCGTTCGAACAGCGGGATGGCGGCCGCGAGGATCTCCGAGCGCCGGGTGCGGGGCACGGGGCTGCTCGGCAGGTCGACGAGGCGGGCGCGCCCGGCGGCGGTGGGGTCGGTCGCGGCGACCCGCATGCCGGACGCCACCAGCAGTTCCTCGACCCGGCGCTGGGCGATCGAGGTGCGGTGCATCGTGATGGACCCGATCGCGCCGAGCGCCGCCGCGGCACGCAGGTGCTCGTCGGGCAGCGGGTGCTCGCGCCGCACCACGCCGGTCACCCGGTCGACGATGTGCGTGAACTTCGCCCGCAGCACGGCGCGGTCCTCGGGGTTGAGGTACCTGGCCTCCCACCGGTACAGGCCGCTCGACGCGCGGTGGGTGACGGCGACCTGGGTGACGGCGCCCAGCACGTCCGCCAGCGCGGCGTCGGCGGGCACCTCGTCGACGGCGGCGACGAGCCGGTCCACCATGACGTTCGCGCACTCGGCGAACAGCGCGTACTTGTTCGGGAAGTGCCTGTACAGGGCCGCCGCGGTGATGCCGACGTTGGCGGCGATCTCCTCCATGGACGCCGCGTGGTAGCCGCGCCCGCTGAACACCCGGCCCGCCGCCTCGACGATGAGTTGCTTGCGGTTGCGCGGCCGGACGGCCGCCGTCGGTCCTGCGGTCGGCTCGGCGGTCATGCGCGCCAGTCAACCACGAAACCGGCGGTGCCCACTCAGCCCGGCAGGAGCACCGGCTTGAGCGCCAGGCCCGCCCGCTGGTCGGCGACCGCCGTGTCGAACCGGTCCAGCGCGTACGTCGCGACCAGCCCGTCCAGCGGCAGGCGGCCCTGCCGGTACCGCCGGACCAGTTCGGGCACGAGCACCGACGGCTCGGCGTCGCCTTCGACGCACCCGCGCACCCGCAGCCCGCGCAGCATCAGCGACCGCACGTCGAGGGTCGCGTGCGTGGCGCCGAGCCCGACGAGGGCCAGCTCGCCGCGTGGTGCGAGCGCGGCGAGGGCGCTGGAGATCGCCTCCGGCCTCCCCGTCGTGTCGAGTGCGTGGGTCACCGGCGGCACCGGGTCCGCCGGCGACGCGACCGCGGTGGCGCCGAACGCGGCGGCGAGCTCGCGGCGGGCCGCGACGGGTTCCACCACGACGACCTCGACGCCGTCGGACAGCGCGGTCAGCACCGCGGCGGCGCCCACCCCACCGCAGCCGAGCACCAGCAACCGGTCGCCGGGCCCGGGCCGCAGCGCGTTGAGCACCGCGCCCGCCCCGGTCAGGAAGCCGCACCCCAGCGGCGCGGCGACCGCGGCGGGCACGTCGCCGACCGGCACGCACGACCGGGCGGCTGCGAGCGCGGCCGCGGCGAACGACGACTGCCCGAAGAACGACCCGAACACCGGCTCACCGCCGACCAGGATCGTCGGCGACCCGTCCGGACGGCGTCCCGAGCTGTTCAGCGCGGTCGCCGACGCGCAGTACGCCGGCTGGCCCGCCCGGCACTGCCCGCACCCGCCGCACGAGGAGAACGAGATCACCACCCGGTCCCCGACGGCGAGCGTGCCGACGTCGGCGCCCAGCCGCTCGACCACGCCGCAGCCCTCGTGGCCGAGCACCGCGGGCCTGCTGCCGAGCGCCTCCCGGGTGACGAGGTCCGTGTGGCAGACGCCGACCGCCTCGATCCGGACGATCACCTCGCCCGGGCGCGGACCGTCCAGTTCGGCCTCGACGACCTCGCTGGGCGCGGTTCCCCGGGAGAGCAGCACCGACGTCCTCAAGCGCGCTCCAGCCCGAACCAGAAGTGCTTGCCGTGCGCCAGCACCACGTCCGGTCTGCCGTTCATGACACCCATCAGGGTGTCGTCGTCCACGCGCTTGAAGTGGTCGAAGACCGGCATGCCGTCGTACACCATGGTCGCGGTGACCTCGCCGCGGAACTCGACGTGCCACAGGCTCGCCTCGCCCTTGCCGGAGGCGGTGTCGGAGTAGAGGCTGCCGTCCTCGGCGCGGCAGATCAGCGGCTTGGCGTCGGCCGCCGTGACGAACCGCTTGCCGTACCACCGACTTCTCGCCAGCACCTTCTCGATGGGGTGCCCGGTCGGGAAGGCGAACCCCCGCCAGGAACCGAGGATCGACGGCACGTCGACGACGTCGAGGTCCGCCCACAGCGCGTCGAGCTCGTCGGTGTCGATGGGGCCCGGTGCCGCGCGGAGCGCCGCCCACCGCTCCTGGACGTCGCTCATCGCACCCTCAGTTTCCGCAGCAGGCCGAGCTGTTTGTTGGTGCGGTGCACGAAGCCCGCCGCACCCGACTTCGGCGTCGGGCCCAGCGGCATGAGGCGCTGCACCGCGATCGTCTGGCTCTCCGTGTACTTGAGGATGCCCTCGACCCCGTGGCGCCTGCCGAGCCCGCTGTCACCCATGCCGCCCATGCCCGCCTCGATGCTGCCCGCCGCGGCCGCCGCGCCGTCGTTGACGTTGACCGACCCGGACCGGATCCGCGTGGCCATCCGGGCCGCCGCGCCGGTGTCCTTCGACCAGATCGACGCGGACAGGCCGTAGTTCCCCTGGTTGGCAAGGGGAACCGGGTCCGTGGCGTAGGGGTACAGGGAGATCACCGGGCCGAACGTCTCGTCGGCGCACACGGCCATGTCGGGGGTGACGCCCTCGAGGATCGTGGGCTCGTAGAAGAGCGGGCCGAGGTCGGGGCGGGCCCGTCCGCCGGCGAGCACGGTCGCGCCCTTGGCCACCGCGTCGTCGACGTGTGCCTCGACGGCCGCCAGCTGTGCTGGCGAGACCAGTGACCCGATCTCGGCCGAGTAGTCGTAGGACTGCCCGAGTGTCAACGCCTTCGTCACGCGGACCAGCTCGTCGCGGAACGTGTCGTAGACCTTCTCGTGCACGTAGACGCGTTCGATGTGGATGCACATCTGGCCGGTGTTGGCGAAGGCGGCCACCGCCGTGCCCGCCGCCGCGGCGGCGAGGTCGGCGTCCTCGCGGACGATGAGCGGGTTCTTCCCGCCGAGCTCGAGCGACGCCCCGACGAGCCTGCGCGCGGCGCGCTCGGCGACCGTGCGGCCCGTGGCCGTCGACCCGGTGAAGCACACGAAGTCGACGGTGTCGACCAGCGCGGTCCCCACCACGGACCCCGAGCCGGTCACGACCTGCCACAGGTCGGCGGGCAGACCCGCCTCGGCCATCAGCGCGCGGGTCCACAGCATCGTCAGCGGTGTCTGCGAGTCCGCTTTGGACACCACGGCGTTGCCCGCGAGGAGCGCGGGCAGCACGTCGCCGGCACCGAGGTAGAGCGGGTAGTTCCACGGGGAGATGACGCCGACGACGCCCTTCGGGACGCGGATCTCGGTGACCTTCGTCAGGCCGGGCACCATCCCGCGGACGTGGCGGGGCGCGAGGTAGTGCCGTGCGCGGCGCGCGTAGTGCCGGGCGATCGTCGCGACCTGGGCGACCTCCTGCCACGCGTGGAAACGTGCCTTGCCGGTCTCCCACTGGATCAGGTCGAGCACCTGCTCCTGCCGGGCCAGCAACAGGTCGTGGAACGCGAGCACGACCTCGCCGCGGTGCGCGAACGACGTGCCTGCCCACGCCCGCTGGGCCTCGCGGGCACTCGCGACCGCGGCCGCGACGTCGTCCGGTGCGCACGCGGGCACGGACGCGGTGGGGGACAGGTCGAAGGGCGCGAACGCGGTCACCGGCTCGAGCCCGGCGTCCCGCGCTGGGTCCCGGCGCACCAGCGCGCACCACTGTGCGACCAGGTCGTCGGTCACCCAGCCGGGGCGCGCGCTCGCTGCCGCGGTGGTCGGTGGCGCCGGGGTCTCGCCCTGCTGCGTGGTCATGCGGACTCCTCTGGCGTGAACGGACCGATTCAGGTCGGGGATTCCCTTGCCGATGCCCGGCTGGCTGGTTATGTTAACGAGGAATCTCATGCGAGATCAAGTGGGACCGTGGTCGGTTTGCTCCCGCGGGATCCAGGAAAAGCGGCGTTGTACCTACCGAGGAAGCTAGGTAAGTAAATGAGCAATCTCAGCAGGAGGAACGTTCTGTCGCTCGGTGTCGCGTTGGGCCTGGTGAGCGCGGCGAGCGCCGTCCCCGGCCTGGCGTCAGCGGCAGGCGCCACCGCCGCCGCGGACACCGACCCGTGGTGGGCCTGGGACGACGAGGTCGACCGGTTGCTGGCGTCGCTGCTCGACAACGGCCAGGTCCCGGCGGTCAACACCGCGATGCGGTCGTGGGTGAACAACAGCGACGCGCTGCCGAGCGGCCTGCCCGCCGCGCTCACCTCCTGGCTGCAGAAGGTCAACAGGATGCCGTCCTGGGCGGACCCGGCGAAGCTGCGCCGCGCCGCCGACTTCAACCGGCGCAAGGACACCTACCTCTTCATGTTGTACGGCCTCGGCAGCGGCATCATGAGCACGGTGATCCCGAGGGAGGCCAAGTCGGTCTACTGGTCCGCGGGCGGGGCGGACATGCAGGACCGCGCGGCCAAGACGTTCACCTTCGGCTACGACCTGAGCGACATGAACGCCTTCGAGCCGTCCGGTCAGTTCGTCGTCACCGCCAACAAGACGCGCCTCGTGCACGCGGCCGTGCGGCACCTGCTGCCGCAGTCCCCGCACTGGCAGCAGGTGGCGGACGAGCCGAGGCGGATCCCGATCAGCAACGGCGACATCCTCGTGACGTTCCACAGCCTCGGCACGTTCGTGCACAAGAAGCTGAAGGAGTGGCGCGTGCCGATGACGGCCGCGGACGAGGAGGCCTTCCTGCACTCGTGGCAGGTGGCGATCCACCTGCTCGGTGTGCGGGACGAGTTCATCCCGAAGACGTGGGCGGCGGCGTACGCCCAGTCGGAGCAGGTGCTCACGCCCATCCTCGCCCCGTCGTACGAGGGCAAGGAACTGGCCGAGGACCTGCTGGGCCTGACGGCACAGATCGACCTCGGCGTGACACGCGGCTTCCTGAACGAGTTCGTGCGGTACGTGCTGAGCGACGAGATCGGCGACTGGCTGAACCTGCGCCGCGACTACGCCGCGGCGGCGCTGATCCGGACCGGCTGGCCCGCGTACATCGCGTTCCGGGAGGGTCTGCTGCCCGTGATGCCGGTCGGGTTCTACATGTTCGACCAGTTCATCCGCGCGCTCGCGATGCTGTTCCTGAACAAGGGCACCTCACCCACGACGACCGCCATCACGATCCCGACGGGAAACCGGCCCTGACGCGGTGGGCCGGCGCGGCCGTGCCGCCCGCCCTCGCCGGCACGGCACGGTGATGAAGGGGTCCTTCCGCACGTGTGGAAGGACCCCTTCATCGCGCGGCGCCCGGCGCCGGGAGTCCTTTCCGGACAGTGAGCGTGCCGAGGGATTCCTTTCGTGCCGCCCGCGTGAGAAACGGTCCAACGCGGCGCAGACGATGCTGGCGGACTGGTTCGGGATCTCCCAAGCCACGGTGTCCCGTGTCTACTGGGCGATGTTGCCGCTGTTGGCGCGGGTCACCTGCTTGTACCGGCCACCCCTGCCGAGGTGCCGACCGGGCGGGTGGTGATCGTGGACGGCACGATCGTGCCGGTCGAGAACCGCCGCAAAGACGGGCCGCGTTCGGGCCACGCCTACCACGACCCGGCCACCCAGGTCTGGAAACCGCGGCATCGCCAACCCTGCGGGTCGCGGTCGAACGGGCCATCGCTCACCGGAGAGAATCGGGAAATCCTGGTACCGGCTTCCGCGGCCGCGTGTCCGGACTCCCCAACCTCATCCGCATCATCACCACCCCCGAACCGCGTCACGCCACGGATTTCACTCAGCGTGGTGAATCTTCGGTAATTAGCCCGTTCGGCTGTAACGAGGGTGTGGGTGGTGGCGACTGTGCGTAGGAATCAACCGAAAGGAATTCCATGCGCAGAACAATCGCGGCGGTGGTCGTCGCCATCACGACAGCGGTGACGAGCGTGCTGGCCGCCGGGCCGGCGTCGGCGGCGGGCGGGGTGATGATCTACCGCGCGTACTACAACTCGCCCGGTAGTGACACCGGTACCAACGCCAGCATCAACGGCGAGTACATCATGCTCAAGAACACCAGCCCCGTCGCCAAGGTCGTCACCGGCTGGACGTTGCGGGACAAGGCGAACCACGTCTACAAGTTCCCGACCACGCGCATCAACCCCGGCCAGTACCTGACGATCCGCACCGGCCGCGGCACGAACACCGCCGTGACGCGCTACTGGGGCAGCAGCTGGTACATCTGGAACAACACCGGCGACACCGCGTACCTCCGCACGCCGACCGGCGTGCTGGCCGACTCCTGCTCGTGGGGTTCCACCGGCAGCTGGAAGCCCTGCTGACGCCGTTTCCCCGGCGACCGCCCGGGTAGCCATGCGGGATGACCGCACGGGAACTGCTGGACAGGGGCGTCGCCGCGGTGGCGCGGACGGGTGCCGCGCTGCGCGGCACCCGGCTGCTGCACCCCGCCGGCGTCACGTTCGAGGGGACGTTCTCGGTGACGCCCGCGGCGACGTGGGGGGTGCCGCTGCTCGACGAACCAGGCGAGTACCGGGCACTGGTGCGGCTGTCGAAGGCGACGTCGACGCCGCCGGGCCGGCGTGACGTGCTCGGGCTCGCCTGGCGGGTCTTCGACGCGGGCGGGCCCGGCGTGCCGGTGGACGTGGCGTTGTCCAGCACCGGGCGCGCGCCGCTCGCCCGGCACCTGCTCGTGCCGAAGCGGGACTTCGCCGACGCGACCTTCACGTCCCTGCTGCCGTACCGGATCGGCGCGCGCAACCGGTACCTGGCGGCGATCCCCGAGGGCCCGCGCCCGGACCTCCTCGCGGACGTGGCGGCGTTGCCGGGGGCGATCGCGGCGCGGCCGTTCGTCCTGTCGGTCATGGTGGCGGACCTGACCGGGCCGTGGCGCGCGGTGGCGGCACTGCGCGTCGAACGGCCGGGCGACGCCGACCCGGCTTTCGACGTCGTCGCCAACGCGTTGCCCGGCTTCGCCCCGGCCGGCCTGGTCAACCGGCTGCGGGGACCGCTCTACCGGGGATCGCAGCGCGGTCGTGGGTGAGGGTCACCGCCCGCGGCGTGCCAGGTACGGGCCCACGGCGCCGGCGGCGGCGATCACCACGAGGAAGACGCTGTTCACGGCGAGGCCGATGAACACGAACACGGTGCAGGCGATCGCCACCGCCGACCAGGCGGGATGCGGCTGGGCCGGTTCCCAGGCCCCGGTGCGGCGCCGGTCCGGTTCGCCGCCGGCCAGCTCCTGGCAGATCCGGTTGAACTGGTCCCGCTCGTGCTGGGTCAGCGGGAACCGGTCGTCCGGGTGTTGCGGTTGCATCGCGTCCTCCTCGTCGGCGCCGTTCCTCCTCACTGCGAATACCTCGGAAACGGGCGGGAACACCTCATCCGCGTGACCGGCTTGCGAAAACCGCCCGGTCACGCGGATGAGGTGTGCGGGGGTTCAGCGGCCGCGGGCCAGCTCGGTCACGCCCGCGCGCGCGAACTTCTCGTCGAGGTCACCCGAGGGGGCGCCCGCGACACCGATGCCGGCGATGGGGGCGTTGCGCGAGGTCACGGGGACACCGCCGGCCAGGAACAGGGTGTTCGGGATGTCCTTGAGGTTCGGGGCGGACGCCAGCCGGTTCACCAGCTCCGACGTCGGCGCGTTCCACGACACCGCCGTGTACGCCTTCCTGATCGCCGACTCGTAGGACTGGGGCCCCGCGCCGTCGCCTCGCAGGGTGACGATCGTGGTGCCGTTGCGGTCGACCACGGCGACCGTCACCCGCTGGCCCTCCTTCTCGGCGGCGTCCAGCGCGGCCTGCGCGGCGTCGGCCGCGGCGTCGATCGTCAGGTGGGTGCTGGTGGTCGTCGCGGCGGCGGGGACGGACGGGGCCGCCGGGGCCTGCGCGGACGCGGACACCACGCCGAGCGTGCCGGCACCGGCGATGGCGAGCGTGGCGGCGGCGGTGACGACCTTGACGCGAGTGGTGCGCATGGGTTCTGACTCCTTGTCGGTTGCGTTGTCACCAGCCTCCGCCGCGGGACCCCTCCGCCGCGTCGCCGCTGTGGGTCGGACCCGCGCGCGGGACGGGTGAGGCCGGGGTCATCCGAATGGCCGACCCCTGGGTGACAATGTGGGTGTTTGCGCAGTTCAGGAGAGGAGCGCCGATGGTGGCCGACGCACGACGGCTCGCGCTCGTCATCCACGTGACGTTCTTCCTGCTGCTCGGCTCCGCCCTCGTCCGCTACCTGCAGCGGCACGGGAGCGACCGGCTCGCGCCCCTGGTGCTCGCCATGGCGGCGGCACTGGCCGCGCTGTACGCGCTCTCCCGCCTGCTGCGGGGCGGCAACGCGGCACGCCTGTCGTGGCTGTGCGGCGTGGTCGCCGTGTGGGCGGTGCTGGTCAACCTCGCGCCCAGCTTCGCCTGGTGCGCGGTGCCGCTCTTCTACACGGCCCTGCGCACGCTGCCCCGGCCCGCCGCGTACGTGCTCGTCGTGCTGTTCACCGGGCTCGTCGTGTTCGCCCAGCTGCGCCTCGCCAACCGCTTCGACCTGGACCTGGTCGTCGGGCCGCCCGCGGTCGCGGCGCTGGCCACGGCCGTGTTCGTGTACATGGACCGGCTGGCGGGCGCGCTGGCCGACGCGGGCAGGCGCGAGGGCACGTTCGCCGAGCGGCAGCGCCTCGCCATGGAGATCCACGACACGATCGCGCAGGGGCTGTCGAGCCAGCGCATGCTGCTGCAGGCCGCCGACCGGTTGTGGGACACCGACCCGGACCGGGCGCGGGAGCACGTCCGCGCCGGCGCCGCGGTCGCCGAGCGCGGGCTCGCCGAGGCCCGCTGCTTCGTGCACGACCTGGCGCCCGCCGACCTCGCCGGGACCGGGGACCTGCCGTCGGCGCTGCGTGCGCTGGCCGACCGCGAGACCACGGCGGACCGGGCCGTGACCTGCCACGTCGACGGCGTGCCCGGCCCGCTGCCGGACCGCGTGCAGGCCGCGTTGCTGCGGATCGCGCAGGGCGCGCTCGCGAACGTGCGGGAACACTCCGGCGCCACCCGCGCCGCCGTCACCCTCACCTACCTCGGCGACGAGGTCCGCCTCGACGTGGCCGACGACGGCGGCGGCTTCGACCCGGCCGCGCCCGGCCCCGGTGGGGACCGCGGCCACGGCCTGCCCGCCATGCGTGCCAGGGTGGGGCAGCTCGGCGGCGTGCTCACCGTCGAGTCCGCACCCGGGGACGGCACCGTCGTCTCCGCCGCCGTACCCGTCACCGTGGAGGTCCCGGCACCGTGACCAGCACCGTCCGGCTCGTCCTGTGCGACGACCACGTCGTGGTCCGCGCGGGCCTGCGTGCCCTGCTCGACAGCGCGCCCGACATCGAGGTGGTCGGCGAGGCGGGCAGCGGGGAGGAGGCGGTCGCGCTCGCCAGGACCCGCGGTCCCGACGTGGTCCTGATGGACCTGCAGCTCGGCGACGGCATCGACGGCGTCGAGGCCACCCGCCGCATCACCGCGGACTCCGGCGGCGCGGTCCACGTCCTGGTGCTGACCACCTACGACACCGACGCCGACATCACCCGCGCCATCGCGGCGGGCGCCACCGGCTACCTGCTCAAGGCCGAGGAGCCGGACGAGCTGTTCGCCGCCATTCGCGCCGCCGCCGCGGGCCGCACGGCGTTGTCCGCACCGGTCGCCGACCGGGTGATGGAGCGGATGCGCAGCCCGCGCCCGGCGCTGACCGCGCGCGAGACCGACATCCTCGGCCAGCTCGCGCTCGGTCTGTCCAACCGGGACATCGCGAAGGCCCTGTTCCTGAGCGAGGCCACGGTGAAGACGCACCTCGGCCGCATCTACGACAAGCTCGGCGTCGACTCCCGCACGGGCGCGGTGGCGGTCGCCAAGGAGCAGCGGCTCCTGCCGTAGCCGTCAGCCCTTGCCCTTCTTCTTGCCGCTGGACTTGCCGGGGCCGCGGTTGTCCTTGCCGGGGCCCTTGTCCGGGACGTCCGGCTTGGGTGCCGCGTGCTCGGCGGGCCGCGGGGCGGGTCGCGTGCTCGTCGCGGTGCCGGTCGCGGTGCCGGTCGCGGGTGGCGGGGCCTTCTGGACGACCTCGGCGTTCGCGCTGGTGGGTGCCCGGTACAGCGGGTCGCTGACGGGTGTGCCCGCGGTGGTGGCACCGGTCGAGCCCGCGGCCACGGCGCAGACCGCGGCCAGCGCCAGCGCGGTGAGCCCGGCGTGCACGGAACGCGGCCGCGGCAGTGCGCCGGTGAGCGTCCGGTCGTGGCGGGGCCCGCGGGGCGCGGGGATCGAGGGGAGCACCAGCGCGCGGCCGTCGGCGATCGCGGTCAGCTGCCGGGCGCACTCGGCGGCGTCCGGGCGCACGGCGGGGTCGCGCGCGGTCATCGCGGTGAGCAGCTCGCGCCAGGGCGCGGGGAACTCGGCGGGGATCCGGGGTTGCCGGTTCAGCCGGGCGACGGCGGTCTCGACGGTGGTGCCGGTGTACTCGACGCGGCCGGTGAGGCATTCGAGGAGCACCAGCCCGAGGGCGTAGACGTCGGCGGCGGGCCCGACGTCGACGTCGGTGACCTGCTCCGGCGCCAGGTAGGCGGCGGTGCCGACGAACTCCCCGGTCGCGGTGAAGTGCGTGGCGCCCAGTGCGCGCGCGACGCCGAAGTCGGTGAGGTGGCAGTCGCCGTGCTCGTCGACGAGCACGTTGGACGGCTTGACGTCCCGGTGCACCACGTCGTGCGCGTGGACGTGGGCGAGGACCTCGGCGAGCCGGGCCCCGATCCTGGCGGTCGCGGCCGGTTCGAACGGGCCGCGGTCGAGCAGGTCGCGCAGCGTGGGGCCGTCGACGAGCCGCATCACGAGGAAGGGCTCGTCCCCGTCGAGGCAGAGGTCGTGCACGGTGACCAGTCCCGGGTGGGACAGGCTCGCGAGCAGCCGCGCCTCCGCGGCGAAGCGGTAGCGGCCGACCGGGTTGCCGTCGCCGTCGAACACCTTCACCGCGACCTGGCGGCCGAGCGCGATGTCGACCGCTTCGTACACCCGGCCCGCGCCGCCCCGGCCGAGCAGCGCGCCCAGCCGGTACCGGTTCGCCAGCAGACGTGTTCCTGCTCGTCGGTCGTCCACACCCACCCCTCTCACTCGCCGGATCTCGTACCCCGGCGGGAGAAGGCGGAAACCTAGCGGCGCGCGGCCGCCACCGCGGCGCGCACGTCGGCCGCGGCGGCGGGGGTGCCGTCCGGGTTGTCGAAGGGGCCGTACGGCGCGCCGTAGACGGGGGTGCCCGGTTCGATGCGCCAGCTCTCGGACAGCGGGCCGACCTCGACCGTGTCGTAGCCGATGGCGTCGAGGAAGGCCGTCACGGTCGTGATGGCCTCGGCGTCGTCGGACGCGACGGGCAGCGCGGTGCGGTCCGCGGCGCCCGCGGGCCGGGCGAGGGCGGCGAGGTGGCGGAAGTGGATGTTGTTGAACACCTTCACCAGGCGCGCGGTGCCCAGGTGCCGCTGCTCCAGCTCGGCGCTGGTGGTGGTGCCCTGGTCGAGTTCGGCGACGTGCCCGTCGCGCTGCGGGTAGTAGTTGTTCGTGTCCAGCACGACCTTGCCCGCCAGCTGCTCGGCCGGCAGGTCCCGGTGGGCCTTGAACGGCACGCTGACGACGACGACGTCGCCCGCCTCGGCCGCCTCCGCCGCGGTGGCCGCCCGCGCCGCCGGGCCGAGGTCCGCGACCAGGCCGGCCAGCGTCTCCGGGCCGCGCGAGTTGCTCACCACGACGTCGTACCCGGCCGCGACCGCGAGCCGAGCGACCGTGGCGCCGATGTTCCCGCTACCGATGAAACCAACAGTGGTCATGGCCGCGACAACCAGCCGCCGCCCGGCGCTATTCCGGTGAGCGCCGGGCGGCGTACGTGTGGGTGGCCGCGTCGAGGAGCGACCCGCGTCAGCTCCCGGCCAGCGCGCGCAGGCGGCGGAGGACCTCCTCGGCGCCGAGTGCCTGGGCGACGGCGTGCAGGTCGGGACTGCGGGTCGAGCCCGTCATGGCGACGCGGACGAGCTGCGACGCCTCGCGGATCGAACCGGGGTAGGAGTCCGGGTTCTTCTTGTACTCCTTGGCGTTGGGTGCGAAGCCGTGCTTGGCGGCCAGCTCCCGGATCTGGTTGAACCACTCCTGCTGGTCGCCGAGGTGCTCGTAGCCGTCCGCGAGGTCCTTGGCGAACGCGGCCGCGACCTCCGGGGCCACGCCCAGCGGCTGGACCCGCTCGTCGGCGGGCCCGGCGAGCGGGGTGAACAACGCGGGGAAGAAGAAGCCGTACGCGGGCCGGAAGTCCGACCACTTGCGCAGGTCCTTGCGCGGGTTCTCCACCCCCTCGCGCTCGACCGCGATCGCGCGCAGCGCCAGCTCGGGGTCGGCGTCCAGCACGGTCACCAGCTCCGGGTCGTGCTCGGCGGCCCAAACCCGGACCGCGTCGAGGACCTGTGCGCCGGTGCGGGTGGCGATGTGGTCGGCGCTGATGTCCTCGAGCTTCACGAGGTCGACGAGCGGGCCGGCGACCCCGCACTGGTCCAGGTGGATCGGGGCGGCCAGCGCCTCGGCCAGGGGCAGTTCGGCGAGCCGCCCGTTGGCGAGCCCGCGCAGGTAGTACAGGACGGCGTCGGCGGGGTAGCCGGCCTCGATGTAGAAGTCGACGCCCGCTTCCGGGTCCTTGCGCTTGGACAGCTTGCGCTTGCCGCCGGGGATCTGCTTCATCAGCGGCGCGATGTGCGCGTACCGGGGGTGCTCGAAGCCCAGCGCGTCGAACAGCTGCTGGTGCAGCGGCACCGACGAGATCCACTCGTCGCCGCGGATCACCAGGCTGACGCGCATCAGGTGGTCGTCGACGGCGTGTGCGAAGTGGTAGGTCGGCAGCCGCGGCGAGGTCGCGGAGGACTTCAGGATGACCGCGTCGTTGCGGTTGGCCTCGTGCTCCAGCTCGCCGCGGATGGCGTCGGTGAACCGGGCGCGCTGCCCGGCCGCGTCGTCGGGGGCGCGGAACCGCACCACGTACGGGACGCCCTCGGCGAGCTTGGCCGCCACGTCGGCCGGGTCGGCGTCGCGCCAGATGGCCCACGACCCGTAGTAGCCGGGCGGCACCTTCGCGGCCTGCTGGCGCGCGGTGATGTCGGCCAGCTCCTCCTTGGTCGCGAAGCACAGGTACGCCTTGCCCTGGCGGAGCAGGTGCCGCACGTAGGTCAGGTAGACGCGCTCGCGCCGCGACTGGCGGTAGGGGCCGTACGCGCCGTGCTCGTCGTTCTCGTCGGAGGCGATGTGGAAGTAGCCGAAGGCGCGGGCGAACTGGTCCAGCGCGCCCTCGACCTCACGGGACTGGTCGGTGTCCTCCACCCGGACGAGGTACACGCCACCGGAACGGGTGGCGATGTCGCGGTCGATGGTGGCGACGTAGATCCCGCCGATGTGCACGAACCCGGTCGGCGAGGGCCCGAACCGGGTGACCTCGGCGCCCTCGGGGAGCGTGCGGGGTGGGTACTGCTGTTCCCAGTGCTCTGGCTCGGGCAGGTCGGCGGGGAACAGGGCGTCGATGACCGCACGGTCCAGCATGGGTGGTCAGTCTCGCTTCCGGGCGAACGGGGGTGGATGGAACCGGCCCAAGGCTAACAATCGCGAGGCAGGAGGCTGTCCACCGTCCCGGGGCGGCCCGCCCGGCCGATCCGGCGCGCGGAGCTGAGCGAACCGGTGGCGGGCCGGTGCGCACCAGCCCGCCACCACGACGGTCACTCGTCGAGCGTGGCGTCCGCTCCCTCGGGCGCCGGTGGCTCCGGGGGTGGGTCGCCGATCATCTCGCGGTACTCGTCCACCTCCTGGGCCGTCGGGTCGACGCCCGCCTCCTGGGCGAAGCCCTCCGGGTCCTCCTCGGTCTCCTGGTCGGCGCTGAGCGGGTAGCTCTCCGGATATTCGTCGGTCACGTCTCGCACCTCCTCTCGGCGAGCAGTGCCAGCATCTCGGGCAGGTCGAAGAACCGCGCCACGTCGAGTGCCGAGCGGGCGCCGAGCGCCGGGTCGGCGCCCGCCGCCAGCAGGGCCGTGACGCTGCGCTCGGAACGGCGGAACACCGCCGCCCCGAGCGCGGTCTGGCCCCGGTCGTTGACCCTGGCCGTGTCGGCGCCCCGGTCGAGCAGCGCGCGCACGGTGTCCGGGTGGTCGTGGTACGCGGCCAGGATGAGCAGGGTGTCGCCCGACCCGTTGGTGAGGTTCACCGGCACCCCGGCGTCGACCGCGTCCACCAGCCGCGCCGTGTCGCCCGCGCGGGCGTGGTCGAACATCGTGCGCAGGAAGTCGAGTTCCTCGTCGGTGAGCGTCACGGCCTACCCCGTGATCGTCGCGGGGAACCGTTCCCACACGCGGTGCGCGCCGAGCAGGGCGGTCATCTTCCCCAGCACCTTCGACGGTTCGTCGTCGAGCACGATGCCCGGGCCCGTCGCGCAGCCCGCGGCGTCCAGCGCGGCCCGGCCGGTGCCCCACGCGCCGATGGCCTTCGAGTGCCGGAAGCACTCCTGGACCATCAGGACCACGCGCGGGTCGACGACCACGCCGTCCGGCACGCCCGCCTTGGCGTCCCTGGACGGCACCGTGTCGGCGCCGGGCGGTGGGCTGCCCGCCAGGATCAGCGCGTCGAACTCGACCGACCGGGCGGTGAGGAACGTGCGCTGCGCGACCAGGCCGCTGTCCTCGTCGAGCGGGCCGCCGGTCGGCGCGATCAGCAGCGGCACCATGCTGCTCGCGAGGATGGTCTCGCGGACCAGCCGGACCCCGTCGAGATCGGCCGGGTCGACGACGATGCCGATGATGCGCCCGTCGAGCGGCCACTTGCGGCCGACCTGCGACAGGGCCGGGCTCGACGTGACCTTCTTCGGCCGCCCGGTCGCGGTCGGCGCGGGCAGCCCGAGGCCCTGCGCGACCTCGCGGCACAGCACCGGGTCCACATTGGACAGCACGATCAGCTCGCGTTCCTTGACCGCCTGCTCGTAGCACTTGCCGAGCTCGAAGGTGAACGCGCGCACGACGTGTTCCTTCTCGACCGGCGAGAGGCTCTGCCAGAACATCCTCGGCTGGGTGTAGTGGTCGGCGAACGACGCGGGCGACTGCCGGACCTTCACCGCCCTCGGCAGCGGCTGCGCCACCTCGACGAGCGGCCGGTCCGCCGGCCCCGCCTCGAACGGGTTGCCGCCGTCGAGCGTGTTCGGCTTGTACGGTGCGACGCCCGCGTGCACGGCGTGCTGGTGGAAGCCGTCCCGGAACATGTCGTTCACCGGCGCGTGCGGGCGGTTGATCGGGATCTGGTTGAAGTTCGGCCCGGCGAGCCGCGTCAGCTGCGTGTCCAGGTACGAGAACAGGCGTGCCTGGAACAGGGGGTCGTCGGTGACGTCGATGCCCGGCACCAGGTTCCCCAGGTGGAACGCGACCTGCTCGGTCTCGGCGAAGAAGTTCATCGGGTTGCGGTTCAGCGTCAGCATCCCGAGCGGCTGCACCGGCGCCAGCTCCTCCGGCACGATCTTCGTCGGGTCCAGCAGGTCGATGCCCTCGAACGTCTGGCGGGGCGTGTCGGGGAAGACCTGGACGCCCAGCTCCCACTGCGGGTACGCGCCGGACTCGATGGCGTCGGCGAGGTCGCGGCGGTGGAAGTCCGGGTCGACGCCGCTGATCATCTGCGCCTCCTCCCACACCAGGGAGTGCACGCCCAGCTTCGGCTTCCAGTGGAACTTCGCGAGCGCGGTCTCCCCGGCCTCGTTGAGGAGCCGGAACGTGTGGACGCCGAAGCCCTCCATCGTCCGGTAGGAGCGGGGGATCGCGCGGTCGGACATCTGCCACATCACGTGGTGCGTGGCCTCGGTGTGCGTGGACACGAAGTCCCAGAACGTGTCGTGCGCGCTCTGCGCCTGCGGGATCTCCCGGTCGGGGTGCGGCTTCGCGGCGTGGATGATGTCGGGGAACTTGATGCCGTCCTGGATGAAGAAGACCGGGATGTTGTTGCCGACGAGGTCGAAGTTTCCTTCCTTCGTGTAGAACTTCGTCGCGAACCCCCGGGTGTCGCGTACGGTGTCGGCCGACCCGCGCGACCCGACGACGGTCGAGAACCGCACGAACACCGGCGTCTCCACACCGTCGGCGAGGAACGCGGCCTTGCAGACGTTCTTCGCGGTGCCGTAGCCGACGAACACGCCGTGCGCGCCGTAGCCGCGGGCGTGCACGACCCGCTCGGGGATGCGCTCGTGGTCGAAGTGCATGACCTTCTCGCGCAGGTGGTGGTCCTGCAACAGGGTCGGTCCCCGCTCGCCCGCCTTCAGCGAGTGGTCGGTGTCGTACAGCCGGGCCCCCGCGGACGTGGTGAGGTACTCGCCCTGCTGTCCCTTCGACAGTTTCGGCGCACCGGTCGGCGCGCCGGTGGGGGAGACGGTCTCCGGCCCGTCCTGGTCCGGCTTGGGCTGCAGCGGCGCACGCGGCTCGGTCGGCTCCTCGAGCGACGGCGGCTCGCTGTTGGGTGCTCCGGGGATGGGCGGGTTGACCAGTTCGGCGACCTTCTCGACCGCCTTCTCGAGCGCTGCCTTGACCAGTTTGCTCGGCTTGCTCGGAGCCACTGGAGCCTCCCTCGTGGTGGGAACGTGTCAGTGGCATGTACCCGCGCAGCCACGACCCAATCCCGGCGTCACCCGAGGAGGGCGAGTGCCTCCGCGGCGGTGACGCAGCCCGCGGTGGTGAGTTCGAGGTTGGCGAGCGAGGCCGTGTGCACGGCCTCGTCCGCCGCGGTCACGCAGTCGCTGACGACGTGCACGACGAACCCGAGGTCGGTGCCGTGCCGCGCGGTCTGCTCGACGGTCAGGTTGGTGGCCACCCCGGTCAGGAACAGCGTGTCGACGCCCTGTTCGGCCAGGGCGGCGGCCAGGTCGCTGCCCGCGAGGCCGGAGAGCTTCTGGTTGTCGACGGTCTGCGCGCCGTCGGCCATCTCCGGGATGACCGCCGCGCCGGGCGCGTCCGGGCGGAACGCCTCCTGCGCGTCGCCGACCGCGTGCATGAAGGCGGTGTTGCGGACCAGGCCGCCCCCGCCCTCGGGGACGGTGAACCGGGTGAACCAGACCGGCACACCGGCCGCGCGCGCGTCGGCGTGGAAGCGCGCCGCCCGTCCGACGACCCCGCTGCGGGCCACCGGCTCGGCGAGCATCGCGCCGAAGAACCCCTCCGGCTTGATCACGTTGACCTGCCAGTGCAGGGCCAGGACGGCGGCCCGCCGCGCATCGATCGTCATGCCACGATCTTGCCCCAGCACGGTCATGGCCGGGTGCCGAGCCACTCCGCGAAGGGTGGGGCCACGGTGCTGCCGCTCAGGGCTCGAGGTCGGTCACGCCGCGGCCGGTCCGGATGTCGAACGGCACCGACACCTGGTCGTGCGCGATCAGCCAGCCGTCGGCGGTCTTCCGGAAGCCGAAGGTGGCCCGCACCCACATCCCGTTCGTCGTCGTGCCGTCCCGCAGCGTCCCGCTGAGCCTGCCGAACCCGTGCCCGAACGCGACGTCCTCGCCGACGGTGAACGTGAGGTCGCGGACCTCGTACGCCACCTCTGCGAAGACCGCGAAGACGGTCGACCAGTTCTTCAGCTTCGCGTCGACCCCCACGTGCCGCAACGGCGGCTCCACGTCGAAGGACACGACGTCCGCCGCGTAGAGCCGCCGCAGCCCGTCGAGATCCTTGGCCCGGATCCCGTCGACGATCCTCTCGACGTGCCGCCGGAGGACGATCTCGTTCGATGCCATGCCACTACGACGAACCAGCGCCCGCGGATGTGAGGGGCTCAGGGGCGCAGCAGCACCTTGACGGCGCGGCGTTCGTCCATGGCCCGGTAGGCGTCGGCGGCCTGGTCGAGCGGCAGTTCGAGGTCGAACACCGTGCCCGGGTCGATCTCGCGGCGCCAGATCAGGTCGATCAGCTCCGGCAGGTAGCGGCGGACCGGCGCCGGGCCGCCGTGCAGGTGCACGTGGGAGAAGAACAGGTCCATCCCGTCGAGCGTGACGTCGTGGGCGACGCCGACGTAGCCGACGTGCCCGCCGGGCCGGGTCGAGTGGATGGCCTGCAGCATGGACTCCTGCGTGCCGACCGCCTCGATCACCGAGTGGGCGCCCAGGCCGTCGGTGCGCTCCTTGATCTCCGCGACTCCCTCGTCGCCGCGGGCGGTGACGATGTCGGTCGCCCCGTACTCCATGGCGAGCTTCTGCCGGGACGCGTGCCTGCTCATCGCGATGATCCGCGTCGCGCCGAGCTGCTTGGCGGCGAGCACCGCGAGCAGCCCGACGGCCCCGTCCCCCACGACGGCGACGGTCTTGCCGGGCCCGGCCTGGGCGGCGACGGCGCCGAACCAGCCGGTGCCGAGCACGTCGGAGGCCGCGAGCAGGCCGGGCACCAGGTCGTCTGCCGGGAGGTCCGGGGTGGCGACGAGCGTGCCGTCGGCGAGCGGGACGCGGAGGAACTCGGCCTGCGACCCGATGGCGCCGATCGGTTCCCGGTGCACGCACGAGGACTGGTACCCGGACCGGCAGATCGCACAGGTGTTGTCGGAGGCGAAGAACGACCCGACCACGAACTGGCCGGGCCTGATCGTGGTGACGTCCGCCCCGACCTCCTCGACGACGCCGACGTACTCGTGCCCCATCGGGGACGGTCCGTCGACGGTCTCGATGCCCCGGTAGGGCCACAGGTCGGACCCGCAGACACAGGCCGCGGCCAGGCGGATGACCGCGTCGGTCGGGTGGACGATCCGCGGATCGTCCCGGTCCTCCACCCGGACGTCACCGGGGGCGTGCAGCACAACGCCGCGCATGGGCTGACTCCTTTCAGGTACGTCCCCAGGACACCACCGGCACCGCGGAACAGGGAGTTCCTGCTGATAGGTGTACTGGCAGAGCACCCCACACGCGACCCGGCGGGGCCAGCGCGGCCACCGTCCAGGGAGGAGAGCGATGCGACTCGTCGAACACACCGCCACCGCCAAGGCGCCGGCCGGCTGGTTCACCGGCGACGTGTGGTGGGACGTCATCCACGCCGGGCACGAACCGTCCCGGATGCGGGTAAACCTCGTCCGGTTCGCCCCCGGCGCTCGCACGAACTGGCACACCCACGCCATGGGGCAGACCCTGCACGTGGTGTCGGGCGTCGCGCTGGTCGGCACCCGCGACGGCACCGTCATCGAGGCCCACGCAGGCGACACGGTCACCTGCCCGCCCGGCGAGGAGCACTGGCACGGCGCCACCCCGGACCGGTTCATGGAGCACCTCGCCATGTGGGAGGGCACCGGCGACGGCACGCAGGAGACCAGCTGGGCGGAACCGGTCACCGACGAGCACTACCAGCGGCCGTCCGCCGACGCCCGCTGACCCGCGCTACTGGAGGCCGGTCCGGACCGACGTGATGCGCTGCGTGTTGAAGCCGAGCCAGTGCATGCGGCCCACATACCGGGCGTGTTCCACCTTGATGCAGCGGTCCATGACCACGGTGACGCCGCCGTCCTCCGCGGTCCGGCCGCCCGCCTCGTTGATCACACCGAACTGGCACCACAGCGCGCCCGCGCCGATCCGCACCGCCTGCTCGGCGATCTCCGGCAGCGCGTCCGGCGCGCGGAAGACGTTGACGATGTCCACCGGCCCCGGCACGTCCAGCAGGCTCGGGTGGCTGGTCTCGCCGAGGATCTCCGTCGCCCTCGGGTTCACCGGTAGCACGCGGTAGCCGTGCCGTTTGAGGTAGTAGCCGACGAAGTAGCTCGCCCGCAGTTCGTTGTTCGACAGCCCCACGATCGCGATCGTGCGTGCCGTGTTGAGCACGCGCTGGATGGCGAGCGGGTCCTGGTAGCGCTCCGGGACGGTGGTCATGCGGTCGCGACCTCCTCGCGCACGGTGGCGGCGACGTGGGCGAAGCCCTGTTCGAGGTCCCAGATCAGGTCGTCGGCCGACTCGGTGCCCACCGACAGCCGGACCGTGCCCGGGCCGACGCCCGCCGCGGTCAGCTCCTCGTCGGACAGCTGCCGGTGCGTGGTGCTGGCCGGGTGGATGACCAGGCTCTTCGCGTCGCCGACGTTCGCCAGGTGGGACCACAGGTTCAGGCCGCGGATGAACGCCTGGCCGCCGTCGCGGCCGCCCGCGACGTCGAACGAGAACACCGCGCCGGCACCGCGGGGCAGGTACTTCTCGACCAGCGGCCGGTACGGGCTGTCCGGCAGCCCCGGGTAGCTCACCCGCGACGCCAGGTCGTGCGCCGACAGGAACCCCGCCACCCGCCGCGCGTTCTCCACGTGCCGTTCCATCCGCAGCGACAACGTCTCCATCCCTTGCAGGAACAGGAAAGCGTTGAACGGCGACAGCGCGCCGCCGAGGTCGCGCAGCGTCTCGGCCCGCAGCTTCATCAGGTACCCGTACGTCCCGAACGTCTCGTGGAACCGCAACCCGTGGTAGGCGGGGGACGGGTCCGCGACGACGGGGAACCGCCCGTTGGACCAGTCGAACGTGCCCGCCTCCGTCACGACGCCGCCGATGCTCGTGCCGTGCCCGCCGAGGAACTTGGTGGCCGAGTGGACCACGATGTCCGCGCCCCACTCGATCGGGCGGCACAGGTACGGCGTGGCGAACGTGTTGTCGACGATCAACGGCAGCTCGTGCTCGTGCGCGATCGCCGCGACCGCCTCGATGTCGAGGACGTTGCCCGCCGGGTTGCCGATGGTCTCCGCGAAGAACGCCTTGGTCGCGGGCCGCACCGCGGCGCGCCACGCGTCGAGGTCGTCGGGGTCGACCCAGGTCAGCTCGACGTTCATCTTGCGCAGCAGGTGCTTGAGCTGGTTCACCGTCCCGCCGTACAGCGCCGACGACGACACCACGTGGTCACCGGGCTGCAGCAGCGTGAACAGCGCGGCCGCCTGCGCCGCGATGCCGCTCGCGAACGCCACGCCGCCCGCCGCGCCCTCCAGGTTCGCGACGCGTTCCTCGAACACCGCGACGGTCGGGTTCATGATGCGGGAGTAGGTGTTCCCGTACTCCTGCAGGTTGAAGTAGGCGGCCGCGGACTCGGGGTCCTCGAACACGTAGCTCGTCGTCTGGAAGATCGGCACCGCGCGTGCGCCCGTGTTCGGGTCGGGCCGCTGCCCGGCGTGCAGCTGCCGGGTCTCGAACCCGAACTCGTGCTCCGGCTCGATCCGGGGGGAGTCGTCGGTCACCGGTACCTCTTTCCGTCCTCGCTCAGGAACCGCCGGACGATCGGCGTCTGCCGCGCCTCCTCCAGCAGGAAACAGTCGTGCCCGTACGGGGCCTCGATCAGGTGCAGCTCGACCGGTTTGCCCAGCGCCGCCAGTGCATCGTGGATCTCCTCGGACGCCGACGGCGGGTACAGCCAGTCGGAGCTGAAGGTGATCAGCAGCGTGCGCGCCGAGACGCCGTCGAGCGCCCTGGTGAGCGAACCGCCGCCGTACTGCCGCGCGAGGTCGAAGTAGGTCAGCGCGCGCGACATCGTCAGGTAGGTGTTGGCGTCGAAGCGCTTGACGAACGAGTTCGCCTGGTGGCGCAGGTAGTTCTCGACCTCGAACTCGGGTTCGGTGATCGTGTACCGGATGTCGTCGGCGAACTGCAGCCTGCGGCCGAACTTGTCGTGCAGCGCGGGCGCGGAGAGGTAGGTGACGTGCCCGACCATCCGGGCCACGCCCATGCCCGCGTCCGGGCGGCGGCCCGTGCCGTAGTAGCGGCCGCCCTGCCAGTCCGGGTCCCGCATGATCGACTCACGGGCGATCGCGTTCCACGCCATGCCCTGCGGGTGCAGGGCGTGCGTGCTGGCGATGACGACGATCGCGTCCACTTGGCCGGGGTAGTTGACCGCCCATTCGAGGGCTTGCATCCCGCCGAGCGAGCCGCCGGCCACGGCCGCGAGCCGTTCGATGCCCAGCTCGTCGAGGAACGCGCGCTGGGTGCGGACCATGTCGGCGACCGTGAGCACCGGGAAGTCCGGGCCGTACGGCTCCCCGGTGGCCGGGTCGGTCGACGACGGGCCGGTCGTGCCGCGGCAGCCGCCGAGCAGGTTCGTGGACACGACGAAGAAGTGGTCGGTGTCGAACGCCTTCCCGGGCCCGATCATGCCGTCCCACCAGCCGAGACCCGCGCCCGCGGCGCCGTCGCGGTCCTCCGCGCCGAACCCGTCGCGGGTGCCTGCGTCCGGCGGCACGGCCGACGAACCGGCGGCGTGCGCGTCGCCGCTCAGCGCGTGGCACACGAGGATCACGTTGTCCCGCTCGGGGGACAACGTCCCGTACGTCTCGTACGCGACGCGGACCGGGTGCAGCTCCCGGCCGCTGTCGAGGCGCACCGGACCGGGCAGGTCGAGGTACCGCGTCTCCACCTCGCCGACCGAACCGGGCGTTAGCGTCGACGCGATCACCATGCGCGCATCATAGGCCGCACGGCCGGTTCCGCGACCGGTGCCGGAGCCCGTCCCGGAGTCTGAGACGCAGGTCAGCGGCGGTGTACGGTCCGTCACATGACGACGATCGACAGCATCGACAACGGGGTCAACGTCCAGGCTCTGCTCGACGCGCGCGAGGCGCTCAAGTCCGCACCGGAGGCCGCCCAGTTCACGTGGCGGTCGACCACGCGGTGGGAGAACGGCGTGCACACCACCTCGACCGTCAAGGACTACTTCGGGCTCGGCGCGGAGCAGACCCACAAGGCGGAGTCGACGTTCACCGCCGACCACCCGGAGGTCTTCGCCGCCGAGGACCACGGCATCACGCCGATCGAGTACCTGCTGGTCGGGCTCGGGAGCTGCCTGACGGCGGGCGTGGCGTCCGTCGCGCAGAACCGCGGCATCCAGCTGCGTTCCGTCGAGGCGACGCTGGAGGGCGCGCACGACATCCGCGGCATCCTCGGCGCCGACAGCGACGTCCGCAACGGCTACAACGGCATCAAGGTCACGTTCAACATCGACGCCGACGCGTCCAAAGAGGACATCGAGGCGCTGGTCGCCCAGTCGCAGAAGCGCTCCGCGGTGTTCGACGCGCTGACCAACCCGACGGACGTCACCGTCGAGGTCGTCTGAGCCCGTTGGAACGCACCACCACGGTCGTCATCGGGGCGGGCCACGCCGGCCTGGCCGCGAGCCACTTCCTCACCGCGCGCGGGCTCGACCACGTCGTGCTCGAGCGCGGTGTGGTGGCGAACTCCTGGCGGACCGAACGCTGGGACACGCTGCGGCTGCTCACCCCCAACTGGCAGAGCCGGTTGCCTGGCCACGGCTACGACGGGCCCGACCCCGACGGCTACATGACGATGGGCGAGGTGGTCGAGTTCATCGACCGCTTCGCGGTGCGCACGGGCGCGCCCGTGCGCACCGGCACGAGGGTGACGTCGTTGCGGCGCACCGGCGACGGCTACCACGTGGTCACCGATCGCGGCGAGATCGCCTGCCGCACGGTGGTCATCGCCAGCGGGGCCTGCAACCTGCCGGCCGTGCCGAAGCTCGCGGCGGCCGTGCCCGCGACCGTCGAACAGGTCACGCCGTTCACCTACCGCGGCGCGGACGCGCTGCCCGACGGCGGCGTGCTCGTCGTCGGCGCGTCGGCGACCGGCGTGCAGCTGGCGGCGGAGATCCGGCGGTCGGGGCGGCCGGTCACACTGTCCACAGGGGAGCACGTGCGGATGCCGCGGCTGTACCGGGGCCGCGACGTGCTGTGGTGGATGGACGCCGCGGGTGTCTGGGACCAGCGCTACGACGAGGTGCCGGACCTGACCCGCGCCAGGAGGCTGGGGTCGCCGCAGCTCGCGGGCACCCGGGACCGGACGTCGCTCGACATCAACGCGCTGACGGACATGGGCGTGGAGCTGGTCGGCCGTTCGGCGGCCGTGCGCGACGGGGAGCTGCTGTTCTCCGGTGGTCTCCGCAACGTGGTGGCGTTGGCCGACCTCAAGATGGACCGGCTGCTGAACACCTTCGACGAGTGGGCCCGCGCCACCGGACGCGACAGCGACGTCAAGCCACCGGAACGCTTCGAGCCGACCCGCGTGCCCGAGCGGACGCGGCTGCGCGTGGACCTGCGCGGCGGCGAGATCCGGACCGTGGTGTGGGCGACGGGTTTCCGCCCCGACTACAGCTGGCTGGACGTGCCGGTGGTCGACGAGAAGGGCCACCTGCGCCACGACGGCGGTGTCGTCGACAGCCCCGGCCTGTACGCGCTGGGCCTTCCCGTCCTCCGCCGCCGCAAGTCCACCTTCCTGCACGGCATCGAGGACGACGCCCGGGACGTGGTCGGTCACCTCGCCGGGTACCTGGGTGCCGTCACAGGTTCTCGCGCCTGAGCGCGGCCGAGGGGACGCTTCGGCCAGTCGCTTTGCCTGGTGGGGGTTTTCGGCCTCGGCGATGCGGGCGCGCTGCCGCTCGTCGAACGCGAGCGCGCGGAGGGGGCCGTCCTTTCCGTCCATGTCGCCGAGGGCGTACATCCGCATGTGCTCCGGGATCGCCCGGTTCGCCGCGCGCAGCGCCGCCCGGTTCGCCTCCGTCTGGTCGCGGCGGTACGCGTCGGCCGCGGCCAGGCAGCGCTCGGTCGAGTCGTGCCTGCCCGCGAGCCGGTCGGTCAGGTGGTAGGTGTCCCCGTTCCTGACGAAGACCGGGCGCCAGGTGCCCTCGACGTGCTCGCTGTCCACCTCGCGGAAAATACTGTCGGAACACCCCACGGCGGCAAGCCTACGGCGACGCGTAACACCCGGCCGGGGGACGGCGATCGACCTCGATGTGACCGAATCCCCGCGGCTCCGGCAGCGGCTGTTCGAGGACCTGGTCGTCGCCGCCATCGGCACCGACGAGATCAAGGGGAGCCTCCGGCAGGCGCACGGCATCGACGAGCGCTACCTCCGCGACCGGTGCACGGGGGAGAGCGACCGGCTCTGGCGCGGGGCCACGCACGTGGCGCACGACTACGACACCGCCGCCTGGCGCCACCTCCGGGTGATGCGCCTCCCGTTCGCCTTGGCGGAGTTGCGTGACCTGGTCACGTCGTCGTGGAAGCAGCATTCCGGCGCGCTCGCCGGGCTCCTGCTCGTCATGGGCGCGTGGCTCGTGCCCGAACCGGGACCGGCGGGGGTGACCCCCGACTACCCGCTGCTCGTCATCGCCATGGTCCTCGTGGCCCTCGCGCTGGTCACCCGGCTGCCGGTGGTCGAGTCGAGGTTCGAGGAGTTCGAGCGGGAGTGGCGGATCGTCGGGCTGTTCGTGGTGCCCGCCGTGGCGGCGACGGCCATGGTGTTGTCCGGCCTGGCGGTGACCGCGCTGATCGACGCGGATGCCCCGGCGCGCGCCGGCGCACCGGACCAGGCCCTGTTGATCCTGGCAGGGGTGTTCCTCGTCGCCGTGCCCTTCGCACGAACCTTCTGGGAGGAGCGCGACGCGCTGCCCGTGCTGACGCTCGTCCAGGTCGTCGTCGAGCGGGGCCGTTCGGTCGGCCGCACCATCGGCCTCTTCCTGGTGACGGCCGTCTTGTTCGCGGCGCTGGATCAGGGGTGGCGGGCCGTGGACGTCGCGACGCCGAACCCGGAGCTGCTGTACGCCGGTCTCGCACTGATCGGGTTGAGCGCCTCGGCGGCGCTGCTCGGCTTCTGGTTCCGCCCCGTCCGGCTCCTCGAACAGGACCACCTGGTCGCCCTGCACCGGGTGTCCGAGGAGCTCACGGAGGTGGCGATCCTGCCGTTCCTCCGCGCCGAGATCAACCGGTACACGCAGGTGCTCGACGTGGAGATCGACGTGCGGGACGCGCCGGGGCTGGGGCAGCTGTCCGACCCCGCCTACCTGGTGTCGACGGCCGCGGCAGCGCGGGTCGCGAAACTGCTGGACACGATGCCGGGCGGCAGCATCGGGCTGGCCGGGGCGCGCGGGGCCGGGAAGACCACGTTGATCGAGTCCCACTGCGCCGGTCCCCGGTCCGCGAGGACGCTGGCGACCATGGTGTCCGCGCCGGTCGAGTACTCGTCGCGGGAGTTCCTCCTCCACCTGTACGCGAAGGTCTGCCGCGCCGCCATCGGGCCCGGGCTGGACGTGGCCGCCACCGTGCGGCGCGGGCGGGGTCGGCTGAAGCTGCTCGCGTCCGGGCTGCTCGCCGTCCTGGCCGGCGGGGCGCTCGTGGTGCTGTACAACGCGGACGTGCACGTCCCCGGTCAGGTGGCGTGGGCGCTCGTCCTCGTCGTCGGCGGAACGGTGCTGATCGGGAGCACGGCGGGCGGCTCCCCGCGGCGGGTGCCGGGGCGGGGGCTGCGTGAGGTCGCCGCGGAACGGCTGGAGGAGATCCGGTTCCAGCAGTCGTTCAGCTCGACGTGGTCCGGCGCGGTGAAGGTGCCGCTCGGGCTCGAGGCCACGGTCGGCGGCGGCCGCGGGCTCACCCGGCAGCCGTTGCACCTGCCCGAGATCGTCGACTCCCTCCGCGAGTTCCTCGAGCTGGCGGCACGCGATCACCGGGTGCTCGTCGGGATCGACGAGCTGGACAAAATGGAGTCCGAGGCCGCCGCGGAGCAGTTCCTCAACGAGATCAAGAGCGTCTTCGGGGTCCGCGGCTGCTACTTCCTCGTCTCCGTGTCCGAGGAGGCGATGAGCAGCTTCGAGCGGCGCGGGCTGCCGTTCCGGGACGTCTTCGACAGCACCTTCGACGAGATCGTCTGGTTCGAGCACCTCACCACCGACGAGGCGATCGCGAGCATCGACCGCCGGGTGGTGCTGATGCCGTTGCCGTTCAAGCAACTCTGCTTCGCCCTGTCCGGCGGGCTGCCGCGCGACCTCATCCGGGTGGCGCGCCTCGTGCTCGACGCGCAGGACGCCGACGGGCCGACCGGCCTGTCCCGGATCGCCACCCGCCTGGTCGCGCAGGACGTCGTGCGCAAGGCGCGGGCGATCAGCGTCGCGGCCCGGCGGCTCGACCTGGAACCCGACGTCGGCCGGTTCCTGCTGGTGTGCGCGGGAGTGCGGGACCGCCACGTCGACGCGGCGTCGCTGATGAGCCTCGTCGACGCGGTGCTCCCGGCGGCTGGGTCCCGGGCGCGCCTGGAGTCGACCACCGCGGCGGCGGGGGCGTTCCTCAAGCTGGCCGGTGAGCTGGCGTGCTTCCTCTACTACGCCGCCACCGTGCTCGACTTCTTCGACGAGGCCGCGGAGCAGGCGCGGTGGCGGGACACGTCCGCGCTGCACCTGCTCGCCCAGGCCCGCCAGGCGTTCTCGACCAGCACCCGGGTCGCGTGGGAGGGCATCTCCTCGTTCCGCACCTCGTGGCACCTGGCTGCCGTCGCGTTCCCGTCCGCGCTCGAGCCCGGGTCACCCGCCGGGGTAGAGGTCGTACGTCTCGAAGCCGAAGCGGGCCACCTCACCGGCCCACCGGCGGTAGGTGGCGGCGTCGGTGTGGACGGGCATGTCCGCGCCGATCGCCCCCACCAGGTCGGCGAGCCGGGTGGCCAGCGGTGACCCGGCCGCCTTCAGCGCGTCGGTGACGTCGTCCGCCGACGAGGCCGCCAGGTGCGTCAGCAGGGCGCGGGCCTCGTGCGGCGCGCCCGCCAGCGCGGTGAGCAGGAGCGCGGCGGCCTGGTAGGGGCCGTCCAGGAACGCGGCGAGGGCGTCCCGCGGCACGGACAGGCGCAGCAGCCGGTACAGGTTCGTCAGCTTCTTGATCGCCCTCGGGGTGGTGAGCAGCGGGGTGAGGCGGCCGAGGAACTCGCGTTCGGCCGCGGTGATCCGCAACCCCTCCGCCGTGACCACCGGCGCGGTCCGGACCGGCGCGACCACGGGCGCCGGGACCGGCCGCGACGGCGCGGACGTGCCCGGTCCGGACTCGGCGGCGGGGGTGGTCAGCGCCCAGTCGGCGGGTGGCGCGGCGACCGGTTCCGGTTCGGCGTCCGGCAGCAGCGAGTGCAGGAACGCCACCGCGTGGTTTCCCATGGGGCGCAACGCGAACGGGATGTGGAAGATCTTGTCGAGGTACGCGACCGGGCCGGTGTCCGGTCCGAACAGGCCGCCGTGGTGGGCGTCGAGGGACCGCAGCAGCCAGCGGGGGTCGACGGCCACCACGACCATGAACAGGTCCATGGTGAGCAACAGGTTCACGGCCTGCAGCACGTCCACCACCCGCGCCGGCGTGCAGCGGTCGAGGTCGTCGACGTACAGGACGATCCGCTGCAGCGGGGGAGCGCCGTCGCCGTCCCACCTCGCGCGCGCGGTCGCGAGGTCGGTGCTCAGGCGGCGCAGGTCGTGGTGGATCCGCCCGGTGAGGCCGCGGAAGGTCGCGTAGCGGTCCTCCGCGGTGATCTCGGTGAGCAGCCGGTCCAGCCGCCGTGCCGGGTCGAGCTCGTCGAGTTTGTCCGCGGTGGCGCGGATGTCGTCGTCCAGTTCGGCCTTGCGGGCCAGCAACCGTTCGCGCGCGGTGTCGACGTAGTGCCGGACCTGGCTCCACACCGCGATCGCGGGGCCGAGCACCCCGGCCACGATCCCGATCAGCTGCTGTCCGAGCACGGCGACGCCGATCCCGCCCGCCAGCACGGCGAGCCCGAGCCACAACCGCCACCCGCCGGACCACAGTTCCCGCCACGCCCCGGTGACCGTGGCGCGGAAGACGGCCCAGCTCCGCACCGGCGCGAGGAACCAGCCGCGGCGCGCGTCCACCCGCCGCACGGCGTCGAGGTCCCGCTCGAGCCGGTCCCGTTCGGCGCCCTCGCTTTCGAGCCGCGCCTCGAGCTGGGACACCTCGGTGGTGTCCGCGGCCGCGGCGGGTTGGTCGCGCAGCTCCCGGAAGAGGTGCTCGACGATCCCGACCCACAGGTGGTCGTCGCTGTAGTGCCACGCGTTGAAGGTGACCTGGCGGACGGTGGCGGCGAACGCGTGCCGCCCCTCCGTGCGCGCCGCGCGGCCGGCCAGCTCGCTCACCCGTTCCCGCAGCTGCCGCATGAAGCTGGACTTCCCGGCGCCCCAGTCCCCGAGCAGCGCGATCGACAGCGGCGGCGTGGTGGACAGCGCGGCCAGCACCGCGGCGAGGACCTGCACGTCCACGCCGACGCCGAGCCGGTCCTCCGCGCTCTCGACGTCGCTGACGACCTCCGCCAGCCGTTCCGGCAGGGTCACCGCGCCGACCACCTCGGCACCGCTGTCGGCGTACCACCGGCGCAGCTCCCCGTCGTCGCCGGTGGAGACGAGCACCCGCCCGTCGACCGTGGTCGCCAGGCCGGTGACGGGTCCGCCGTGTGCGCTGATCGTTGTCCCCACGGGATTTCCCCGCGCGTCCCACCGGCGGAGCGTGCCGTCCGGGTGCCCGGTGACGACCTGGTGGCCGTCCGGTGTCGTCGTCAGGGCAACGACCTCGGCGCCGGTCTCGAACGAGGCGAGCCGCATGCCGGTGCCCATGTCCCACGTGCGCACCGCGCCGTCCGGTCCGCCCGACAGCAGGACGTTCGGCCCGGTGGCGAGGACCTGCGCCGGGTCACCAGGACCGTGGAGCGGACGCCCGCCCTGCCCGGCCCAGTCCGTACGCCAGATCACGCCGTCGTGCACGGCGAACAGCCACTCGTCGGTGGCGGCCAGCGCCGACACGGGGGACTCCGCCAACCGCATGTGCTTGTCGGCCCGGCCATCCGTCGCCGACCACAACTCGACGTGGCCTTCCGCGTACCCGAGGGCGAACCGCACGCCGTCGGGGTGGACCACCAGCGCCGACGGCGACGCGGCGCGCGTGCCGATGCCTCGCCGGTCGTGGGCGTCCCGCCAGATGGCACCGCCCCGGTCGTCCACCGTGATCACGTGCCCGTCCGGGAACATCCCGACGACCGGGTGCCGGGCGGAGCGGAATCCGCGTGCCTGGTCGCCCGTGCCGAGGTCCCACACCTCGACGAGGCCGTTCGTGTGGCCGACCGCGGCGCGGTCGCCCGCGACCGACAGCGACACGATCCCGTTCGCCCGCGCGGATGGCGCCACCCCGATCACGAGCACGAAGCCGCCGACGTCGGCGAAGCGGGTCTCGATGGTCGTCCGGCGAAACCGCGCCGGTGGCTCCTCGCCGAGCAGGTCGACGACCTCGTCGGTGAAGAACGCGGCCACCGTGCGGTCGTAAGTGCCGCTCAGGTCACCCCGCAGGTCCTGCGACCCGAGCAGGTCCATCGCCGTTCCTTCGGTGCGGTGGACGACCACGCGTGCCTTCGTGCTGTCCGGCAGGGCACGCGCGATGGCGCCGGGCAGGCCGAACAGGCTGTTCGTCAGCGTGACGGTCAGCGCGACGCCGTCGCGCCGGACGCGGGGTTCGCCGCCGACGACGGACCGGAGCACGCCGGCGAACTCCATCACGCCGTAGCCGTCCGCCGCGGCGACGAGAACAGCTTCCTCGGCCTCGTTCACGGGGGACAGTCTCCTATCCCCGCCTCGTTGCGCCGAATGGCCGTCGGTCGAACACGTGATGTGCCCGCCTCGCCGCCGTCCTTACGTTCGTGGCGCACGCACCTCGGACGACGGGAGCCCGTGGATGGCAGGCGCGATCAGCAGGCGGACTTTCTTGCACGGCACCGCGGCCGCGGGCGCCGTGCTCGTCGTCGCGGCACCGGCCGCGGCCGCCGCCGTGCCGCCGGGCGTGGTCAGCGGTCTCGACGTGGCCACCTGGCAGGCGGGCATCGACTTCGCGGCGGCCCGTGCCGCCGGCCACACGTTCGCCATCGTCAAGGCGGGCGGGTCGCAGCTCGCCGAGGGCCCGTACGTCAGCCCGCACTACCGGCCACAGGTGACGGCGGCACGCGCCGCGGGTCTCCGCGTCGGGCACTACTGGCTGTCCGGCGACTTCTCCACCCCGGAGCAGGCGGCCGACCACTTCGCCGACCACCTCCACGACTACCGCCGCGGCGACGTGCTCGCCCTGGACGACGAGGTGCTCGACGACTCGACCCGCCTGTGGCACGACGGCGAGGTGGCGGCGTTCTTCACCCGCGTGCACGCCCGCGTCGGCGACCACGTGCCGTGGCTCTACATCGGCGCGTCCGACCTCCGGTCGGGTTCGTGGCCGCGCACGATCGCCACCGGCGCGAAGCTGTGGGTCGCGTCGTGGGGCGCCAACGACGGGAGCTACCCCGGCGAACCCGACCTCGGCGGCGCGTACCCGTCGTGGAGCGCGCACCAGTACACGTCCAACGGCGCGGTGAACGGCGTCCGCGTCGACCTGAACGTGGCCCGGCCCGGCGCGTTCGACCCCGTGACCCCGGGCGAACCGCCGGGTCTGCCCAAGACGACGACCGAACAGGACGGTGTGCCGGGCCCGGTGTTCTGGCAGCGCGCGCAGCACTGGCTGTCGATGGCGTGGGGCTACACCGGCCCGATCGACGGCGTGCCCGGCACCTACACGTACATGGCGTTGCAGCGCGCCATGCGCGAGTACGGCTACACCGGTCCCGTCGACGGCGTGCCCGGCGTCAACACGTGGTCCGCGGTGCAACGCCTCGGCAGGCAATGGGGCTACACCGGGCCCGTCGACGGTGTCATGGGCCCCCATTCGTGGCGTGCCTTCGCCCGCTTCCTGAACCAGGACGCCTACGACTAGGGGCTCGTGGTACCCGGGCCCGTGGCCGGTTTCGGGCGAGCTGCCGGGTGATGGCCATGCCCGCAGTGCCTCAGCACCACGTGCCCTCGGTGGTGGCGAGCGGGACGTCCGACGCCGCCGCCCGGCTCGCGTTCCACGTGGTCCAGTCGTCGTCCGGGAGGTAGGTGGTCACCATGCGCAGGACGCACGAGCGCTGTGGTTCCGGGAGACGTTCCGCGGCGGGGACGACGTCCGTGGAGAAGCGGCCGAGGTACTCGACATCCAGCGGCATGCCCTGTTCCGCGCGGTCGATGTTGCGGTCCGCGATGAAGCGTTCCGGGTCGATGGCCACCAGCGCCAGCAGCGCGACGACCGCCGCGCCGACGGCCGCTCGTGGCAGCCACGCCGGGCGCAGCCGCACCAGGGACACCAGCACCAGCACGAACACCGCGCCCAGCCACAGTTCGCACACCTCCACCAGCAGCCGCAGCACGGTGAACCCGTACGCCTCCTGGTAGGTCCACATGCGACTCAGCGCCGACGCCACCAGCACCAGGCTCAGCGCGCTGAGCGCACCGAGCAGCCCGCGCTGCCACGCCCGGTCCGCCGCCGTGCTGTTCGGCGCCCACCGCAACGCGGCCCCGACCAGCGCGAGCGTCAGCACCGTCGCCACGCACAACTGCCAGAAACCGCTCCGGGCGTAGTCCGCCGCCGTGAGGCCGATGGTGCGGTGCAGGTAGTCCGCGCCACCGAACAGCACCACCATGCGCACCGCCACGAACACCGCGAACAACGCCACCAGCACGCCCAGCGGCAGCGCCCACTCCACGCGGTGCGCGAGCCGCCGCCGTGCCACGCCCTCGTCCCCGGCCCGAGGCGGCGCCGCCAGCAGGTACAACGCGCCCACCACGAAGAACGCGGCCACGCCGAACGCGACGACCCACCCGGCGAACGTGTCCGCGCCGAGGTCCGGTGTCATCGATGCCACCACGTGCGCGAACGCGGCGTCGCCCGCGCTCAGCAGCGGCACGAACACCGCCAGCAGCACCAGCGACGCCAGCACGGCCACCGCGATCCGCCGCCGCGCCTCGGTGTCGCCGCCCTCCGTGCGCTGCCGGAGCGCGCGGCCCACCCACGGCGGCGATCGCAGCGCCTCGATCGGCACCGCGAACACCTCGTACAGCACCGACGTCGCCGTCCGCCCGCCGACCACCGCGAGCGACCCGGTCACACACGCGGCGAGCACGCACAGCGCGAACAACCACTCCGACGCGCGCACGGCACCGGTGGCCGGCAGGACGATGGTGGCGGCCGTCCACACCGGACTCATCCGGGTGAACCGCGACGGCGTGCCGGACCGGCGGTGGGACCAGACGACGGCCGCCACGACCACCAGCCCCGTCAGCGGCCAGCCGAGGCCGGGGCGGTCCAGCGGCAGCAGCACCGCGCCCGCCACCCCGGCCACCGCCACGGCGGGCAGCAACGTCGGCGGCACCGGCACCGTGGCCGACCGGGACGGCGTGCGGGGGCGCAGCAGCATCGGGGTGTCGACGTCAGGCATGGGTGTCTCCCGGAAGTGTCGCGGAGCGGGGAAAAGAGGTTCAGTGGGTGGGGAGGACCACGCGGATGCGGCAGCCCTCCGGCTCGCCGGGCGGCAGCTCCTCGGGCGCGACGACGCCGATCGTGCCGCCGTGCAGGTCGACCACCCACCTGGCGATCGCGAGGCCCAGCCCGGTGCCGCCGCCACCGGCGCGCTCACCGCGGGTGAACCGTTCGAAGACCCGGGCACGGTCCTCGGGCGGGATGCCGGGTCCCTCGTCGCGGACCTCGATCACCACGTCGTCCTTGCGGGCCGCCGCGCAGACGTGCACCTTGCCGCCCGCCGGACCGTGCCGGGCCGCGTTGTCGAGCAGGTTCAGCACGACCTGGTGGAGCCGCCCCCGGTCGGCCACCACGTGCGCCCCGGGCGGGTCGACCTCGACGACGAACCGGACGCCCCTGCCGACGGCCGCCGCCATCACCTCGGCCTCCGCGACGACCTCGTCGAGCAGCACCTCGAGGTCGAACTCGTCCAGGTCCAGCGGGAACGCGCCCGCGTCGATGCGGGAGAGGTCCAGCAGCTCGGTGACGAGCAGGCCGAGCCGCTCGGTCTGGGCGAGCGCGGTCCGCAGCGTCGCCGGGTCGGGCTTCGCGACCCCGTCGACCAGGTTCTCGAGCACGCCGTTCAACGCGGTGATCGGGGTGCGCAGCTCGTGGGAGACGTTCGCGATCAGCTCGCGGCGCTGCTGGTCGGCCGCGTCGAGGTCGGCGGCCATCTGGTTGAACGCGACCGCCAGCTCGCCGACCTCGTCGCGGGTGGTGGCGCGGATGCGCCGGGTGTAGTCGCCCCTGGCCATCGCGCGGGCGGCGGCCGTCATCTCCCGCAGCGGCCGCGTCATCCCGTGCGCCAGGATCTGCGACGTGATCAGCGCCAGCGCGATCGCGGTGATCGTGGTGCGCGGCGGCAGCCAGCCGATCTGGGAGTTGAAGAACGCGAACGCGACGCCGCCGGAGCTGGCCATGAGGATGGCGAGCTTCAGCTTGATCGACCGGATCGGGTCCAGCGGCCGGGGGAGCGCGTCGACGAGCCTGGCGAGGAACCTGCTCACGGGCCGACCTCCAGTGCGTAGCCGACGCCGTGCACGGTGCGGATGAGGTCCGCGCCGAGCTTGCGCCGCAGCGCCTTGATGTGGCTGTCCACCGTGCGGGAGCCGGACGCGTGCGCGTGCACGTCCCAGTCCCACACCTCGCTGAGCAGCCGCTCCCTGGGCTGCACCGCCTTCGGCCTGCGCGCGAAGTGCACGAGCAGGTCGAACTCGATGGGCGTCAGCTGGGCGAGGACCCCGCCGCGCGACACCCGGCGCTGGTCGATGTCGATCTCCAGGTCGCCGAGCACGATCCGCGCCTCGGCGCCGTCGGCCCGCGCCGAGCGCTCGACCCGGCGCAGCAGCGCGTGCACCCGCGCGGTCAGCACCCGCATCGAGAACGGCTTGGTGAGGTAGTCGTCCGCGCCGACCCCCAGACCGACGAGCATGTCGGTTTCGTCGGCGCGGGCGGTCAGCATGAGCACCGGCACCGGCCTGCGTGCCTGGATCCGGCGGCACACCTCGAGGCCGTCGAACCCGGGCAGCATCACGTCGAGCACCACCACGTCCGGCTCGTGCTCGGCGTCGGCGGCCACCGCCGCGGGTCCGTCGTGCGCGACCGCGACCGCGAACCCCTCGGCGGTCAGGCGTGCGGTGATCGACGCGGCGATGGTGACGTCGTCCTCGACGACCAGCACGCGCCGCTTCCCTGGCTCCATGGCGCCGACTCTAGGCACCGGCCGTGGAGACGGTCGGTGCGAGATGTGAAGATCCTGTGGAGAGCGTCAGGCGTGCCGCCGCGTCGCGGCGGGCTCGGCGAACCGGTCGAGCGCGCGCAGCAGGCCCGCGTGCCGGGTGGTGAGGTCCCGCCACGTCCGCTCGCGCACGTGCTCGGGCAGCTCCGGGTCGAGCTGCGCCGCCACCAGCAGCGACCACCGGTACCGCAACGCGAGCAGGAGCCCGCGGCGGTCACCGAACAGGTCCGCCCAGTCCGCGTGCCACGGCAGGTCGCCGTCCGGGTCGCGGGTGAGCGCCGCCTCGGCCTCCCGCACCGCGCGCCACCAGTCGTGTGTCCGCTGCCAGCTCATGATCCGACGCTATGGGCGCCGGCCGTGGCCGTCATCGGCCCGGGGTAGGCAACGGCGGCTCCTACCACGGTAGGAGCCGCGGCCCGACCTGGAGACGATGGCGGCCGCGCCACCGGCGCCTACCCTGATCACATGCTCGGTGCCGTCGTGCGGTGGACGAGGATGGCCCGCACCAGGGTCGAGACGAAGGGCGTGCCCCACGGTCTCGCCTACCCGTGGTGGATCCCGGTGCTGTCCGCGGTCGGCCAGATCGCGGCCGCCTGCACGGGTGCCGCGCAGCGCGACCTCGTGGCGCCGCTCCAGCCCGCGGCGCTGGCCGTGCTGCTCGTGGTGGTCCCGCACGTGGTCCAGTTCGTGCGCATGGAGTGGGTGCCGTGGTGGCTGCTCGCCCTGTGCGGGCTCACCGCGGTCGCCTGGCTGATGGCCGCGCACACGGTGACCCCGGGACCCGCGGACGCGCTGACCGGCGTGCTGGCCATCCTCGTCGCGCACGTCACGGTCACCAGCGGTCCCGGGCCGGGGCTCGCCGTCACCGCGGTGTCGCTGGTGCTGCTCGTGGTGGACGGCGGGTTCAGCGGCGTGGTGGTGATCGGCCTGGTCGAGGTCGTGTTCGGCGCTGTGGTCGGCAGCATGCTGCGCTGGCAGATGCGGGCGCTCGCCGCCGAACGGGCCGCCCGCGCCGGTGAGCGCGACCGGGCCACGCTCGCGGAACGGCAGCGCATCGCGCGGGAGATCCACGACCTCGTCGGCCACTCCCTGAGCGTCACGCTGCTGCACGTGACCGGGGCGCGCCGGGCGTTGCGCGAGGACGGCGACGTCGAGGACGCGATCGCCGCGCTGACCGACGCCGAACGGATCGGCAGGGACGCCATGGCCGACATCCGCAGGACCGTCGGCGTGCTCGCCACCGGCCGGGAGGACACCCGCCCGCTGCCGACGGCGGCCGACGTCGACGACCTCGTCGCCGACCTGCGCGCGGCCGGGCTCGCCGTGGACTACGAGGTGCGCGGTGCCGTCGACGCGCTGCCGAGGTCGGTCGGCCTCGGCATCTACCGCGTGGTGCAGGAGTCGCTCGCGAACGTCGCCAAGCACGCCCCGTCCGCCCGTGCGCGGGTCCGGCTCGACGTCGGCTGCGGGCGGGCGCGGGTGCGGATCAGCAACCGGCTGGCCGGCCGGGCGTCCGGCACCGGCGGCACCGGCGGCACCGGCGTCGCGGGCATGACGTCGCGCGCCGAACAGCTCGGCGGCACGTTGCGCGCCGGTCCCGCGCAGGGCCGGTGGGAGGTCGAGATGGTCGTGCCGACCGGACCACGGGGAGGGTGACCGCATGTCCTGTGTGCGCGTGGTGCTCGTCGACGACCAGGAGCTGGTCCGGTCCGGGCTGCGCCGCATCCTCCGCCGCCGCGACGGGTTCGAGATCGTCGCCGAGTACGCCGACGGCGCCGACCTGCCCGCCGAGCCGCCCGACGCGGACGTCGTGGTGATGGACCTGCGCATGCGGCGGGTCGACGGCATCGAGGCGACCCGGCGGCTGCGCGAGCACCCGGGTGGCCCGCCCGTGCTGGCGCTCACGACGTTCGACGACGACGAGATGCTGTCCGGGGCGCTGCGCGCGGGTGCCGCCGGGTTCATCCTCAAGGACTCCTCCGCGGAGGACCTGATCCGCGCGGTCCGCACGGTCGCGGGCGGCGGCTCGTGGCTGGACCCGGCCGTCACCGCGCGGGTGCTGACCGCGTACCGCCTCGTGCGCACGCCCAGCGCCGCCGCCGGGACCGGGGTGCTGACGAGCCGGGAACACGAGGTGCTGCGGGCGATCGGCCGCGGCATGTCGAACGGGGAGATCGCGCAGACGTTCCGCATCTCGGAGCTGACCGTGAAGAGCCACATCGGCCGGATCTTCACCAAGCTCGGCCTGCGGGACCGCGCGGCGGCCATCGTCTACGCCTTCGACCACGGCATCGTGTCACCCGCCGATCAGGCAGGCTCCTGACCCCGCTGCCGCCGCCGCACCAGCAGCACGCACGCGACGCCGCCCAGCGCCACGGTGGCCAGCCCGGACCCGCCGAGCGTCCGGCCGGGGCCCAGCGCGGCGGTGAGCGGCCCGCCGAGCGCGGCGCCGAGCGGTGACGCGGTGAGCAGCGCCGCGCTGCGGGCGGCGAGCATCGCGGACAGGTGCCGCGGCGGCGCGGTCGCCTGCATGAGCGTCACCGACAGCGCGACGAACGGCCCGTAGATCGCGCCGCCGAGGGTGAAACACGCGACCGTGACGACCGTCGGCGCGGCGAGGCCGAACGGCAGCAGGCACACGCCCCACGCGACCACGATGCCGACGGTCACCGGCCACAGCGGCAGCCGCCGCAGCGTGCCGACCGCGAGCCCGCCGAGCACCGCGCCGACACCGAACAGCATCCAGTAGGCGCCGAGCAGGGTGCTCGACGCGCCCGCTTCCGTGACGTGCAGCGGCAGGGCGACCTCGACCGGGCCGTACAGCAGGTTGAAGAACCAGGTGAGCGCCAGCAGCCCGAGCAGCTCCGGGTGCGACCGCAGCAGCGCGAACCCGCCGCGCGCCGCCGCCCCGTCGACGGGGGAGACGTGCCCGGACGCCGGCAGCCGGGTGCGCAGGACGACCACCGCGAGGAAGGTGTACGTGAGCGCGTCCAGCCCCAGCACGAGCGCCGAGCTGACGTGGGTCACCAGGAGCCCGGCGACCGCGGGGCCCGCGATGGTCGCGGCGAAGTTGAGCGTGCTGACGACGGTGTTCGCGGCGAGCCGCTGCCCGGCGGGCAGCAGCTCGGCGAGCACGGTGTACTTGCCCGCGCTGCCCCACGCGTGCAGCAGCGACGACCCCGCCAGCAGCACGACGTACAGCGGCAGCGTGAGCGTCCCGGTCAGCCACGCGAGCGGCACCGCGCCGAGGAACACGCCGCGCACCACGTTGTCGGCGAGCAGCAGCCTGCGCGCGGGCAGCCGCCGCAGCAGGCGGCCGAACACGAGCGCGCCGACGACCCCCGGCAGCGTGTAGGCCGCCACCGCGGCCCCCACCCACAGCCCGGCGTCCGCCGCAGGCGCCAGCTCGATCGCGAGCCACGCGACCGCGACGAAGCTCATCCCGTCGCCGAGGTAGGACACCCCGAAACCGAGGACGAGGCGCCGGAACACCCGGTTGGCGAGCACGTCCCGGTAACCGGCGGGGACGACGTGGTGGCGTGGCACGGATGTCACCGTAGGGAGGACCGGCGGCCGGGTGCTTCTCGATTCCTGACCACCGGCAATCCGGGTGCGCGCGGGGAACGCCGTGGGGGACACTGCGCGCATGAACGGGTTCGGGACGGCACGTGACCGCGCGCTCCGGCACGTCGCGGCACTCGCGTCGGGGCCGCCGATCGACCCCGCGCTGCGGGTCACGCTCAACTTCCACCCCGACCGGTTCCTCCGGGACAAGCCGATCCTCGACGCGCTCGCCGACGACGGCGTCTACGTCTCCCAGTTCGTCACCGGCACCAGCAACGGCGGCCTGACCGCGCACCCCGGCGGCGACCGGTGGCGGTGGGAGAGCCGCATCTTCGACGGCGCCTACGACGACGCGCCCGCCGGGGAGCGGCCGGTCTACGGCGCGTTGAACTTCCGGCGCAAGGCGGTCGGCGGCGCGCCCCGGTTCGGGTCCGCGCACCTGCGGCTCACCGCGGAAACGCTTGCGCGGACCACGTTCTGCTACCCGGACAGCCATCTCGAGCCCGCGGACTTCGGGGTCGCCGACCGGATGGGGCTGATCGCGCTGGCCCTCGCCGACGACCAGGACGACCTCGACGACTACATCGAGGCGCAGGTGCACGGGCCGGTCCGGCTCGACCGCGACGTGGAGGCGCTGGTGCTCGACCCGTGCTACCGGGGCACCGCCGTCGAGACCGCGGCCGCGCGGCTCGGCTGCCCCGTCGAGTGGCACCACGGGCTGCGCCTGCACGTGGACGAACTCCGCCGCAGGCCCGGCTACCGCGGCCAGGAGTACGTCGACCTCGGCGTGACGATCGCCGTCGACGGCGTCCTCGACCCCCGGATCATCGGCGACGCCGCCCGCACCGGACGCCACGACCCGCAGGCGGTCAAGAAGGTGTGGCACCACGTCGCCCGGTTCGGGTCGCCCGTGGCGGCCGTCAGAAGGTGATGCCGCCCTCGACGTCGCGGGCCTGCACGACCTTGCCGGACACGTTGCCGGTGATCTGGTTGACCACGCCGCCCTCGGTGGCGCCCACCTGCTGCCACGTGTTCCGCAGCTCCGCGCCGAACGCCGGGTCCTCCCGCGCCGCCTCGTCGAGGTGCGTGGCCAGCGCGGCGACCTCGGCGGACGCCGGCGCCGCGCCCTCGGCCGCGGTGAGCGCCGCCTGGGCCTCCTCGCGGCCCGCGAACTTCCGTTTCACCAGTTCGTAGAGCGAGGTCGCCGACTTCGCGGCGAGCGCGGCGGCGATGGACACCAGGATCGGCTCCGGCATGGGGGTTCTCCTTTGTCGACGACGTCGAGCCTACAAAGGCGGCCGGTCTCGCGGGGCCATACCGGCCACGATCAACTCGAACAGCCGATTCGCCTCCGCGGCGGGGTCGGGGTGGTGTCCGGTGGCCAGGGCGATGCCGACGATCACCGTGATCAGGTCGTCGACGGTGACGGCCGGGTCGACCGCGCCGTCCCGCGCCGCGTTGCCGAACAGCGGGGCGCCCGCCTCGCGCAGCGCGCCGGCACAGGAGTTCCCGTACACCGGGTCGTGCTGGGCGCCGTAGGCGAGCGCCTCGGCGAGCCCCCGTGCGGACACGCAGTAGGCCACGACGTCCCGGAGCCACGTCAGCAGCGCTGCCCGGCTGTCGTCGGCGTCGGCGAGTTCAGCCGCGCGGGCGCACAGTGCCTCGATCCGGTGCCGCGACACGGCTTCCAGCAGGGCGCGGCGGGTGGGGAAGTGCCGCCGCACGGTCGCCGACCCGACACCTGCCACGCGGGCGATCTGCTCCAGTGACGCGCCCGCGCCGTGTGCCGCGACCTCCTCCTCGGCCACGGCGAGGATCCGCGCGTGGTTGCGCCGGGCGTCCGAGCGCTGGCGGTCGGGCATGGCGTTCACCTCCGGCGTTGCCAGAATGGCGGGCCCCGCCGTATCGTAGCCGAGCAGAAACGGCGGGCCCCGCCGTTTCGTGTGAACCGCAGGGGAGCCACCATGTCCGCACCCGTTCTCGTCACCGGCGCGACCGGCAGGCAGGGCGGTGCCACCGCCCGTGCCCTGCTCGCCGCGGGCGTGCCCGTCCGCGCGCTCGTCCGCGACCCGGCCACCGACCGCGCCAGGGCCGTCGCGGCGCTCGGCGCCGAACTGGTCACCGGCGACCTGCACGACCGCGACTCCGTGGTCCGCGCCGCGACGGGCGCCCGCGCGGTGTTCTCCGTGCAGATGGCCGGGATCACCGAGGACGGCTTCGACTTCGCGGGCGAGGTGACCCAGGGCGTCAACCTCATCGAGGGCGCGAAGGCCGCCGGCGTGCCGCAGTTCGTGCACACGTCCGTCAGCGGCGCCGGTCAGCACACCGGGACCCCCGGCTGGGCGGGCGGCCGCTGGGGTTCGGTCGGCCCCAGCCTGGACGCCAAGGCGGCGATCCAGGACCACCTCCGCGCGGCGGGTTTCCCGCGCTGGACGCTCATCAAGCCCGCCTTCTTCATGGCGAACTTCCACCCCGGCATGCGGTTCCTGTTCCCGCGCGGCGTCGAGGGCGGCCTGGTGAGCGTGCTCAAGCCCGGCACCTGGCTGTCGCTGGTCGCGACGGAGGACATCGGCGCCGCGGCGGCCGCGGCCATCGCCGCGCCGGAGCGGTTCCACGCGGTGGAACTGGAGCTGGCGAGCGACCACCTGCCGATGACGCGGATCGCCGACGTCCTCTCGCGCGTCCTGGGCGTGCCGCTGACCGCGCCGGACATGACCGAGGAGGAGGCGTTCGCCGCGGGCATGCCGCCGATGGGCGCCTCGCACGAGTGGATGAACGTGGCGGGGCAGCCTGCCCGGCCCGAGTTCGCGCGCGCCCTCGGCATCCCGCTCACGAGTTTCGCGGAGTGGGCGGAGCGGCACCTGGTCAGCCCTCGACCGTGAAGTCCGTGGCGTGCCACCCGGTCGCGCCGTCCGGGATCGGGGTGACGCGGTCGGCCGGCTGGGTCATGCCGCGGCGGTCGGTGGCGCGAACCTCGGCCTTGTGCGGCCCGGGACCCAGGTCGACGCGGATGCGCCACATGCGCCACGTCTGGCTGTTCACCTCCGTCGCCAGCTCGGCCGTCCGCCAGGCGCCGCCGTCGACGCGGACCTCCACCTTCGCGATGCCGACGGTCTGCGCCCACGCCACCCCGGCGATGGTGACCGTGCCCGCGGGCACGGTGGCGAACCCGCGCGGGGCGTCGATGCGCGACTGGGTCTTGATCGGCGCCCGCACGCCCCAGTCCCGCTCGCGCCAGTAGGACTGCTTGGCGTCGAAGGTCGTCAGTTCCATGTCCACCACCCACTTCGTGGCGGACACGAAGCCGTACAGGCCGGGCACCACCATCCGCGCCGGGAAGCCGTGCTCGAGGGGGAGCGGCTCACCGTTCATGCCGACGGCGAGCAGCGCACCGCGGTTCGGGTCCATGACGGCGTCGACCGGCGTGCCTGCCGTCCAACCGTCCACACTGGACGAGAACAGCTGGTCGGCGCCGGGCCGGACCCCGGCCTCGGCGAGCAGGTCCCGCAGCGGCACGCCGACGAAGGTCGCGGTCGACACGTACGGCCCGCCGACCTCGTTGGACACGCAGGTCATCGTGATCGTGCGGGCCACCAGCGGGCGGTCGCGGATGTCGGCGAACGTGAACGTCCTGGTCCGCTCGACCATCCCGTGCACGCGCAGCAGCCAGTCCTCCGCGCGCACCTGCGGCACGGACGTCAACGCGGTGTCCACGCGGTAGAAGTCGCGGTTGCTCGTCAGGAACCGCGGCGTGCCGTCGGCGGCGAAGTCGGCGCCCGGCGGGATCGGCGGCGCGGGCACCCGCGGGGTCAGGTCGCCGACCGCGGCGCGGGACGCGGACGCGTCGATCCGCCCGGCCAGCAGCTGGCCCGCGGCACCGAAGACCCCGGCGCCGACCACGACACCGGCCGAGGTGGCCAGGAACCGCCGCCGCGACGACTCCGTGCGCGCGGTGCGCCGCGCCGTCGTGTGGAGCCAGAAGAAGACCGCCACCCCGGTCACCAGGCTGCTCAGCGGCGCGAGCACCCCGGCGGCGGGCACCGAGGGCTGGTCGAGCACCGATGCGATCCCGGCCAGCCCGAGCACGGCGGCGAGCGCCATCCCGGGCCACGGCCGCCGCCGCGACAGCAACCCGGCGACCGCCCCGAACACCAGCAGGGCCACCCCGAGGCCGACGAACACCAGCACCTTCTTGGCGTCCCCGAGGTTCGCGATGGCCCACTCGGTGACCGGCGGCGGGGTCAGGTCCCGCACCGAGTTGCCGACCGCCAGCACCGGCGACGCGGTCGGGTGGATGAACCCGGCCACCAGATGCCCCACCGCGACGGCCGCCACCACCGATGCCACCCCGACCAGCGCGCTGACCGGCTTCGTCTCATGCTCCATACCGGGGATTCGCCGCCACGGCACGTTCGGATTGGTTGCCACGCAAAGGAAACCGCCGGTGCCCAGCGAGGGCACCGGCGGCGGTTTTCGTGGTCCTACATGGTCGGCATGAGGACCGAGTCGATCAGGTAGACGGTGGCGTTCGCGGTGTGCACGCCGCCGCAGATCACGTTGGCGTCGTTGACCTTCAGCGCGTCACCCGACCCGGTGACGTCGACCGTGCCCTTCTCGACGGTGGTCTGCTCGCCCACGACCTGGTCGGGCGACAGCCGGCCGGGCACCACGTGGTAGGTCAGGATCTTGGTCAGCAGCGCCGAGTCCGTCTTCAGCTTGCCGATGGTGGCCGCGTCGATCTTCGCGAACGCGTCGTCGACCGGCGCGAACACGGTGAACTCGCTGCCGTTGAGCGTGTCGACGAGGTTCACCTGCGGGTTCAGCTTGCCGGACACCGCCGACACCAGCGTCGTCAGCAGCGGGTTGTTGCTCGCCGCGACCGCGACCGGGTCCTCGGCCATGCCGGACACCGAGCCCGAACCACTCGGGACGGCCTTCGCGTAGTCGGCACACCCGGGCCCGACGAGGTCGGCGGCCGGATCGGCCATCGAACTGTCCTGTGTGGACGTGGTGGTGGTCGTCGTCTCCTGCCCGCCACCGCCGCCGCTGCTCTCGTTCGAGGCACCTTCGTCCGAGCTGCTGCACGCGGCGCCCAGCAACGCCGCCGCGGCGACACCCGCGACCAGAAGTCCACGACGAACACTGTGCAACATCAGGAAAAACACCCCTTCGGTCTCCCCATGGGTCCATTGTGGAGCCATGGGCCACGTCATCGTGGCGTTGTCACAGGGGTGTTCGGGTCCCGGTGGGGCCCGGATTGGCGCGGATGCCGTCGTTACCGTTTCGTTGCCTTTGGGTCTGGTGCGGGTGGCGGGTGCTGCGCGCCCTGGCTTCGGGTGGCGCGGGATGAAGGGGTCCTTCGTCGCGTTGGTGTGGGGGCTTGGGAGTTGCGGTGTGCGCCGGGTTGGCGGGCGCTGCGCGCCGGGCCCGCGGAGCGGGCCCAGCCGGGCGTGTCAGGGACGCGGACGAAGGACCCCTTTGTCATGCGGGTCGCGCTGTCGGTGGCGTTCCCGGCGCTGCGCGCCGGGGCCCGCGGAGCGGGCCGCCGCCTCGGATGCTGCGGGATGTGATTGTGCTCAGCGTGGGGAGGGATCCCTTCATCACGCTGGGCTTACCGCACTGGGGAGAAGCGGCTTTCCTGGGTTGGTGGGCGCTGCGCGCCCGGCCCGCGGAGCGGGCCCTGTTCGGGTGTGTCGGGACGTGGAGGAAGTACCCTTCGTCGCGCCGCGCTGTCGGTGGCGTTCCCGGCGCTGCGCGCCGGGGCCCGCGGAGCGGGCCGCCGCCTCGGATGCTGCGGGATGTGATTGTGCTCAGCGTGAGGAAGGCCCCTTCACCACACTGGGCTTACCGCACTGGGGAGAAGCGGCTTTCTGGGTTGGCGGGCGCTGCGCGCCCGCCCCGCGGAGCGGGCCCTGCTCGGGCGTGCCGGGCCCGCGCAGCGGGCCGCCGCGAACAGAGCGGTGCTGTGATGAAGGGGTCCTTCGGACTCCCCGCCGCGACACGAGAAGAGCCCCATCCCGTCAACGGCGGTCGCGGACGTTGCGGCGTACCTGTTCCGTCTGCTGGGTGACGGAGCGGACCTGCTCGGCCAGTTCGGTGTGCGTGGCCTGCAGGTGGCTGTGCGTGTCGGCGAGCGGGGAGAGCAGCGTGGCCGGGTCGTTGTCGGCGAGTGCCTCGTTCACCAGGTCGACCCGTTCCTGCGCGGACGCGGACAACCCTTCCAGCGCGCCGATCCGGCCCGCGAGCCTGCGCAGCGTGCCGGAGTTCTCGCGCGCCCAGGCGGCGACGGCCCGGTCGCCTGCTCGCCTGGTGCGTTCGGCGCGCACGCGTTCCTCGCCGGTCTGTTCGCCGGTGTCGGACGGGCGCAGGCGCAGGTAGCGGCGTTCCGCGGCCTGGCGGCTGGTCACGCCGAGCGCGGGTGCGAGGCCCGCCCAGCTCACCCCGAGCTTCCGCGCGGCCGTGATCAGCCGCGGCTCCCACGTGGCCAGCTCGTCGCGCAGGTGGCGCAGGACGGTCAGTGCGGCCAGCAGTTCGGCGGGTGCGATCGCCTCGTCGTCCTCGGCGGGGAGGTCGTTGATCGCGGCGAGCACCGCGTGGACGCGTGCGAGTGCCGCCGCGGGGTCGTGCTGCTCTTCACCCATGGTGTCGTCCTCTCGACGACCTGATGCTTGTCAACGGAATGACGACATGCTATACCGGTAGTGCGCGTTGACACCAGACCGTTGATCGAGCGAGGAGGGACAACCATGTTGATGCGCACCGACCCGTTCCGCGAGCTGGACCGCCTGACCCAGCAGGTCTTCGGCAACGCAGCGGGCACCTGGTCACGCCCCACCGCGATGCCGATGGACGCCTACCGCTCCGGCGACGAGTTCGTCGTCGTGTTCGACCTGCCCGGGGTGTCGCCCGACGCGATCGAGCTCGACGTGGAACGCAACGTCCTCACCGTCAAGGCCGAGCGCCGTCCGGCGGCGACCGGCGAGAACGTCGAGATGCAGGTCTCCGAGCGCCCGCTCGGCGTGTTCTCCCGCCAGCTCTTCCTCGGCGACACCCTCGACGCCGACCGCATCCAGGCCCACTACGACTCCGGCGTGCTGACGCTGCGCATCCCGATCGCCGAGCAGGCCAAGCCCCGCAAGATCGCGATCACCGGCGCCGACACCCCCAAGGAGATCAAGGCCTGACCCCCGGCCCCCTTCCCCCGGTGGTGGTCCCGTGCGTGCGGCCGGGGCCACCACCGCTCGTCCCCACAGGAGAATCGGAGATGCGTGACCCGGGCGCAGCGCTCGCCCTGTGCCGCCGCAGGCTGGCGGACGTGCACGAGTCGATCCGCACCGGACACCTCGACGCCCCAGCACTGCACGGCGCGGTGACGGAGTTCGCCCAGCTCGTCGAGACGATGGCCGGACTGGCCGACCGGCTCGCCGCCCACGCGGAGACCGACCTGCGGCACGCCCGCGAGGTCGTCGCCGACCTGCGCACCACGGCACGGCACCTGTCCACCGGCAAGCTCCTCCTGGAACCGGCCATCGACGACCTGGCCGAGTACGGCGCCGACGTCCCCGTGCCCGCCTGACCCGGCGGACTCCCCGGCGCGCGGTTTCGGTGATCGCCGGTGAGGTAACCGCCAGGGTGGACACGAACGGCCCCTGGTGGCGTGACGCCGTGATCTACCAGGTCTACGTGCGCAGCTTCGCGGACGGGACCGGCGCCGGGCTCGGCGACATCGCAGGCATCCGCGCACGGCTCGACCACCTGCGCACCCTCGGCGTCGACGCCCTCTGGATCACCCCGTGGTACCGCTCGCCGATGGCGGACGGCGGCTACGACGTCGCCGACTACCGCGACATCGACCCGCGGTTCGGCGACCTCGGCGACGCCGAGGCGCTGATCGCGGACGCGCACCGGCACGGGCTGCGCGTGCTCGTCGACCTGGTGCCCAACCACACCTCGGCGGAACACCCCTGGTTCCGCGCCGCCCTGGCCGCCGGACCCGGCGCCCCGGAACGCGACCGCTACCACTTCCGGCCCGGCCGCGCGCCGGGGGAGCCGCCCAACGACTGGCGCAGCGTCTTCGGCGGGTCCGCGTGGACACAGACCCCGGACGGTGACTGGTACCTGCACCTGTTCGCGCCGGAACAGCCCGACCTGAACTGGGCGCACCCCGAGGTGCGCGCGGAGTTCCGCGACATCCTGCGGTTCTGGCTGGACCGGGGCGTCGACGGGTTCCGCATCGACGTCGCCCACGCGCTCGTCAAGAAAGCCGGCCTGCCCGACCTCGGCACCGGCCACGAGGACCTCGTCGAGCCGCCAGACCGGATCGACCACCCGCACTGGGACCGCCCGGAGGTGCACGACATCTACCGCGACTGGCGGCGCCTCGCGCAGGAGTACGGCCCGGACCGGATCTTCGTGGCGGAGGCGTGGGTGGCGTCGCCCGAGCGGCTCGCGCGCTACGTCCGGCCCGACGAGCTGCACACCGCGTTCAACTTCGACTTCCTGCGGTGCTCGTGGTCGGCGGCGTCGTTCCGGTCGGTCATCGACACGAGCCTGCAGGCGCTCGGCGCGGTGGGCGCGCCCGCGACGTGGGTGCTGTCCAACCACGACGTCACCCGGCACGTGACGCGCTACGGCAGGCCGGTCACGCGCGGCACCGGACCCCAGCACGAGCCCGCCGCCCCGGCCGACCTGGCGCTCGGCGAGCGCAGGGCCCGCGCCGCGGTGCTGCTGATGCTCGCGCTGCCCGGCGGCGCGTACGTCTACCAGGGCGAGGAACTCGGGCTCGAGGAGGTCGAGGACCTGCCGGAGGACGTGCTGCAGGACCCGACGTGGCACCGCTCCGGCCACACCGCCCGCGGCCGCGACGGCTGCCGCGTGCCGCTGCCGTGGTCGGGCGACGCCCCGCCGTTCGGGTTCACCCGCGACGGCGTCCCGCCGTGGCTGCCGCAGCCCGCGCACTGGCGGGACCGCACGGTGGTCGCCCAGTCGGCCGACCCGGGCTCGATGCTGAACCTCTACCGGACCGCACTCGGCCTGCGCCGCGACCACAAGGCCCTCGGCGACGGCGACCTGTCGTGGCTCGACGCGCCCGCCGACGTGCTGGTGTTCCGCCGCGACCCGGGCCTGCTGTGCGCGGTGAACCTCGGCGGGACGCCGTGGCCGCTGCCCGAGCACGACGAGGTCCTGCTCGCGAGCGGGCCCGTGCACGACGACACGCTCGCCCCGGACACGGCCGTCTGGCTGGCGGTCTGAGGGCAGGCTCAGGACGCGAAAGCCGCCGTCGCGGGGCGGAGTGCCAGGTACAGGTCCACGGCGGCGAGGGCGGTGAACGTCCCGGCCACCGCGAGCACCACCGGGACGAGTGCCGCGTCCTCGGGGTCGCCCGCCACCGCGGTCACGGCGTACGACACGTGCATCGCACACGTCAGGAGCTGCGCCGCGATCCCGGCGAACAGCACCCCTCGCCCCGCGCCGACCGCCAGGCGCGCACCGCCCGCGATCAACAGCACCGCCGCGCTCACCTGGAGGGCGGCGGCCGCCCACGCGACCCCGCCCGCGCCGAACGCCGCGACGACCACGAGCGAGGCGCCGACGAGCGTCGCGCCGCCCGACACCGCGGCCACGGTCGCGGCCCACGTGACCGGCGCGGGCCGTACGCCCCGCGCGTCCAGCAACTGCTCCAGCACACCCGTCATGACGCCTCCCACCGGGTACGTCGCCCGGTGCGGTGGATCCGTGTCGTTCCTACGCCATGTAGGCGCGCGCCTGGATCGCATAGGCTGCCGGGATGACCCGTGCCCCGCTCACCCCGGCCACCGTCGTCGCCGAGGCCGCGGACCTCGCCGACGCGGACGGGTTCGACACCGTCACGCTGTCGGCCGTCGCGCGGCGGCTCGGGGTGCGCACGCCCAGCCTGTACTCGCACGTGCGCGACCGCGAGGCGTTGCTGGACGGCGTCACCGAACTCGCGCTGGGGGAGCTGGCCGCCCGCGTCGGGGCCGCGGTCGCCGGGCGTGCCGGGCGGGACGCGCTCGAGGCCTTCGCCGCCGCCCACCGGACCTACGCACGCGAGGCGCCCGGACGGTGGCTCGCGCTCCAGCGGCGGGCGGGCGACGCCGTGGTCCGCTCGGACGCGGCCAGGGAGGTGGTGGCGCTGACCGGCGCGGTGCTGCGCGGCTACCCCATCCCGGCGGACGAGCACGTGCACGTGATCCGCCTGCTGGGCAGCACCATCAACGGCTACCTCGCGCTCGAACGCAGCGGCAACTTCGACCACAGCGCACCGCCGCCCGAGGAGTCCTGGCCGCGGATCGTCGACGCCCTCGACGCGCTCCTGCGCGCGTGGCCCGCCCGGAACGGCGGGTGAGGGAGGCCACGCCGGGCCGGGAACACCGGCGCCGGTCCCGCCGTTGACGTGAGTGGTCGGTGCGGTCCGTGTCCCCCGGGCCTCACCCATTGCCTTCGCGGAACACCGTCCGACGGAGCCGCGTCGCGCCACTCGCCGAGAGGCGACCGCCGCGCCGACCCCTTCGCTTTCCCGGCCCCGCAGGAGCTTGCCGCTCCCGGGGCCGGTCTGCTTGTCTCGATCCATGCGCCTGATCACCCGGCTGATCGCCGTCGCGTCCCTGCTCCTGTCCGGCATCGCGGTCGCCCCGGCCGCGTCGGCCGCCACCACGGTGAAGGTGTTGCAGCTCAACATCTGCCACAGCGGCGTGGCGGGCTGCTACACCGGTGAGGCGGTGATGACCAAGGCCATCTCCGTGATCTCCTCGACGAGACCGCAGGTCCTGTCCGTCAACGAGGCGTGCTCCGGCGACGTCGAGCGGCTGCGGGCGGCGATGGGCGCGGCGCGCGTCCGGTTCGTGGCCGCGCAGCGGCCCGACGGCACCCCCGTGACCTGTCAGAACGGCCAGCAGTACGGCAACGTCGTGATGGTCGTGGACGCGCTCGCCGGCACCACCGACGTGGCCGGCCGGTACACCGCGCAGGACGGCAGCAGCGAGCTGCGGGTGTGGGCGTGCCTGCCCGCGGGCGCGCTGAGCGCGTGCACCACGCACCTGTCCGCCCGCAGCGGGACCACCGCGCTGGCCCAGTGCAAGGAACTCATGACCCGCGCCGTGGGGTACGCCGCCACGGGACCGGTGGTCGTGGCCGGCGACATGAACCTGCGGTACGGCGGCGTCCCGAACGTGCAGGACTGCAACCGGTCCGGCTTCTACCGCAAGGGCGACGGCAGCGTGCAGCACGTCTTCGCCACGACCTCCCTCGCGTTCGTCAGCGGGACGAAGATCGACATGGCGGGCACGACCGACCACCCCGGATGGCTGGTCACGGTGACCATGCCCTGAACGGTCCCGCCGATCGGCGGGCCGCCGTGCCAGACTGTGGAGATCGCCATGGCTCTCACAGGAGGTGCGCGATGAACATCGATCTGTTCACGGCGATCACCGTGTTCGTGCTCGGTGTGCTGGTCGGCTTCGAGGTGATCAGCAAGGTACCGGCCACACTGCACACACCACTCATGTCCGGTGCCAACTCCATCCACGGCGTCGTCGTGCTCGGCGCCATGCTCGTGACCGCGTCCGCCGACGGGCCCGCCGCCTACGTGCTGGCGTTCGTGGCCGTCGCGTTCGGCGCGATGAACGTGGTCGGCGGTTACGTCGTCACCGACCGGATGCTGGAGATGTTCCGCGCCCGGCCCCGCCTGCAGTCCTCTGTGGAGGGCTGACGCGGTGGCGACCCTCCTCAAGTACGTGCTGCTCGCCGCCGCCGTCTGCTTCGTGCTCGGCCTGCACCTGATGAACTCGCCCGCGACCGCGCGCAAGGGCAACCTGCTCTCCGCGACCGGCATGGGCATCGCCGTGCTCGCCACCGGCGTGCTGATCGCGCTCGACGGCCGCATCACCGCCACCGGCTGGCTCGTGCTGGTCACCGGCGCCGCGTTCGGTTCGGCCGTCGGGCTGTACCTGGCGCGGTCCGTGCGGATGACCGCGATGCCCCAGCTGGTCAGCGTGTTCAACGCGGTCGGCGGCGGCGCGGCCGCGCTGATCGCGGTCGCCGAGTTCCTCAAGCACGGTGCCGCGCTCGGGGCGCGGGTCAGCCTCCCCGGCGGCCTCGACGTGCTCATCGGCGCGGTCACGTTCTCCGGTTCGCTGATCGCGGCGGGCAAGCTGCAGGGCGTGGTGTCCGGCAGCCCCGTCGTGTTCCGCGGCGCCCGCGCCGTGAACGTGGTGCTGGCCGTGGCGTTCGCGGGCGGGGTGGCGTGGCTGGTGGCCGACCCCGGCAGCGGGCCCGCGCTGGCCCTGCTCGTCCTGGTGGCGCTCGTGTTCGGGGTCACCATGGTGCTGCCGATCGGCGGCGCGGACATGCCGGTGGTCATCTCGCTGCTGAACGCGTTCACCGGCACGGCGGTCGCCATGGCCGGTTTCGTGGTCGGCGAGCCGGCGCTGATCATCGCGGGCGCGCTCGTCGGCGCGTCCGGTGGCATCCTCACCAAGCTGATGGCCGACGCCATGAACCGCTCGCTCGCCAACATCGTCATCGGCGGGTTCGGCACGGGCGACGACGCGGCACCGGCCGCGGCGGGCGGTGACGTGAGCGTCCGCGCGGTGACCGCGGACGACGTCGCCATCCAGCTCGCGTACGCGAGCAAGGTGGTGGTGGTCCCCGGCTACGGCCTCGCCGCCGCGCAGGCGCAGCACGAGCTGGCGAAGCTCGGGCAGCTGCTCGCCGACCTGAGGATCGACGTCAGCTACGCGATCCACCCGGTCGCGGGCCGCATGCCGGGCCACATGGACGTGCTGCTCGCCGAGGCGAACGTGGCCTACCCGCTGATGAAGGAGCTGACCGAGGCGAACCCGGAGTTCCCGCAGACCGACGTGGTGCTGGTGATCGGCGCCAACGACGTGACGAACCCGGCCGCGCGCAGGCCGGGCAACGCGATCTCCGGGATGCCGATCCTCGACGTCGACAAGGCGAAGAGCGTCGTGGTGATCAAGCGGTCCATGGGCCACGGCTACGCGGGCATCGACAACGAGCTGTACTCGAACCCGAAGACCGGCATGTACTTCGCCGACGCCAGGAAGGGGCTCACCGAGCTGACCTCGGCGGTGCGCACGCTCGTCGGGTGAGGACGGTGGCCGGTGTGCGGCGCTCGCCCGCACACCGGTCACGGCCGGTCACGGCACCGGCGCCGGTGTGGGCACCGGGAGGTCCGGTTCCGGCGCGGGTGCGGGGATGTCCGGGATGTCGGGTGGGCGGTTCGCCGCGGCCTGCTCGGCGAGTGCCGCCATCAACTCGGGCATGCGGTGGCGGCACATCAGGACCGCGCCGCCAGCGAGCTGGTCTCCCAGGCGAAGCCGTCCGGGTCGGTGAACGGCGCGGACGTGCCGCCGATCGCGATCCGGTGCGAGCCGCTGCCGTCGGGGGCGACGCCCGCGTCCTTCGCGAGACCGCGGCGCTTGTACAGGCCCAGCTGGACGGCGCCGTCGCCGCGGGCGAACTCGACGTAGGCGTTCGCGAAGCTCTTGGCCACGGTGAGGCCGTGGTCGACGTAGAACTTCTTGCTCGCGGACATGTCGGTGACGCCCAGCAGCAGCACGATGTCCTCGAACTCCTTGGTCGCCGGGCCGGTGTCCTTCTTCTTCGGGGTCGCGGCCTTCCAGATGGTGCCGTCGGGCGCCTGCACGACCCCGCCGTAGCCCCACATGGACTTCTTCGGCGCCCGCAGCGTGGTGGCCCCGGCCTCGAGGGCGGCGTCGACCAGCGCGTCGACGTTCCCCGGCTGGGCGACGATCAGGGAGAGGGTGAAGCCGCGGAAGCCGGTGGACGGCGCGTCCGACGCCCGCAGGCGCAGCCGGTCGCCGGCCAGGCCGAAGGCGGTGGCGTAGAAGCGTTCGGCGGCCGCGACGTCGGCCACCTCGAGGGTGATGGTGTCGATCGATGTCATGCCGGAAACGCTATGGCCGCGGCCCTGACCGGCGCTTCTCGATTCCTGACCGGTCTCGCCGATGTCCGATTGTGACCTGGCGGGCCCCGCCAACTATGCTGCCCCCCGGATCCAGACGGCACGGAAGGCGGCAGGACGATCGCGGCGCAGTACGGAAGCTCCTCGGGCGGCCAGAAGCAGCAGTACTTCGGGCGGGTCGACCCGTTCTGCCTGTTCGCCGTCGTGCCGATCCTGACCATCGCGGTCCTCTTCTTCATGAGCGACATCGCGTTCCTCGGCGTGGTCCTGATCATCCTCGCGGCCCTGATCGTGGTGGTCGACTCGTGGGCCAACCGCCCGATCAGGGACTCGTCACCATCACGCGGCCGCGACGACTACTGAGCCCGGGTCAGGACACGGACGGCCACTCACCGGCCGCGGGGGACCAGGCGGACGTGGATCGGCTTCTCCGGGCCGAGGGTGAGCAAGGGCCGGGGGCCGACCGGTTCCGGTGACACGAGCTCGATCCGGAACCGCTGCAGGGTGCTCGCCAGCACGAGCAGCATCTCGGTCATCGCGAACTGGTTGCCGATGCACAGGTGCGGGCCGGAGCCGAACGGGATATAGGCGCTGCGGTCCCGTTTCGCGACCTCCTCGGCGGTGAATCGCTCCGGGCGGAACTCCTCCGGGTCGTCCCAGAACTCGGGGTGGCGGTGCGCGTGGTACGGGCTGAAGAAGATGTCCGTGCCCGCGGGCACGCGGAAGCCGCCGATCTCGTCCTCCTCCAGCGCGCGGCGCGACGCGAGCCACTGCTGCGGGTACAGCCGCTGCACCTCGTCGATCACCGAGCGGGTGTAGGTCAGCTTGCTGCAGTCGGCGAGGGCGGGCGGCCTGCCGTCCAGCTCGTCGTCGATCTCGCGCAGCACCCGTTGCTGGACCTCGGGGTGCGTGCCGAGCCGGTACCAGGCCCACGTGAGGACGTTCGCGCCCGTCTCGTGGCCCGCCCACAGCATGATCATGACCTGGTCGCGCAGCTGCTCGTCGGTCAGGCGCGCGCCGGTCTCCTCGTCCTCCGTCATGATCAGCATCGACAGGAGGTCGCCCCGGTCGACGTTGTCGGCCAGGTGCTCGGTGATCACGTAGTCGATGATCTCCTCGACCACCGTGCGGTTCGCCCAGTAGCGGCGGTGGCCCGCCGTCGGCACGGACAGCGGCAGCAGCGGGAACCGCATCCACTGGCCGAGCTCGTGGTCCACGGTGTCGATGGCGGCGGCGAACCGGTCGCAGACCTCGCCCTCCTCCAGCGCGAACAGCGCCCGCGCGACGACCCGCAGCGTCAGGCTGCGCATCTCCGGCGCCGTGTCGATGGTCTGGCCCGCGGCCGCCATCTCCTCCCAGCGGTCGACGCGGGACTGGATCACGGCCAGCATGTGCTCCGCCATCGACGCGACGCGCTGGTAGTGGAACGACGGCTGCATCAGCCGCCGCATGGCACGCCACTCCTCGCCGCCCTCGACGGTGGCGAGCCCGCGGCCGAACAGGGTGCGGGACATCTTGTACGGCATCGAGCTGCGGTCGTACACCCCGGACTTCTGCTGCAGCACCCGGCGGATGTGGTGCGGGTGGCGCAGGAGGATCACGCGGGCGGTGGCCAGGCGGAACGAGGCGACGTCGCCGTAGGTGTCCAGCACGTTCGTGAGGAACGACAGCGGCGCCTTCTGGTAGGTCAGCATCGTGCGGACGAGGTTCGCCGGGCCGGGCGGGGTGGGAAGCGGCACGGCATTCGATAGTGCCAGAGCGAACACGCTCCGCTACGTCCGTTCGGTCGAACTCGCTCCGGTGTTTGCCCGGCCCGGTATCTTGCTCACCTGCTCCTTCGGTGCCACCCCGCGTGAGGACTGATATGCCAGCACGAGAGCCCGTCCCGCACGAGCACCGGTCGTCGACCGACGTGCTCCTGTACCTCCTCCTCATCATGGCCGTCACCGCGGGCGTGACACTGTGGGTGACGTTCCAGGTCGCGGCCGGGGACCGGCTGGTCGTCGCCACGTCGTCGGGTGCGCTGGCGCTCGGGTTGTGCATCGCGCTGGCGTTCACGACGTTCCGCGCGAACCGGGCACGGCGGACGGCGGCCAGGTTGCGCGCGCTGGAGAACGGCATCGGGCGGCTCGTCGACGAGGTCCTGCCGCGCGCCGCGGCCCGGGTGCGCGACGGCGCGTCCGCCGACACGGTCCTCGCCGAGCTGGCGCCGACGGCGCAGGACGTGCCGAAGGACCTCCTCGCCGCCGTGGTCAGGGAGATCGGCGTGAGCGAGCGGCAGCGGTCGGCCGCGATGGCCGCGTGCGCGAACGCCGCGGGCCGCGTGCAGGCCATGGCCACCAGCATGCTCGCCGACCTGCGCGAGATGGAGGGCCGGCACGCCGAGAGCGTCCTGGGGGACCTGCTCAAGCTCGACCACAGCACCGCGCAGACCGGCAGGCTCGCCGACAGCATCGCCGTGCTGACCGGCGCCCGCTCCGGCCGCCGCTGGACCAAGCCCATCGTGATGGAGTCGATCCTGCGCGGCGCGATGGGCCGGATCCAGGCGTACCAGCGGATCCAGACCCACTCGAGCAGCACCGCGGCGATCGTCGGCTACGCCGCCGAGGACGTCATGCACGCGCTCGCCGAGCTGATGGACAACGCGACCCGGTTCTCCGCGCCCTCGGAGGAGGTGCACGTCTACGTCGAGGAACTGCACACCGGCGTCGTCGTCACCATCGAGGACGGCGGGCTCGGCATGAAACCGCAGGCGCTCGCGCGGGCCGAGGCCGCCGTGTCCACCGAGGGGCCGCTGGACCTCGCGAAGGTGCCCGGCACCCGCCTCGGCCTGGTGGTCGTGGGTTCGCTGGCACGCAAGCACAAGCTGCAGGTGTACTTCCGGCCGTCGTCGCGCGGCGGCACCGGCGTGGTCGTGCGGATCCCGCAGCAGCTCGTGATCCACCCGCGCGAGGCGGAACCGGCCGGGACCGCGCCGAGGGCCATCGAGTCGGTCCGGGCGGCCGGTACGACCGAGTCCGCCACCTCGGCCGCGACGGCCACCGCGGTGCTCGACGACGCGCCGCCCCGCACGGACACGGCAGGGGACACGGCGGCGGACACGGCGGCGGACACGACGGCGGACACGGCGGCGGACGCGGCGGCCGGCACGGCGGAGGTGCCCGCGCTGCCCAAGCGGCCGCGCGGGGAGACGTTCGCCGCCGCCGTCCGCGCCACGGAGGCGAACCGCGAACCCGTGTCCCGCGGCGGGAAACGCACCGACATCGGCGCGCGCTTCAGCGCTTTCCAGCAGGGCCGCCGATCCACCACGCCCGATCAGAACGCTGGAGGGGGAGACTCCTGATGACCATGGCGACCGACGCCAACCTCACCTGGATGCTGGAGAGCCTGGTGGCACAGACCGCCGGGGCCACGCACGCACTCGTGCTGTCCAGGGACGGGCTCAAGCTCTGCCACACCTCCGGTCTTTCGGTCGACAAGGCCGACCAGCTCTCCGCCATCGCCGCCGGCGTGCAGGCGCTGTCGCAGGGCGCCTCCGTCGAGTTCGGGGACGGCACCGGCGGGGTACGGCACTCGATGACCGAGTTCCACGGCGGCATCCTGTTCATCGTCGAGGCGGGGGAGGGCGCGCACCTCGCCGTGCTCGCCACCGAGGACGCGGACGTCGGGCTGATCGGCCACCGGATGAACGAGCTGGTGGAGCAGATCGGCGCGTTCCTGACCGCGCCGCCACGCGGCGCCGAGCGCACCGGCCCCGCATGATCCGCCGCGAGCTGGACAACGAGGGCCCGGACCGGCTCTACACGGTCACGCGCGGCCGCAGCTCCGCCGACGAGCCCGACCTCGACATCGTCACGCTGATCGTCGCCGCCGCCGATCCCGTGCCGGGCATGCAGTCCGAGCACGCCAGGATCCTGCGCGCGAGCCGCGCGCCGGTCGCCGTCGTGGAGCTCTCCGCCGACCTCGGCCTGCCGGTCGGCGTGGTGAAGATCCTCCTGTCCGACCTGTTGCGCGAAGGCAAGGTCACCGCCCGCCACCCGTCGTCGTCGACGCGCGCTCGCACCGAGCTGCCCGACGCCGCGACCCTGAAGAAGGTGCTCGTTGGACTCCACAAGCTCTGAGCCGCGCACGCCACTGGCCAGCACGGCGGCCGAGGGCCTGAAGATCGTGATCGTCGGCGGGTTCGGGGTCGGCAAGACCACCATGGTCCGCGCGGTCAGCGAGATCCGGCCGCTGTCCACGGAGGAGACCATGACCCAGGCCGGGCTGGGCGTGGACAACACGAGCGCGGTCGACGGCAAGTCGACCACGACCGTCGCGTTCGACTTCGGCCGCATCAGCCTGGACGAGCGGATGGTGCTGTACCTGTTCGGCGCGCCCGGCCAGGAACGGTTCTGGTTCCTGTGGGACCGGCTGTTCGCAGGCACGCTCGGCGCGGTCGTGCTCGTGGACACCAGGCGGCTCGCGGACTCCTGGTACGCCATCGACCGGCTGGAACACCACGGGACGCCGTTCATCGTGGCACGCAACAACTTCCCGGGCACCACCCACAGCCTCGACGACGTCCGCGACGCGTTGTCCCTGCCCGCCGACGTGCCGCTGGTGGACTGCGACGCACGTGACCGCGCGTCGGCCAAGCGGGTGCTGATCGCGCTCGTCGACCACCTCTACGCACTCTCCACCGCCAGGGAGGCCGTCTCGTCATGACCGACGTCGCGCACCGCACCGACGCGGTTCCCCTGTACGGCGAGCGCTACCGCACCGACCCGGCCGCGTGGTACGAGCGGATCCGCGAGCAGCACGGGCCGGTCGCCCCGGTGCTGCTCGAGGGCGACATCCCGGCGTGGTTCGTGTGCGGGTACCGGGAACTGCACCAGGTCACCACCGACCCGGCCCTGTTCGCGCGGGACACCCGGCGGTGGAACGCGTGGGAGACCGTGCCGGACGACTGGCCGCTGCTGCCGCACCTGGTGCACAACCCGTCGGTCATGTTCACCGAGGGCCCCGAGCACGGCAGGCGCGCCGGCGCGCTGTCCGACGCGCTGGAGTCGGTGGACCAGTTCGAGCTCGCGAACCGGTGCGAGCGGATCGCCGACCAGATGATCGACCGGTTCGCCGGCGCGGGCGAGGCCGAGCTGATGAGCCAGTACGTGTCGCGGATCCCGTTGCGCGCCACCGCGATGATGTGCGGGGTGCCCGAGTCGGAGGCGCGGGTGCTGGTCGACGACGTCATGGGCGTGATGAACTCCGCGGTGACCAGCCGGGCGGCCGACCAGATGGCCGTGTACACCCGGCTGCAGGAGGAGATGCAGCGGCTCGTCGACCGCAAGCGGGCGATGCCCGGCTCCGACGTGCCGTCGCACCTGCTGGGCAACCCGGCGCTCCTCGCCGACGAGGAGATCGTGTCGGACCTGCTCGTGGTGCTGCTGCAGTCGCACCAGCAGACGACGAACTGGATCGGCAACACCATCGGCCTGATGCTGACCGACGAGCGGTTCGCGATCACCCTGTCCGGCGGCCGCGCCAGCGTCGGCGACGCGCTCAACGAGGTGCTGTGGCACGACACGCCGACCCAGAACTACCTCGGCCGCGTCGCCACCCGCGACACCCGGCTCGGCGGCCAGCGGATCAGGACGGGTGACCTGCTGGTGCTGGGGCTCGCGGCGGCCAACGCCGACCCGCGGGTACGGCCCGCCGAAGGCACGGCGGGGAACCGCGCGATGATGTCGTTCGGCCACGGCGAGCACGGATGTCCCTACCCGGCGCCGGAAATCGCCGAGATCATCGCGAAGACCAGCGTAGAGGTGCTCATCGACCGGCTGCCGGACCTGGTGCTGTCCGGGGACCTGGAGTGGCGGTCGTCGGTGTGGACGAGAGGCCTGGTGCGGTTGCCGGTGACGTTCACCCCGACCTACGTGCCCTGAGCCGCGACCGCCGCGAGCAGTGCGCCGAGCGCCCCGCGTGCCCTGGCGGACGCGAGGTGGTCGAAGTAGTCACGCGACTCGACGATCGCGCCGTCCCGGACGCGGAGCACGAAGACCGCGGGTGTCACGAAGTCCTCGCCGGTGTCGAGGTTGGTGCCCCGGTACTCGAACTCGGCGACGATGACCTCCGGGTCGGTGGTCTCGTGCACCGTGATGTTCGCCGGCCGCCGTGCGAGGCGCGGGCCGTCGCCGGTGGGGCGGAAGTGCGCACGCAACTCGTCGCGGGTCCGCAGTGCGGCGGGGCGCAGCGGGTGGAACGGGTGCGTGACGTCGGTCTGTTCGGCGTAGAGGTCCGGCAGCTCCGCCCACCGGCCCGCCGCGACACCCTCGACGAGCGCGAGGAAGACCTCTCGCGGGCTGTTATTGTCCGGAGTCATGACTCCGAATATATGGAGTCGTGACTCCGGACGTCAACGGGTGGAGCGATGGCACGGGCACAACGGGCGGACGCGCGCACCAACCGCGCGCGCGTCCTGGACGCGGCCGAGGAGGTCTTCGGCAGGGGCGGCGAGACGGCGTCCACCGAGGAGGTGGCCCGCCTGGCCGGAGTGGGCATCGCGACGGTGTTCCGCCACTTCCCGACGAAGGCGGACCTGCTGTCCGCGGTGCTGGCCCGGCGCTTCGAGCGCCTGCGCGCCCGGGCCGAGGCGGTGGCCGAGGCCGCGGCGCCCGGCCCGGCGTTCTTCGGGTTCTTCGCCGAGGTGGTGGCCGACGCGGCCACCAAGATCGCGATCGGCGAGGCGCTGCTGGACGCGGGCGGCGACCACGACAGCGAGGCGGAACAGGCGGCGAACGGCCTGCGCCGGGCGATCGGCGTGCTGCTGCGCCGCGCGCAGGAGGCGGGCGCGGTCCGGTCCGACGTGGAGTTTCCCGAGGTGTACGCCTTGCTGGTGGGCACGTCACGGGCGGCCGCGAACCCCAACGTCGACGACGAGGTGAAGGACCGCGTGCTCGCGGTCGTCTTCGACGGCCTGGCGCCGCGCTGAGCCTACGATGAGGCATGTCCGGACCGAGACCCCGCCTCCTGGTGTGGCTCGCCATCGTGGCGGTCGCGCTCGCGGCGGTGGTCGGGTGGCCGGCGACGAGACCCGGACCGGTCACCGCCCGGTCACCCGGTACGACCCCGGCCCCGCCGTCCACCACGGTCGAGGCCCTCGCGGAACCGGGGACCGGCACCCCGCAGGCGCCACCCGTCCCCGCGCGGGAACTGGTGGCGGCGGCCGAGCACGCGGCCGGTCCCGGCATGACCCTCGGCGTGGCGGTCACCAACCTGCACACCGGTGACCACGCGGTCGGCGCCGACGGCGACCGGCCGTTCATGGCCGCCTCGCTGACCAAGCTCCTCACCGCGGTCGACGTGCTCGACGAGACCTCGGCGCTGACCCAGGAAGACCGGGACCTCCTCCACCGCGCGCTGTCGGCGAGCGACGACGGTGCCATGAACGTCCTGTGGGGTGAGCACGACGGCGCGGGCGCGGTCCGCCGGGTCGCGGAGCGCCTGGAACTCACCGCGACCCTCCCGCCCGGGTCCGCGGAGACGTGGGGCGACGTCGAGGTGACGGCCGCCGACATGGTCACGCTCTTCCGGCACGTCCTGCGCGGCATGGCCCCGGCGGACGGCGCGGTGATCGTCGGCGCCCTCTCGTCCGCGACCGCGGTCGCCACCGACGGGTTCGCCCAGCACTACGGCGTGCTGCACCGGGGCGCGTCGCCGGCGAGCCACGCCAAACAGGCCTGGGTGCCCTACGCGCCCGCCGGTTACCTGCTGCACAGCGCGGGTGTCGTGTACGACGGCCGCACCGGCCACGCCTACGCGATCGCGTTGCTGTCCATCCAGCCGTACACGACCGCGCAAGGCGCCCGCGACCGTCTGTCCACAGTGGCCGAAGAGGCCACGGCGGCGCTGGTCGGGTGAGCGTTGTGCCGCAGGTGTGCGGCGCCTGATCCGGGATTGTGCCCGGGGCGAGGACAGTCGGTGCGGTCGGCTGTCGTCAAACAGAAAGGGTGCAGATGGAGATCCAGACCGCTGTGGAGAACCGGCCCGCGTTGACGCTCGACCAGCTCAAGGGCCTGATCGAGGCCCAGGGCGGGGTCGACGTCAAGGAACTCGGCGAGTACGCCGAGTACTGCTGGAGCGGTTGCTGACCAGCGCAGGACGCGGGGGTCCCGCCGGTGTCGCGCCAACGGGGCTCCCGCCCTTCCCCACCCCAGCCAGAGGAGCGACGAGCCATGGGCTTTCCCGGCATCGAGCACTACGTCCCCGCCCCGGTCTACGCGACGCTCGGGCGCAGGCTCGGCGACCGCGACCCCGGCGACCTGCGCGTGCAGACCGAGGAATGCCTGAAGTTCCTCATCATCGCGTCGGAGAGCGAACCGCTGTTCATCCCGATGACCCGCGAGGTGGACGAGGTCTGGCACGAGCTGATCCTGCAGACCTGGTTCTACGCCGAGCTGTGCGCGCGGCTGCCCGGCGGCCGGTTCGTCCACCACCAGTCGATCGAGCTGGACGAGTACGTCGCCGGCCCGGCGAACCCGAACCTGCTCGACGAGCTGATGTTCTGGTTGCCGGCCTACGTCAGCAGGTTCGGCGACTTCACGCCGGAACGCGCCAGGTACTGGAGCATCGTCCAGTACCTGCACGACGTCCACGGCATCTCGCTCGACGCGGTCAACTCGGCCGCCCGCGTGCCGTGCTGACCGCCCGCCCGGCCGCGGAGCTGCTGGAGTCCGGTGTGGACTTCCCGGCGGCGTTGCGGGCACAGGTCCTCGCCGCGCTGGCCGCCACGCCGTGGCGCCGCTATCCCGAACCATCCGACGGGCTGCGGGCACGCATCGCCGCGCACTACGGCGTCGCCGCGGCCAACGTGCTGCCGACGCGTGGCTGCCGCGAGGCGGTGGAGCTCGCGTTCGCGTGGGCGGTGCGGGCGGGGGCACCCGACGGTGTCAGCACGCTCGCGCTGCCCCGGCCGAGCTGGTCCGGGTTCGTCCCCGCCGCCGAGCGCGCGGGCGCCGTCTGGTCGGCGTACGACGCCGGGACACCGCCACCACCGGACCGGATCCCGGTGCTGTGCACGCCCAACAACCCGACCGGCCACGTCACCGGGTACGCGGACCTGGCCCGGCTGTGCGCGCCCGGCGCGCTCCCCGCGGTGGTCGACTGCACCTACGACGACCTCGCCGACCAGCCGGTCCTGCCCGCCGTGCGCGGCCTGCTCACCGGGCGCGGCGTGTTCTGCGCCAGCCTGGCCAAGTCGACCGGACTGGCAGCCGCGCGGCTCGGTGTGCTCATCGCCGCCGAGGACGTCGTCGCCGCGATCGAGGCCGCGGCAGGCCCGTTCGGCCTCGACGCCTTCCAGGTCGCGGCGCTGGACGTGCTGTTCTCCGACGCGGGCCGCCGGGCATGGCGCGACATGGTCGCCCTGGCGCGGGCGGTGCGCGCGGAATGCGCCGGCCACGCCGCGGCCCTGCTGCCGTGCGGCACGGTCGGCCCGGCCGTCGGCGGCGTGGTCTACGCGCGGTTCGCCGACCCCTGCGCGCACGTCAGCAGCCTTGTCGAGGCGACCGGCGCGACGGTGTTCCCCCGGGAACGGGTGCTGCGGTTCCGCGCCGACCACGCGACCGTGCACGCGCTGGCCGCACTGCGGGGCCGCTGATGGCGGGGCTGCGCGTCGCGAGCGAGGAGCTGCTCACCGAGCTGGCGGAACGGTTCTACGCGGAGGTCGCGCAGGACGCGGTGCTCCGCGCGCTCTACCCGGACGCCGACCTCACCGTCGCGGCGCGGCACCTCGGGTGGTTCCTCGTCCAGTTCTGGGGCGGTCCGCTGACCTACTTCAGCACGCGCGGGCATCCCGACCTGCACGCCCGGCACGTGCCCTTCCCCATCACCGAGGACCTGCGGGACCGCTGGCTGCGGCACATGCGCACCGCGCTCGCCGGGGTCGCGGTCACCGAGGCGGACCGGGCGAAGCTCTCGCGGTGGTTCGCCGCCGAGGCCGAGGCGCTGGTGAACGTGCGATGACCGCGGCCACCACCGAGGACGACGGCGACACCTGCCTGCGCGCGGGACGGGTCCGGGACGCGGCGACGGCCTACCGGTCGACGCTGGCGGCGCTGACCCGCGACTGTCCACAGGAGACAGAGCGGATCGCGGCGGTCCGGCACCGGCTCGCCTGGACGCTGATGCGCGGTGGTGTGCCGGCGGAGGCGCTGGCGCTCTACGAAGCCGCCCGCGTGCCGTTCGACCACCACACCTGGCGCATGCTGGGCGACCTGTACGCGCGTGCGGGCCGGTTCGCGGAGGCGGGGCACAGCTACCGGACCCTGCTGTCCTGGGTGGTCGAGCAGCTCGTGGCGCAGTACGCGGCGATGCTCGTCCTCGGCCAGGTACTCCACAGTGGACTGTCGGACGGCGTGGCACTGGTGGTGCTCGAACCGGTCCGCGCGCGCCTGCACCGGCGGGGCGCGCTGTGGCGCCGCCGTTCGCTCGGCCTGCCCATGCTGTGGCGGCTGCTCGCCACCGTGTACGAGCGGCTCGGCCTGGACGGGCCGGCGGCGGTGTGCCGGGACAACTTCCAGCGGTACTGGGCGTGGTACGCCGGCCCCGGCCACCCGGGCGTCGTGGCGCTGGCCGACGGAAACGGAGGTGGTTCCCATGCATGAGTTCGACCTTTCCGGCACGGACGACGACCGGACCGGTCTCGCCGAACCGGTCCGCAAGGCGCTCGCCGAGGACGGCTGTGCCCTGCTCCGCGCGGCGCTGCCCGCCGAGGCGGTCCTGCGGTTGCGCGAGGAGCTGACGACGGCGTTCGCCGCGCTGTCCGGACAGGACTGGACGTGGTCGCGACTGCGCGCGGAAGCGGGCGACGACGACCTGCTCGCCTTGCGCAGGGCGCTGTTCATGTGCCCGTCGAACGGCGCGCTGTTCCGGCACCCCCGGCTCGCCGCGTTCCTCGGCGCGGTGCTCGAGGTCCCGGCGCCGTTCCTGCACCCGCGCCGGTGGCTGCGGCTCAACAAGCCGGGCACCGGGCTGGACACGTGGACCGTGCCCTACCACCAGGACTACCGGTTCGTGCACGGCACCCAGGACGTGCTGACCACGTGGACGCCGCTGCACCGGTGCGAGACCGGCGGCATCCGGCTCGAGGTGCGGTCGCACCGCGGCGGCCTGCGCGGCCTCGGTGAGCGCACCGCCGCCAACCACCTGCCGCCCGCCACGGGGGTGCGGGAGAGCGACCTCGTCGAACCGGTCTGCGACGTCGGCGACGTGGTCGTCTTCCACAGCCTGACCGTGCACGCCACCGCCCCCAACCGCGGCACGCTCAACCGGATCTCCGTCGACGCCCGCTTCCAGCGGCCGGACGACCCGATGGCGCGCGAACAGCTGCTGCCCGCGGTCGCCCCGCAGGACACCCTGCCGATCGGGGTGCCAGGGGTGCTCGACGACGACCCGGCCGCCTGGTCGGGCGACCCGGGGATGACCGTGCCGCCGGGACTGCCGTTGGTCGCCGCGGGCGCGTTCGACCTGGCGACGCCGGCAGGCACGTCGCGGTTCGTGCCGTGACCGAGCTGGACGACACCGCCCGGCGGCTCGCGCCCGCGGTCGCCGGGATCGTGCCGGACGAGCAGGTGGCGCAGCTGCGCGTCCGCGAACTGCTGCGGGGACTCGCGATCGCGGCGGCGATGTCCGGCGTGCTGCTGCCGTTGTCGCGGGAGCTGGGCGACGTCTGGCTCGCGCTGCTCGAACGGCCCGGCCTGTGGCGGGAGGTGGCGCCGGACGCGCCGGAACTGGTCGACGTGCGGGTGGTGCCGTCCGGCGAGCCCGCGGCGCTGTGCGTCGAGTGGCTGGCGTGCTACCTGGACCGGTTCGGTCCGCTGACGGCCGATGTCGTGGACTACTGGCCCGCGGCGAGGTACCTCGCCGACCGCGGTGTCGACCCGACCGCGGTGGTGGCGTGAGCGTGCGGGTCGACTACCTGTGCCGGGGGATGGGCTGGGCACACGCGGCACGCACCGCGGCCGTCGTGCCGGACCTGGTGCGCCGCCCGGGGATCAGCGACGTGGCGGTCGCCGCGGCGGGCAGCGCGGTCGGCTACTTCGACCTGGTCGGCATGCCGTGCCACGACCTGCGGGTGCCGGACGACGCGGACCACTCCGCGTACGCCGCCTACCGCATCCGCCGCCACCTCGCCGAGCGCGGCACGGCCGACCGGGTCGTGGTGTCCGACGAGCTGTGCCTCGCGCCGCTGCTCTGCCGGGCCGACGGGGTGCGGTGTGTGCTGGTGGTGTGCTCGTTCCGGCACTACGGCGTGGGCGCGCGGGCGTTCGCGGCGGCGGACCGCGTCCTGCTCGCGAGCTGGCCCGAGGTGGATCCGGTGCCGGCGGCGTTGCGGCACAAGGTGACCGCGATCGGCCCGATCGTCCGCATGACGCCGAGAGGCGGTGCGCCGCTCGGCCTGCCGGACACGGGGCTCGTCGTCACCGTCTCCCTCGGCTCGTACCACCCGACGAAGGTCGCCTACTTCCGCGCCGCCCTGCGCACGGCGGTCGACGCCTGGCGGTACGCACCGGCGGACGCGGTGCTCGTGGTGCCGCTGCCCGCCGCCGCGGTCGCCGACCTGCTCGGCGCGCCGCCACCCGGCAACGTGTGGTGCGTCGGCGCGACCGGCCGCCTGGACGCCTACCACGTGGCGTCCGCGGTGGTCCTGACGATGGGCGGCTCGACGACGAGCCACGCCGTCCGCAACGGGATCCCCACGATCGTGCTGAACACGCTGACCGAGTCGCGCGAACGCCGGGTCGCCCGCCACCTGGCCGACCGCTCGGCGCACGTCGCCGCGACCGACGCCACGGGCGACGGCCGGGTCCTGTGGTCGCTCGTCGAACGGTTCGCCACCGCAGGCCGGGTGCCGCCACCCGACCTGCGGTGGGGGAGCGCACAGGACGTGGCGGACGCGGTGGCAGGGTGCGAGACCGACCATGCGCGCACTGTCCCGCCACAGGGTGTGCATGAGGTCGTCGCGCCGGGCGAGGTCGGAGGGGTCCGGCCACGTGACGCGGCGCTTGACCAGTGACGCGTAGATCCGCCCATCGGGTGGGGTGATGCGGCCCTCGGCGAGGTCGGCGAGTGCGTGCCCGGCCTCGTCGACGCCGGCCAGCCGGGCGACCGGGCGCATGACCTTGCCGACGGTCACCGCCGCCCGCGCCCACCGGGGCCACTCGCGTTGCAGGCCGGTCCCCGGCGTGAAGCCCGGGTTGTAGGCGATGACGCGCAGCTCCGGGTTGGCGGCGGCCAGCGCCCTGGCGGTGAGGATGTTGCACAGCTTCGACGCCGCGTACGCCTGGAAACCCGCCGTGAAGCCGCCACGTCCCGGGCGCGCCAGCGCCTCCGGGTCCAGGTCCCGCGGCGCGGCGAAGGCGTTGGTCCTCGGGTCGTGGGTGTCGCTGGTGGTGATGACCACGGTGCCGGTCAGCCGGGGGAGCAACAGCCGCAGCAGCAGGTAGTGCGCGAGGTGGTTGACGGCGAAGGTGGTCTCGAAGCCGTCCTCGGTGGTGGTCGCGTTCGTCGGACGCTGCGTGCCCGCGTTGAGGACCAGCACGTCGATCGTCGGCGCGTCCACCGCCGCCGCGAACGCACGGACGCTCGCCAGCCGCGTCAGGTCCAGCGGGAGTGTCCCCTGTTGTGCGGTGCGTGCCCCCAGAACGAGCCGTGATTCCCCGAACCGCCCCGCGGCCACCCGCCCCAGACCGGCGGTGCCACCCGTCATGACCACGGTCCGCACGCCGGAGACTCTAGCGGTTTCCGCGGTGGTGGCGTTCCGGCGCCGGACACGCGATGGTGGAGGGACGCTGTGCTCCACGAGAACGGGGGAGTTCCATGCCGGACGACGATGACGAGTTGCCGCCCTACCGGGCGGTGCTCGTGGTGGACGCGAAGGGGTTCGGCGGCAACGACGACGTCGGTCAGTCGGTGCTGGCGGACGCGATCCCCGACGTGCTGGCGCTGGCGTTCGAGCGCGCGGGACTCGCGCACGTGTGGCGCGAGGCGCTGTTCCCGCACAACACCGGCGACGGCATGGGTGTCGGGTTCGGCACGCGGTACCTCCCCGCGGTCGTCAGCCGGTTGTTCGACGCGCTGCAGGACGTGCTCGCCGAGCGGGACGTGCGGCTCCGGGCGCACGGCCGCGGGCTGCGGCTGCGGATGCGTGCCAGCCTGAACGTCGGCCCGGTGCGGGCGCCGGACGACGACGGGCGGACGTCGGTCGTCGGCGGCACGGTGATCACGACGCACCGGTTGCTGGACGCGGACGTGGTGCGCGACCTGCTGAACCGGTCGGATCCCGACCACACCTTCCTCGCGGTCGCGTTGTCGGAGCGCGTGTTCGAGGACGTGGTGGCCAGCGGGTACGCGACGCTGCCCGCGTCCCGGCTGGTGCCCGCCGCCGTGCGGGTCAAGGAGTACACCGGCGTGGTCCACCTGTACGTGCCGAACCTCAGCGGCGACCTGCTGGCCCACGGCGTGGCCGCCCGCCCGGACGAGCGGACCGGCGCGGACGAACCGCCCGGCAGCGTCCACAACGTGGTGCGGGGTGGCGTGCACACCGGCACGACGATCCAGGTGGGGCACCTGCGCGGGGGCATCACCACGCACCGGCCGGGGGACTGACCGAACGTTTCCGGGCCGCGCGGCCGTGTCAGAGGAGGAGGGGTATCCCGGCAGAACACGGAGCGCACCATGGTTCCACCGCCCGTCACCAGTGACGACCGCGCCTGGCGGTTGCTCGCACCCCGGCTGCGGCCGATGCCGTGCCAGCCGCCCTCGCTCGGGGACCTGTGGCGGTACCACGGTTACGCGCCCGGCAACGGGCTGACGACCACCCCCACGGCGGACGGTGCCGTCATCCACCCGGCCGGGCGGCCGGTGCCGGTCGTGCGGCCCGTGCGCTGCTCCGCCGCCACCCGCGGCCGGACCCTGCACGTCGCCGCCGGGGTGGACCTCGCCGACGTCGGGACGTTCGTGCACGCGCTGCCGCCCGCCCTGCGGCCGGCCAACTACACGATCGCCACCCGCCAGTTGTGATGTTCAGGGAGGTTGGTCAGTCGTGTGATGGGAGGTTTGCCTCCGATGGCGGAGTGGGGTCGGTGGTGGTTGTCGGTGCGGAGCCAGCTGGGTAGGGCCTGTCTGCGTTCGGTTTCGGAGGTGTGGAAGCGGGCGTAGGCCCACTCGTCGGCGAGGGTGCGGTGGCAGCGTTCGATCTTGCCGTTGGTTTGTGGCCGGTAGGGGCGGGTTCGTTTGTGGCGGATGCCCGGCTGGGCGCGGATGGCTTGCCAGGCGCGGGAGCGGTAGCAGGAGCCGTTGTCGGACAGGACGCGTTCGACGGTGACGCCGTGGTCGGTGCACCAGGCGACCGCTCGGTGCAGCACGCTGGTGGCGGTGGCGGCTTTCTCGTCGGTGTGGATTTCGAGGTGGGCGACGCGGGAGGGTCGTCGATCACGGTGTGCAGGAACGCGGTCCTGATAGCGGGTTCGTGGCGGGCGTGCCGTTGACCGGCAGGCGGGGCCAACGCAGCGTTGGGGTGGGACACGAAGGCCTCCGGACTGTGAAGCGATTCCTGGACAGCTCCACTTCACAACCAGAGGCCTTCACCTGCCTACGACAGGTCACCTCCTCGAACCAGGACAACGCCCTTGGACATCACACCTAGTTGAGGTCGGCGCACCTGGTGGCGCCGGGGTTGCCCGCCGCGTTCGGTTCCCAGCGGACGGCGGAGAAGGTCACGTCGAACGCGCCCGTCGTGTAGACGAGGAACGGGGTGTTGACGGCACGCATGTTCAGGCCCTTCTCCTTGAAGCAGGACAAGGGGATCGTGACCGTCGTGCGTCGGCCCCGTGGCAGGTCGCGGAACAGGTGCGTGGCCTCCACCTCGGCGGCGCACGGGTAGCCGCAGTGCACGCCCACCTTCACGAGGCTCGCCGGGCCGTCGTGGACGACCGCGTCGAACACGAGCGCGCCGTCGGCGTCCAGGTACGCCTGCTTGTCCTCGGTCGCGGTCGGGTTCTGCAGGTACATCTGCCCCGGCGCGCCGCCCGCCCACGTGACCCGCAGGCCGTCGTCCCCCGGGGTCGCGCTGATCGCGGTCTGGACCGCGCCGTCCGCGATGTCCACCCCGGCCCAGTTGTCCGCCGACGCGATGAAGCTGGTGTACGGCGGCACCGGGCCGTCGTCGTTGTACACCTCCAGCGTCGACGGCGGCGTGGTGCGCCCGCCCGCGGTGCCGGCGGGCCGCGGGTCGCCACGGTCGACCAGCACCAGTGCGGTGACGGCCGCCGCGACGACGGCGATGGCCGCCGCCACGGCCGGGACCCGCCACCGGCGGCGCGGCTTCGCCGGGACGGGCGCCGCCTGCGTGTGCACGCGGGTCGCGGTGACGCGCTGGGTCGTGGCCGCACCGCCCAGCGCGACCGTGTACTTCGGGTGCAGCGCCGTCCGCACCGGCCGGCCGAACTCGGCGGACACCACCTGGTCCACGAGCGGGATGCGTGCCGAGCCGCCGGCCAGCAGGATCGCCGACACGTCCGCCGTGCGCAGCCCGGCCGAGGCGATGGTGCGGCGCACCGCGTCCGCCGTCAGCAGCACCGACGGCCGCAGCATCTCGTTGAGCTCCAGCCGGGTGAGCACCAGCTCGCGCGGCCCCGACGGCAGCGGCACGGTCAGCGTCACGTCCGGCTCGGTGGACAGCTCTTCCTTGGCCCGCACGCACAACGCGCGGATCTCCGCCAGCGCCGCCGCGGCCACCGGGTCGGACCGGTCCAGGGCGCTGACCGCCCCGTCGAGCCGGTCGTCGACGCCGGCGAGCACGGTCTCGTCGAAGTCCATGCCGCCCATGTGCTCGATGCCCTCGGGCGTGCCGAGGATCTCCAGTCCGCGCGGGCCCATCCGCAGGACGGTGGTGTCGAACGTGCCGCCGCCCAGGTCGTACACCACGACGACCTCGCCCTCGCCGAGGCGCCGCTCCATCGAGTAGTGCGCCGCCACCGCCTCGGGCTCGGTCATGACGTGGCAGGAACGCACGCCCGCGAGCCGCGGCACCTCCGCGAAGTGCTCCCGGCGGTACGGGCCCCACACCGCGGGGCAGGTGAGCACGACGGTCTCCGGCGGGCCGCCCCGCGCCCTGGTCACGGCCTCGACGACGTCCCGCAGCTGTGCCGCCATCAGCGCGTCCGCCGAGTACGGGGTACCGCCGAGCACGAGCGGGGTCGGGTCGCCGACGCGGCGCTTGAACCCGGTCGCGAGCCTGCCGAGGTCGCCGTCGCGGGCCGCGGCCTCGGCCGCCGTGCCGGTCAGCAGCGTGCCGTCGGGGCTCGCGTACGCCACCGACGGGACGGTGACCTGGGGGGACAGCGGCACCATGCGCGTGCCGTCCACGCTGTGCACCGCGGCGGCCGTGAACGACGTCCCGAGGTCGACGCCCAGTCCGTACCGCATGACAACTCCCCGCGTTCGCCCGGCAACCGCGCGTCGATCGTAGTGGGACCGGGTGCCCGCGCTCACAGCGCACAGTGGCATGCTCAGCGGTGTGCGGGTCGCGATCGCGGAGGACGGTGCCCTGTTCCGTGAGGGGCTGGTGCTGCTGCTGGAGGCCGCGGGCCACGAGGTGGTCGGCTGTGTCGGCGACGGCGACTCGCTGGTCCGGATCGTCGCCACCGAACCGGTCGACGTGGCGATCCTCGACATCCGCATGCCCCCCGAGCCCGACGGCGGCCTGACCACCGCGGAACGCGTCCGCGCGCTGCGCCCGGAGACCGGTCTGCTGCTGCTGTCGCACCACGCCGAGACGCACTACCTGATGCGGGTGCTGGAGATCGGCGCCGAGCGCATCGGGTACCGGCTCAAGGAACGGATCGCGGGCGTGCGGGTGCTCGCCGACACGCTCGACCGGATCGCGGCCGGGGAGATCGTGATCGAACCGGTGCTCGCCAAGCGGCTCGTGCAGGTGCCCGCAGGCGGGGCGGGGGAGGGCGGCGGCGGCATCGCGTCGCTGTCCGAACGCGAGCTGGACGTGCTGCGCCTGATGGCGGAGGGCCGCGCCAACAACGGCATCGCGAAGGAACTGTTCCTGTCGACGAAGGCCGTGGAGAAGCACATCGCGGCGATCTTCGCCAAGCTCGAGCTGCCCGGGGACCAGACCGTGCACCACCGCCGCGTGCTCGCCGTGCTCGCCTACCTGCGGGCGCGGCAGGTGAGCGGGTGAGATACACCCACCCGTACCGGCTGGCCGCGACCGTGCCACCGGAGGAGCTGGTCCGCGCGCTCGTCAGGAACCTGGTCGACGCCGTCGGCGGGCGGGCCGGGTACGAGGTGGCCGGCGCGGACGGCCGCGTCGTCACCGTCGCGTCGTGGCCGGAGCACCCCGGCGGGGCGCGCACCGGTGAGGTGCTGCGCGAACCGGTCGCGGGCGGCGGGGTCGTGTACCTCGCGGGGCCGTGGCGGTGGGGCGCGGGCGAACGCACGATCCTGCGCGATACCGCGACGTGGCTCGGGGTGGCGCTGCGGCTGGACCGGCTGCGGGCGCAGCGGGACCGCGCGCACGAGCGCGCGCAGCGGCTGCGCGCCGAGGTGACGTCGGCGCGGGAGCGGCTCGCGGAGGTGCGGGACCTGGAGCGGCGCAGGCTCGTCGGCGCGATCACCACCACGACCCTGCGCGACCTGGCCGAGTTCCGGGCCAGGCTCACCGCGCTGGCGGACGGTGACCCGACCGCGGCGGACGTCGCCGGGGCGGGCGCCTTCCTCGACGACCTGCTCGACAACTTCCGCACCATCGTGCGCGGCGTGTACCCGGCGATGCTGCCCGACCGGGGCCCGCGCGCGGCGCTGGAGGAGCTCGCGGCGACCGTGTCGCGGCCCGTCCACTTCCGCGGCGACCTCGGCAGGCGCGTCGGCTGGCAGGTGGAGTCGGGGCTCTACCACGCGGTCGCGGCCGTGCTGAACCTGCTGGCCGGGCTGTCGGCCGACGAGCCGGTGGTCGTGGACTTCCTGCGCGACGACGCGTTGCGGGTGACGATCACCGCGCCCGCCGGTCCGCTGTCGGCGCGGTCGCTCCGCGCGGCGCTCGACCACGACGCGCAGCGCCTCGCGGTGCTCGGCGGCGCGATGGAGTGCCAGGTCACCGGGGACACCGCGGTGGTGCGCGTGCGGGTGCTGGACCGGATCGAACCCGTCGCCGAGGCCGCGGCGCCGCCGCTGGAGGGCAGCCCGCTCTACCGGCAGGCGCGGGACCTGGTGCGGCGCGGCAGGAGCCTGGCGGGCGACGGCCAGGAGCGGGACCGCTGGGACGCGATCGCCGCGCGGATGGCCGCGCCACCCCGCATCGCGGTCGTCGGCGGGCCGCCCGACGGGGCCGTTCCGGGCGGTGCCGTGGTCGTGGTGGCCGACGGGCCCGCCGACGCGGCACTGGCGGCGGAGTTCCTCGCCGACGACGGCCCGAGGGGCGCGATCGACGCGGTGCTGTGCCTGGTGCCGCCCGCGGAGGCGTTCCGCACAGCGCTGCGCCGCGGCCGGCAGCGGGTGGTGCTGTCCGAGTCGGCGAGCGTCGCCGACCTGGCGGCGGACCTCGCCGCGTGGCGCCCGGTGCTCGCCGCCCGCCGCGCCATCGTCACGGCGACGGCCCTGGTCGGCCCGAACCACCCGCTGTCGTGGGCGGTCGAACGCATCGCCGCGGAGGCGCACGAACTGGCCGAACTGGACCTCCTCGACCGCATCCGGGCAGGCGACGTCCGCCTGCCCCCCGGCGAGTCGGGCGCGGACGTCGCACGGCTGCTCGGCGCCGACGGCCCGGACCCGCGCGCGCGGCTGGGACTGGCCGCCGACGCGAGCGACGACGCGGTCCGCGTGGCGGCGGGCGAGACGGTCCGGCGGTGGCGGGCGCACGCGGCCCACCCGGCGACCGGGGCGCGGGAACGCGTGGCGTGGGACGTGCTGGTGCGGACGGCGGAGGGCCTGCTCAAAGCGGCACGACACCGCTGATCCGCGTGCCCTGCCCGGGGGCGGAGCGGACCTCGACCGTCCCGCCGACGGCGGCGGCGCGGGCCGACAGGTTGTGCAGCCCGGAACCGGCCGCGGCCACGTCGAAACCGGGGCCGTCGTCGGTCGCGGTGAACTCCAGGCCCCGGTAGCTGTCCCGCACGGTGACGGTCACCCGTGCACCCGGGGCGTGCTTGCGCGAGTTGTTCACCGCCTCCAGGCAGACGAAGTACACCGCCGACTCGACGACCGCCGGATAGCGGCGGCGCAGCCCCGCCACGTCGAGCAGCACCTCGGGGTGGCTCGCCAGCTCCTCGGTCAGCGCCGCCGCCAGCCCGCCCGCGACCAGCGCGATCGGCAGCACGCCGCCCGCCGTGTCGACCAGTACGCGTTCCGCGTTGTCCACGCGTGCCAGCAGGTCCGTGACCCGCTCCCGCACCCCGCCCGTCGCGACCGCGTGTTCCAGCAGGCCCAGCGACATCCGCAGCGCCACCAGGTGGTGCTGGGCGCCGTCGTGCAGGTCGCGTTCGAGGCCGCGGCGTTCCGCCTCCATCTCGGCGGCGGCGCGCCACCGGTCGTCGATCAGCTCGCGGGCCGCCGCGTCGCCTTCCCGGCGCAGCGCGTCGGTCTCGGCCGCCAGCCGGACCAGCGCGAGCGGGGCCGCGACGGCCGCCGCCAGTTCACCGGCCGGGCCCGTCGGCGCGATCGCGAGCACACCGATGTCCTCGCCCTGGTAGGTGACCGGGTGCTCGAGCCACGGCCCGGTGTCCACGCCCCAGAGGTACCGCTCGCCCGCGACCGTCAGCGCGCACCCCGTCGCCCCCGCCGCCGTGCCGACCACCTCGGCCAGCCCGGCCGGGGTCGGCTCCTGGGTGGCCGCGAGGTACGCCGCGAGCGCCCCGCCCACCTGCCAGTCCCGCACCCGCCGACGGTAACGCACCGCGTTGGACCGTCCCGGGGCGAGAGCACGGCGTACCAGCGAACCCCCAGGACCTGGTGCGCTCCCGCCGCCGGGACGGCAAGGAAGACCTTGGCGTACCCCGGCTGCCGCGGACCAGGGCCCAAGGTCCCGTTCGGGCCGGACTTCGGTCAGGCACGCCTGCCGCGGACCGCGTACCGGAGGGCCCCGAGCGCCACGACCGCGGCGCCGGCCACGATCGACGGCCATGGCAACGTGAACGCGAGCAGCAGGCACCCGAGGAACCCGACGACGGGCACCGCGCGGGGCGGCCGCCGCTCCGCCGCCGTCAGGGTCCAGGCGGACGCGTTCGCGACCGCGTAGTACAGCAGGACCCCGAAGGACGAGAACCCGATCGCCGAGCGCAGGTCGACGCTCGCGGCGGCGACCGCGACCACCACGCCCACGGCCAGTTCCGCCCGGTGCGGCACCTGGAAACGCGGGTGCACGGCGGACAGCGCGTGCGGCAGGTGCCGGTCGCGGGCCATGGCCAGGGTCGTGCGGGACACGCCGAGGATCAACGCGAGCAGCGACCCCAGCGCGGCGACCGCGGCGCCCACGCGCACGACCGGTTCGAGCGCGCCGACACCCGTGGCGTGCGCCAGTTCCGACAGCGGCGCGGTCGCGCCGGCCAGCCGCGCCGGGCCGAGCACGGCGAGCGCCGTGGCGGCGACCGCCGCGTACACGACGAGCGCGATGCCCAGCGCGACCGGGATCGCCGTCGGGATGGTGCGTGCCGGGTCGCGGACCTCCTCGCCGAGCGTGGCGATGCGCGCGTAGCCCGCGAACGCGAAGAACAGCAACCCGCCGGCCTGCAGCACCCCGGTGACCGTGGTGGCGCCGCCGAGGTCCAACCGCGCCCACGACGGGTCGCCCGCGGTGCACGCCGCCGCGACGAGTGCGGCGAGCACCGCGAGGACGACGCCGACGACGACCCTGGTCAGCCACGCGGACTTCTGCACACCGCCGTAGTTCACGGCCGTCAGCAACACGACCGCGCCCACCGCCACGGCGTGCGCGTGCCCCGGCCAGACGTACGTGCCGACGGTCAGCGCCATCGCCGCGCAGGACGCCGACTTGCCGACCACGAAGCTCCAGCCGGCCAGGTAACCCCAGAACGGGCCGAGCCGTTCGCGGCCGTAGACGTAGGTGCCGCCGGAGGCGGGGTAGCGGGCGGCGAGCCGCGCCGACGAGGTCGCGTTGCAGTAAGCGACCACCGCGGCGACCGCCAGGCCGAGCAGGAGACCCGGTCCCGCCGCGCGCGCGGCGGGCGCCAGGGACGCGAAGATCCCCGCGCCGATCATCGCGCCGAGCCCGATGACGACGGCGTCGGTGACCCCGAGGCGCCTGCTCAGGCTCGCCGTCATGCGGGCTGGAACAGCTCGACGAGGTTGCCCGCGGGGTCGGCGAGCAGGATCTGCCGCCCGCCCGGGCCGGACACGGCGTCGCCGCGGAAGGTCAGCCCGGCGTCGCGGTGGCGGTCGATCTCGGCGTCGAGGTCGTCGACGACGAGGTGGATCCGGTTGCGGGACACGGCGTTGCGCGCGTCCTCCGGGGTCGCGCGGGCGCCGGAGGACGTGGGCCCGGAGAGCAGCAGGCGCAGCGCGCCGCGCCGCACGTCGGCGAAGCCGGGGGAGTGGTCGAAGGCGACGGTGAAGCCGAGGTGCGTCGTGTAGAACTCGACGGCGGCGGCCACGTCGTCGACGAGGTAGCGGACACTGGCCGGTTCAGTTGTCATGGTCGGACCTCCTTGTCACAGCGGCGGAGTCACAGCGGCGGACACGTCTGGGGGAGCGGTCCCCCAGACCCCCGGCGGAAACGCGATGCGCGTGTCGATCTCCTGCGCGACGCGCCGGAACTCCGGGTACGCCGCGCCGGACGGGTCGGGCAGGCTCCAGTGCGCGGTGACGGCGTCGCCGTGGTCGCGCGGGACCTCGCGGACCTTGTCGCACAAGGTGATCACGAGGTCGAACCGCCGCCCGGCCAGCGCGTCCAGCGACCGCGGTGGCCGGGGTTCGAGGTCGATGCCGTAGTCCTCGCGCAGGACCCGCACCGCGTTCGGGTTCATCCCCGGCGCGGGGTGGCTGCCCGCGCTGGCGACGTCGACGTCCTCGGCGCGGTGGCGCAGCAGCGCCTCGGCGATCGGGGACCGCGCGCTGTTGCCGGTGCACAGGAACAGCACCGAACTGCCCTTCGGCCACCCCCGCTGCACGGGTGCCAGCGCGGGGTGCAGCGCGGTGGCGGCGTCGCCGAACGCGGCCGCGCACCGGGCCAGGTCGAGGTGGTAGTAGGTGTCGCGGCCGTCGAACGTGCTGCGCCGCGCGGTCACCAGACCCGCCGAGCGCAGCAGCCGCAGGTGGTAGGACACGAGGTTCTGCGGCTCACCGACGGCGGCGACCAGCTCCCGCACCCGGCGGTCACTGCCCGCCAGCTCGGTCATCAGCGCCCAGCGCAGCGGGTGGGCGGCCATGCGCATCAGCATCGGCACCGGCACACCCGGGACAATACATCAAACTGATTTGATGTGCTTTGGTTCGCCGGTGAGGTAGTGCTGCAGGATCGGGCCGAGCCAGGCGACCAGGGTGTCCCGGTCCATGGCGACGACCGGGGGCAGCCGCAGGACGTACCGGGTGAGGACCAGGCCGAGCACCTGCGTGGCGATGAGCCCGGCGCGGGTGGGGGCGTCACCGGGCGCGATCGCGAGGACCGCGGGCCCCAGCTGGGCGGCGAAGATCTCGCGCATCCGCTCGGCCGCCGCCTGGTTGGTGACCGCCGCGCGCAGCAGCGCCATGAGCGTCTCGTCGCCGTCCCAGCGGTCGAGCACGTGCCCGGCGAGCCGCGCGCCGATCTCGCCGGCCGGCACGCCGGTCATGGCGGGGAGGCGCAGGTCGAACTCGGCGGCCGCGGCGAAGAGCTTCTCCTTGTTGCCGAAGTAGCGCATGACCATGGCCGGGTCGATGCCGGCGTCGGCGGCGATGGCGCGGATGGTCGCGCGCTCGTAGCCGTCGGCCGCGAACCGCTCGCGCGCGGCGGTGCGGATGGCCTCCTTCGTGGCGCCGGAGCGCCGGGGCCGGTCTGTGCTCACCATGTCAACAACTGTAGGCCAACAGGTGTTGACAAGCCAGTCCCGCGGGTGTGTAGTGGAAGTCAACAGATGTTGACTTCCAGGAGGGCGTCATGACCGAGGTGATCGTCGTCGGGGCGGGCCCCACCGGACTGCTGCTGGCGGGCGACCTGGCGGAGGCCGGGGTGGCCGTCACGGTGCTGGAGCGCAGGGACGGCACGGTGTCGAACCTGTCCCGCGCGTTCGGGGTGCACGCGAGGACGTCGGAGCAGCTGGACGCGCGTGGCCTGGCCGACGAGCTGCTGCCCATGGGCGCCGCGCTCGACCGGCTGCGGCTGTTCGACCGGGTCCAGGTCGACCTCGGCGAGCTGCCGAGCCGCTTCCCGTTCCTGCTGATCACCCCGCAGTACAACGTGGAGAACCTGCTGCGCGAGCGCGCGCTGAAGGCGGGTGTGGAGATCGTCCACGGCGTCGCCGTCACCGGCGTGCGCCAGGACGGCGACGGCGTCACGGTCGTCGCGGGGGACACCACGTACCGCGCGGCCTACGTGGTCGGCGCGGACGGCTACCACAGCGCGGTGCGGGCGGCCGTCGGCCAGCCGTTCCCCGGCAAGTCGATCCTGAAGTCGATCATGCTGGCCGACGTCCGGGTCGCCGAGGAGCCGGACGAGCTGCTGGCGGTCAACGGCGTCGGGGACGCGTTCGCGTTCATCGCCCCCTTCGGCGACGGCTACTACCGGGTGTTCGCGTGGGACCGCCGCCGGTCGGTGCCCGACGACGAGCCCCTGACGCTGGCGGAGGTCAGCGACGTGGCCCGGCGCGCACTGGGCACGGACTACGGCATGCACGACGCCCGGTGGCTGTCCCGTTTCCACAGCGACGAGCGCCAGGTGCCCGGCTACCGGGTGGGCCGGGTCTTCCTGGCGGGCGACGCCGCGCACGTCCACTCGCCCGCGGGTGGGCAGGGCATGAACACGGGACTGCAGGACGCGGCCAACCTGAGCTGGAAGCTCGCCGCGGTGCTGCGCGGTGCCCCCGACGCCCTGCTGGACACGTACCACGCGGAGCGCCACCCGGTCGGCAAGGCGGTGCTGCGCAGCAGCGGGGCGATCATCCGTGCCGCCATGCTGAAGTCCCGCATCGGGCAGGCCCTGCGCGGCATGGTGGCGCGACGGGCACTGTCGACGCCGCGGATCGCGGAGCGGTTCCTCGGTCAGCTGACCGGCATCGGGTACACGTACCCGGCGCCCGCGGGTGCGCACGAGCTCGTCGGCACGCGTGCGGCGGACGTCCCGCTCGCCGGGGGCGGGCGGCTGTACGAGGCACTGCGCGGCCAGCGGTTCGTCCTGGTCGGCGCGGCCGACGTCGACGGATGGGAGGACCGCGTCGACGCGGTGCCGCCCGCCGTGCCCGGCGGCCCGCTGATGCTGATCCGGCCCGACGGGTACGTGGGCTGGGCGGGCACGGACGTCGCTGACCTGTACCGCGCCCTGGCGGAGCTGACCGGTCCGCGGCGCTAGCCGACGGGGGTCCTTCACCTCAGCGCGCCCCGAGCCCGTCCCTCACCGTCCGAGCGCCGTAGGCTCCTGGCGCACCAGCCCGCCTCGGCGCTCCATGTCCTCGCCGCCCTGCCTGGGACCAAGCCTCGCCCGGCGGTAGCAGTCCGTAGTTCTTTCGCTTGCTTGCATCAAAAGAACGTCGGAATACTGCGAAAGGTCCTAGAACTTTTGCTGGTTTGGCGCAAAGATCCTCCTTGGGCACGTCCGGGCCCGGGCTCGGTGATCTTCAAGGAGGAAGAATGCGCTTACCATCGCGGCGCCGTCGGCGGAGAGGCCTCGCCGGTCTCCTCAGCGCCGGCGTGCTGGGCTCGCTCGTGGCGATGACGCCGCAGGCGCAGGCCCAGGACCTGCCACCCCAGGAGCCCGGCGTCACGCTCCGCACCTACGACGTGCAGGTGCCGTCGAGCGAGATCTGCACCCTCAAGCCGGGGCAGACGCCGAACGTCGACAAGCTGATGCCGACGATCGACTGGACCACCGGCGGTGAGTTCGGGTTCGAGAGCAACTTCGTCACCCACGCGCTCGGCAACATCGACATCGGTGAGGGCGGGGACTACGCGTTCCGCCTGACGAGCGACGACGGTTCGCGCCTCTACATCGACGACCAGCTCGTCATCGACCACGACGGGCTGCACGGCGAGACGTCCAAGGACGGCACGATCGCCCTCGCCGCCGGCTACCACTCCCTGCGGGTCGAGTACTTCGAGGCGGGCGGCGAGCAGGTGCTCCGGCTGGGCTGGCGGCCCCCGGGCGCCGCGGACTTCGCCACGGTGCCGAACTCCGTCCTCTCCACCGACGCGGGTGTCGTGCGCGTGACCGCGCCCGGCCGCAAGGAGTGCGAGGGCCAGACCGACAGCCCCGGCGACGGGCTGCCGCTCAACGACGTCAACCCGAACTACACGCTGACCGACCTGCGCCCGGCGGGCTTCGAGCCGCAGGTGTCCGGGATGGACTGGACGGCCGACGGGCGGCTCGTCATCGCCACGTGGGGCGGCAGCCTCAACACCCTCGGCGAGGTCTACCTCCTCGACGGCGTCACGGGCCGGACCGACCCGTCGAAGGTCACCTACAAGAAGATCGCGAGCGGGCTCCGCGAGCCGATGGGCCTCAAGGTCGTCGACGGGATGATCTACGTCTCGCAGAAGCACGAGCTGACCGAGCTGCGCGACACCGACGGCGACGACGTCATCGACACGCAGCGGACCGTCGCGACCTGGCCGTTCGGCGGCAACTTCCACGAGTTCGCGTTCGGCCTGCTCTACCGGGACGGCAACTTCTACCTGAACCTGTCCGTCGCGATCAACTACGGCGGCGCGACCACCGACCCGCAGCCCGCGGCCAACCGCGGCACCAGCATCGTGGTCAACCGCGCGACCGGGAAGATCACCTACGTGGCGGGCGGCCTGCGCACCCCGCACGGCATCGGCTGGGGCCCCAAGAACGAGGTCTTCGTGACCGACAACCAGGGCGGCTGGCTACCCGCGTCGAAGCTGGTGCACATCAAGCAGAACCGGTTCTTCAACCACTACACCAACCCGGACGGCCCGTACGACGCCAACCCGGTCACCAAGCCGGTGCTGTGGATGCCGCAGAACGAGATCGCGAACTCGCCGGGCATGCCGGTGACGCTGCGGTCCGGCCAGTTCGCCGGCCAGCTGCTGATCGGCGACGTCACCTACGGCGGCCTGCAGCGCGCGTACCTGGAGAAGGTCAACGGCGAGTACCAGGGCGCGTTGTTCCGGCACACCCAGGGCCTGGAGTCCGGCCTGACCGAGACCACGATCGGCCCGGACGGCGCGATCTACGTCGCGGGCCTCGGCGCCGACGGCAACTGGGGCCAGGAAGGCAAGCTGAAGTTCGGTCTGCAGAAGCTGACCCCCAACGGCGCCAACACGTTCGACATGAAGTCGATGAGCGCCACGAAGGACGGCTTCACGGTCACCTACACCCGGCCGCTGTCGGCCGAGACCGTCGCGAAGATCGCCGAGGACGCGGGCGCGGCGTACCGGGTCACGCAGTGGCGGTACGCGGCGACCGAGCAGTACGGCGGCCCGAAGGTCGACGAGGAGACCCTGGCGGTCACGTCGGCGCAGGTGTCGGCCGACCGCAGGACCGTGACGCTGAAGGTCACCGGCCTCAAGACCGATCACGTCGTGCACCTGCGCTCGCCGCGCCCGTTCGCCGCGGACAACGGTGAGGAGCTGTGGAGCACGGAGGCGTGGTACACGCTCAACGCGATCCCCGGCAGGCACGAGCGCCAGGTGTTCCACGAGGCGGAGGAAGGCAACCGCGAGGGCGGCGCCGGGGTGAACACCGACCACCGCGGCTACACCGGCATCGGCTTCGTCGACCGGTTCGGCAACAAGGGCGCGTCGACGACGATGCACGTGCGGGTGGACGACCCGGGCAGCTACGAGGTCGGGTTGCGCTACTCGAACGGGCCGAACCCGTTCTCCGGCGACAAGTCCGTGAGCATGTACGTCAACGGGGCCAAGGTGAAGCAGGTCGTGCTGCCCACCACCGTGACGTGGGAGGAGTGGGCCACCAAGACGGAGGTCGTGCGCCTGCGCGGCGGGCTGAACACCGTCCAGTACAAGGTGGACGACGAGGACACCGGGCACGTCAACCTCGACCTGATCTCGGTCCGCGAGCCGGGCGAGAAGATCGTGCTGTTCAACGGCGAGGACACCGACGAGTGGCGGCACACCGACGGCCGCGTCGCGGGCTGGCCACTGGTCGGCGGCGGCGCGATGCAGGTGCGCAACGGTGACCTGCGGACGAAGCAGGCGTTCGGCGACTTCCGCGCGCACGTCGAGTTCAAGGTGCCGCAGCTGCCGCCGGACGTGACCGGGCAGGACCGCGGCAACAGCGGTGTGTACCTGCAGGAGCGGTACGAGATCCAGATCCTCGACTCGTACGGCGACACCACGCTCGCCAACAACGAGGCGGGCGCGATCTACACGCGCAAGGCACCGGACGTCAACGCGGCCCGGCCGCCGGAGACGTGGCAGAGCTACGACATCTGGTTCCGCGCCGCCCGGTACGACGCGGCAGGCGTCAAGGTGGCCGACGCCCGGGTGACCCTCGTGTGGAACGGCGTGCTGGTGCACGACGACGTCGCCATCGAAGGGGTGACCGGCGGGTCCATCCCGGAGGGGCCGTCGACCGGTGCCATCCGCCTGCAGGACCACGGGAACGCCGTGCAGTTCCGGAACGTGTGGGTCACACCGTTGAGCTGATCCGACGGGGCCCGGGCTTCGTGTCCGGGCCCCCCTTTCTTTGTGGACAACCGGGTCGCTGGCGGGCGGTTCCGTCGGTGGTCTTCCCCAGGCTGGATTTCGGGGCCGTCGCTTGTGGACGTACCTCGTTCGCCTGTGGACAACTCGGCGGTCGACGGTCGTTGTTGTCGGTGGCGCTCGGTACGCTGGAGTTCGGGGGGCCGGAGGCCGGGGTTGATCTTGCCGGCCGTGGTCGGGGTGCGGGGCCGGTTCCGGTTCGGTGCCGTGGTTTCCGGGGTTCACTCCGTGCTGTTCGGTGGCGGCGGATGAGGCGCGGTGGTGGGCGTCGGTTCGGTCACGCGGGGTTCGTGTAGACGCGGCGGGGCGTGATCAGCACGGCGGCCCGCCGTTCCTCGGCCATGACCCGGTCGTAGGTGTCCCAGTCGTCGTGCGTGCCGCCCGCCGCGGTGAAGACGTTCCGCAACAGCAGTCGCAGCGCATCGTCGTCGATCCCGGGGTGCGGATCGTCGGGCCCGACGATCTCGGCGTCCCCTTCGACGGTCGCCCACCGCCACCCGGCCCGCGCGACGACCGTGACCCTCGGGTCGGCGCGCAGGTTGCGCAGCTTGCGCGAGCCGCCCATGGCGACCAGTCCGACCACGCGCTCCGCACGCGCCGGGTGGTCCAGCACGCCGGCGTTCACCACGGACGACTGAACGCTCCCGTCACCCCGAAGGGTGTTGACGACACACAGCCCGTGGTCGAGCGGGATCAGTTCGGCGAACGCGGCGAGATCGGCCATGGTGACGGTGTCCCTCAGTCGTGGTCCGGTGCGCCGGACACCTGGTGGTACGCGGTTTCGAGCGCCTCACCCAGCATGCGCCGGACGTGCCCGCCGCGCACGCGGTACAGCGCCCGCCTGCCGTCGCGGTGGGTGCTGACCAGGCCGGCCAGCCGCAGCTTCGCGAGGTGCTGCGAGACGGCGGGCCGGGCGATGCCGACCGCGGTGGCGAGGGTCGTCACGTCGTACTCGCCGCCGGACAGCAGCCACATGATGCGCAGCCGCGTCGGGTCCGCGAGCATCCGGAACGACTCCACGGCGACGTCGACCTGGTCCGCCGGCGGCAGGTCACGCCAGTGCGGCGCGTCCGGTCCGGCGTCGCGTGCGTACATGAGCACATCCTGCCATTGCCCATACCTGGCAGTTGCAGTGTTGTCGCGTGCGCAAGTGAGCACATATCCTGGCCGGCATGAGCGGACACGGGCACGGCCATGGACACGGGCACGGGCACCGGGCGGGTCGGTGGGTGCGGTTGTGGGCAGGCGTGCGCCACGCGATCACCCCGCACAGCCACGACACCGCCGACATGACCGACGACGCGCTCGAGGCGAGCAGGCAGGGCATGCGCGCGCTGTGGATCTCCTTCGGCGCGCTGATGGTCACCGCGGTCGCGCAGGCGGTGCTGGTCGCGTTCACCGGTTCGGTCGCGTTGCTCGGCGACACGCTGCACAACGTCGCCGACGCGCTGACCGCGGTGCCGCTGGGCATCGCGTTCGTGCTGGGCAGGCGGGCCGCCACCCGCCGCTTCACCTACGGCCTGGGCCGCGCGGAGGACCTCGCCGGGCTGGTGATCATCGTCGTGATCGCGTCGTCGGCGGTGCTCGCGGCATGGCAGGCGGTCGACCGGCTCGTCGACCCGAGGGACATGGCGCACGTGGGCTGGGTCGCGGTGGCCGGCGTCGTCGGCTTCGCGGGCAACGAACTGGTCGCCCGCTACCGCATCACGGTCGGCCGCCGGATCGGCTCGGCCGCGCTCGTCGCCGACGGCCTGCACGCCCGCACCGACGGGTTCACCAGCCTCGCGGTGCTGCTCGCCGCGGGCGGCGCGGCACTCGGGTGGCGCTGGGCGGACCCGGTGATCGGCCTGGCGATCGCCGCGGCGATCGCGACCGTGCTGTGGGGCGCGGCGAAGGAGGTGTTCAGCCGGGTGCTCGACGCGGTCGACCCGGCGCTGACCCACCGCGCCGAGCACGTCGTGCGTGCGACGGACGGCGTCCTCGGCGTGGGCTGGGTGCGCCTGCGGTGGCACGGCCACAGCCTGGCGGCGGAGGTCGACGTGGACGTCGACCCCGACCTGAGCCTCGTCGACGCGCACGCCATCGCCCACGACGTGGAGCACCGGTTGATCCACGCACTGCCGCGCCTCGACCGCGCGACCGTGCACACCCAGCCTGCGGGCCCGCGCGGTGTGGCGCAGCACGAGCTGATCTCGCACCACCGCGGCTGACCGCTCAGGCGCGTGCCGCGGCCACCACCGTCGCGCGCGTCCGCTCGTCGAGCGGGTACGGCGTGTAGAGGGTGAACCGGTCGACGAGCCCCGAGTAGCGGCGCGCGATCTCGGCCCCGGCGGCGGCGGGCTCCCCGACGACCGCGAACGTGCCGAGGACGTCGTCGTCGACGAGCCCCGTCATGGTGGCCCAGTCACCGCGCCGGGACAGGCGGTGCAGCTCGGTGTGCAGGTCACCCCACCCGTGCAGCTCGAGCACGGCGCGGTAGGCGGGCGTGGCGGCGTAGAAGGCGATCTGCTCGCGCACCTTGGCGATGGCCGCGGTGAGCCCGGCCTCGTCCGCGCCGGTGGCGACCAGCCCCGGGTAGCTGATGGTGAAATCGGGACGCCGCGCACCGACCAGCGGGATGGTCACGTCGCGGAGGTACCGCTCGGACGTGAGGCTGTGCACGAGCAGCCCGTCGGCCACCTCGGCGGCGACCCGCGTCATCCTGGGCCCGACCGCGGCGACGAGCACCGGCGGCGTGCCGTGCGGGTTCGGCTCGGGCCGGAAGAGCGGCGGCATCAGGGTGTGGGAGTAGAACTCGCCGGTGAAGTGCAGCCGCTCGCCGGTCTGCCAGGAGGCCCAGATGGCCCGCAGGGCGAGGACGAACTCCCGCATCCGGGCGGCGGGCGCGGACCACGGCATGCTGAACCGCCGGGTGATGTGCGCGGCGACCTGCGACCCGAGCCCGAGCACGAACCGCCCACCGCTCATGGCGTGCAGATCGTTGGCCGTCACGGCGAGCGTCATCGGATTCCGGGCGAACGCGACCGCGACCGCGGTGCCGACGGTGAGGCCGGGCGCCCGCTCGGCGGCGAGGAGGAGCGGGAGGAAGGGGTCGCGACTGGTCTCGGTGGTCCAGACACCGTCGAGCCCGACGCGTTGTGCGAGCGCCACCTGGGCATCGATCTCGGCGATGTCCCCGCCCGCGGTGCCGTCGGTGACACCCCCGATGTTGCCGTCGACCAGCATGGACCACCCCTTCCGGATCACCGCAGACGGTAACCGGCGACACCGCCGAGCTCCGAAGGCCCACCGCTGTCGATGACGGACCCCGGTCACACACGGCCGGGCTGTCTCGTCATGGCTGGTGTACCCGGAACGACAGACAGGGGAGCACACCATGGACGCACGGCTGAACCTCATGACCAACGACGCCACCGCCACGTTCCTGAAGAAGTTCGTCGCGGCGACCAGCGGCGTGCAGGGGACGGTGCCCGCCGCCACGCAGGAGCTGGTGAAGCTGCGCGCCAGCCAGATCAACGGCTGCGGCTTCTGCACCGACATGCACTTCAAGGACGCGGTGGCGGCGGGGGAGAGCCCGACGCGACTGAACCTGGTCGCCGCCTGGCGGGAGGCGACGGTGTTCACCGAGGCCGAGCGGGCCGCGCTGGCGCTGACCGAGGAGGGCACCCGGATCGCCGACGCCGCGGGCGGCGTGCCGGACGAGGTGTGGGCCGCGGCCGCGAAGCACTACGACGAGGACCAGCTGGGTGAGCTGGTGGTGCTGATCGCGGTGATCAACACCTACAACCGGCTGAACGTGCTCACGCGCCAGCCCGCGGGCGACTACCAGCCGGGCCAGTTCGGCTGACACCCGCCTTGCCGCGGCCGTGAAATGGAGGACCGGCAGTGTCAACCGGTGGTTGCGATGGGGGACTGCCCGGGGAGCAGCGGTTGGGTGACTGGGCTGGGTGAGCCGGCGGAGGGTTGGGGTGGTCGCTGGGTGAGTTCGGCGGCGAGGGCGCACAGGTGCTGGGCAGGCAAGGGTCTGGGTGGTCTCGAACATCCGGACGTGGACCCGCGGGGCGTCGTGCCTGTCCGGGGAGGTGCGGCAGCATCACGAACCGGGTGGACCGCTCCGCCAGGGTGCCGATCGCGGACCGGTTGGCCGTCCCCTTGGCCGGGCACCGCCCGGTCCGCGGCCTCGGCGGGGCGTTCACTGTTCTCGGTCGTGTTCGGGATCCGGGGCCGGCGGGTGGTGGCTTGGCGTGCCGGCGTTTCCGCAACCGAGTCCGCACCCTGACCGCAACCCGCCACCATCACGGGCCCGCCCGCACCGCATCCCAAACCCCACCCATCACCTCCCAGCGCACCGGGCGTTGCGACCACGGGTTGAGACCGCTTCACCGCGCTGGGGTGTGCGCGCGGCGGCGGGGCGTCCACGTCAGGTGAGGCGGACCGGGAGGTGTTCCAGGCCGCGCAACAGGGTGCTGTTGCGCCAGCGCAGATCGGCGGGCTCGGCGGCCAGTGCCATGCCGGGGAAGCGGGCCACGAGCCCGCCGATCGCGATCTGGCCCTCCAGGCGGGCGAGCGGGGCGCCGAGGCAGAAGTGGATGCCGTGGCCGAAGGCCATGTGGCCCGCCGGTGCCCTGGTGACGTCCAGGGTGTCGGCGGCGGGGCCGAAGCGGTCGTCGTCGCGGTTGGCGGATGCCAGGGACACGGCGACGAACTCCTCGGCGGGGATGGTGGTGCCGCCCACCTCGACCGGCTCCACCGTATAGCGCAGGGTCGCGTGGTTGACCGGGCTCTCGTAGCGCAGGAACTCCTCGACCGCGCCCGGGAGCAGGCCGGGGTCGGCGCGCAGGGCCGCGAGCTGGCCGGGGTTGCGCAGCAGCGCCAGCACGCCGTTGCCGATGAGGTTCACCGTGGTCTCGTGCCCGGCCACCAGCAGCAGGAACGCCATCGACACCAACTCGACCTCGGTCAGCTCGTCGCCGTCCTCCTGGGCGTGCACGAGCGCGGTGAGCATGTCGTCGGCGGGTACCGCGCGCTTGGCGTCGATCAGGGCACGCAGGTACCCCGACATCGCCGCGGCGGCCGACCCGACGGCCTCGGCGGACGCCCCGGCCACGAGCGCCGACGACCAGGCGCGGAAGTCGTCCCGGTCGTCGTGCGGGACGCCGAGCAGCTCGCAGATCACCGTGACGGGCAGCGGGAACGCGAAGTCGTCGATCACGTCGATCGCGCCGGACAGGCGGGCCAGCAGGTCCTCGGTGATCTGTTCGACGCGGGGCCGCAGCAACTCCACGCGCCGCGTGGTGAACGCCTTCGCGACGAGCCTGCGCAGCCGGGTGTGGTCGGGCGGGTCGCTGTTGAGCATGTGCGCGGTGAGGTCCGCGCCGAAGTCGCCCGTGCTCGTCCTCGTCCGGTGCCGCTCGAAGAGGTGTCCCACCGGCCGCAGGTCCTTGCGCAGCGCGGGGTTCGTGAGCGCCTCCCGCGCGTCGGCGTACCGCGTCACCAGCCACACCTTCAGCCCGCGCGGCATCACGACCGGGCACACTGGCGCCTCCTCCCGCAACCGCCGGTAGAACGTGTACGGGTCGTCGACGAACTCGCGGTCCAATCGCATGGGCGTGCTCGTGCCGGTCATGCTCCTCACTCTGGCACGCCGGACGGCGTTTCCGGGCAGGAGTCCCGGAAACGCCGTCCGACGGGAGTGCCTACTGGCCGAAGCAGAAGGCCTGCGTGCCGAAGCTCCAGCACTGGACCTGTTTGGTGGCGGTGTTCCTGTTGCCCGCGCGGTCGGTCACGGTGAGCTGGGCGGTGTAGGTGGTCTGCCGGTTCGGGTAGGTGTGCGAGGTGGTCGCGCCGCTGCCGGTCTGGCCGTCGCCGAAGTTCCAGGCGTACGCGGCGATGTCACCGTCGGGGTCGGTCGACCCGGTGCCGTCGAACGAGCACGCCGCCCACTGGCAGAACACGGTGAACGCGGCCCTCGGCGCACCACCGCTCGGCGTGCCCGCCTGCACCTGCTTGGACGTGGTGCCGGTCTTGCCGTCGTTGTCGGTCACGGTCAGCGTGACGGTGTACGTGCCCGCGGTGCCGTAGGTGTGCGACGGGCGCACGCCGGTGCCGGTCTGGCCGTCACCGAAGTCCCAGGCGTACGAGGAGATCGTGCCGTCGGGGTCGCTGGCCGCGGCGGCGTCGAAGGTGCAGGACAGCGACGGGCAGTTCGCGGTGAACGACGCCGTCGGGTTGCCCGGCTGGCCGCCGCCACCGAGGTCCTTGACGTACAGCAGCCGGTTCGGCGAGCCCTTCAGGTCGGTGATCTTGCCGGTGGTGGCGGTGCCGACGACCTTCGCGTTGGCGTCCGCGGGCGAGATGGCCGGGTTCGCGCTCGTCACCAGCGCGAGCGCGCCCGCGACGTGCGGGCTCGCCATGGACGTGCCGCTCATCTGGCCGCTGCCGCCGCCGTTCGTGGTGGACGTGATGCCCGTGCCCGGCGCGAACAGCTCGACACAGCTGCCGTAGTTGGACGACTGGGTGCCGCTCCACACGCTGCGCCGGTCCTGGTTGTCCGAGGCGGCGACGGTCAGCACGCCGGTGGCGCTGGCCGGGCTGACGTTGCAGGCGTCCTGGCCCTCGTTGCCCGCCGCGACCGCCCACGCCACGCCCGCGTTGACCGAGCCGGTGACCGCGTCGTTCACCGCCGAGCTGCGGCTGCCGCCGATGCTCATGTTGCCGACCGCCGCCTGCGGGGCGTGGTCGGTCACCCAGTCGATGCCGCCGATGATCGCGTCCCACGAGCCGGTGCCGCCGCAGTCCAGCACGCGCACCGCCACGAGCTGCACGTTCTTCGCCACGCCGTACGTGCCGCTGCCGATGGTGCCGCCGACGTGGGTGCCGTGGCCCTGGCAGTCGCTCGCGTCGGCGTCGCCGTCGATGAAGTCCCAGCCGCTGCTCGCGCGGCCGCCGTAGCCCGGGTGGTCGAGGTCCAGGCCGGTGTCGACGACGTAGGCGGTGACCCCGGACCCGTCGTTCGGGGCCGCGTAGGAGTTGTCCAGCGGCAGGTCCCGCTGGTCGACGCGGTCCAGGCCCCACGTCTCGACCACGTGCGCCACCGCGTTCTGCTCGACGTAGCGCACCGCCGGGTCGGCGGCCAGCCGCTTCGCCGCCGCCTCGCTCATCCGCACGGAGAACCCGCGCAGCGCGGCCGAGTAGACGTGCCCGACCGCGCCGCCGTACCGCTGGGCCAGGTCACCGGCCTGTGCGCGGACACCGGCCCGCGTGCTCGCCGCGGTCGACGGGGCGCCGTCGAGCGCCACGATGTAGCTGCCCTCGACGGCGCCCGCCGCCCCGGCGCCGAGGATCGCGCCCTCGGCGGCCTGTGCGGTGCCGACGCCGTTCAGCGCCAGCGCGACGGTCGAGGCGACGCCGAGGAAGATCCCCGACAGCCTTCGTGATGTGGACATGCGAAACCAATCTCCGATCGTTGATCGCAGGGGGAGACCAGATGTCCACCGAGCATCGGCGTCGGCCGCGCCGCCGAACAATCCGTAGCCGGATCCGTACGGGTACGTGTCTATTGCGGACCGGCGGCCGGGCGCATTGATTGCGTGAGGTCGAGCCTGGACTTGAGCCCCAGCTTGCGGAGAACCTTGGCGACGTGCTGCTCCACGGTGCGCGGTGAGAGGAACAGGACGTCGGCGATCTCCCGGTTGGTCAGACCCTGCGTGACCAGCCGGGCGACGTCCCGCTCCCGCGGCGACAGCTCGTCGCCGTAGCCGCGCCTGCCGCGCCGCGAAGGGGGCGCGGCACCGTGGGCACGCACGTCGCGGCGGCAGCGGGCGGCGTCGCGGGTGGCGGTGAGGTCCGCGAAGACGCCTGCCAGCGCGGCGATCTCCGCGTGGTCGCCCGCCGCGGCCGCCGCCCGCTCCGCCGCGAGCGCCGACAGGTACGGCGCGGGCAGCTCCCGGTACGCGGCCTGCGCGGCGCGGTAGTGGCCGACCGCGCGTGCCGGGTCGTCCGCCTCCGCGAGCCGCCCCCAGCACAACGCGAGCGCGGCGTGCACCAGCGGCGCGTCCCGGCCGGCGACCCCGTCCGCGACCTCCTTGACGAACCCGCTCGCGTCCGCGCGCCTGCCCGCCGCGAGCAACGCGGCGACCGCGACCGGCGCGAGGTCCGCCGCCCACGACCAGACCCCCTTGCGGCGCAGCACCCGCACGCCGTCGTCGACCACGGCGACGGCCTTCCCCACCTCGTCCTGCGACAGGTACGCCCAGGCCAGCCCGCCGAACCCGCCGATGGCGATCGGCGCGATCGCGTCGTCGGGCGCCTCGACACCGGTCGCCAGCAGGTGCGTCTCCGCCGCCGTCCACTCGCCCCTGGCGACCGCGAGCAGCCCCAGCACCAGCGACAGCTCGCTCGCCACTGGCAGCAGCTCCCGGTAGTCGTCGAGGAGCTGCCGCGCGCGGTCGGCGAGCCCGTCCCACGCGCCGAGGTACCAGTCCAGCCGCACCTGCGTGGACCGCGCCGTGCTGGTCACGAACGCGCTGCCCGCCGACGCGGCCAGCCGCAGCCCGGTGCTCAGGAACTCCCGCGCCTGCCGGAAGTGCCCGACGGAGGTGCACGCGTCGGCCAGGTTGCAGCGGGCACGGGCGAGCTGGCGGCGTTCGCCGATGGTCTCGACCGACAGCGGCAGCGCGCGCAGGTCGGCGCGCACGCTCGGGTCACCCATGTGCAGCCGCGAGCCGAGCAGGTTGGCCAGCAGGGAGATCCGCAGCTCCGGGTCCGCGCACCCGGCGAGCCTGCGCTCGGCCTCCGCCATCCACGCCCGCTGCTCGGCGAACGGGGTGCCGCCGATGAACGGGGTGCCGAGCAGCGCGATGCCCTTCGCCGCCAGGTCCGGCCGCTCGGTCAGCTCGCCGACGGCCACGCGGATCTCCGCGCGCGCCGCCTCGATGCCGCCGCGCTGCCGCACCAGGAGCAGCCCGAGGAACAGCCGCACCTCGCCGCGTGCGGCCACGGACAGGCGGTGGTCGGCGAGCAGCCTGCCCAGCGTGGTCACCGGGTCGTGCTGGTCGACCCCGCTGTACGCGAGCGACCCGAGCGCCACCGCGAGCCGGTCCACGTCCTCGCCCGGCAGGCCCGGCTCGGCGAGCAGCCGCTGGAGCATCCTCGTCGCCGCCGCGATGTCGCCGACGCGGCCGGCCAGCTCCGCGGCCTGCTCGCCGTACCGGAGCCAGTCCGCGGTCCGGCCCGCCAGCCTGCTGTGCTCGGCGAGCCGCACCAGCGGCGGTGGGTCGAGCGCGTGCAGCGCGGCGATGGCGGCGACGTGCAGGCGCTGCCGGGCGGGCCCGGTGAGCGTGTCACGGACGGCCTGCTGGGCGAGCGTGTGGCGGAAGCCGTACCGGGTGGGTTCCAGCTCGAACAGCACACCGCACTCGACCGCGGTGCCGAGCGCGTCCGGAGCGGTGTCCGCGGCGACGCCGGCGACCTCGGCGAGCGTGTCGACGGTGGCCGGGGCGGCGAGCACGGCCGCGGCGTGCACCAGCCGCTGCGCGGCGCCGGGGAGGCCCGCGAGCCGGTCGGCCATCGCGTCACGCAGCAGCACCGGCACCTCGACGTCGTCAGACAGCGCGTCGTCGAGCAGCGCGTCCGGCGTCGTGCGCAGCGTGCCGAGCAGCTCCTCCACCACGAACGGGATGCCAGCCGTGCGCTCGTGCAGCCGCGCCGCGAACCGCGCGGGCACCGCGTCGTCGCCGAGGATGGCGGCCGCCAGCTCCCCGACCTCCGGCACCGCAAGCGGCTCGAGCCGCAGCAGCACCCCGGCCACGTGGTCCGGCGGCCGGTACGCGGCCCCGAGCGGCAGGTCACCGCCCAGGTCCTCGCGGCGGTAGGTGACCACCACCGACAGGTTCGGCGGCGGGTCGCTCATCACGAACCGCAGCACCTGCCGGGTGCTGTCGTCGGCCCAGTGCAGGTCCTCGACCACCAGCAGCGCCGGGCCGGCCGCGGCGAGCAGCTCGCGGGTGGCGCGCAGCAGCCGGTGCCGCTCGGCGTGCGGGTCGCCGATGGGTGCCGGTGCCGGCGGCAGGACGTCGTCCAGCTCCGGCAGCAACGGCCGCAGCGCGCCGCCGACCGGGCTCAGCGCGGGCCGTGGCAGGCAGGCGAGCGACCGCAGCGCCTCGATCACCGCCCCGAACGGGAACGGCTCGCGCAGCGGGTGGCAGTGCCCGACCATCGCGTGGTGGCGGGCGAGATCCGGGTGGGCGAGCAGCTCGTGCACCAGCCGTGTCTTGCCGACGCCGGCCTCGCCCTCGATGATCACGACCGTCGACCGGGTGGTGACCGTCGACAGGATCGCGCGCAGCTCGTCGCCCCGGCCGACGAGAACCGGCGAGCTCGTCCGGACCAGGCCCGTCCGCCGCGCTCCGCTCGCCATGTCACTCCCTGTCGTCCGCCGCTGCCACGGGGCTCCGGCAAGCGTAAACACGAATGGCCAAGAGGTGGACAGATCAGGCCACGGGATGGGCATGCCCGTAGAGTTGCCGCATGGGTGATGACGTGTCGGCTGCCCGGCGGGTTCGCGTGCTCGAAACCGTCACCGACAGCTCGCTCATGGACCTCGACCTGGACAAGATGCTCGAGGTCCTGCTGTGGCGGGTGCGGGAGCTGTTCGACGTGGACACGGTCACCGTGCTGTTCCTCGAACCCAGTGGCGAGCGGCTCGTCGCGCGGGCCAGCGCGGGGCTCGACGAAGAGGTCTACCAGGGCGTGCGCGTGCCGGTGGGCAGCGGCTTCGCGGGCCGGGTGGCACGCCTGCGGGAACCGGTGCAGCTCGACCGGGTCGACTCGTCGACCGTGGTCAACTCGCTGCTCTGGGAGCGTGGCCTGCGGGTGCTGCTCGGGGTGCCGGTGATCGCGCACGGCGAGCTGGTCGGCGTGCTGCACATCGGCAGCGTCACCCCCCGCCGGTTCACCGAGGAGGACGTCGAGCAGCTGGGCGTGGTGGCGGACCGGATCGCGATGGCCGCGACGCTGCACCGGTCGCGGTCCGAGCAGCTGGCGGCCACGACCCTGGTCGACAGCCTCCTGCCGTCGCGGCTGCCCGAGACGGACGGCTGGGAGATGTCCGCCAGGTACGTGCCCGGCGCCGACATCGGCATCGGCGGCGACTGGTACGACGTGTTCGCCCTGCCCGGTGAGCGGGTCGGCGTCGTGATGGGGGACGTCGTCGGCAGCGGGCTGCGCGCGGCGATCGTGATGGGCAGGCTGCGCAGCGCCCTGCGCGCGTACGCGCTCGAGTTCGAGGACCCCGCCGAGGTGCTGGGCAGGCTCGACCGCAAGGCGGCCCACTTCGAGAACACGACCATGGCGACGGTCGCCTACGCGGTCGTCGACACCGCGGCCGCACGCATGGACCTCTCGCTCGCCGGGCACCTGCCGCCGGTCCTCGCGCTGCCGGGGGAGGAGACGGTGTTCGTCGACGCGCCGGTGGAGCTGCCCGTCGGCTTCGGGCTGGTGGTCACCGGCAGGCGGTCCGTCACCGTCGACCTGCCGCCGGGCGCGCTCGCCGCCTTCTACACCGACGGCCTGGTCGAACGCCGTGGCGTCGACATCGACCTCGGCCTGGAGCTGCTGCGGGCCACCGTCCGCCCCGGCGCGCCCGAGGACGTCTGCGCGAAGGTCATGGCGGCGCTGGTGGGCAGCAACCCGCCGGGCGACGACATCGCGCTCGTCGCCGTCCACCACGCGCCCATCACACCTTCCGCTGCTCGTTCGCGGTGACCGCGGCGCGGATCTGGTCGAGGTTCTCGCGCAGGCTGTCGGCGATCATCTCGTCGGTGCGCGGGTCGGCGAGCATCTCCAGCACCACGCGGATCGCGGTGTCGGTCACCGCGCCGATGACCTCGTCGTGGAACGGGAGCCGCTTGAGCCTGCCCGCCGCCGGGTCCGCCCGGATCTTGTCGAGCACCAGCTGCCGCAGCTCGACCTGGTTGTCCGCCAGCGCGCGGGAGATGTTCTGCGCGTAGTTGCCGGTCTTCAGCACGGCCGTCACCTCGTCGAGCACCGCGACCGTCACCGGCTTCTTCAGCACGTCGATCACCGTGCCGAGGAACCGGTTGACGAGGCGCTGGGTGACGGCGTCGCCGATCGTCCGGTCCACCGCCCGGCCCAGCCGCGCCACCAGCACGACGACGCGCAGCAGCCGGAACGCGCGCAGCGCCGGGTGCGACAGCGGGATCATGCCGACGACCTCGAACCAGTTCCGCCCGAGGAACCGCCAGCCCCAGCCGCCCCGGCGCCAGCGCCACAGGAACTCGACGAAGAACACCGCGCAGATGCCGACGTCGACCCGGAAGACGAGCTCCTGCGTCTCGACCGGCGGGTCTGCGAGCCACACCCAGCCCAGCAGGCCGACGGACGCGATCGCGAGCGCCACCATCAGCCAGTCGACGGCCCGCACGCGGTGGATCCGGCGTGGCACGTCCAGTTCGCCGCGCATCCTGGCGTACGTCATCGTGGGGCACCTCCGGAACGATCAGCGGCGCCCCATCCTCACGTACCGCGCGCCCGGTCGCGAGTCATTCGTTCTTGACGTACGTCGGGTGCAGCTTGACCGGCTCCTTCTGCCGCTTCGCCTTGGCGCGCAGGTTCAGGAACTCCACGAACACGGAGAACGCGATGGGCCCGTACACGTAGCCCTTCGGGATGTGCTGGTCGAAGCCCTCCGCGATCAGGCTGCCGCCGATCAGGAGCAGGAACGACAGCGCGAGCATCTTCACCGTCGGGTGCCGGTTGACGAACTCGCTGATCGGCTTGGCCGACACCAGCATGATCACCATCGCGACGACCACCGCGGCGATCATGATGCCCAGCTCGTCGACCATGCCCACCGCCGTGATCACCGAGTCCAGCGAGAACACGATGTCGAGCACCAGGATCTGCGCGATCACCCCGGCGAACGAGGCGGCCTTGCGCTCTGTCGCGTGCTCGGCGCCCTCCAGCTGTTCGTGGATCTCGTAGGTGGCCTTGCCCAGCAGGAACGCCCCGCCGAGCAGGAGGATCAGGTCCCGCCCGGATATCTCCTGGCCGAACATGCTGAACAGCGGTGCGGTCAACCCGATCACCCACGACAGCGACGCGAGCAGCAGCAGCCGCGTCACCAGCGCGAGCGAGAGGCCGACCACCCGCGCCCGCTGCTGCTGGTGCTCAGGCAACCGCCCGGCGAGGATCGAGATGAAGACGATGTTGTCGATGCCGAGGACCACCTCGAGCAGCAAGAGCGTGCCGAAGGCGATCCAGAGTTCCGGACTAGTAAGCCAATCCACGCGATCACCTTATAGGGGGCAATTGGGACGAAGGGCGTGATTCGCTCTATAGGTTCGTCCCGGTTTGGCGGGTGGGCTCGGGGTGCGCCCGAGGAGTGGGTGCGGGGACAGCCGGAGGTGAGGTCAGGCTGGGCGGCCAGGTCGGCCGGGCTGGGCGTGTCGGGCGGGGTGCCAGGCTGGCGACGCCCGCGAAGCGGGCGGCATCGACCGGCCCGAGAAGCTCCGATGGGAGAAACGCTTCAGGCGCGGGGAGGCCGCGGACACCGATCAGGTCGACACGGCCAGTCTGGGGAGCGGGCCTGGCGGGGGCCGAGCGGGACGCACCCCCGGGCGCTGCGCGCCCGCGAAGCGGGCGCCGGCAGATCCCGGTCGGCGCTGCGTGCCCGGGCTCGGGAACGGGGCGTCGGGGCCGAGTGGGACACCTGAGGTGTCGTGGGTCGCCGGGGAGTGCTCGGTTGCGGGCCGCTTGGCGGTGCCGCGGCGCTGTGCACCCTGAGCGGGTCATGCGAAGTCGGGCGTGGAGCCATCCGGGCGCTGTGCGCCCGGCGCCTGCGAGGCGGGCGGGACGTGTCTCGGTGGCGGGCAGGGTGGGGGTGCCGCGGTGCTGTGCGCGCCGGTCGGCGGAGCGGGTCATGCGAAGTCGGGCGTGGAGCCATCCGGGCGCTGTGCGCCCGGCGCCTGCGAGGCGGGCGGGACGTGTCTCGGTGGCGGGCAGGGTGGGGGTGCCGCGGTGCTGTGCGCGCCGGTCGGCGGAGCGGGTCATGCGAAGTCGGGCGAGGAGCCATCCGGGCGCTGTGCGCCCGACGCCCGCAAGGCGGGTGGGCCGGTCCAGGGCCCAAGCGGAGACCCTGGTGGCGGCGTGGTTCGCGGGCCCGCGGAGCGGGCCTTCCAGGGTAGGCACGTGGGGAGCTTGTAGGTGCGCAGGCGCTGCCCGCCCGGCGCCCGCGAAGCGGGCGGGAAGTGCCTCGGTGGCGGGCAGTTTGCGGGTGCCGCGGTGCCGTGCGCGCCGGCCGGTGGAGCGGGCTGTGCGAAGTCGGGCGAGGAACCATCCAGGGGCCTCCGGGCGCTGCGCGCCCGGCGCTCGCGAACCGGGGGCTGGCCCGGGCGCTGCGCGCCCGGGCCAGCGAAGCGGGCCTTGCAGGATCGGGTGAAACCATCTGACGCGAGGGGCGAAGCGGCCCCCGCCGGTCAAGAACGTCCACGACAACGGGCCTCGCCGAGGTGAAACCCCGGCGAGGCCCGACCCCCGGCCATCACCCCCAGGCAACCGGCAGCGAATGCACGCCGTACAGGTTGGAGTCGGTGCGCATCGGCACGTCCGCCGCGTCGATGGCGAGTCGTAGCGTCGGGAACCGGTTGACCAGAGCCGGGAACGCCACTCGCATCTCGACCCGCGCCAGCTGCTGCCCGAGGCACTGGTGCACGCCGTACCCGAGCGCCACGTGTCCCGCCGCGTGCCGGGACAGGTCGAGCACGTCCGGGTTCGGGTAGCGTTCCGGGTCCCGGTCGGCGGCCTGCAGGGACAGGGTGACCGACTCGCCCGCCCGCACGACCTCGCCGCCGATCTCGACGTCCGCCAGGGCGGTGCGGACGCCGGTGTGCGCGATCGTCAGGTAGCGCAGCAGCTCCTCGACGGCCTCGTCGACCGTCACCCAGCCCGTGCGCAGCGCCGCCAGCTGCTCGGGGTTGCGCAGCAGCGCGAACGTGCCCAGCGCCAGCATGTTCGCCGTGGTGTCGAGGCCTGCGCCCAGCAGGAACGAACCCAGCCCGGACAACTCCACGTCGTCGAGGTCGCTGGTCGTCAGGTCGCTCAGCAGGTCGTCGGCCGGGTTGGCGCGCTTCGCGAGCACCAGGTCGTTGAGGTACTCGTACAGGGCCGTCATCGCCGCGCCCTTGTCCTCCGGCGACGAGCTCAGCGACGTCAGCGTCAGCGCCTGCCGTTGGAAGAACTCGTGGTCGGCGTACGGCACGCCCAGCAGCTCGCAGATGATCGCCGCAGGCACCGGCTGCGCGAACGCCGTCACCAGGTCCGCGGGCGGGCCCTGCTCGGCCATCGCGTCCAGCAGCTCCGCGCACACCTGCTCGACGCGGTCGGTCAGCAGGCGCATCCGGCGGACCGTGAACTTCCCCGCGAGCAGCTGCCGGAACCGGGTGTGCTCCGGCGCGTCCATCCCCGTCATGTCCCCCGGCGGCGCGGGCGGGATCTCGGCCGGCGCGCCGGGGAACGGCAGGTGCATCAGCTCATACCGGACGCTGAACCGCTGGTCGGCGAGGATCGCGCGGACCACCTCGTGGCCCGTCGCGAGCCAGCCGACGTGCCCGTCGGGGTACACCATCCGCGTCAGCGGGCGCAGCTCCGCCAGCTCGGCGGGCGGGTCGAACGGGCAGCCCGCGGGACGGGCGGTCGGCAGTCCCCGCAGTGGCGCGTTCACCTGATCCGCTCCTTCGCGAACAGCGACTTCGACCACGCGTAGCCGAGGACGGCGAGCAGCACGCACCAGCCGACCGCGAGCCAGCCGCTGTTGCCGATCTCGGTGCCGAACAGCAGCCCGCGCATCGTCTCGACGACCGGGGTGAACGGCTGGTACTCGGCGAACGTGCCCAGCCAGCCGGGCATGGAGTCGATCGGCACGAACCCGCTGCCGACCAGCGGCAGCAGCATGAAGATCATCGGGGTGTTGCTCGCCGTCTCCACGCTCTTGGCCGCGAGCCCCATCGCCACGGACAACCACGTGAGCGCGACGGTCAGCAGCAACAGCAGCCCCGCGACGGCCAACCACTCGCCGACGTTCGCGGTCGGGGAGAACCCGACGAGCAGCGCGACCGCGGTGACGACCACGAGCCCGATGACGGTCTGGATGACCGTGCCGACGACGTGCCCGGTCAGCACCGACGCCCGGCTGATCGCCATCGTTCGGAACCGGGCGATGATGCCCTCGGTCATGTCCTGGGCGACCGAGATGGCGGTGCCGAGCACCGCACTGGTCACCGTGATCAGCAGGATCGCCGGCGTGAGGTAGTCGACGTACGCGTCGCGGCCACCGGTGCCCGCGACGGCAGCGCCGCCGAGGCCGTTGCCGAGCGTGCCGCCGAAGACGTACACGAACAGCAGCAGGAACAGGATGGGCTGCGCCAGCAGCATGATCGTCAGCGACGGGTAGCGCTGCATGTGCCGCAGGTTGCGCCGCAGCATGGTGCGCGAGTCACGCACCGCATAGGACATGGTGGTCATTGCGCCGGCTCCTTGGTGGCTTCGGTGCGGTGGCCGGTGAGGCTCAGGAACACGTCGTCGAGGTCCGGGGTGTGCACGGTGAGGTGGTCGACGGGGACGGCCTGCGCGTCGAGGCGGGCGAGCACGGCACGCAGGGCGTCGACGGACCCGTCGGTCGGCACCCGCAGTGCGAGGTTCTCCTCGTCCGGTGTGGACACGTCGAGCGCGGCGCTCGCGCGGCGCAGCGCGCCCTGGTCGGCGAACCGCAGCCGCAGGTGCCCGCCGGGGACGCGGCGCTTCAGCTCGTCCGGGGTGCCCTGCGCGACGATCCGGCCGCCGTCGAGCACGGCGACGCGGTCGGCGAGCTGGTCGGCCTCGTCGAGGTACTGCGTGGTGAGGAAGATCGTCACGCCACCGCTGACGAGGTCGCGGATGATGTCCCACATCGTGCGGCGGCTGCGCGGGTCCAGGCCGGTGGTCGGCTCGTCGAGGAAGATCACCTTCGGGTCGCCGACCAGCGTCATCGCGAGGTCGAGCTTGCGGCGCATGCCACCCGAGTACGTGGTCGGCACCTTCTTCGCCGCCTCGGTGAGGTCGAACCGGTCGAGCAGGGCGGCGGCCCGCCTGCGCCCCTCGCGGCGCGGCAGGTGGTGCAGGTCCGCCATCAGGAACAGGTTCTCCTCGCCGGTGAGGAGGTTGTCGACCGCGGAGAACTGGCCGGTGAGGCCGATGGCGCCGCGGATCCCGTCCGGGTCGGTCGCCAGGTCGTGCCCCGCGACGCTCGCGCTGCCGCCGTCCGGGGTGACCAGTGTGGACAGGATGTTGACGGTGGTGGTCTTGCCCGCGCCGTTGGGCCCGAGCAGGGAGAAGATGGTGCCCGGCGGGACGTCGAGGTCGATGCCGTCGAGCACCACCTTGTCCCCGTAGGACTTGCGCAGCCCGGTGGCCGCGATCGCTGGCTGGCTCATGGTTTCCCCTCGGTGGTGGTCAGGAGCGGTGGACGGTGATGTCGCCGAACCCGGTGTTGGCGCGCACCTCGACGGTGTCCGTCGCGCCGCCGGGTTCGGTCGCGGTCCGCATCTGGTTGTCGACGCGGCCGAAGCGGGTCTTCACGTCGAGCCACGCGGCGCTGCCCTCGCGGATGCCGATCTCGATGTCGCCCATGGCGGTCTCGAGGGTGAGCGCGCCGCGCACGGCGTCGAGCACGCGCACGGAACCGTTGGCGGTCTTGGCTTCCACGGCGTCCTCGGAGTGCTCGACGGCGATGTCGCCGTTGGCGGCACGCACCCGCACGGACCCGGTCGCCGCGCCGATCGTGGTGGTGCCGTTGGAGTTCTTGACCACGGCCGTGCCGGTGAGCTGCCCGAGCCAGACCCGGCCGGAGCTGGTGCTGACGTCCGCGTTGCCCGCGACCCGGTCGACGGAGACGTTGCCGGTGGCGGTGTGCAGGTTCAGCTCGCCGGTCTCCTCGAGCACGAGCTGCCCGGTGCCGGACTTGTACTTGCAGGCGCCGAGCCTGCCGGTGCCGTACAGGTCGCCGAGGCCGGTGCCGCCCTGCACCCGGGAACCCGCGGGCAGTTCCACGGTCACCTCGATCGACCGCGACTTCTTGCTGATGTCGAGCGGGCGCAGCCTCGGGCCCCGGACGGTCAGGGTGCCGCCGGCGAACTCGACGGTGGTCTGCGCCGCGGCCTTGACGTCGGAGGCGTCGGACTCGTCGCTGGGCCGCACGTCGACGACCGTGTCCGTGCGGTCGCTCGCGATGATCCGCACGTTCCCGACGCCGGGTTCGATGCTCGCGACGATGGGTTCCGGGGTGGCGAAAACAGGCATGGGTGTCCCCTCGAAGTGTGTTGGTGAGGTGTTTGTGCTGGTGGGGCCGGGTCAGCTGACCCAGCCGGTGAAGTGCTTGCCGCCCCGGCGCGAGCCGCCGCCCGACGGCGGCGGCACCGGCCGTGTGGCGGGCCGCAGCGCGGCGGTCGCCGCGCGCACGAGCCACGCGTTGACCGAGCGGCCCTCCTCCGCGGCCGCCTCCTCGATGCGTGCCTTCAAGGTCTCGGGCAGGCGCAGGTTGATGCGCACCTGCGCGCTGTCGTCATCGGCGGCCGGCTCGTCGGGGTCCGGGGCCTGCGTGGCGTAGCCGGTGTCGGCCGGCTGGTCCACCTCGGGGAGGGTCACCGCGAACGCCGCCTCGCCCGCACGCAGGCGGACCTCGACGGAGCCGGGCGCGAGGTCCCTGGTGATCTCCTCGGCCGCGGCCGACAGCGCGTCGAGCAGCGTGAGGCGGATGGCCGACGCCAGCGGCGCGGTCAGGCGGTCGGCGAGTGCACGGGCGTCCTCGCCACCGGCTTCGGCGGCCACGGCCAGCTCCTGGCGGACGGAGTGCACGAACGGCGTCAGGTCCATGTGCACACTATGGCATCACTGTGGTGCCATGTGCAAGTCCAAGTGGTGCCACTCCAGGGTTCGCCGTGAGCCATGGTGGCATCAACAGGTGCCATCGCTGGTGCGGATGGCTCGAAAGTTTTGCGTAAGTTTCGGAATGTCGATGACGTCGATGGCTGGCCTGAGGTGGTCAAACGTGCCGCCATGCGCATGTCACGCGTCGTTGTGTTCCCGAAACATCACCGAAACTTGTTGACAACGGTGCGGAGTCGGGCCAACACTGCTCGTGTCGACAGGGCTCAGTGCCGGTGTCGATCCGGGGTCGGGAGACCTGCTCTCCGGTCGTGAGCGGCCGGGCAATCCCGCTGTTGTGCGTCGTCGGCGTGCGTGTCGTCGCCCTGCCCCGGGCAGCCTCAACGACGAGGAGGTAGGAATGCGTTTCGTTCAGTCGGGGAACCGGGGACGGCTCAGGCTGCTCGTGGGCAGCGCGTGCATCGCGCTGGTCACGGCGGTCCTGCCAGGGGCCACGACCGCCGCCGCGGCGGGCGAGGTCGGCGTCGCCGCCGTGTGCGGCAGCCAGACCGGCACCCACAACGGTTACTACTACACGTTCTGGACCGACGGTGGCGGCTCGGCCTGCATGGAGCTGGGCGGCGGCGGCAACTACAGCATGCGGTGGAGCAACACCGGGAACTTCGTCGGCGGCAAGGGCTGGAGCAACGGCTCCCGCAGAACGGTGAACTACTCCGGCAGCTTCAACCCGTCCGGCAACGGCTACCTGGCGCTGTACGGCTGGACCTCGAACCCGCTCGTCGAGTACTACGTCGTCGAGAACTGGGGCAACTACCGGCCGACCGGCACCTACAAGGGCACGGTCACCACGGACGGCGGCACGTACGACATCTACCAGACGATGCGGTACAACGCCCCGTCCGTCGAGGGCACGAAGACGTTCCCGCAGTTCTGGAGCGTGCGGCAGCAGAAGCGCACCGGCGGCTCCATCACCACCGGCAACCACTTCGACGCGTGGGCCAGGGCGGGCATGCGCCTCGGCAGCTTCAACTACTACATGGTGCTCGCCACCGAGGGCTACCAGAGCAGCGGCAGCTCGAACATCACGGTGGGGTGACCATGCGGACCCTCCTCACCGCACTGGCCGCGGCGGCGCTGGCATTCGCGGGCACGGGCGTCCCCGCACAGGCCGCCGCGTGCAACGGGTACGTCGGCCTGACGTTCGACGACGGGCCGTCCGGCAACACCCCGGCGCTGCTGAACGCGTTGCGGCAGAACGGTTTGCGGGCGACGATGTTCAACGAGGGCCGCAAGGCCGCCGCCAACCCGGCCCAGGTGGCGGCGCAACGCAACGCGGGCATGTGGGTCGGCAACCACAGCTACACCCACCCGCACCTGACCCAGCTGAGCGCGGCGCAGATCGAGTCGGAGATCTCCCGCACACAGCAGGCGATCGCGGCCGCGGGCGGTGGTACGCCGAGGTTGTTCCGCCCGCCGTACGGGGAGACCAACTCGACCGTGCAGGGCGTGGCGGCACGCTACGGCCTGACCCAGATCATCTGGGACGTCGACTCCCAGGACTGGAACGGCGCGAGCGTGGACGCGATCGTCGCCGCCAACGCGCGGCTGGCGAACGGCCAGATCATCCTCATGCACGACTGGCCGGCGAACACCCTCGCGGCGATCCCGCGCATCGCGCAGACGTTGGCGGGCAAGGGTTTGTGCGCGGGCATGATCTCGCCGCAGACCGGGCGTGCCGTGGCCCCGGCCTGATCCCGGGGCGCACGGTTCCGGGCCGGGGGCAGAGCCGCCCCCGGCCCTTCTCTTGCCTGGTGCCGCTGTACTCGGTCTGCTCCCGGGTGCGTTGGTTGCGGCCCGCGCAGCGGGCCGGGCGCGCAGCGCCCGGTTCCGTGTCCTGAAAGGCGCGTTCAGGTCGCTGGGTGACATGAACGCGCCTTTCAGGGCATTCAGCGCCCGTTCGAGACGCGGCGCGGTGGGCTATGTGTCGGGCAGCGCCGGCGCGCCTTTCTTTTGGGCCGCTGCGTGGGTCGGGCGCGCAGCGGTCGGTTTGCCGTGTCTTGAACGCGCCTTCAGGACACGCGCCCGTTCGAGACGCGGCCTGGCTCGGGGTGGACCGTGTGTCGGGCAGCACCATCGCGCCTCTCTTCCGGCTCCGCTACGCGGGCCGGGCACGCAGTGCCCGGGTTCCCGTGTCCTGAACGCGCCTTTCAGGACACCGCACCCGCTCGATTCCAGACCAGATCCGGGAGCCCACGAACGGGGACACGCCCGGCCCGCGCACCCAGGTCCGGCACGCAACGCCCGGCCGTACGCACTCCCGCTCCCGTGGCCCGGGGCGAAACCCGGGCCACGAGCGCCGAACCCTCAGTGAGCCGCGTTCATCAACGCCACCCCGCTCGCCTGGCACCCCGGACCTTGCGGCTTGGTCCACGCCGACCACGACAGCGAGTACTGGTCGAAAGCGTTGCGGGCACGGGAGAATGCCGAGTCAGCCTGCCGCGCGAGGTAAGCCCCGTACGGACGATCCGGCAGTGCGGCGTCCAGTTCGTCGAGCCCGCGCGCGAGGCCCGCCTTGAAGTACGCGCCGTCCTTGAAGCAGTCGTCCCAGCCTTCGGGTGGGTCGTGCAGGATGCCGCTGCTGTCGGTCAGCGCCGAGCCGGGGCGGGTGGTCGCGTCGGCGACCTGCCGGGCGCGGGTGCGGGGCGCGGGGTCGCCGGTCAGCGCGGACAGCTCGGTGAGGCCGGACATCAGGACACCCTGGTTGTACGAGAACACCGTGCCGCCGGGCGCGCAGCCGCTCTCGTCGAGGCCGTCGCGCACCAGGCCGTCGCCGGCGATGAGGCCGCTCCTCGCGAACCACGACCAGCCTGTCGTCGCGCGGGTGCGGTAGGTCGCGTTGCCGGTTCGCGCGGCGACCGTGGCGTTGACCTGGATGTACAGGCTGTTGGAGATGGCCGCCTTGTACGTGCCGCCCTCGCGCCAGCGGATCCCGCCGCCGCACGCCGCGGTCCAGAACGTGTGCATGTGGTCGGCCGCGACGCGTGCCGTGTCCAGGTAGCGGCGGTCGCCGGTGAGGTCGTACGCGTCCAGCCACGCCATCGCCCACCAGCCGGTGTCGTCGGAGTACTCGTTGCGGAACTGGCCGCGGCCCGCGCCGACGTTGCGGTCGTACGTGGTGGGGATCGCGTACCGGTAGCTGGGCATGCCCGTGACCTCGACGTTGCGGATCACCGCCGACAGCGCGACCGCGCTGCCCCACCAGCCGCCGCCGCGGAAGAGGCCCGTGCCGTTGTCGTACAACGCCATCATCGCGGTCGCCGCCGCCTCGGTGCGGTTCGCGGCGTTCCACCTCGTCCTCGCCCACTGCGTGCACGCGACCGCGCCGGTGTCGACCGCGCGCCCGCACGCCCGCAGCGCGCCGACACCCCGGTTCGCCCAGTCGTCGTTGTTGTACATCTGGGTCCGCCAGCCGCCGAACCCGCTCGGCGCGGCGGTCAGGCCGAGGCGGCTGCCGTCCGCCCAGGTGCTGCCGCCGTCGAACGACCGGTCGAGCCACACCTCGTCGCCTGCGCGGGTCCCCTCGATCGCGGCCCAGCCCATCGGGTCGCCGTCGGAGAGGTGGAGGGCGAGCGTCCGGCCGGACACCCCGGCCGTCACCGCGACGCGGTCGCCCGTCGCCAGGGACGGGTCGCGGGCGTCGCAGTAGCGGTTGCAGATCGTCGCCGTGGCAACGGGTTCCGCCGTGCCGGTCGGCGGGCCGGTGGTCGGTTCGGCCGTCGCCGGGTGGGCGGTCAGCACGGCGGACATCGTGATGAGGACAGGGACGTAGACCAGCGATGTGCGTCTCACGGGGCACCTCGTCTGTAGCAGGGAAATTCCACCGTGACCCATGAGAGCGCTTTCCGAATCGGCCGAAGGGGCGAATCGACGCGGCGCACGCGGCGTGACAGGCTGGCGCGATGCGGAAATCGTCGCCGTCATCGACCGCTCAGAACGTCGCGCTGGCTCGTGCGCACCTGACCTGGCTCGGCGTCCTCGACGACCGTTTCGCGGCGGCGATGCTGCGACCCGCGTGGGCGTCGATGGCCAGGGCGTTGCGCTGGCCGCCGGTGTCGCGCCTGGGCCACAACCGGATGTTCGCGTGGCTCGCGGCGCGCACCCGATTCTTCGACGACGCCGTCACCGGCGCGCTCGACGCGGGCGTGCGCCAGGTCGTGGTCATGGCCGCGGGCTACGACAGCCGGGCGTGGCGGCTCGCCCGGCCCGGCGTGCGCTTCTTCGAGGTCGACCACCCGGCCACGCAGCACGACAAACGCGGCCGCGCGCCCGATGGCGGCCCGGCGTACGTCCCGGTCGAGTTCGGGCGGGACCCGGTGGCGGACGCGCTGGTCGCGGCCGGGTTCCGCGCCGGGGAACCGAGTGTGTTCACCGTCGAGGGGGTCACGATGTACCTGACCGAGCCGCAGGTGCGCGACCTGCTGAGCACCGTGCGCGGTCTCGGGGCCGAGGGCAGCAGGCTCGCGGTCAACTTCGGGCTCGGTGTGGAGGCCGCCGATTCGACCGGGAGCCGGGCCGTGGCACGGCTGGCGCGGCTGCACTTCGCGGTCAGCGGGGAGCACGTCACCTACCGGCCGTCGATCGCGCGTGCGGAGGAGTTGCTCGCCGAAACCGGCTGGACGGCGGGTGCCACGCTGACCGCGCCCGAGCTGGTCCGCTGGTATGTCTCCGGTTCCGGCCTGCCGACGAGCGACATCAGGCCGACGGCCTTCGCGCTCACCGCGACCGCTGCCTGAGAAGTCCACCCGATCGGCGCGGGACGTTCGGAGCAACGGACTGCGCCGGCCGGACACGTACGACGCGAGAAATCTTCGAGATCTCGATAGCGTGATTGCGCTTACATGGCGTTGTCGGGGAACGGAGATGCCTCCATGGCGAAGAAATCGGGTCACCCTCTCGGGGTGACGGGGAGAGTGCTGTTCGGCGCGGCCATCACCACGGTCGGCATGGGCCTGTCCGCGGGGGTGGCGGCCGCGGAGCCCGCCGGCACACAGTCCACACAGGAATCGCGGCCCGCGCCCGCGGTCGACGTCCGCACCATGACCGACCAGGAGCTGAGCGCGGAGCTCGGGCGCGTGGCGGGCAAGGACACGTTGCGGCAGCAGGAAGTCGTGACCGAGATGAAGGCGCGCGGCGGCCAGTTCTGGGAGGCGGCGCCCGCGCCGAACGGCATCGGCATCTCGGGTGGCGTACCGGTCCGGCCCGGTGTGTCGGTGACCGGCACGATCGCGTACGACCCGTACACCGGCAGCTTCATCGTCAGCGGCGGGGTCCGCGCGGGCACGCCGAGCGGCCCGAAGTTCACCGGCATCGCGCCGAAACCCGACGGCCTCAACGCGAACGGCACCATGAAGCTGGACCTCGGCGAGTACGGCGAGTTCACGTCGTCGGTCGACCTCAACCTCTCGCCGGAAGGCGAGGTGTCGGGCAGCTACACCGCGAAGGGCACGGTCACCACCCGCGACGGCCGCAGCTACGAGGCCGAGGTGAAGGTCCAGCGCAACGCCGACGGCACCTACGACGTCGAGATGCCCGACGGCTACACCACCACGACCCCGGTCCCCGGCGGCGGCACGATCGAGAACAAGACGCCCGCGGATCCGCTGAAGGAGCGCCCGCTGCCGGAGATCAAGGCGCCCGCGCCCAAGACCGAGGCACAGCCGCAGCCCGAGAAGAAGTCGTCGTGGAGCTGGCGGGACTGGTTCGACTTCAGCGGCGCGCTGTCCATCGACAAGGAGATCCGCCGCGACCCGCTCCCGGCGCCGACGCCGGAGGAGGTGGAGCGGGCGAAGGAGAGCTGGGCCGAGCAGCAACGGATCGCCGGGGCCCAGCAGGACGCGTGGCGGGCGCAGAACCGTCCGGAGTCGCGGTACCGGGAGGCGCTGGAGCGGGCCCAGCAACGAGCCGACGCGGCGGCGGCCGCCGAGCGCGCCGCCATGCCGGACCGCGACCACGACGGCATCCCCGACGCGGAAGACCGCACGTGGAACCAGAACGACACCGACCCGGCCAGCGCCGACGTCGGTGACGGCCCGGACGGTGGCAGGGGCTACCCGAGCGACCGCGTCGACAACCCCGCGCCCACCAGCCCGCCGGAAGGCGGCCCGGACGCCGACCACGACAAGGACGGCATCCCGGACCGCCAGGACGGGACGTGGAACCAGAACGACACCGACCCGGCGAGCAGCGACGTGGGCGACGGCCCCGAGGGTGGCGAGGGCTACGCCCCGGCGCCCGCGGACGACGCCGACGCCGACGGCCTGACGGGCGCCGCGGACCCGACCCCGAACCAGAACGACACGGACCCGGCGAGCACGGACCGCGGTGATGGCCCGGAGGGCGGCGAGGGCTACGGCGACGTGGATGGTGACGGGTTGACGGGTTCGGCGGACGCGACGCCGAACCAGAACGACACGGATCCGGCGAGCACGGACCGCGGTGATGGCCCGGAGGGTGGTGACGGTTACGGCGATGCGGATGGTGACGGGTTGACGGGTTCGGCGGACGCGACGCCGAACCAGAACGACACGGATCCGGCGAGCACCGACCAGGGCGATGGCCCGGAGGGCGGTGAAGGCTACGGCGGTTCCGACGTCGCCGACTCGGGGTCGTTCTCGGGGTCGTTGTCCGACTCGGGCAGCGACTCACCCAGTGACTCAGGTGGTGTGGGCACTGACTCGGGCAGCGGCCTCGGCGGCGGCTCGGGAAGTGACACGGGCAGCGACTCGGGCGGTGGCTTCGGCAGCGATTCGGGGAGTGGCTTCGGGAGTGACTCCGCGAGCGGCTCGAGCACCGGCTCCGGTTCGGTGTCGGACTCGGCGAACGACTCGGGTGGCGTCTCCGACGGGGGCGGCACGTCCGGGACCGGCGACGCCGACGGCGACGGCCTCAGCGGCGCCGCCGACTCCACCCCCAACCAGAACGACACCGACCCCGCCAGCACCGACGTCGGCGACGGCCCGGAGGGCAACGCCGGCTACAGCGGCTCCACCGACTCCGGCGGTTATGGCACCGACTCCGGCTACGGCACCGATTCCGGCGGCTCCACCGACTCCGGATATGGCACCGACTCCGGTTACGGCGGCGACACCGACTCCGGTTACGGCGGCGACACCGACTCCGGTAGCTGTGCCTGCTTCTGACTCACCACCCCTGCCCGCGGCCCCGCGCCGCGGGCAGGGTCACGGCGCCCACGGCACCACCACACCCGCACGCACCAGCTCCCCGTAGTGCGCCGGGTCGACCGGCCCCAGCGCCATGTCCAGCAACGGCCCCGCCGCCTCCTCGGGGCTCGGCGCCGTGCTGACGTCCCACCACAACGCCGACGTCGGCGTGTTGATCATTCCCGGGCACACCGCCGCGACCAGGATGCCGCGGGAGGCGTCCTCGGCGCGGCGGGCCGCCGCGAGGGTCCGGACGGCCGCCACCTGCGCGATCTTCGACGGGATGTTCACGAAACCCGGCCACGCGCCCGCGCGGGCACGTCCGTCCAGCACGGCGTCGCGCCACGCGGTCACCTGTTTGTCCACGTCGTCCAGTGCGGTGAGGCCGTCGAACCTGCTGTGCAGCACGGGGGCGAGGTGGAACAGCGTGCCCAGCGAGCTGGCCACGACGATCAGCCTGCCGCCGTCGCGCACCAGGGGACCGAACGCGCGCAGCAGCCTCGTGGTGCCGAAGTTGTTCACCTCGGTGTAGGGCTCGATGATCTCGCGCGGGTCGTCGCCGGGGCCGATGCGCATCACCGCGTTGCCGAACACGACGTCCACGCCGCCGTGCCGGTCGCGCATCAGCTCGGCGAAGCGGGCCGCCGCGTCCGGGTCGGCCACGTCGAGGAGCTCGCCGCGGACCTGCGCCCCGCCGCCGCGCACGGCGTCGGCGGCCGACCGCACGCGGGTGCGGTCGCGGCCGGTCAGGTACACGACGTCCGCCGGGGCCATGCGGCGGGCGAGGCCCTCGGCCAGCGCCCGGCCCAGGCCCTGCGTGGCACCCGTGACCAGTGCGATTCTCGGTGTCATGCCTCAACGCTAGGAGCGCGGCGGCCATGCGGCCAACGAGAGTTCCGCACGTCTGGTATTCCTGTATGTCATGGCCTTCGGGGACGCGTCGCTGACCGCGCTGCGGGTGTTCCGCGAGGTGGCCGAGCGGGGCACGCTCACCGCGGCGGCCGCCGCGCTCGGCTACACGCAGTCCGCCGTGTCCCGCCAGATCGCGGCGCTGGAACGTGCCGCGGGCACCCGGCTGCTGGAACGGCGCCACGACGGGGTGCGGCTCACGCCCGCCGGGCACGTCGTGGTGCGCCGCGCCGCCACCGTCGTCGACCAGATCGACGCCACCGCGCGGGAGCTCGCCGGCATGCCCGACGAGCGCGGCACGGTCCGGCTCGGGTGGTTCGCCAGCGCGGGCGCCGGGCTGGTGCCCACGGCACTGGCCGCGTTGCGCCGCACCCACCCGGCCATCACCGTGACCACCCGCGAGGGCAGCACGCCCGCGCTCGTGCGGGCCCTCCGGGCGGGCACGCTGGACCTGGCGGTGCTGGCGTCCGCGCCGCCGTTCCGCGCGCCCGACGCCGAGTCCCCGCCGCTGCACGTGCGGACGCTGACCGAGCGGAGCCTGCGCGTCGCCGTGCCCGCCACGCACCCCCTCGCCCGCGGGGACGCCGTCGACGTCGCTGCACTGCACGGGCAGCGGTGGATCGCGGGCACGGGCGACAACCTGGTGATGGGGGTGTGGCCCGGTCTCGACGAGCGGCCCGAGATCGCGCACACCGCGCGGGACTGGCTGGCCAAGCTCCAGCTCGTCGCCGCGGGGCTGGGCATCACCACGGTGCCCGCCTCGCTCACGCCCGTCGTCCCGGACGGGGTGCGGGTCCTGCCGGTCCACGGCGGCCCCGCCGAGCAGCGGCGTCTGCTGCTCGCTCGCCTGCCCGGTCCGCTGACCGAGCCCGCGGCCCGCCTGGCCGAGGCCCTCCGCGCCGCCGCGGCCGGGCCCTGACTGACGCCGTCAGGACAGGCCCGCGAGCGCGGCGATGCCGTCCGAGGTGACGGTCACCCGGCGCTCCAGCGGGCCGAGCCGCGGTTCGACCGCGATCAGGTGTTTCGCCTCCAGCCGCTCCAGCACGCAGCCGAGCGGCATGACCCCCGCCGCCCCGCGCCACCGGTAGCCCGCGGGACCACCCCACGCGCCGGTGTGGAACTCCACGTGCCCCGACGCGACCTGTGCCAGCGCTCTGAGCGCCTCGTCGTCCATCTCGCAACCTCCGAACGTGCGAGCCAAGCCTGCCCCGCACCGCCCGGTGAAACATCAAGCAACGTACGTATATCGCAACCCCGGATGTCATAATCTCGTGACCGAAACGTGCACACCCGCAACCATCCCGACCTCCTGGACGTGATCTAAGACGTGAGGACTCGATCGGGACGGCTCAGTGCCCTGGCGGTCGGTCTCGTCGTGGGCGCGGGTGTCGCGTTCGCCTACGTCGGGACCGGTGACCTGCGTGCGGCGGGGCTGCCGGAACCGGGCCGCGCGGCGGCCACCACCGGCGGCACGCCCGCGGCGCCGACCACCACGACCACCACGAAGCCGCCGCCACCCCCGCCCGTCCTGCCCTTCAACGCCAAGCTGACGTCGGACGACATCCCCGTCGCCGGTGGCGGGGTGCGCAGCGGCGCGTGCAGCGGCGCGCTGATCGCACCCGAGTGGGTCGCCACCGCCGGGCACTGCTTCCACGACGTCAACGACCGGCGGATCAGCGGACCGCCGCCGTACACGGTGACCGTGACGATCGGCAAGCTGAAGGACAGCGACCCCGGCGGGCACGTCGCGCGGGTCGTCGACGTCCGGCAGTCCCCGCTCCACGACTTCGCCGTCGTCCGCCTGTCCGCCGCGGTCACCGACGTCACGCCGCTGACCGTGGCCGACGCCCCGCCCGCGGTCGGCGCGCAACTGCAGTTCGCGGGCTGGGGTTCGCTGTCGCCCACCGTGCGCAAGCCCTCCGACCACCTCAAACGCGGCCGGTTCACGGTCGCCGACGTCGAGCGGCTCACGCTCGAGACGGAGTCGGTCGGCAACCGCACCGTGGAGAACACGCCCTGCCCGGAGGACTCGGGCGCCCCGTTCTTCGTCTCCGCCGACGACCGCACCGGCGTGCTCGTGGCGGTCGTGAACACCGGACCGCCCTGCCCGCAGCCCGGGCTGGAGATCGTCGCGCGGGTCGACGTGGTGGCCGACTGGATCCACCAGCAGACCGGCGGCACGTCACGGTGACCCGCGGGTGCGGACCCTCCTCATCACCGGTTCCTCGACGAACCGCCAGCTCAGCGCCGCCGCCACGATCGTCAGCGCGGCCGCGAGCGGACCGGCCGCCGCACCCAGGTCCGGGCGCAGCCACAACGTGAGCGGGTAGTTCCACAGGTAGGCCCCGTACGACACCACACCGAGCGCGGCCAGCCCCCGCGCGACGTGGTGGGTGAGGTCCGTCCACCGCGACCACGCCAGCAGCAGCACCGCCGTGAAGCAGGCGATGGCCGGGGCGGCGACCAGGTACGTCAGCGCGTGCCCCCGCAGCGGCACGACCGACAACGCGGCGAGCGCGGCCAGCACCAGCGGCACCAGCGCGGCCGGAATCCGCGACGCGTCACCACGCAGGCGGGTCGCCGCGCCGATCACGAAGCACAGGAACCACGACGTGGGCAGCACGTACGCGTTGTCGGCGTACGGCCACAGCCACGCCAGCACCGCCCCGAGCACCGCCACCGCCGTCGCCACGAGCGCCGCGCCGACCCGGCCCCGTGCCCACGCCAGCGCCAGCAGCGCGGGCCACAGGAGGTAGAACTGCTCCTCGGTGGCGAGGGTCCACGAGTGGAACGCGGCCGCGCTCACGTCGGCCACCGGCAGGTTCCCGGTGAACGTCAGCAGCACCGCGGTGGTCGCGGGCAGCCGGTCGCGGTCGCCGAGCGGGTCGAACACCAGCGTCACCACCGCGAACACCGCGGCCAGCGCCACGAGCGCGGGCAGCAGCCGCCGCGCCCTGCGCAGGTAGAACCGCCGGTAGTCGACCCTGCCGGTGGTGCTCAGCTCCTTCGCCAGCACACCGGTGATCAGGTACCCGCTGAGCGTGAAGAACATGACCACGCCGACGACCCCGGCGCCCGCGAACACGTCCGGGACCGCGTGCCGCAGCACGACGAGCAGGATCGCGAGCCCGCGCAGCACGTCGAGCCCGGCGATGCGGCCCGCGCTCACCCGAGCGCTGCCCGGATCAGCCGGTCCAGCAGCCCGGGGTAGGTGAGCCCCTCGGCGGCGAACATCTTCGGCACCTGCGACGCGGCGGTCATGCCGGGCATCGTGTTGACCTCGTTCAGCACCGGGCCGTCCGCGGTGAGGAAGAAGTCGACGCGGGCCAGGCCATGGCAGCCGAGCGCCTCGTACACGCGCAGCGCCGCATCGGTCAGCGCCTTGGCCTCGGTGTCGGTCAGCGCCGCCGGGATCAGGAACTCCGCGCTGCCGTCGTACTTCGTGGTGGTGTCGAACAGCCCGCCGCCCACGACGATCTCCAGCGGCGGCCCGGTGCGGCGGCCCGTGTCCGGGTCGTCGAGCACGGCGACGTCGATCTCCCGCCCGGTGACGACCTGCTCCACCAGCACCCGGTCGTCCAGCTCCAGCGCGGCACGCAGCGCGGGCTCGAGGTCCGCCTCCTCCGTCACCAGCCGCACGCCGAAGCTCGACCCCGCGGCGACCGGCTTGACCACGACCGGGCCGTCGAACACCACCGCGTCGGCACGGGTGACGAGCCTGCCGGGGGCGGTGCGCACGCCGACGGCCTCCGCCACCAGCTTGGTCGCCCACTTGTCCATGGCGAGCGCACCGGCGCGCAGCGGCGAGCCGACGCAGGGGAGGCCCGCGAGGTCGCACAGCGCGGCGAGCGTGCCGTCCTCGCCGCGCGGCCCGTGCACCAACGGCACGACCACGTGGCAGGTGGCCATGATCCGCAGCGCCTCGGCGAGGCTGTCCGCGCGGGACAGGCCCAGCGGGTCGCCGTCGGGCCCGAGCCAGCCGCCGTCGCGGCCGATCGTCAGCGCCACCGGCTCGTACCGCTCCTGGTCGAGCGCGTCCCGCACCGACGCCGCCGACGCGAGGGACACGTCGTGCTCGCAGTTCTGCCCGCCGCCGATCACGGCGACCCTCGTGCGGTCCCTCATCGGACACTCCGTTCCACCCGGTGACCGATGCCGGTCACGATCTCGTGCGGGATGGTCCCCGCCCACCTCGCCCAGTCGCCGACGGTCGGCTCGCCGTCGTCACCGGGCCCGAACACGACGGCCTCCTCGCCGGGCTCGACCACGTGGTCGCCGAGGTCCACCACGACCTGGTCCATGGAGATCACCCCGACCACCGGCCTGCGCAGCCCCGCCACCAGCACGTGCGCGCGGCCCGACGCGACGCGGGGGAGCCCGTCGGCGTACCCGACCGGCAGCAGCCCGAGGGTGGTCGCGCGGTCGGTCACGTGGGTGTGCCCGTACCCGACACCCACCCCGGCGCCGACCCGCCGCACCTGCACGACCGGCGCCGTCAGCCGCAGCGCGGCGCACAGCCGGGTGGTGCCGGACGGGTCGATGCCCACGAGCCCGGCGCCGACGCGCACCATGTCCAGGTGCGTGTCCGGGTCGGTGAGCGTGGCCGCCGTGGCCGCCAGGTGCCGCACCGACGGGCGCAGCCCGGCCTGCTCGGCCAGCTCGATGCCGTTCAGCAGCGCGAGCCTGCCCCGTTTGTTCGCCGGGTGACCGGGTTCGGCGGCCATCGCCAGGTGCCCCATGACGCCGACGACCTCGACGTGCCCGGCGGCCTCCGCCCGCCGGGCCGCGGTCATCAGCGCGCGCCACTCGTCCTCGGCGGCGCCGTCGCGGGCCATGCCGGTGTCGAGCTGCAGGTGCACCCGCGCGCCCGCCTCGGCCGCGGCGATCGCCGCCAGGTGCCGCACGCTCGGCACGGCCAGGTCGACGCGGTGGCGCACCGCGGTCGCCACGTCGACGTCCACCGGGTTCAGCCAGCTCAGCACCGGTTCGTCCACACCGGACGCGCGGACCGCGACGCCTTCCGCGACGGACGTGACCCCGAGCCACGTCGCGCCGTTCGTCACGGCGGTCCGCGCCACGTCGGCGAGCCCGTGCCCGAACCCGTCGGCCTTCACCACGGCCATCACCGCCGCGCCGGTGGTCCGCACGAACCGGCGCGTGTTGGCGGCGACCGCCGACAGGTCGATCTCCAGGGCGGGCGTGCGGAGGCGGGTGGCCAGCGCGGTCATGCCGGCACGCCCGTCCGGACCGGCCCGTAGAGCGCGTGGTCGGCGCCCGACAGCAGCGCCCAGTACCGGTCGCCGTAGGACCAGTGCCACCACTCGGTGGGGTAGTTGACCAGGCCCGCGCCGGTGAGGGCGTGCGCGAGGACCGCACGGTTGCGCCGCGCGGTCCGGTCCACGTCGGCGTCGAACCAGCACGCGCCGCCGCTCTGCTCCGGGGTCGCGTCGACCGCCGTCCCCATCCACAGCTCCGCACCGGCGTCGTCCACCAGCGTGAGGTCGACGGCCGCGCCCGCGACGTGCGGCGCCACCGCGACGGGCGCGACGAAGCGGCTGTACAGGCGGGTCAGCTCGACCTCGTCCGCGTCCGGGTGCAGCACCCGCAGCTCGCGCGAGTACTCGTCGATGATGGCGCGCTGGTCGGCGACGCTGCGGTGGCCCTCGATGACGCGCAGGTCCACACCGGACGGCAGGACCGACCGCGCCCGGACCAGCCGCTCGGCGAGCCCCGACCGCACCAGCACGCCGGGCGCGAACGGCAACGGCACGAGTGGGTCCCCGTTGTCCCGCACCCGGATGGCGTGGACGAGGGGATCGGACAGCAAGATCGTCGTCATGGCGACCGATGCTAGGAACGCCGCAGGTCACGGCGGGTCGGCCGGAAGGACCGGCCGCCCGGCCGATCGGCCGATCTCGGCGGCGGCGAATCGGCCGATCGGCTGAGAACCGGATTTCGGTTGCGCCGCGACCTCGGCACGAGCCATCGTGCGGACGTGGATCAGCTGCGTGGTTTCGTGTCCGACGGCAGGCTGGTGCGGCTGCCCGCCCGCCGCGCGCGGCGCCGGGTCGTGCTGGCGCACCTCGTGCTCTCGTTCGAGCCGGGCCGCCGCTTCCCGGAGAGGGAGGTCGACGTCGTGCTGCGCGCCTGGTGCGCGGGCGGGGAGACCGACCACGTCGCGGTCCGCCGCCACCTGGTCGACGAGGGTTTCCTCACCCGGGAGGACGGTGTCTACTGGCGCTCGGGCGGCTGGGTGGACGTGCTGGGCTGACCGGGGCGCACAATGGGAGACGATGCGACTCGACGAGGAACAGGCCCGGTCACTGTTCGGCGCGGCACGCGTCGCGCGGCTGGCGACCGCCGACGAACAGGGGCGGCCGCACCTCGTGCCGGTCGTGTTCGCGGTGCGGGGCGCGGTGGTCGTGCTCGCCGTCGACCGGAAACCCAAGCAGAGCAACGACCTCCGGCGGCTGCGCAACATCCGCGCCAACCCCAGGGTGAGCCTGCTCGCCGACCACTACGACGAGAACTGGTCGCGGCTGTGGTGGGTCCGCGCCGACGGGGTGGCCGGGATCCGCACCGGCGCCGACGCCGCCGAACCGATCGACTGGCTCAGCGCCAAGTACCGCCAGTACCTCGCGCACCCGCCACCAGGCCCGGTGATCTGGATCGACGTCGCCACCTGGCGCGGCTGGGCCCACGGGTAGCGCCATGGCATACCGGCTGACCGAGGTCGATCCCGAGCCCGCCGCCGTGCGCAGGATGACGTTCGTGCCGTTCCTGCCCGACGGGCGGTGCGTGGCCCTGCCCGGCCCCGCGCTGCCGGCCGGTGACGTGCGGCCCGGCGAGCACTGGCTGCTCGACACGACCGTGCGGATTCCCATGGACCAGCTGGGTTTCCGGTTCCAGCGCGTGCACCCGTTCGCCGTCGACGGCGACCACGTGTACGTGTGGCTCGACGGCGACCTCCGCGCCGAGCGGCCGCACGTGACCGCCACCGCGGAGGAACTCGCCGAGCGGCTGCCGGTGGTGCGCGACGCCGCGCGCTCGTTCCGCACCCAGTCCGACGCCGGCTACTACGCGGACAACGTCCGGGTGCTGGAACCGGCCTACCTGCGCGGCACGACACCGCAGGCGGGCTCGGGCTTCGGCGGCGACGCGGCCCGCTGGCGCGCCCGCCGCGGCATGATCGTCGACGGCGTGCACCGGTCCGGGACGTTCCTCGACGTGGGCTGTGCCAACGGTTTGCTGATGGAGTCGGTCCGCGAGTGGGCGGCGGAACGCGGCCTGGTGATCGAGCCGTACGGCATCGACCTCGCGCCTCGCCTGGTCGACCTGGCCCGGCAACGCCTGCCGAGGTGGGCGGACCGCATCGAGGTCGGCAACGCCATCGACTGGGAGCCGGCCGACGGCCGCCGCTTCACGTTCGTGCACGTGCTCCTGGACGCGGTGCCGCGCCACCGCCGCCCGGACCTCGTGCGGCACGCGCTGACCCTCGTCGAACCGGGCGGCCGCCTGCTCGTCAGCCACTACGCGGGCGGCACCGGCGACCGCCGAGCCGAGGAACACCTGCGCGACATGGGTTTCCCGGTCGCGGGCGCGGCGGAGTCGGAACGCGCGAGCACGGCATGGCTGGAGCGGTGACGAGCCGCGCCCGGACCGTCGGCGGGGTGGCCGTCAGAGGAGTTTCGCCCAGTCCTTGAACACGGCCGCCAAGACCTTGACCGAGACGTTGTCCTTGGCGTCCGGGGCGTCGAGCAGCTCAAGACAATGATCGACGAGCCGCTTCTTGGCTGCGATGTCGGCCTGCGCGGCCTCGACATCGACCGGCTCGTACGCAACGCCGTCGACGACCACGGTCGGGTGGCTCTTCTTGCCGCGGGCACTGCCCGGCCGCACGGGTGACGGTTTCATCTTGCCCAGGGCCTTGTGGCGGGCGTCGAGCTGTTTCTTGAACTGCTGCACCGGGCCTTTGTTCATCGTGATCCCCTTCGTGGTCGACGACGTCGAGCGTGCTCGGGAGGACGTGCTCGTGCATCGCGATCCGACGGCCGCGCGTAACAGGAATCCGGTGGTGTCACCTGATCCGCGTTCTCTACGCTCGCGCGCGTGGACCTGCGGGGCGTGCGGTGGCGGACGCTCGTCAGCCATGTGCGGCTCGGCGGCGACGAGTACCGGGTGGTCCGGCCCGCGCGCCCGCTGCCGCACGCGCCCCTCTACGACACGGGAATCGGCGGGCACCTCTCCCTCGACCGGGCCGCCACCGTCGACCTCGCCTGTGCGTGGTGGCTCGCCGCGCGGTCGCGGCGCAGCATCGTGTACCTGCCGCTGCGCGAGTCGCCCGCCACCTGTGACGAGGAGGTGGGCGGCGAGCGCATCGACCTCGTGCTGCTGCACCACAGCCTCGGGTTCCCCGTGTCGCGGTGGAAGCGGGTGCGTGCCCGCCTCGCGCACGCGGTGCCGCACACCGTGCGCCTGCCCGCCGCGCCGTTCCCCGACATCACGGTCGACGACCGGATCAGCCGCTCGCACAACGACTTCCGCGACCACCTCCGCTGGGACATGGCCGCCCGCACGCTCTTCCTCGTCGGCAGCAGGCGGGCGTTCGACCTCGAGTCGCGGCAGCTGCGCACCCTGATCGAGCACCCGGACACGCACCGCGAGGCCGACATGTACGTCGGCCGGGCGTTCGACGACACGCGCAGGCCGATCACGCAGCTGCACCTCGAGAGCTGCCGCGAACACCGGTGACGGGACCGCGCGGCCCCGTCACCGGCGCGGCTCAGTCCGTCACCGTGCCCGTGACCTCCACGTCCGGCGCGGTCGGCGGCCAGCTCGTCAGGTACAGCCGGACGTGCTCGTCCGGTTCCGCCTCGGCGTCGGCGACCGTCGGGATCGTCAGCGCACCGGTCAGCTCACCCGGCACGATGACCAGCGCCAGCTGCACGGACGTGGTCGACAGCGGCCGCGACGGCAGCGGGTCCGGGTCGAAGAAGCTGTTCTCCCGGAACCAGTCCGCGGCCACGTCCGTGCTGGACAGCTCCGGCCCGGCCGACGGTGGGATCGGCCAGCCGTAGCGGACGAGCGGCGAATCGGCGACCGCGGACGACGTCGCCGTCCACGTCAGCGCGCCGCCCTCCCGCACCGGGCCCGCGACCGGGCTGATCGTCACCGTCGGCTCCGGGTCGTCGTCGAGCACGACGAGCCCGCCCGCGTAGCCGCCGGACACCACGCCGCGGATCGCCTTGGCCAGCACCACCTGGTTGGCCCCGGTGCTCCACCGCGTGTTCCCGGTGACCTCGAACGGCAACCGGATCTCGGTCTGTCCTGGTCGGACGGTCACCAGCCGGGACGTCACCGCGCCGTGCTCGTCGCCGGTGAACAGGCGCAGCGTGCCCGGGCGGTCGCCGGACACCGAGACCGTGACCTCGTAGGACCGCGTGCCCGCGTCGCCCTCCTCGACGGTCAGCGCCCCCACGTCGACCCTCGGCAGCGCCACCGGACGCGGCGCGGGCAGCCCCGGCCGCCACCCGTACGCGTCGACGAGCCACGCCTGACCGCCGCCGACGAGTTCGAGCGACGCCACCCTGGTGAGGTCGATCCCGTGCCGCGGCAACGGAACCCGCACCTCCTGCGCCCACAACGCCGACATCCGCTCACTCGCGGGCAGCCCGTCGACCGACACCGAACCCAGCACGGCCTCGCGGCCCCGGGTGTCCGTGATCGCGACGTCGAACCGGTTGCCGGTCGTGTTCGGCGGGACGATCACCCGCAGCGCCAGGGCACGCGACCCGGCCAATGACACCGGTGCGCCGGGCCGCACCACGCCGCCGCCGTCGAGCGCGACCGAGAACCGGTCCGGGTCGTCGAAGACCCCGGAGAGCGTCACGAAGTGCGGCTGCCACCACGAGTTCCCGGCCAGGCACGCGTTCGCCACGTCCTCGGTGACCTGCCTGCACATCCGGGCGCCGCCGCTCGCGGTCGTGGCCGCGTCCGGAACGACGAACGGGGTGCGCCCGCCACCCACGGCGTGGCTCAGCACCCGCGCCGGGCCCGCGGACGGGGCACGCGTCCCGGAGCCGTCGACGAGCGGCAGCACCCGCCGGTCACCGGCCACGAAGAGCCGCGCCGCGGCCGCGATGTAGGTCGCGCCCACGTCCTGCTGCTGCGCCGCGGTGAGGCGGACCGGCGTGCCCGGCGAGCACACCGGGTCGCCGGTGGGCCAGAAGTCGTCGGACGACGGGGCTTCCGACTGGCCCGGTGTCCACTCGGTGTTGAAGAAGTTGTGGTTCGCGCCGACGACGTACAGCGCGCTGTGCAGCGCGGCGCCCCGGCTGACCCCGCGCGTCGCGTCGACGTACATCTGGCCCTGCAGGTCGGCGACGTCGCCGTCGCAGCCGGGCAGGATCGTCACCGACGGCACGTCCGGCGCCGGGTTGTGGCCGAAGATCGTCGGCCCGATCAGGAGGGTGCCGCGGATCGTCCAGCGCACCGGGCCGTCGTAGCCGGTGCCGGGCGGAGGCGCGCTGATGCTGTCGGTCGCGGCCCGGTTCACGCCTTCGCCGCCGCGCGAGTGCCCGACCAGCAACACCTTCGACAGGTCGGCCCTCGGCACGGCCTTGACGATGTCCGGCGCCGAACCGCGGCCCCTTCCCGCCCAGTCCGCCCAGCGCGCCAGGTGCTGCCGCACCAGCGACGAGCGGCCCTGCGCGCCCGCGTCCAGGAGCCCCGCGTCCTGTCCGTTGATCCCGTTCGCCGAGATCGACACGGTCACGTACCCCTGCGACGCGAGCAGCCGCTGCGCCTGCAGGTAGCCGCGGTGGCTGGGCACCGCGGCCATGCCGTCCCGGCAGGGCCACTCGAGGGTCACGTTGTTCTCGTCGGCGGGGTCCCAGCAGGTCTGGTGCCTGCCGTGCAGGAAGAGGGCGAGCGGGCGCGGGCCGGGCGCACCGACGGGGGCGACCACCACGCCCGCCATCTCGACGGCCGCGGGGTAGCCGGGCAGCCGCACCGGGTCGATCGCGTACTCGCCGGCCGTCGTCCGGTACGGGCCGGGGGTGCCGGGGTCGACAGCCCCGGCCGGCCGCGGCGCGGGCGGCGGTGCGGGGCGCGACCGCGGCGGTGTCGTCGGTTCCGCCGCGTCGAGACGTCGCCCGCCGGCGCGGACCGCCAGTGCCCTCGGGTCGGCGACCTCCGCGCCGGTCAGCGTGAACGTGCGGTGGTCGGCCGACGGCACCGGTCTGCCGAGCAGCCGGTCACCGGACCAGAACTCGACGGCGGCGTCGCCGACCGGCACCCGATCGGGGGCCCGCCACACCAGGCGGGCACCGTCGACGGCCCAGCCGGCGGGTGGTGGTGCGGATGGTGGTGGCGCCGCGTGTGCCGGCGTGGCCAGACCGGCCACGAGCAGCACGGGCAGCACGAATACGCGCAAGCGCATGTGATTCCTCCCCAGTTGGCTCCCCACCGTTCTACCGGTGGGGGGAGGGTTCCGCCAAAGGAGGACGGGTCTTCCCGGGCTGCTGGTGGTTTGCCTCGGGTTTCGCGGCGGGACGGTGACGGAACCCCCGGGGAAGGTCAGCCGAGGTCGGCGAGCTTGCGGGCCAGCACGGCGCGTTCCCGTTCGTTGGCGCACAACCGGATCGCGGCCTCGAACTCGGTGCGTGCCTCGGCCGCGCGGGCCATGCGCGCGAGCAGTTCCCCGCGCACGGTCGGCAGCAGGTGCGAGCCCGCGAGCGCGCCGTCCGCCACCAGCCCGTCGACGACCGTCAACCCCGCGGCGGGCCCGTCGGCCATGGACACCGCCACCGCGCGGTTGAGGTCGACCACCGGCGACGGCGCGAGCCTGCCGAGCGCCTCGTAGAGGAGCACGATCCGCGCCCAGTTCGTCTCGGGGACCGACGGCGCGACGGCGTGGCACTCGGCGATCGCCGCCTGCAGGCCGTACGCGCCGAGGCCGCGGCCGACCTTCTCCGCGCGGGTCAGCGCGGCCCGGCCGCGGCGGATGGCCGCCCGGTCCCAGCGACCGCGGTCCTGGTGTTCCAGCAGCACCGGCTCACCGTCGGGGCCGGTGCGGGCGGGGAAGCGGGCGGCGGTCAGCTCCAGCAGCGCGAGCAGGCCGTGCACCTCCGGCTCGTCGGGCACCAGCCGGGCGAGCACGCGGGCGAGGCGCTGGGCCTCGCCCGCGAGGTCGAACCGGATCAGGTCGTCACCGTGGCTGGCCGTCGAGCCCTCGGTGAAGATCACGTAGATGGCGCTGAGCACGGAGCCGAGCCGGTCGGCCCGTTCCCTGCCCGTCGGCAGCTCGAACGGCACCCGGGCCGCGCCGAGCGTCTTCTTCGCGCGGGTGATGCGGGCCTGCACGGTGGCGGTCGGGACGAGGAAGGCCCTGGCGATCTCGTCGCTCGTCAGACCGCCGACCACGCGCAGCGTCAACGCCACCCGCGCCTCCCGCGACAGCACGGGGTGGCAGGAGATGAACATCAACGCGAGCACGTCGTCGTCGATCCGGTCGGGGTCCCACAGCTCGGCGTCGTCGCTGCCCTGCGGGCTGCCCGCGTGGACGCCGCCCTCGCCCAGCTCACGGGCGAAGGCGGCGTACCGGTCGTCGAGCGCGGAGCGGCGGCGGAACGCGTCGATCGCCCGCCGCCTGCCCACGGTCAGCAGCCAGCCCGCCGGGTTGCGGGGCACCCCTTCCCGCGGCCAGGTCACGAGCGCCTCGGCGAGCGCCTCCTGCGCGAGGTCCTCGGCCAGCGCGAAGTCGCCGGTGTAGCGCGCGAGCGCACCGACGATCCGCGCGGACTCGATCCGCCAGACAGCGGCGACGGCCTTCCGGCCGGTGGGGTCGGCCATGTCAGAGCTGACCGGTGGCCTCGCGCCACTCCCGCTCCCTGCGGATCCACTCGTTGTCCTGCGGGAACTCGTCGATCTCGGTCACCCGGCGGATCTCGGCCTTGAACCCCGCCCCGGTGATCGGCGACCGCTTCGCCCACTCGACGGCCTCCTCCTTCGAGGCCACGTTCAGGATGAGGAACCCGCCGAACAGCTCCTTCGTCTCCCCGTACGGCCCGTCGGTCACCACCGGCGGCTCGGACGAGTAGTCGACGACCACGCCCTCCTCGGCACTGTCCAGCCCCTCGGCGGCGACCAGCACGCCCGCGCGGATCATCTCCTGGTTGTACCTGCCGACCATCTCGATCATCTTGTCGAAGTCGACGTTCCCCATGCTCGCGTAGGCCTCGTCGGTCGCGCGCCAGATCAGCATGTACTTCACGGTGTTGTCTCCCTGGTGTGCGGGTCCCGCTCGGACCCTCTCACCCCTGGGTCGAACGGCCGCCACCGGGGATCGACACGGGCCGGGAAGAATTTCGAAAGATCGCCGACGCTGTGCGCGGCAGGCCCGCCACCTGGGCTCCAGCCGTGGGTCGCACGGCGCGTGGACAGCAGACCCGCACGGGCCGGTGCGGCGGGTGCCCGCCGGCGCCCTCGGACATCCCGGCCGCGACGCCACCGCTCCGCACACCTCGCGACGACGCTCCGCGATACCAACGCGGGAGGGTGGCCGTGCTTCGCCATGGCGAGCGCGATCATGCTCACCGCGGTGCGGGACGCCGCCGCGCGGCGATGACCGTCAGCTGCCCAGCGTCACCAGGTCCTGGATCACCGCGTTGGAGAGGGAGCGGCCGTCGCGGCGGACCTCGCGCAGGTACCACTTCTGGACGGGGGTGTGGGTCTTCGGGCCGAACTCCCACTCGCCGCGGGGGCTGTCGATCTTGCCGAGCCGTGCGATCGCCGCGTTGATCTCGGCCGGGCCCGCGGCCGGGCCCGCCGCGGCGATGGCCCGGTCGAGGACGGCGCCCGCGTCGTAGGCCGACACGGCGAGGCCGGACGGCACGACGCCCGGGTACTTGGTGTCCCACGCCGCCACGAACGCGCGGTTCGCCGGGTTGTCCAGGTTGGGCGCGTAGTGGAACGCCGACCGCACGCCGATGGCCGCGTCGCCGATCGCGGGGAGGGCCTTCGTGCCCTCGGTCGCACCGCTGCCGTACAGCGGCAGCCGGGCCGCGGCGGACGTCGGGTACTGCTTGAGGAAGTCGACGCCCTGCTTCGCGACGTACCACCCGTACACCGCCTTGGCGCCCGTCGCGGTGATCGCGTCGAGGTACGGCCGGTAGTCCTTCGTGGCCATCGGGGTCAGCGTCGGCTCGCCGCCCGGGTTGGCGAGCTCCCCACCGGCCTCGCGGAAGGCGCGCAGGAAGCCCCGCATGCCCTCGTACGCGCCGACGAAGTCCTGGCCCATCACGTAGACCGGGCCGTCGATCTCCTCCGCCATGTACCGGCCGAGCGACGCGCCGAAGTCCTCGGTGAGGAAGCTCGTGTGCCACACCCAGGTGGTGTCCTCGATCTTCGGGCGGCCGTTCGCGCCCACGAACGGGATCCGCGCGCGCGTCGCGACCTGCGCCACCCCGCCGGACGCGCCGCTGGAGATGGTGCCGGTCAGCACGTCGACCTCGTCCTGCTGCACCAGCTTCTCCGCGGCGGGCACCGAGGTGGCCGCGTCCTCGCCCTCGTCGGCGGTGAACAGCTCCACCTCGCGCCCGCCGAGCTTGTTGCCGTGTGTCTCCAGGTACAGCAGGAAGCCCTGGTGGATGTCCGAACCCGGCGCCTGCTGGGTGCCGGACAACGCGGTGAGCAGGCCGACCCGGACGGGCGGCGGACCTTCCTCGGCCGTGCACCCGCTCGCCAGCACCGCCACCGCGGCACAGGCCGCGACCACCCGCCTCATGACGTGGTCCGCTCAGGCGGCGCCATGGTGCGGCTGCGGGCGGCGGGGGTCAGCGCCGGGCCCACCTTGTTGATCAGCTCGGCCATCTCGTAGGACACCTGGCCGATGTCGCACGTGTGGTCGGCGACGACGAGCAGCGACGCGCCGTCGCTCACGGCCATCGAGAACATGAACGCGCCGTTCATCTCCGTCAGGTTGCTCGCCACGGGTTGCGCCGACAGCAGCCGCGCCGCGCCGGAGAGCAGGCTCACCAGCCCGGACGCGATCGCCGCGAGCTGTTCGCCGCCGCCGCCCGCCAGCGAGCGGGTCGCGGCGACCAGCAGGCCGTCGGCGGACACGCCGACCGCGTGCGTGACACCGGTGACCCGGTCGGCGAAGTCGTTCAGCAGCCAGTCGATGTTCGACAGTTCCCTGGTCAACTCTTCTCCACGAGATCTGGGGCCGGCCGGTCCGGTTTGCCGTTCGCAGCGCGGTGGGCGCCGATGCCCCGCGCGAAGGCTGTCATGACCCCAGAGATCTTCGCCGAGTCCCGCCGGTCCGTGCCCGCGGACGGGGTGACCGACGGCTCGCCGGACGACGTGGTGGCGATCCGGCTCGGCGCGGCCGCCTTGGCCTGGCCGTGGAACCAGTCGAAGTCCGCGCGCCGGGTGAACACCCTCGGCGGGAGGCTGACCTTCACCACGGTGCCCTGCCTGGGCGCCGAGCGGATCTCGATGTCGATGCCGTACCAGGACGCGATGCGGCCGACCACCGCGAGCCCCATCGTGCGCACCGCGCCGGGGTTCTGGTCCGGGTCGGCCAGCCGGGCCCGCGCCGCCGCCAGCGCTTCCGGGGTGAAGCCGATGCCCTTGTCCGTCACGGTGACCACCGCCCCGTCACCCGCCGGCGCCGCCACGACCGTCACCCTGGCGTTGGGCGAGGAGAACGCGGTGGCGTTGTCGATCAGCTCGGCGAACAGGTGCGCGAGGTGGTCGGTCATCTCCGCCGCGATGACCCGGTCGAGGTTCTGGTGGTCGATCTCGCTGTGCAGGTCGACCTGCTGGTACCGCGCGATCTGGGAGACCGCGGCGCCCAGCAGGTCGTGGCAGCTCATCGGCTCCTTGCGCACGCGGGCCGAGCCCTCGCCGCCTAGGATGAGCAGGCTGTTGTTGGTGCGGCGCATCCTGGTCGCCAGGTGGTCCAGCACGAACAGCGCCGCGAGCCGGTCGGGGTCCTGCTCGCCGCGCTCGGTCAGGTCGACCTGCGCGATCAACGCCGAGGTCAGCCGTTCCGCCCGGCGCGCGAGCGCGACGAACATCTCGTCCATCTGGTCGCGCATGGCGGCCTGCTGCGCCGCGAGGTGGATGGCCGAGTGGTTGAGCTCGTTGAACGCCTTGCCGACCTGGGCGATCTCGTCGGTGCCGCGGACCGCGATCGCGTCGTTCGCCGCGTCGGCGTACTCCTTGGGCGTCGCCTTGCCGAGCGCGTTGCGCCCGCGCAGCGCGAAGACCGCGGCGGGGAGGCTCTCGTAGGCCGCGGTGTGCGCCGCGGTGCGCAGCTGCCGCAGGCCGCGGATCATGGGGGCGCCGAGCCAGATCGCGACCACGACGGCCGCGGCGAGCGTGACCAGCACCGCGGCCGCCTGGATGAGCGACCGCAGCACCTGGCCGTCCCGGTAGGCCTCGACGGACGCGACCACCGCGTCGTCCACGCGCCGTTCGACGGCCGCGAGCTGGTCGAGGTGCGCGTTCATGGCCTTGTTCCACGCCGCGGCGTCCAGCGTGACCTTCTGGCCGGGCTGGGTGCGGGCGACCGCGTCGTCCATGACCTGGACCGACCTGGCGTCGTCGCCGACGCGGGCCCGGTCGTACCAGCCGCGCCATGCGGCCGGGGCGCCCTGGCCGAACGCGTACGCGGCGTCGACGACCCCGGCGCGGGCGGCCCGCACCTCGTCGTTCGCGGCGGGGGTGAGGTACGGGTCGGCGGCGGCGCGCAGCACCGCGATCTGCTGGAGTCCGATGTACTCGGTGATGCGCGAGAGCTGCGCGGCGGCCCGCAGGTCGCCGGTCAGCTCGGCAGGCGCGCCCGCGGACACCCGTTCGCGCAGCGTCGCGAGGTCGGCGGCGATGATCCGGTACCGGAAGGTGATGGCGGACAGGTTCGCGTTCCTGCCGGACAGCACCTGCTCCCGCAGTCCAGGCAGGTCGTGGAGGCCGGTGTCGATGCGCTCGAGCACGTCGGCGAAGTGGTCGGGCACGGTGTCCAGCTCGGCGCGCTGGCCGCGGTAGCCTGCGGCGTCGGCGTCGGTTTTCCGTGCCAGCGCGCGGAAGTCGGCGCGCTGCTCGTCGGTCGGCGCGCCCTGCAGCAGCGCGAGCGAGGCGAGCCGTTCGCGGTGGAGGTCGCGGGTCAGCACGCCCGCGGTGCGCGCGAGCGACACCTCGTCGGCGAGCCGTCCGCTGTCCACCGCCTGGCCGACGCTGGTGACCAGCGCCAGTGCCGCGTAGCCGATGACGGCGACCAGCGGGACCGCGACCAGCAGCGCCAGTTTCCGCGCGAGGCTCACAGGTGCTCCCCTCGGTGGCGAACGGGCGCAGGTACACGTGATCTGCAGGGGTTCAGGAGTGGGGGAATTTCTACCCTGCCAACGAAGTATCGTGCAACACTTTCGGGTGAATTGGTGATCATGTTGTGGAACACGCAGGTGAGAGCATCCACATGCGACAGCACGACGCCGTGCCGTTCAACGGTTTCCTCCTGCGTGGTCGCGGCGCTCGCATTCGCACATCTCTCCGCCCAGCTGGTTGGCGCCGGCACGGTTGCCACTGTCACACAGCACTCGTCATGCCGCGCTCGCGGTGGTGTGGTAAGCGACGGGGTCACGCGGAACCGGTTGCGACGCCTGCTGTCGGTCTCACGTCGACGGGAACAGATGTCTCAGGAGCGCCACGACTTTCGGCGCCGCGTCGCGGAGCCGGTCCGCCTCGTCCTTGATCAGCGCCGCCGACACCAGCGCGCTGATGCCGCCGACGACGATGCGGCACGCGAACGCCGGATCGGGCAGCGCCCGCCATTCCGGCGACCCGGCGAACGCGGCGACCACCAGGTCCACGAAGCGTTCCTGCACCTCGACCCGCTTGCGCTGCGCGGGAATCCCCGCCGCGTAGGACTCCACGAAGAACACCCGCGCGAACGGCACCTGCTCGGCGAGCGTCGTGAAGTAGGTGGTGAGCACGCGTTCCAGACGGGGGAGTGCCGGCTCGGACGCGGCGCCCGCGTCGGCGGCGAGCGTCGCGGCCAGCAGGCGCGCGGACTCGTCGAGCACCGCGAGGAAGCAGTCCTCCTTGCCGGAGAAGTGCTGGTAGAACGTCTCGCGGGAGATGTGGACCCGCTTGAGCACGTGCGCGACCGTGGTGCGCGGGTAGCCGTGCTCGCCGACCGCCTCGGCCATGCCCAGCAGCAGCCGCGCGCGCTGCGCGTCGCGGACCTCGTCCCTGGTCAGCCCGTGCCTGCCCCTCGGCAGCGGCGCGTGGCTCACCTCGGCTCGTCCGGCGGGACCCGCAGCGTGCCGAGGACGGTGGCCAGCAGATCGTAGTGGGTCACGAGCAGGCAGAACTCCAGACACTCTACTTCGGACAGCTCGGCCCGCAGCGCCGTCCACCGCGCGTCGTCGAGGTCGCGGTCGCGGACCAGGCCGTCGGTGGCCGCGATCAGCACGCCGTCGCGGCCGTCCCAGCCGGCGCCGGTGTCCTGCACGCGCTCGATCTCGTCGGCGGTGAGCCCGGCGGACCGGGCGATCCGCGTGTGCTGCCGCAGTTCGTACGCGCTCCCGCGCAGCGCGGCCACGCGGAGGATGACCAGTTCGGTGTCCCTGCGCGGCAGCCTGCCGCCCGGCATGAGCGCGCTCGCGAACAGCAGCCACCGGCGGAAGAGCCTGCGGTTGCGGCCCAGCACGGTGAACACCGCGGGCGGTGCCGTCCCGGTGCGCAACCCCGCCAGCCGCGAGAACGTCCACCCGAACCAGCCCAGCTGGCGGCGGGTGCCGGGGGCGATGCGCGGCGCGGTCATCCCGGCTGCTCCGTGGTGAACCCGACGTCCTCGGTGGCCGCGATCGCCAGCGCCTCCCGCAGCCGTGGCCCCCGCGCGCGCAGGGCGATCGCGCGCTGGGCGGGCATGCGTGCCATCAGGACCGGCCACGTCCACCTCGGCGCGCAGATCCGCGCGGCCCGCCTGCGGATGCCGCGCTCGAGCGCGTCGATCGCGACCGGCAGCGGGGTGACCGGGCTGAGCGTGCGGTGCCCGCCGAAGAACGCGGCGGCGGCCTTGGTGCCGAAGCCGCGCGTGGTCATGTCCGTTGCCAGCTCGGCGAAGTAGGCGACACCGGCCCGCGCGCCGGTCGGCGCCAGCTCGAGCCGCGCGGTGTCGCCGAGCGCCTCGACCGCCGCCTTCGACGCGCTGTAGGCGCCGAGCAGGGGCAGGTGCACGGCTGCGGCCAGTGAGGACACGGCGAGCACGTACCCGCCGGGGTGGGCGACGTGCCGGGCCGCGGCCTGGATCGTGTGGCACACGCCGAACGTGTTGACGCGCAACGTGGTCGCGAGCACCTCGGGGTCGCCGTGCAGCACCGACCACTGCCTGGCGATGCCCGCGTTCGCGACGACCACGTCCAGCCCGCCGAGCCGTGCCGCGAGTTCGTCGACGGCCGCGTGCACCGCGGCGGCGTCGCCGACGTCGCACTCCCGCCACGGCGCGTCGCCGCAGTCGCGCGCGACCGCGGCCAGCCCGTCCGGTTCGAGCCCGGCGAGCGCGACCCGCGCGCCGCGTTCGTGCAGCCTGCGGGCCAGTGCCGCGCCGATGCCGCGTGCGGCGCCGGTGACGAGCACGCGGCGCCCGGTCAGTGTCCTCCCGCGCCTCATGCGGCCACCGTAGCAGGTTTGCGAACATCGGTGTTCACAAAGATTCCGCCGTCGGGGCAAGGGATTCCCATCTGCGAAATCCCTGGTCAACTGCTCCATTCGGCCGCTTCTGGGCGGAAAATTTCGTGCGACTCTTCCTTCAAGTCGGGGAAGGGATCAACTCGTGCACATCGCTCGCATGAGGCGATGGCCGCTGCTCGCGTCCGTGGTGGGCGCCGCGCTGGCCGTGGCCCTGGTACAGGTTCCGTCCGGTGCGGCCGCTGCCGCGCCACTCACCGTCGCACAGGCGATCGGTCAGCAGACCGGCGCGCAGGCGACCGTCCGCGGCTACGTGGTCGGACAGCCGACGGCGACCAACACCGTTGTCACGTCGGGCTTTCCGTCCGACTACGCCATCGCGCTCGCCGACAGTCCAGGTGAGACCAGCACGGCGCGGATGGTGTACGTCCAGGTGTCCAGCGCGTTCCGCGCGGACTACGGGCTGATGTCCAATCCGGACGTGATGGGCGACCGCCTCGACGTCACCGGCGTGCTCGCGGCGTACTTCTCCCACCCGGGGCTGAAGTCCCCGACCGCGATCACCCCCGCGGACGGCACGACCCCGCCGCCCGGTGGCGGTGACGGCGGCTACGACGAGACCTACTACCGGTCCGCGATCGGCCTCACCGGCGCCGCGCTGAAGTCCGAACTGCACGCCATCATCAGCACCGGCACGAAGCTGTCCTACGACCAGGTCTGGGACGCGCTCAAGGTCACCGACCAGGACCCGGCGAACGCCAACAACGTGATCCTGCTGTACTCCGGCCGCTCCCAGTCGAAGACCACCAACGGCGGCGACGCGAACGACTGGAACCGCGAGCACGTCTGGGCCAAGTCCCACGGCGACTTCGGCACCGCGACCGGCCCCGGCACCGACGTCCACCACCTGCGCCCGGAGGACGTGACCGTCAACAGCGTGCGCGGCAACAAGGACTTCGACAACGGGGGCTCGCCCGTCAGCGAGGCCCCGGACAGCTACACCGACGCCGACTCGTTCGAACCCCGCGACGCCGTCAAGGGCGACGTGGCACGGATGATCTTCTACATGGCCGTCCGCTACGAGGGCGACGACGGCTTCGCGAACCTGGAGATGAACGACTCGGTCGGCAACGGCACGGCCCCGTACATGGGCCGGTTGCCGGTGCTGCTGTCGTGGCACGCCGCGGACCCGCCGGACGCGTTCGAGAAGCGCCGCAACCAGGTGATCTACGACCAGTTCCAGCACAACCGCAACCCGTTCGTCGACCACCCGGAATGGGCGCAGGCCATCTGGAACTGAGGGTCGTGGCCGTGCCCTCCCCGGTGGGCGGCGTACTCTTGGTACGCGCCAGTACCACCGGGGAGGGAGCGAACGTGACGCTCGCGGGACGGGTCGAGAACGTGGTCAAGCCGGTCGTCCGGTGGGGGCTCATGCACGGGCTCCCGCGGGCGGCGCTCCTGGCGGCGGCGCGCAAGGGCGACCTCCAGGCCCGCCTGTTCGCGGCCTCGGCGTCCGGGTCCACGGCCGACCTCGACGGGCTCTTCGCCGAGATCCGGGCGCACGGGCGGCTGCACAAGGGCGCCTTCTCCTACCTCACCGCGAGCCACGCCACCGTCAAGCAGGTCCTGACCGGCAACGACTTCCGCAGTGGGATCGCGCCCGACTCGAACCGGCTGCCCGGGCGGCTGGCGGGCTGGTCGGCGGTCGAGTTCATCCACCCGGTGGCGCCGCCGTCGTTGCTGGTGACCGAGCCGCCGGACCACACCCGCTACCGCAAGCTCGTCACCCGCGTGTTCACCGTGCGCGCGGTGGAGGAACTGCGCGGGCGGGTCGAGGCCATCGCCAACGAGCTGCTCGACGCGATCGACCCGGCCGAGCCTACGGACCTCGTCGAGACCTACTGCAGCTTGCTGCCGGTCACGGTCATCGCCGAGATCCTCGGGGTGCCCGCGGCCGAGCGGGAGCGCGTGCTGCGGCTGGGCGCCGCGGCCGCGCCGAGCCTCGACATGGGGCTGCCGTGGCGGCAGTTCCGCGCGGTCGAGGCCGCGCTCGCCGCGTTCGACGCCTGGCTCACCGGGCACCTCGCCCACCTGCGCACCCACCCCGGCGACGACCTGCTCAGCAAGCTCGTCGCCGCCCGCGAGGACGGCGTCGGCCTCAACGACCTCGAGTTGCGGGCCACGGCGGGCCTCGTGCTCGCCGCCGGGTTCGAGACCACCGTGAACCTGCTCGGCAACGGCGTCGCCCTGCTCCACGACCACCCCGGCCAGCTGGAGGTGCTCGCGGCCGACCCGTCGGGGTGGCCGAACGCGGTCGACGAGATCCTGCGGCTCGACCCGCCGGTGCTGCTGACCGGGCGGACCTGCCTGCGGGACACCGAGGTCGCCGGGGAGGCGGTGCCGAAGGGCGCCCTGGTCACCACGGTCCTCGCCGCCGCGAACCGCGACCCCGAGGTGTTCGCCGACCCCACCCGGTTCGACGTGCGCCGCGACAACGCCCGCGAGCACATCGCCTTCTCCGCGGGCCGGCACTACTGCCTCGGCGCCGCGCTCGCCCGCATGGAGGGCGAGGTCGGGCTGCGGACGCTGTTCGCGCGGCACCCGAAGCTGCGCCGCCTGCCCGGCGCGACCCGCCGCGGCACCCGCATCCTGCGCGGCTTCGAGCGGCTGCCGGTGCGCCTCGACGGCTGAGCCGGGTCGCTCCGGCCGCGCCCATCCCGCACACAGCACGACGTCGCGGTCGCCGACGCCTGCCCGCGAACCGGTCGCGCACGCCTTGACGCAACCGACTGGTTGCAATAGTGTGGCAACCGTTGGGTTGCTACACGATGGAGGCATGGACAATGGCTTTCCCGGACCGGATCGAGCGCGTGGTCGAGCTGAAGCAGCCGCGCGAGAGGGTGTGGGCCGCGCTCACCACGGCGGAGGGCCTGGCCGCGTGGTTCGGCAACCAGGCGGCGATCGACCTGCGCCCGGGCGGCGCGGCGTCGATGAGCTGGGACAGCGGGGACAAGGCGAGCATGCGGGTGGAACGGGTCGAGGAGCCCGCGGTGTTCGGCTTCACCTGGCACATCTACGGCCTGCCCGAGGACGACCCGCGCCGCACGTACGTCGAGTTCACGCTGGAGCCACTCGGCGCGGGCACCCGGCTGACCGTCGTCGAGTCCGGGTTCGCGCAGCTGCCGGACGACGCGCACGAGCAGGCGTTCAACGGCAACACCCGCGGCTGGCAGAGCGAGCTGGACGAGCTGGTCGCCTACCTCGACGCCGCCTGAGATGTCCGACATGGAGGCGGTCGCCGAGCAGGTCTTCGTCGCGCTGGCCGACCCGACGCGGCGGACCATCCTGTCCGCGCTCGCGGCGGGCGGCCCGGCCACGGCCACCGACCTCGCAACGCGCCTCCCGATCACGCGCCAGGCGATCGCCAAACACCTCAACCTGCTGACCGAGGCCGGTCTCGTCACGGCCGAGCCGGGGGAGCGGCGCCGCGTCCGCTACCGGCTGCGCTCCGCGCCGATGCAGGTGGCGCAGCAGTACCTGGCCGCCCTGGCCCGTGACTGGGACGGCCGCCTCGACGCACTTCGCAAACACCTGGAGGGACCATGAGCTACACGACCACGATCACCGTCGACCGGAGTCCGGCCGAGGTCTTCGCCGCCGTCACGAACGTGCGTGGCTGGTGGTCGGAGGAGATCGAGGGCGGCACCGCGGCCGTCGGCGACGAGTTCGACTACCACATGCGCGACCTGCACCGCTGCCGGATCCGGGTGACCGAGGTGGTGCCGGACCGCAAGGTGGCGTGGCTGGTGCTCGACAACCACTTCGGCTTCACCACCGACAAGACCGAGTGGATCGGCACCACGGTCACGTTCGAGATCACCGCGACCGACGGCGGCACCGAGCTGCGCTTCACCCACCACGGGCTGGTGTCGGAGTACGAGTGCTACGACATCTGCGTCAACGCGTGGGGCTTCTACGTCGGCACCAGCCTGCCGGAGCTGATCACCACCGGGGTGGGCAGGCCCAACGCGAACGGCAACCACCAGGTGCCGGAGAAGGCGGTGACGCGGTGAGGACGCCACCGGTGGTCTCCGCGGAGGAATGGCAGGCCGAGTGGGAACGGTTGCTGGTCAAGGAGAAGGAGCTGACCCGCGCCCGTGACGCGATGGCCGCGGCCCGGCGGCGGATGCCGTGGGTGGCGGTGGCGAAGGAGTACGCCTTCGACGGGCCGTCCGGCCGGGTGACCCTCCTGGACCTGTTCGCGGGCAGGCGGCAGCTCGTCGTGTACCGCGCGTTCCTGGAGCCGGGCGTCCACGGCTGGCCGGACCACGCGTGCAAGGGCTGCTCGCTGGTGGCCGACCAGGTCGCCGACGTCCGCCACCTGAACGCCCGCGACACCACGCTCGTGTTCGCGTCGCGCGCACCGCAGCCGGACATCGACCGCGTGAAGGCCCGCATGGGCTGGACGATGCCCTGGTACACGATCCTCGACGAGTTCGACGCGGACTTCGGGGTCGCCGAGTACCACGGCACGAACGCCTTCGTCCGCGACGGCGACCGCGTGTACCGCACGTACTTCGTCAACAACCGCGGCGACGAGGCGATGGGCAGCACGTGGTCCTACCTGGACATCACGGCCTTCGGCAGGCAGGAGGCGTGGGAGGACTCCCCGGAGGGCTACCCGCAGACCCCGCCATACGAGTGGTGGAACTGGCATGACGCGTACTGATCGCGCCGGCCGACCACGACTCCGTGATCAGGAGCCAAGAAGGACAACGAGGCCGGAGGCCACGCCGCGACAGCAGCGTGGCCTCCGGCCCCCGGAATCCAGCCTACGTCGACCACCGACAACCCGGCCGAGTCGAGCGCCCTCGTGCCCGCCATGGGCAACCGCTTGCGTCCAGCACCTCGCCGGTACTTGCACCGAGACGGACGCCGACGTGTGTGCGTCGCCGAGCCCGGACGAGGACACCGAACCGCCTTCGGATAACAGTCCACAGTAGACGATCGGATGGTCGTCGCGCGCCGGGGTGATGGCCGCCCGGCCTGTCGGGTGGCGTGCTTGAATCGACGCCGTGCGTCTCGTTGTCGCAGGCATCCACGCCCACCGGGTGTCGTTCGTCGCCGACACCAAGGTGCTGTCCAGCGACGGTGCGGGGCGGATCCAGGCTGGCGATTCTGCGTGGTGACCTGGCTGTCGGCGTGACCGGTGACATGCCCCGCTACGTGCTCTCGCAGCTCGTCGCGCGCCGCGCCGCCCCGGTGCCGGACCTCCTGGACTGGATGACCACCATCCCCTACGCCGGGTTCGTCATCGCCGGCCTCGATCCCGCGCCGCAACTGTGGAAGGTCGGTGACGGGCGGGTTGAGGACCGGACGTCGGTCGGGCGGGCCAGGGCTGGGGACAGCGCTTCGTATGAACACTTCCAGGCCCGCTGGCGCTCCTCTTCCGGCATGAGGAACCCTGGCAGCCCGTCACGATCACGGCCCGGTCGGTTGGCGAGGTCATCGACCGGGCGGCGGACCACCACCAAGCGCTGTCCAACTCCGCGCATGGGCTCCCGCCCGAATGGCGAGACCTCCTGGCCGAGTCGTCACCCTGACTTGCGCGTGCTCGGAGGTCACAGATACGTCACCACATGATAGACAGCGCAGCGGCGGCCACCGACAGGAACGCCGACCACGAGCCGCGTTGTCCGAAGAGCCGTCAGTTGTACGGCATCGCCGGGAACCAGCCGAACCCGAAGATCGACGGCACGCGCACGTCCCAGTACACGACCGTGAACACGCCGAGCGCGAGCAGCAACGTCCCGCTGACCAGGCTCATCCGCCGAGGCGAGCCCGCCAGCCACGTCAGGAACCGCCCGCGGGTGCCCACGATCAGCAGCGCGAACAACACCGTCACGATCGCGATGTTCCCGAGCGACTGCAACGCGAACGTCGCCGCCCCGTACAGCGGGTTGCCGGTGTCCGCGGCCCAGTGGAACAGCTTCACGAACATCGGGTACGGCCGCCCGATGAGGAACGCCCCCACCAGCGCGCCGAGGAACACCACCCGCGCGGTCGGCCTGCTCGCGAACACGTCCCGCACCACCCCGAGCGCCGCCAAGCCCAGGTACGCCAGCGCGATCCCGACGAGCCCGAACACCACCGACGACTGGATCAACCGCACCGGCATCGCACCGACCACGGCCGTCGACAGCTGCGGCAGCGAGTCGCCGAGCAGCACCCCGACGAACCCGTACCCGGCCGACACCGTCACCATCCCCGCCGTGAACGCGCCCAGCGGCCGCAGCAACGCCCGCAGCGTGTCCGCGCGCTGCCCCTGACCGGCCTGGCTCATCGGCCCGATCGACGCGGCCATCGCGATGTTGCACGCGGTGAACGTGCCCGCGAACCCCGACACGAACGCGAACAGCAAGCCGGCGCCGGTCCCGACGATGGGCGTCGCCTTCGCCTCGTGGCCCAGCAGGGTGTTCGCCACGTTGTCGCCGATCACGCTGTCCACGAACTCGTACGACCACAGGACGGCGAGCAGGATGCCCGCCACCACGCTCGCCGCCACGGCGGCGCCGTTGCGGGTCCGCTGACCGGGTTCGGTCACCACGTCGGTCATGGGCGTCTCCACCTCCGGCTGGACTGGTGCTTCCCCTTCGAGCCTCGACGGGTGCGGCCGCGTCCACAATCGGCCGAACAGCGCCAATCCAGCGGTCATCCAGCCGCGCTCCAGACCGCGCGCGCCGATCAGTCCTTTGTGGAGAGAAGGCTGCGGACGAGCGCCACCGTCCGCTCCTCGGTCACGGACGCGCCCCGGGAACGGGCCAGGTCGGTGACCACGTTCAGCGCCGCGTGCACCCGGAACCGGACCGCGGCTGGCGGTTCCGTGCCGTCCACTTCGGACACCAGGCTGACCCAGGTGTCGACGTGCCGCCGCTGCGCGACCCGCAGCCGGTGGCGGTCGGCCGCGGGCAGGTTCTCGCTCTCGGAGACGTACACGGCGGTGAGGTCGGCGCCGTCGAACGTGATCCGCACGTACGTCTCGACCAGCCGCCGCAGCGCCTGCGCCGGCGTGCCCGCGTCGACGAGTGCCTCGGCGGTGGCGAGTTCGAGGCGGCTCGTCGCGCGGTAGTAGGCGGCGGCGAGCAGGTCGGCCTTGCCCGCGAAGTGCGTGTACACGCTGGAGGCGTTGATGCCGGCCGCCTCGCCGATGTCGGCGATGCCCACCTCGTGGTACCCGCGTTCGCGGAACAGCCGGACCGCCTCGGCCAGCAGGCGTTCGCGGCGGGGGAGCAGCGCGAGCCGCGCCGGGTCGTGGTCGCGGGGGCCCTGCCCGCGCGGCTCGGGCAGGTCGGCGGCGAGCACGGCCCGGACGCACGCGGTGATGACGCGTTCCGCCGCCGCCCTCGACAGGCTCGCCCGGTGCGTCGCCGGGCTCGCGATCACGCTCAGCGCGGCCGTCACGAGCGTCGCCGCGTCGCGTTTGGACAGTGCGGGCCGGAGGTCGACCAGCTGGTCGCGCAGCCCGTGCACCGCCGCGTCGAACCGCTCCGCCACCCTCGGTCGCGCCTCGGCGGACAGGTGGCGGCCCTCCCACTGGTAGAGCCGCGCCACCGACCGGTGGTCGAGCGTGTACCGCACGAGCGCGGCCATCGCGGCGTCCAGCCCGTCGGCCGCGGCCACTGTCTCGGCGAACGTGTTGCCCAGCTCCTCGGCCGCCGCGGCGAGGATGGCCTGCTTGGTCGGGAAGTGCCGGTAGATCGCCGGGCCGGTGATGCCGACCGCCTTCGCGATGTCCTCGACGCCGACATTGTGGAATCCCCGGGCGCAGAACAGCTCGGCCGCGGTGAGCGCGATGGTCGCCTTGCGGTCCTTCGGCCGTCGGCGCTGGCTGGGCTGCATGCCGAGAGTGTAGCGGCAGGTCGGCGAGGGGGATTGTCCAACGCGCCCATCACCTGCCAAGATGGCGCAGTAAGTTAGTCGCGATTCGGCAGGAGCAACGATGGTCACGGCCGATGAGGTACAGGCTGCGCTGGGTTCGTGGACGGTCACCCGGTTGCTGCGGCGCAACGCCGCGGTGCACGGCGACCGGCCCGCGCTGACCGGCGCCGACGGGCGCACGATGACCTGGCGGGAGCTGGGGGAGGAGGTGCTCGCCGTCGCGGGCGGTTTGTCCGCGCTCGGGCTGCGGCGCGGCGACCGCATGCTCATCGCCATGTCCAGCCGCCCGGAGCACTGGGTCGTCGACTTCGCGGCCGTCGAGCTGGGCGCCATCCCGTGCACGACGTACGCGACGCTGAGCCCCGAGCAGATCCGGCAGGTCGCCCTGCACAGCGCGGCGACCGTCGTGGTGCTCGAGGGCGCGGCCGAGCTGACGCGCTGGGGACCCGCGCTCGCCGAGATGCCGGGCCTCAAGGGTGTCGTGGTGGTCGACGAGGCCGCGGGCACGCACACCCGGTACGCCGACCTGCGCACGTCCGGGCACGACGCGGCGCTGACCGAGGCAGCGCAGGACGACCCGGTCGCGATGATCTACACGTCGGGCACCACCGGCGACCCGAAGGGCGTCGTGCTGTCCCACCGCAACGTGCTCTACCAGTGCGCACTGCAGGAGCTGGTGCAGCCGACGCCCGACCATCCGAGGACGGTCGCGTACCTGCCGCTCGCACACATCGCGGAACGGGTGCTGGGCATGTACCTGCCGGTGTACGCCGCGGGGCACGTCACGATCTGCGCGGACCCGGCGCAGCTGCTGCCCACCTTGAACAGCGTGCGCCCGCAGGGTTTCTTCGGCGTGCCGCGGGTGTGGGAGAAGATGGCGGCGGGCGTCCAGCACATCCTGTCGACCATGGACGACGAACGCCGCGCGGTGATCGACCGGGCTCGTGAGCTGGCCGCCGAGGCCTACCGCGTCCGCGCCACCGGCGGTGAGCTCCCCGACGAGACGGCGACGGCGTTCGCGGAGGCCGACCGGGTGGTGCTGCGCCCGTTGCGGGAACGGCTCGGGCTCGCGGAGGCGGTCCGGCTCGGCAGCGGCGCGGCGCCGATCCCGGCGCAGGTGCTGGAGTTCTTCGGCAGCCTCGGCATGCCGATCATGGAGGTCTGGGGCCTCTCGGAGACCACGGGCGCCGCCACGAGCACGTTCTCCGACCGCTACCGCGCGGGCACGGTCGGCCTGCCGATGCCGGGCATGGAGGTCCGGCTGGCGGCGGACGGGGAGATCGAGGTGCGCGGCCCGCTGGTGTTCCTCGGCTACCTGCAGGAGGACGGCCGCATCGAGCCCGCGACCGACGAGAACGGCTGGCTGCCGACGGGTGACATCGGCACCGTCGACGACGACGGGATGCTGCGGATCACCGACCGCAAGAAGGAACTGATCATCACCGCGAGCGGCAAGAACATCGCGCCGAGCAAGGTCGAGTCGCTGCTGCGGGCGCACCCGCTGATCGGCTACGCGGTGGTGGTCGGCGACCGTCGCCCGTACCTGACCGCGGTGCTCGTGCTGGACGAGGAGGCCGCCCCGGCGTGGGCCGGTGCGCACGGCCTGTCCACTGTGGAGCTGAAGGACCTGGCGGCGGAACCGGGGGTGCGCGCGGAGATCGCGGCGGCGGTCGAGCGGGCCAACGCGGCGCTGTCGAGGCCGGAGCAGGTGAAGGCGTTCCGCGTGCTCGACCGCGCGTGGGGCCCGGAGAGCGGGGAGCTGACCCCGACGCTCAAGCTGCGGCGGCGGGTGATCGAACAGCGCTACGCCGACGTGATCGAGGAACTCTACGCGGGAGGACATGCGTGACCCTGACCGACGAACGCCGTGACTTCGTGGCGGCCATCGACGATTTCTGCCGTCGCGAGGTGGGCACCCGGGAGCAGTGGCGCACGCTGACCGACGGCGGAGAGAACCCGCACAACGCGGAGCTGTACCGGAAGATGGCCGACCTCGGCTGGCTGGGCGTCGCGGTGCCCGAGGAGTACGGCGGCGCCGGCCAGGGCATGGTGGACCTGGTCCTGTTCCTGGAGCACACGGCCTACTGGCAGGCCCCGATCGGCGGCTTCGCCACGTCGGCGATCACCGCGGCGTCGTACGAGAAGTTCGGCAGCGAGGACCAGAAGCGCCAGGTGCTGGGGGACTTCCTGGCAGGCAGGGTCCTCGCGGTGTCGATGTCCGAACCGGACGCCGGCTCGGACGTGGGTGCGCTGACGTGCAAGGCGTCCCGCACCGACGGCGGCTGGGTGCTCAACGGCCAGAAGACGTGGTGCTCCAACGCCCACATCGCCGACCACGTCCTGGTGGTCGCCCGCACGTCCAGCACCGGGAGCAAACACGAGGGCATGACCATGTTCTCCGTGCCCGCCGGTGCGGAAGGCCTCGCCATCCACGGCATCGACACGATGGGCGGCCGCGAGGTCAACGATCTCTACTTCACGGACTGCTTCCTCCCGGACGACGCCGTCGTCGGGGCGGTGGACCAGGCGTGGCGCCAGCTGATGGCGGGCCTGAACCTGGAACGCATGATCCTCGCGGCGCTGATGCTGGGCACGGCCCGCAGGGCGTTCGACGACACGGTCGGGTACGTCAAGGAACGCAAGCAGTTCGGCCGCCCGGTGGGCACGTTCCAGGCGTTGCGGCACCGGCTGGCCGACCACGCGACGGAACTGGAGTGCGTGCGGCTGCTGGTGCACGACGTGGCTCGCCGCATCGACGAGAACCCGGGCGAGCTCCTGCCGAGGGAGGCGTCCATGGCGAAGCTGAAGGCGACGGAGTTCGCGAAGACGATGGCGCTGGACGGGATGCAGATGCTGGGTGGTTACGGGTACGCCACCGAGTACGGCATGGAACGCCTGCTGCGCGCCACGGTGGTGTCCACGGTGTACGGCGGCACGAGCGAGATCCAGCGCGACATCATCGGCAAGACGTACGGCCTGTGACCCGCACCCACTCGATGTCCCGGAACGTCACATCCAGCGCCCCCTGCCCGTACACCAGGAACGGGGTGTTCACCGCCGAGGCGTCGAGTCCGGCCTCGACGAAACACCGCACCGGGATCGTCACCCGGACCTGCTCGCCGACCGGCAAGTCCCCGGGCATCGGCACCTCGCCCCCGCACGGATACCGGCAGTGCGCCGCCACCGACACCGCACCTCCTGCCGAGGAGTGCACCAGGACGTCGAACCGCAACGCTCCGTCGTCCACATAGGACGAAAGATCGACCGCCTGCACCGACTGCAGGTAGACCTGCCCGGCCGCGGCGCCGCTCCACGTGACCCGCAACCCGTCCGACACCTCGGCCGCGATCGCCGTGTGCGCGGCCCGCCCGCCCAGCACCTCGGTGCCGTCCCACTTCTCCGGCGACGCGACGTACGCGCGGTACGGCCCCACGACGTCGTCGTCGAACACCACCAGCGACCCCGGCCGCGCATCGGCGACCGCGTGGCCGTCGTCCGGGCTGAACACCACGAACGCCGCCACCAGCATCGCCACCAGGCCGGCCACCGCCGCCGTCGCCGGCATCATCCACCGGCGCCGGGGTGCGGGGACCGGCGCAGGAGCGGGCGCCGTCGCGACCCACCGTGGGACCGGAGCGGGAACAGGCGCTGCCGCCGGTGTCTTCGCCGCGCCGAGGGCCACCGTGTGCTTCGGGTGCTGCGACACGCGCACCGGCCTGCCGAACTCCGCGTGCACCGACCGCGCGACCAACGGGATCCGCGACGAGCCACCCGCGAGCAGCACCGCCGACAGGTCGTCCGCGCGCAGCCCCGCCGACTCGACCGTGCGCCGCAGCGCGTCCAGCGTCAGCGCCACCGACGGGCGGATGGCGTCGTCGAACTCCCGCCGCGTGACGGTCACCTCGCGGAACCCGGACGGCAGCGGCACGGCCACGGTCACGTCGGGTTCGGTCGACAGCTCGACCTTCGTCCGCACGCACAACGCGTGGATCGCCGCCAGCGCGCCCGCCGCGGCCGGGTCGGCCGGGTCCAGCCCGCTGATCGCGCCGTCCAGCCGCTCGTCGAGGTGCGCCAGCAGCGCGTCGTCGAAGTCCATGCCGCCCAGGTGCTCGACGCCCTCGGGCGTGCCGAGGATCTCCATCGCGCCGCCGCGCATCCGCAGCACCGTCGTGTCCAGTGTGCCGCCGCCCAGGTCGTAGACCGCCACGACCTCACCGTCGCCGAGCGTGCGTTCGCGGCCGTGGTGCCGCGCGGCGGCCTCGGGTTCGGTGATCAGTTCGTGCTCGCCGACCCCGGCCAGCCTGGGCACCTCGGCGAACTGCTCCCGCCGGTACGGACCCCAGATCGCCGGGCACGTCAGCACGACCGACGCTGGTGCCGCGCCCATCGCCATCGTCACCTGGTCCAGCACGTCTCGCAGCTGCGCGGCCATCAGCGCGGCGGGGGAGTACGCGGCGCCACCGAGCACCAGCGGTGTCGGGTCGCCGAGCCTGCGCTTGAACCCGCGCACGAGCCGCGCCGGGTCGTCCGCCGCGGCGCGGAGCGCGGCGTTGCCGGTCAGCAGTGTTCCGTCGGGGGTGCGGCACGCGACCGCGGGCACGACGATGTCCTGCGACAACGCCACCATCCGCGTCCCGTCATCGCCGTCGACGGCGGCCGCGGTGAACGTGGTGCCCAGGTCGATACCCACCGCGTACCGCACGACACCTCCCTGTGATCGCCCCAGGTCATCAAAACAAACCAAAGCAAGCAAAGTCAATCTCACATAATCGCAGATCGATTACCGCACGGGGCAACACACGCTGTGTCAGAGGGCGCGCTCGAAGCAGACCGACAGCGTCGAGCCCGCGTAGCTGCCGAACAGCGGGATCTCGTGGTAGCCCTCGCGCCGGTAGAACCGCTGCGCGTCGGGTTGTTCGGTGCCGGTCTCCAGGCGCAGCGTGCGCCAGCCGCGCTCGGCCGCGGCGGACTCCAGTGCGCGCAGCACGCTCGTCGCGACCCCGGACCCGCGCCGGCCGGGGGCCACGTACATCCGCTTGATCTCGGCCGCGCCCGCGTCCAGTCGGCGCAGCGCGCCGCACGCGATGGCCGCGCCGCCCCCCTCGACCGCGACGAGGAAGACGTCCACGTCGGCCGCCGTCGGCGGGGGACCGGGCTCGTGGTCGTCGCTGCCGTAGCGCGCGTCGAGTTCCGCGCGCTGCCGCCGCCGCAGGTCGGCGCCGGCGGGGTCGTCCCACGGTCGTTCCTCGATGCTCCAGTCCGCCACGGGCGCTCCTCTCGTAACATCTGTTACCGTAACAGTTGCTACGAACGACGCCGAGGAGCCGGGACGAGTGTCACGAACGGCCGACCTGCCCGCCCAGCACGAGCGGCTCTCCCGCGCGGTCTGGGACGTCCTCGCCGGACAGGGGCTCGAACGCCTCACCATCCGCGCGGTCGCCGCCGCGGCGGGCTGCACGACGGGCCTCGTCATGCACCGCTTCCCCAACCGCCGCGCGCTGCTCCGGCACGCGAGGCAGCTCCTCCACGAACGCACCCGTGTCCGCGTCGAGGCGCTCGAAGCGGCGGCCGCGACCCCGGGGGACGCCCTGCGCGCCGTGCTCGCGCAGGGCATGGCCCTGGACGAGGAGACCGCAAGGGAAAGCGTCGTGTGGGTCGGGTTCCTGGCCGCCACCGTCGGCGACGAGGAACTCGCCGACCTGCACCACACGAACAACCAGGCCTGGCGGGACCGGATCAGCGGGCTCGTCGCGGCCGTCGCTCCCACGTGGCCGCGACCACGCGTGACGACGACCGCGTTCGCGCTGATCGCGATGGTCGAAGGCGCCGCGGCCCTGGCGTCCGCCGACCCGGCCACCTACCCGCCCGCGGCGCAGGAGGCGATGCTGGACGCCGCCCTGGCCGCCTTCGGGCTGTGACGCTCACTCCGCCGGGCCGGCGTACAGGTACGCGCCGGGCAGCCGCGGGTCCGCGACCAGCCGCACCGCCTCGCCGACCCTCGGGATGCGCAGCTTGGACACCAGCGTCCGCAGCGCGACCCGGCTCTCGTCGGCGAACTGCACGACCAGGTCCACGACCGGGTCGTGGTTGACCAGCTGCCCGGTGTCCTCGATGGACACCACCACGGCAGGCACCGTCGGCACACCGGCGGCGATCATCGCCTGCACGTCGATGCCGTTGTTGAACGCGCCGACCGCGCCCTGCAGGCGGCTGAAGTCCTCGTCGCCGAGGAACGCCTTCGTCACCCGGCCGTAGAACCCCTTGCCGCTCGCCACCTTGTTCGCGATCTCGACGCCGCGCTCTTCCCGGCTCTTGCGGTTCCCGAACAGTCCCATGACATCCCCTTGTCGTCTCGTCTCGTCTCGTCGACGAGGACGACGCTATGGGGACGTCGCGTCAACCGATCACAGCTTTCGCGGTCACGCCTCGGTCAGGCTGCCGTCCGCCAGGTGGTCCTCGACGGACTTCGGCAGCAGGTACGCCGTGCCACCACCGGGCTGGTTGTGCCACGGCACGGTCTGTCCGGACAGCGTGCGCAGCTCGCGCGCCACGCGGTAGCGGCGCGGCCCCTGCTGCTCGCGTTCGGCGCGCAGTGACATGGCGGAGAACTCGGTGCCCGCCGCGAAGGTCAGGTTGCCCGCGGGCTGGCCGTAGCGGACCAGCTCACGGCCCGGCATGAGCACCGCGATGTGCTTGTCGGACAGCAGCGTGAGCGGCGGCTCGCCGGGCAGCGGCTGCACGGGCCAGTCGTTGAGGGCGTGCGCGGTGTTGCGGTCGCCGCCGCCCGCGCGCAGCGTCGACGGGATGATCGACAGCGAGCCGAGCAGGTACGCGCCCGCGTCCCACAGCTGCTTGAACCGCTGCGGGTTGCGCGGCTTGCCCCGCTCGTAGTCGGCGACCTGCCACTCCTCGCCGACCCGCTCGAGGCACAGCGCGCCCTCCGCCGAGTCGAGGATCCGGTAGGCCTGCGGCAGCGCGCCCGCCTCGCTCACCCGGCGTTCGATGATCGCCAGCACCCGGCGGTCGCGGTCGGACAGCTGCCCGGTCTCCTGCGGCACGGCCTGCTGGGGAGCGGCCGCCTGCGCCGCGGCCTGCTGGGGCGCGGCCTGCTGCGGCTGCGGGGCCGGGATCTCGCCGGTGAGCGCGATGTACGCGGCCTCCTTGGCGTCCTGGCCGAGCTGGGGCGGGGTGAACCCGTTCGCGCGGATGTGCGCGACGAGGTCCGCCTCCGGCGGCACACCGTGCTTGGCCAGGTAGTGCGGCACCGACGCGGGCCAGATCCACGTGCCGTCGGTGTGGAACGCGGCGGGCACGTCCGCCGGGCTGTCCGGGACGAACAGGTCCTTGTCGAAGCCGCGGCCACCCATGATCACGTGCGCGGTGTTGAGGTACTCCAGCACGCCGGCGACCTCGTTCTCCGGCACCGGCGGCCGGTTCACGACCGGACGGCCGCTCTGGTCGCGGTAGTCGAAGATGCGCGCGTGCCGGAACCGGCCTGCCACCTCGGCGACCCGCTCCGCGTTCGGCAGGACGGTCTTCATCCAGTCCGCCACGTTGTCCGGCGTCCTGGGGAACATCTCCAGCTCGTCGAGCACGGCCGTGCGGGACGGCGCCTGCGCCCAGCGCGGGTCTTCCTTGTACAGGTAGTTGACCGAGATCTTGATCGGGTACTCGACCACCGTGCTGGCCGCGTACCAGGTGCCGACCTCCTCCTTGTACATGCCCGCCCGCAGCTGCCGGAAGTACTCCAGCAGCTCACGCGGCGCGTCCCACGGCCGCAGCTGACCGTCGATGCCGAGGATGTGCCCGACCAGCTCCTCGTGGTTGCCGACGGCCCGGTACATCACCCTGATCTGGTCCCGGTCGGCCGGCGCGCGCACGACCAGCAGGTCGGCGATCTTCCGCTGCAGGTCGCGCTGTGCCTCGAAACCGAGCGGCGTTGGGCGGGTCATGAAAGGAGGTCCTCCTACCAGGATCAGTTCGTTTCCGGCTGGCCTGTCCTGGCCTGTTCGATCGTGCGCCGGAGCCAGCCCGGGACCGCCTCGGCGGGCCGAGGGTAGGTCGCGAGGTCGCGCTCGAAGTACGCGGGCGGGATCGGCGGCTCCCACAGCGGGTCGTGGTCGTAGTTGTAGAAGATACGGAACTCGCCCGGCGGGTTGATCACGTACCTCGCCGACAGCCACGCGCCGCGCTGCGGGTCGTACATCAGCTTGCGCAGCTCCAGCAGCGCCTGCCCGGCCGCGGCGGGCGGCTCGACCTCGGGGGTGGACATGTCGGGCATGATCACCGTGAGACCGAAGTCCTGCACCCCCTCGGCGATCTTCGCGATCAGGTCGATCCGGCGCCACCCCTGCGGTGCGGCGCCGATCAGCGCCGCACCGATCTGCTGCAGCAGTTCCTCGTACCGCTTCTGGCGGGCCTGCTCGTCCCAGGGCTCAGACATCGTGTCGCGTTTCTCCTGCTAGTTGTCGTAACGCCGGAAGTGCAGCCTGATCCTGCCACTGCTGTCCCGCATGACCCACCGCTCGTGCACGACCGTCGGCTGGGCCGGGTTGCCGGTGTGCGAGCCCTCGGTGACGAAGTCGTGCCACAGGTGGGTGGTGCCGCGGCGCTGCTCGCGCCCAGCCTCCATGTCCTGGCCGTACCAGGTCTCCCTGGACGGCTGGCCCTTCTGCGGCCGGTTCTCGTCGCTGTCCTGCGGGAACTGGTTCCGCGCGTCGGGTGCGCCGTCCGCCCCGGTCGGCCGGATGTGGCCGCCGTCGGTGCCGGAGCCCAGCGCCGCGATCAGGTCCTGCGCCTCCTGGCTGCGCGGCGCCGAGTGCCCGTAGGTGCGCTCGTCGGTCGCGTGGTAGGTCACGCCGTGGTCGTTCGTCACGTAGACGTCCTGACCGTTGATGCGCGTGACCGTGTTCGGCGGGAGGTTGTTGAGCTCCGGGTTGAGGTCGTTGACCAGGACGTTGTTGTTCGCGCCCGCGCCAGGGCTCGACCACGTGTCGATCGCCACGACCCGCGCCGTGCCCGTGTTCGGGTCCGCGTCACCGGTGTAGAGCGTGGTCGTGCCGTGCGGCGTGGTGTGCACGATCTGCGAGTTCGGCGGCCAGCAGTCCCGGTCGGACAGCGCGTCGCCGCGTGTCGGCGGCCGGACCCTCGGGTCGGTCGGCGGCAGACCCGGCACCGGGAAGTTGACCGTGCCACCCGTCGGGGCCGGCGGGTTCCAGTCCGTGTACCGGGGCGGCAGCCCGGCCGCGTCGGTCGTGTAGACGTGCTCCGAGCCGCCCACCGTGATCCGGTAGGTGGTGTTCGGTTCCGGGTACGACGCGTCCGGGTTCTGGTCCGCGCCGACCGCCTTGATGCCGTCGCGGGTGTTGGACACCTCGAGGTCGGCGTGGGTGATCGTGCCGGTCCCGTCGGTGTAGTACGTGCCCCGGCCCGGGACGTTGTACTGCGAGTTCGGGGTGAGCCCGGTCCGCCCGATCAGCCGCTCGCCGTCGCGCAGCGGCCGGTGCGGGTCGTTCTGGTTCGCCGCCGCGGCCGCGTTGTTGTCGACGGTGATCGTGTGCGGCGCACCGGGGTCGGTGACCGCCGGCGGGTGCCACGGCGACTGGATGCGGCCGCGGTCGACGTCGTCCCCGAACCGCAGCGGTTGCCCGCTGTCCTGCGTCGGCGTCGGGGTGGGTCCGTCGTCCGGGGTGCCCGCGGCGTCGCCGGGCGTGCCGTCCGGCGTGGCGGGGGACTGCGTGTCGACGGGCAGGCCGTTGCTGCCGGTGTCGCGCATGCCGCCGTCCGGGTCGAACGCCCGCCAGCCGCCGTCCGGCGGGATGGTCGGCCGGGCGCGGCCGCGGTCGTCCACGCTGTCCACACTGGACGAGTACGGCGTGGTGTTCTGCTCGCCGGACCAGGACCGCTCGGTCGGCGCGATGACCTGCGCGCCGGACGCCCGTGCCAGGTCGGCGGCCAGCCCGTCGGGGCTGCGGCCCGCCTCGCACCCGTTGAGGATGATCGGGTCGGTGCCGTTCCAGCCCATGTGGCGGGCAAGGTCGGCGAGGTCGGCGCCGTTGAGCTGCTGACCGTTGACGATCGCGTGCTGCCCGTCGCTGTGCACGTCGAGGACGAAGTGCCCGTCGATCGGGGCGACCGCGTTCGCCGCGTCGCGGGTGCGGACGTCCGACGGGTCGAACAGCGCGCCGCCCGCCGGGGTGCGGAAGCTGCTGTTGTCCGCGATCTGCTGCAGGTTGTCCGGCAGCGGTGGCGTCGTGTCCGTGCCGTCCGGCCCGTCGGTGCTGTCCGGTCCGTCGGTGCTGTCCGGTCCGTCGCTGGTGTCCGGCCCGTCGGCCGGGTCGATGCCGTTGTGGGCGTCGTCCACCGAGATGGTGTCGGTGTTCTGCGTGCCGTCCCCGTTGTCCCGGCCGAACGACTCGGGCAGCACCCGGCCGTCGGCGGGCGGCACGTGCACCTCGCGGATCGTGCCGTCGGCGATCAGCTGCGCCAGCTTGACGTCCTCCGGCAGCGTGAACTGCCTGCCGCCGCCGGGCTGCCCCAGCGCGGGTGCCACGTCCGCCAGCGTCCCCGGCAACCCGTTCGGGTCCTCGACGACGTACACGTGGTAGCCGACCTCCGCGTTGTCCGGGAAGATCGCCCGGTCGCGGTAGTGGTACGGCTGGCCGTCCGTGCCCAGCGGGGACAGGAACCGGCCGGACTCGGCCCCGAACCGGTCGAGCACCGTGCCGCGGGGGAGCGTGACCTGCCGCTCCGACCCGGGCACCGCACCGTCGTTCGGCGGCCACTGGTTGGACATGAAGGTGCCGTCAGGGCGGTGGTGCGCGTTGAACTCCTCGCGCGTCCCGTGCTCACCCCACGGGTTGTGGTCCGCGATGAGCGGCGCCACCCGCTGGTCGTAGCTGCCCATCCCGTTGGAGCGGTCCCCGCCCATCGGGATGTACTCGCCCATGTCGGCGAAGTCGTGCTCACCCTGCCGGTTGCCGAGGTAGTTGAGCGGCACGCCGTTCTCGTCGACCTTCGGTCCGTCGTCGGTGTCACCCTTGACCGGCGGCGCGTCGGTGTCGCTGTCGGTGCTCGTGTCGGTGTCGGTGTCCGTCGAGTCGGGCGTCGGCCCGTCGGCGTCCTCGCCGTTGATCGCGGGGTCGGCATCGGGCGGCGTGCTGTCCGGCGGCGTGCTGTCGTCGGGCGACCGGGAGACGTCCGGTTCCGGCGAGCGCGACACGTCCGGTTCGGGGGCCGTGTCCGGCGTGCCGTCGGGGCGGGGGCCCGCGTCCGGCTGCGGGCTGCCGTCCGGACGGGTTGGGCTGCCGGGTTGGGTGCTGTCCGGTCGGGCCGGGCCGCCCGGTTGGGTGCTGTCGGGTCGGGCCGGGCTGCCGGGCTGGGTGTCGGTGCGGTTGGTGGGGCTGCCCGGTTGGGTGCTGTCGGGTCGGGCCGGGCTGCCGGGCTGGGTGTCGGTGCGGTTGGTGGGGCTGCCCGGTTGGGTGCCGTCGGGTCGGGTTGGGCTGCCGGGCTGGGTGTCGGTGCGGTTGGTCGGTCCGCCTGGCTGGGTGCCGTCGGGTCGGGTGATGGGGCTGCCCGGTTGGGTGTCGGTGCGGGTGGTGGGTCCGCCTGGTTGCGTGCCGTCGGTGCGGGACGGGCCACCTGGTTGCGTGCCCGCGTCGGGGCGGGGGCCGCCCGGGTGGGTGGTCACGTCCGGGCGGGTCGGGCCGCCGGGCTGGGTCGCCGGGCCGCCTGGGCGGGGGCCACCGGTGCCGTCGGGGCGGGTCGGGCCGGCGGGTTGCGTGCCGGGGCGGGACGGGCCGCCGGGGGTGCCCGCGTCCGGACGGGTGGGGCCGCCGGGCTGGGGGCGGTTCAGCGCGTCCGGGTTCGGGCCGAAGCCCTGGTTCGGGTTGGCGCCGGGCCCGAACGGGCGGGCGCCGGGACCGAACTCCGGACGTCCGGACGGGCCGCCACCCTGCTGCGGGCCGCCGAAGCCGCCTGCCGCCGGCGGTGGGGACGTGAAGCCCTGGTTCGGCTGCGACTGCGGCTGCGACGGGATGCCGCGCTGGTCGGGCTGCCCGCCGCGGTCGGTGTACGTGCCCGGGTCGGCGAACGCCGACGGGGCCGCGGTGCTCGCGTCCGTCGAGTAGCCGGAACCGTCGCCGGGGCGGCCGTTCGGGCCGCCGCCGGGCGTGCCGCCCATGGGTGCGCCGCCGCCCATCGGGGCGAAGCCGCCCTGGTTGGGGCCGTCGCCGCCGGGGGAGTTGAAGCCGGTCGGTGTCGGGCCGAAGCCGCCCGGGGTGCCGGTGCCCGGGTTGCCGTTCGGGGTCGGGCCACCGTTGGGGGTGTAGCCGCCGGGGCCTGGGGTCGGACCACCTGGGGTGGGTCCGCCCACGGTCGGGCTCGGGGTCGGACCACCCGTGATCGGACTGCCGGGGGTCGGGCCGTTGGGCGTGGGACCGCTCGTGGACAGACTCGCGGGGTTCGGGCCACCCGGGGTGGGCCCACCTGCGATCGGGCCGCCCGGCGTGGGTCCACCGGGAGTCGGACCGCCCGGAGTCGGGCCACCTGGGGTTGGACCGCCCGGAGTCGGGCCACCTGGGGTTGGACCGCCCGGAGTCGGGCCGCCCGGAGTCGGGCCACCTGGGGTCGGACCGCCTGCCGCGGGTCCGCCTGGGGTTGGGCCACCTGGGGTCGGACCGCCTGCCGCGGGTCCGCCTGGGGTTGGGCCACCTGGGGTCGGACCGCCTGCCGCGGGTCCGCCTGGGGTTGGGCCGCCCGCGGTCGGACCGCCCGCCGCGGGGCCACCTGGCGTCGGGCCGCCTGCGGAAGGACCACCTGTAGTCGGACCACCCGGGTTGGGCCCACCTGGGGTCGGGCCACCGGCGGACGGACCGCCGGGGCCACCCGGGGTCGAGGCAGCGCTGGGCCCACCGGGGCTGGAAGCACCCGGCGTCGGACCGTGGGTGGAGCTGCCTGGCGTGGACCCGCCCGGCGTCGAACCCGGGTTGCTGCCACCCGGCGTGGAACCGCCCGGGGTGGACCCACCAGGGGTGGAGCCACCTGGCGAGGAGCTACCCGGGGTGGAGGCACCGGGGGAGGAACTGCCCGGGGTGGAGCCACCGGGGGAGGAGTTGCCCGGGGAGGAACTGCCCGGGGTGGAGCCACCGGGGGAGGAGTTGCCCGGGGAGGAACTGCCCGGGGTGGAGCCACCGGGGGAGGAACTGCCCGGGGAGGAACTGCCCGGGGTGGAACCGCCGGGGGTGGAACCGCCCGGGGAGCTGGAGCCTGGGCTCGAGTAGCCGCTCGGCGAACTCGGTGCCGGTCCGCTCGGCCGAGGGGGGCCTCCCGGCGTCTGGGACGGCGACCCACCCGGCTGACCACCCGGCTGACCACCCGGCGTGTACCCGCCCGGCGAGTGCTGCGACCCGCCGTCACCCGGCCCGCCCGTCGGGAACCGCGGCGGCGCGCTCGTGCCCGGCGTGCTGGACGTCGACGGCCCGTCGGGCGTCGGCGAGAAGCCGCTCGCGGACGTGGTGCTGTCCGGCGTACGGGTCGACGGGGTCGACGGGGCCGGGCCGCCCGGCGTGTTGGCACCGGGCGACGACGGCGACGACGGCGACGACGACGGCGATGGCGACGACGGCGAAGGCGTCGGCGGGCCGTCGGGCGAGCCGGGCGTGCCCGGGGTGCCGGGGGAACCCGGCGTGCCCGGGATGTTCGGGCTGCCCGGCGTGTTCACGTCCGGCGTGTCGAAGTGGGTCTTGGCGCCACCGATGCCGCCGCCGACACCGCCCGAGACGCCTGCCTTGAGGAGGTCGCCCGCGGTGATGTCCTGGCCGGTGACCGCGGCGGTGGCGACCGTCGACGCGACGCCTTCCACGCCGCCGCGGACGGCGCCCTCCACGATGTTGCCGCCCAGGCCGGTGGCCCTCGTGGGCACGAAGTCGAGGCCGCCGCCGATGGCGCCCGAGATGGCGCCCGACAGGGCGGCGTTGCCGGTCTTGCTCCAGTCCCAGCTGGTGCGGTCGCCCTTCGCCATCTGCAGGCCCTGGATGGCGACGTCGATGCCGACCTCGATCAGGACCTCCTTGAGGATGGCCATGATCAGCTGGCGGAAGATCATCTGTACGGTGATGCGGGTGGCGGCCTGCGCGACGGGGATGCCCGCCGTGGACGCGCCGAACGTGCCGAACGCCGCGGCGATCATGGCGGCGATCTCGATCGCCAGCAGGATCAGCGCGGCGATGATCGAGTACTTGGCGTACTCCACCTCGAGCGCGCAGTTGTCGCACGAGTCGCCGAGGCCCTCGCAGGCCTCCTGCAGCTGGGTGAGGTAGGCCTCCGAGCCCTCGACGAACTTGTTCCAGTACTGCTCGAACGCGTCCGCCGCCTTGCCGTCCATCCCGGCCATGGCCTGGTCGGCCGCGGTCTTCGCCTGGGCGATGACCTCGCCGATGTCGACGGCCCCGGCACGCCAGGCGTCACCCAGCGCGCGGAGCTTGTCCTCGTCGCCCTCCGGCCAGCTCTCGCCGACGACGATCGGGAACAGCCAGGTGATCTCTGGTGGGATGGTGATCGACAACTGCTCAGCCTTCCATCGCCCGGTAGCCGTCGCGGCTCTTGGTGTCGACGTTGTCGTACGAGTTCGCCGATTCCACGAGCGCGGTCTTGATCGCGTGCAGCGCCTCGGCCAGCGAGCCGATGGCGTCGCGGACCTTCTGGGCGTTGGGCACGTAGTCCTTGGCGAACGTCTGCCCGGACTCGTCGTTGCCCCAGCACTGGCCCTGCGCGTCGAGCGCGCTGCCGAGCGTCGTCCCCGCCTGGCTCAGCGCGTCACCCGAGGCGCCGAAGCCGTCGGCCCCGCGCCGGAGCCGGTCGGTCTGGACGTTGAATCCGTCAGGCATGGGCGCCTAGTCCCTCCCGTAGATGCTGCTGCCGTTCTCGTCGTCGTCCTCGTCGCGGCGCGACCGCGGACGCGACGAGCGGTCGTCGTCGGCCGCCGTGTCCTCGGGGGCCGGTGGGCGCAGCAGGTCGGCGAACGACGGCGCGCCCTCGAAGAGGTTGGACAGGTCCGGGGTGTCCTCCGTGAGCGGCGCGAGCGCGCCCTCGACCTGCTCGCGCGCCGAGCGGGCCGCCGCCTGCGCGGTCTGCACCACGGCCTTGGCCAGGCTCTCCGGCGTGTGCCGGTCGAACGCGGCCCAGGAGAACTCGATGTTGGTGAGCACACCGGCGGGGTTCACCTCGGCGCGGACGAGCCCGTCCTCCGAGGTGGCCTTGCCGGTGACCGCGTTCGCCCTGGCCTGCGCGTCGGCGAGGTCGGCTGTGCGGCGCCGCAGGTCGCTCATGAGCGCGGCGACGTTCTCGCGCATGGCGGCGTTGCGCGCCTCCAGCTGCGCCCTGCGGTCGTCTCGTTCGGACATCGTTCTGCTTCCCCCTCGCGGGACTGTCACGGGCTCCGACGCACCGGCACCCGGATCGGATTCATCGAACACCGACTTTTTTCACGGTGACCTGTGCGACGCGGCTACAGCTTCACACACACCACCGACAGCGGTGGGCACAACCCACAAGATCGACACGAAACGCCACCGGCGACCCGATCGGGTGATCGGATCGCCGGTGGCGGGGTGACGCGCTGTCAGGCCGACGTCGGGTCAGATCGCCGTGCGGAACGGGCCGGGCCGCAGCGCGCGGGAGACGATCTTGGGCGACGGCAGCTCGATGAACGTCTCGATCGTGTAACCGGACTCGAACGTCATCGAGTGCGGCGGTGCGGCCGCGAGACCGGTGCGGTCGAAGCGCCGGTACGCGACCGTACCGCGCGGCGTCACCGCACGCGGCGGGCGCGTCAGGACTTTGCGCGCGTGGCGCGGTTGTTGGCCTTCTGCAGCGCCACCACCAGTTCACGCTTCGACATCGTCGAGCGGCCCCGGATGTCCAGCTTCTTCGCCAGTTCGTACAGGTGCCGCTTGCTGGCGTTGGCGTCCACACCACCCGCGGTCCGGCCGGGACGTGACGTCCGGCGGGCGGCCTGGCGGTCGGAAGGACCCTTGCGGGGCTTGGGTTCCCAGTGGTCGCCGACCTTCTCGAACGAGTGCTTCAGCGCCGAGAACGCGGTCCGGTGGGCGCGTTCGCCTTCGCCGTACGTCTGCACCGCCGAGTCGTGTGCTTCGCTCCACGTGCGTTGCGCCTTCTCCGGTGAGCGGCGCAGTGTGCTGGGGAGTTCCTGCTTCGCAGGCATGGTGAATCCTCTCCGGCCGCGGTTTTGCCGTGCGGACCTGTGGGTAGTCGCTCGGAATCCGATCGTGAGGGGATCGAGCGTCATGTCCTGGGTCAACGTCGCGTTCACGCGCCTGCTCGTGGGGGAGATCGTCCACCTTGCCCTCAAGGTGCTCGCCCCCGGCATGCACGTGGACCACCTGCTCGTCGTCATCAGCGTCTTCTTCGTCACCACCGCCTTCGGTGTCGTGCCGGGCTCCAAGGCCACTACCGGCGGGTCGCGTTGAGGATGCGGAGCACGTCCGCGTCGGTCAGCTGCCGGAAGTCCGCGTAGGCCTGGCCCACCGCGTAGAAGTACGGCGGCACGTGCAGGCACACGATCTCGTCGACGTACCCGGCCAGCTCGCGTTCCGCCTGACCGGCACACGTGGGCGCGGCCAGCACCAGCCGGCGCGGCCGCTGTTCCCGCAACCACAACAGGGCGGCACGTGCCGTCACGCCCGTCGCCAGGCCGTCGTCGACCAGGATCACCTCGCGGCCGGTCACGGCCGGCGCCGGTCTGCCGTCCCGGTAGCGGTCGCGGCGGCGGGCGATCTCGGCGCGCTCCTCGCGGATCGTGGCCGCCAGCTGGTCGTCCGTGACACCGAGATCGGCCAGGGTGTCCCAGTCCAGCACCGGCTCGCCGTCCTCGGCCAGCGCGCCGACGCCGAACTCCGGCTGGCCGGGCGCGCCGATCTTGCGCGCGACGACGATGTCCAGGTCGCCGCCCGTGGCAGCGGCGATCTCCGCGGCGACCGGCACACCGCCGCGGGGCAGCGCCAGCACCAGCGGCCGCTCCGTGCGGACGTGCGCGGCGAGCCTGCCGGCCAGTTCCTTGCCCGCGTGCTCCCGGTCGATGAACCGCGTGGTCATCACTGTCGATCTACCGGCTGTCGGGCGCATGCCCATCGGGTAACCGCCGACGGGCACTGTCAACCGCTGGACCGTTTCAGACGGTCCGGTTCACCGCCTCAGCGGTCGTCGCGTGCCTGGTCGGCGTCCTTCTCCGGCTGGGGCGCCGCGGTGTCGCGCTGCGGCGGGCCGCCCAGTTCGTTGACCAGTTCGTCGAAGATGGGCGTGGTCATCACGCTCTGCTCGGACATGGATCCTCCCCGGTTCCCCTGTCGAACGCGGCGCTCCCACACGCCCCGCTCGAACTGGACACTACTGCGCCGCGCTCCCGGGGTGTCAAGTGGACTGGCGGGCGATCAGCACGGCCCCCGGCACGCGTGCGGTCGGGTCGAGGGTCGTGATGGCCTCGACCGTGAAACCCGCCTGGCTCAGCCACGCCGCCATGCGCGCGGGCGGACGGCGGTGGATGTGGACGTCCATCGCGTGGCCGCCGTAGCCGTTCGTCTTGTGCGTGGTGCCGTTGCCCGAGTGGAAACCGGCCATCACCACGCCGCCCGGCCGGACGACCCGGTGGAAATGTGCCAGTGCCACCGGCACTTCGTCGTCGGGGACGTGGATCAGCGACCACCACGCGAGGAGGCCCGTGACCGACGCGCCGGGGAGGCGGAGGTCGGTCATCGAGCCCACCTCGAACCGGATGCCGGGGTGGTCGTCGCGCGCCACCTCGATCATGCCGGGCGACAGGTCGATGCCGAACGCGTCCAGGCCGAGGTCGTGCAGGAACCGCGTGACGTGGCCGGGTCCGCAGCCCACGTCCACCACCGGGCCGTCGCCCGCAGCGCGCACCAGGTCGGCGAACAACGTCACCATGCCGCGCATGTAGGGCCGCTCGGTCATGCTGTCCCGCAGCCGCGACGCGTACGCCGCCGCCACCGCGTCGTACGACGTCCTGGTGTTCGTGAGCCACTGCACGCCGTCAGTCAAGCAGCGCGGACGTGGTGCCGTACGCGAGGAACGCGGCGCCGAGCCCGGCGACGATCGTCACGACCACGTTCAGCACGGCGTAGAAGTACGCCCGCTGCTCCGCCAGCCGCAGCGTCTCGTAGCTGAACGTGCTGTACGTGGTGAGCGCGCCGCAGAACCCCACACCCGCCAGCGCGAGCACCCCGTGCGGGACCGCGGCGCCCGCGCCGGCGAGCACGCCGAGCACGAGGCTGCCCACCACGTTCACCGTCAACGTGCCCCACGGGAACAGGCTGTCGTGGCGGGACTGGACGAGCCGGTCGGTGAGGTACCGCAGCGGCGCCCCGACCGCGGCGCCGAGGAACACGAGCACGGCCGTCACCGGCGCACCACCTCGACCTCGTCGACCACGGCCATGCCCTCGGTGACGAGGTCGTCCAGCCGCGGCAGGAACCCGCGGATCCGTTCCTCGGCGTCGACGATGAGGACGACCACGGGCAGGTCCTCGGTGAGGCTGAGGATCCGGTCCGTGTGCACCACGGACGTCGCGCCGTAGCCCTCGCACCCGCGCATGACGGTGGCGCCCGCCAGGCCCGCTTCGTGGGCCCGGCGCACGATCTCGTGGTGGACGGGCCGGTGGTGCCAGGTGTCGTCCCCGCCGACGAACACGGTCAGCCGCAGCGCACGCATCACGCCCCCGTGCCGCGGACGGCCAGCCGCGTGAGCCACACGGCGGCGAGCACCGCGAGCAGCGCGCTGGCGAGCGTGCCCACCAGGTAGGCGAACGCGACGCCGACGGACCCCGGCCGCAGCAGGCCGTGGATCTCGACGGCGTACGTGGAGAACGTGGTGAACCCGCCGAGGAACCCGACGCCGAGGAACGGCCGCACCAGCCGGTGCGCCGTCCACACCTCGGTGACGAGCACCATCAGCACCCCGATGAGGAAGCAGCCGCTGACGTTGGTGAGGAACGTGGCCCACGGGACGTGGCCTGGTGCCGCGGGCAGCGCGGTGGCCAGGCCGTAGCGGGCGAGCGCGCCGAGACCACCGCCGAGCGAGATCACGCCGAGCACCGGCAGATGCCCGCGGACCAGTTCCCGGCGGTGTGCCGGGACCCGCAGGTCGACGTCCGGATCGATCGGTTCGGTTCTGGTCATGCTCGGTTCCGGACGATACCCGGCGCGTGGCGGACGACCTCCACCTCGTCGAGCATGACGAGGCCGTCGATCTCCAGTTCGTCCAGTCGCGGCAGGAACGCCCGGATCTTCTCCTCGGCGTCGACGATGACGACCACCATCGACCGGTCCTCGGAGAGCCGGAACAGGTGCGTGGTGTGGATCCGGGAGTTCGCGCCGTACCCCTCGATGCCCGGCACGACGGTGGCGCCTGCCAGCCCCGCCTGGTGCGCGCGCCGCACGACCTCGGCGTACACGGGCCGGTGCTGCCACTGGTCGCGCAGGCCGACGATGACGGTCAGCCGCAGCGCACGTCCGGACGGTGTCACGCCCCCGAGTACACGCCGCGGCCGGTGCCCGGTCAACCGGAGACGGACGCGGCCGCGACCAGCGCCCCGTCGGTCCGCACCTCGAACGCGCGTGCCCTGGCGGCCACCGCCGGGTCGAGCGCCCGCGCCAGCGCCTCGGTGAGCTCCCCGGTGGCGCCGATGCCCAGTGCGGTGACGCGTTCGGCGAAGTAGTGCTGGTCGTAGTGCTGCGGGACCACCACCTGCGGTGCGCGGGCGAGGGCCGCCGCGGTCGTGGTGCCCGCGCCGCCGTGGTGCACGACGGCGGCGACCCGGCCGAACAACGCCGGGAGGTTGGCCTCCGCGATGGTCAGGCAGTCCGGGGCCGGTTCGGGGGCCAGGCCGCCCCAGCCGCGCAGCACGATCGCGCGCCTGCCCAGTGCCCTGACCGCGCCGACCGCCGCGGCGCCGGTGGTGTTCGGTGCGAGCGTGCTGCCGAACCCCACGTAGACCGGTGGTTCGCCGTCGTCCAGGAACGCGGAGACTTCGGGCGCGAGCGGACGGTCGTCGGGCAGCAGCCAGGCACCGGTCTGCGTCGCCGCGAGATCGGGCGGCGCGGGCGCGAGCGCCGGGTCGGCGGCCAGCAGCGGCCGGTCGGTGAGGATGTGGGCGAGCACGTCGGTGACCGGGTCCAGGCCCGCCGCGGCGCGGTGCTCGTTCAGCGCGGGCCCGAACGTGGCGGTGCGGCGCTCCGCCTCGTGCGCCCACGCGGTGGCGGGGTCCTCGCCCGGCCGCTGCCCGGGCAGGCGGGGCGGCAGGTGGTGCGGCGACGGGAACGCGATCGGGCTGTAGTCGGCGAAGACGTACCGGATGCCCAGCGACTCGGCCACCGACGGCGCCGCGACCTGCAACTGGTTGCAGCCGACGAGCACGTCGCAGTCCGCGGCGGCCGTCCGCAGCGCCGCGAACTGCCCGGCGACCATGTCGGCGACCGCGGTCCTCGGGTCCACGGCCCGTGCCCCGGTCCGCAGCTCCGGCCCGACCGGCACGAACGGCAGGCCGTGCTCCCCGGCGAACGCCCGGAAGTCCGGCGGCGCGCACAGCCTGGCCTCGTGCCCCAGCTCCCGCAGCCGGACCCCGAGCGCCACCAACGGCTGGACGTCACCCCGTGACCCGATCGTGGACAGCAGTACACGCATGGGAACCCCCTCGAACTCGGCTGTGGGCGCCGATTGTTCGCCGGGGACGGGGTCTTGCCGCAAGACCGGGGGTGCGCTATACGTTCCAATGGGCGGTGAAGTCGGCGACCGCCGCGCAGAACGCGTCGCACTCCTCGTTGCTGACCGCCAGGCTCAGCGCGATCATGCCGCGGCGCGCCAGGTGGAAACCACGCGCCAGCATCTCCAGGTGGAACAGCTCCCGGTACTCGGGCGCGGGCCGCATGTCGCGTGGCGTGCGGATCTCGCCGGTTCCGAAGTGGACGGTGAGCATGCTGCCCATGCCGGTCCACGTCATCGGGGTGCCCTCGGCGATCTCGTTCAGCCTGGCGCGCAGGCGTTCGCCGCGGTCGAACAGCTCGCGGGCGGCGGGCGGCGGGAACAGCTGCGTGAGCCCCGCGTACCCGGCGGCCATGCTGAGCACGTTGTTGTTGAACGTCCCGGCGTGCGCCACGTACCCGGGCCTGCGCGGGTCGTACATCGCCATCACGTCCGCACGGCCGCCGAACGCGCCGAACGTCATGCCCCCGCCCGTGTACTTGCCGAGCGTGGTCAGGTCCGGGGTGATCCCGAGCAGCTCCTGCATGCCGCCGCCCGACATCCGGGACGTCATCACCTCGTCGAAGACCAGCAGCGCGCCCGTCTCGTCGGCGCGGCGGCGCAGGAACGCGAGGAACGCCGGGTCGGCCGGCAGGCAGCCGCCGCTGCCCAGCACCGGTTCGACCAGGATCGCGGCCAGGTCGTCCGCATACCGGTCGAGCACGGCCGTCGTGTCGGCGAGGTCGTTGTACTCGGCGACCACGAACCGGTGCGGCACGTTCAGGGGGAAGTCCCTGTCGCCGAAGGACAGCACGGAACCGTGGTAGGCGCCGGTGAACACGAGGATCGTGTCGCGGCCGGTGTAGGTGGTCGCGGTCGCGAGGGCCAGCAGGTTCGCCTCGGTGCCGGAGTTGGTGAACCGCACCAGCTCCAGGCTCGGGAAGCGTTCGCACAGCACACCCGCGAGCAGCGCCTCGTCCGTGTTGTGCGCGCCGTAGTTCCACCCGCGGTCGAGCGCGCCCTCGACGGCCTTGCGGATCACCGGGTGGTCGTGCCCGTACAGGCCGGCCGTGTAGTCGCCGAGCAGGTCGACGTACGTGTGCCCGTCCAGGTCGGTCAGGCGGGAACCCTCGGCGCGGGCCATGGTGAGCGGGAACGGCGGGTAGAACAGCGTGGTCCGCGTGTTGCCGCCCGGCAGGTGCGCGGCCGCCCGCTCGTGCGCGGCCCGGCTCGCCGGGTTGTCCGCGACGAACCGGGCCCGTGCCCGCGCCAGCGCGTCGTCGAGCGCGGACATGTCAGGCGGCCTCGGGCAGCGCCGGGAAGAACCGGTCGCGGATCCTGGCGATCGTGCGGAAGTCCTCACTGGACACGTCGTCCATGGAGATCTCGGTGCCCAGCTCGGACTCGATCAGGTACAGCAGCTCCACGAAGTGCATCGAGTTGAGCACACCGGTGAGCACCAGGTCCTCGTCCTCGCCGATGGGCCCGGCGTCGGGGCACTTCGCGTACAGGAAGTCGGTGATGAATGCGGGGACGCTCATGACGCCTCCTTGACGGGGTTGATCCGGACGGTGGGGGCCACGTCGCAATCGTGGCGCGCCACCCTCGCACCGACCTCGAACGCCGTCGGCACGAGCCGGTTCGTGCGCAGCGCGACCGCCGGGTCGGTCAGCAGCGGGTTCGCGCCCGGCACGCCCGCGGCGAACCCGGAGAAGATCGGGTCGACGACCTTGGTCTCGCCGTCGTCGTCGGTGACCTCCACCCACGCGTGCACCAGGTCGAGCATGCCGACGACCCAGCCGATCCTGGTGGTCGCCGCGTACCCGGCCGCGCGGCAGCGGCGCGCCAGCCACCGGCTCGCCGACTCGCACGTCGCCACCCGGTGCGTGGTCACCAGCGACTCGTCCTCGCGCAGCGCGTCGGGCAGCCTCACCCACCGCACGCCCAGCGCGGCGAACTCCTCGACCAGCCCGCGCAGCACCGGTGACCGCAGCGGCACCGCCCTGCCCTCGGTGCGGATGGTCGCGGTGACCGTGGTCGCCGCGACCTCGTCCGCCTCCGGCGGCGGGGTGACCGCGCCGCCGTACACGTCCGGTCGCGGCACCGCCAGCACCACGTCCGCGCACGCGCACTTCGCGGTGAGGGTGAACGACAGCGTGCGCGGGGCGAGCAGCGACTCGGCCGAGCCGCGCATCCACCGCAGCGAGAACGCGAACGCCTGCTCCGGCACCGTCCGCCCGGTGCCGGAGTGCAGCGCGAGGTTGAACAGGTCACGGCCGTCGAACCGGTCGTCCCGCACGGTCAGCCCACTGTGGACCAGCGTGTCGAGCGTCCGGTCGTCGCAGCCGAGCAGCTGCGCGGCCGCGGCCCGGTCGGTGTCCGGCACGTGGTGCTCGGGCGGGATCAGGTAGATCCCGTCCAGCGACAGCGCGGTGGTCATGAGCCGACCTTCACCGGGCAGTCCCGCCACATCGTGCGGACGACCGCGCCGGTCCGCAGCACGTACTCGTCGCGCAGCTCCCAGCCCAGCATCTCGTTGATCCGCACCTGCTCCTCGCCGGCCGAGGTCTCGAGGTAGCCCGGCAGGCCGAGCGCGTCCGCCCGTGCCTGGCCCGCGCGCAGCAGCGCGTACCCGACACCCGGGGCGTCGTCCCGCCTGCCCAGCACCGCGTACCACACGTGCGGCTCCTTCGGCTTCATCCGTTCCAGGTCGTTCGAGACCCGCACGAGGCGGGCCACGGCGACCGGCCCGGCGAACACGCACGCGAACGACCGCAGCAGCCAGCCCCACCACGGGGTGGGCCGTTCCCCGTGGGTGTAGGAGATCATCACCCCGTCGAGCCGGTCACCGCGGACCGCGACGAGCGTGAACCCCTTCTCCCACCGGCAGATCACGAGCTCCGCCAGGTACAGCAGCGTCAGCCCGGCCTGCTTGCGCCACCGGGCGACGTCACCCGCCGCCGCCCAGATCGTGCCGTCCCGGTAGGCGTGCGCCAGCAGCCGCGCCGCCCGCCACGTCTCGCCCCACCGGAGGTCGCGCGTCTCCAGCCGCATGGCACACCTCTTCTCAGGCAGCTGCCTTGTACACGGTCTGCATCTTGTGCGAGAACCACTCGCCGACCGTGACCCGCTCCAGGTCCGACTCGGCACTCGCCTCGGCCAGCGGCCGCATGGGCTCGATCGTGGCGTCGTGGTTGGGCAGGTAGAAGAACGGGATCGAGATCCGCGACCGCAGCGCGGCGTCGGGCGGCGTGACCACGCGGTGCACGGTCGACGCCCAGCGGCCACCGGTCCAGAACGCCATCAGGTCGCCGATGTTCACCACGAAGCTGCCCGGGATCGACGGCACGTCCAGCCAGTCGTCGCCGCGCTGCACCTGCAGGCCGCCCAGCTCGTCCTCGATGTACAGGACGGTCAGGCTGCCCCAGTCGGTGTGCTTCTCCCGCCGCAGCGCCTCGGGGTCGGGCTCGGCGTAGTAGTAGTTCGCGAGGATCAGCGACACGTGGTTGTCGAACTTGTCGTCGAAGAACCGCTCCGGCAGGCCCAGCGCCAGCGCGAACAGCCGCATGATGTCCGCCGACAGGTCGGTCATCGCCGCGATGTAGTCGTACCAGGTCGCCTTGAAGTCCTCGTCCGGCCAGATGTTCGCGGCCTTCCACGTCGCGGGGTGGTCGCCGAGCGCGGCGCGCTCCTCCTCGGGCAGGTCACCGGTCACGTGCGCGGCGAACGCCTCGTACGGGCCGCCGACCCGGCGCAGGCCCGACACGCCGGAACCCTGGTTGAGGCTGCGGTCCTTCTCCTCCTCGGGGCTGGTGAAGAAGCCCTTCGTGGTCGCGTACATGCGGTTGACCAGCTCGGGCGCCACCCCGTGGCCGGTCACGGTGAAGAACCCGGACGTCTCGCACGCCTTGCCGATCGCGGCGGCGATGGCCGCCCTGCCCTCCTCGGTGTCCCGAGTGGACAGGTCGATGACCGGCACGAACTCGTCGCTGTCTCGTGTATTCATCTCGCACCCCGTCCCGTGGTGTCTCAGGCAGCGGCCTTCGGTGCGGCCACCTGCTCCTCCGGCGCGCGGACCGGCAGGTCCTTCGCGATCTTGCGGATGTTCCTGGCGTTCGCCTCGAGCACGTCGATGGCCGGGATGCCGGCGTGCAGCGGCACGGCCGGGGCCTGCGCGGCCTTGTCGATGTCGGTCAGCAGCGTGGGCAGGCAGCGGGGGAACAGCGAGCGCACGAAGCTCGCGCGCTGCCACTCGCGGCGCGCGCTGGAGATCGGGTCGCGCCACTTGACCTCGCCGAGCCGGAAGCGGTTCGCCCGCACGAGCCCGCGGCGGAACTCCTTGTACGGCACCAGCTCCAGCCCGAGCCGCTCGGCGAGCTGCTCGTTCGTCACCGGCGTCACGGGGTAGCTGATCGGCCGCGGCGCGGGCGACAGCGCGTTGTTCAGCACCGCCCTGGCCAGCACATCCCCGGCCACCATCGGGTTGGTGCCGCCGAACTGGTAGGTCTTGCCCTGCTGCACCATGTGCCAGACCATGTTCCAGAACGAGTACTCCATGCCCGGGTCCTTGAACCGGGTGCCGGGCCCGCCGAGCGCGAACGGCGCCTGGTACACGTGGATCGGCACGCCCGCGCGGTTCATCGCCAGCGACAGGTGCTTCACGATGAACTTCATCTTGCTGTAGCCGCAGAAGAAGAAGCTCGGCCGGTAGAAGTCACGCAGCTTCGTGTAGACCTCGCTGCCGACCGAGCCGATCACGTGCAGCGTCTTGTACCTGCGGGTGAGGCAGAACTCGGCGAGGGTGAGCGTCGGCAGGACCTTCTCGCGGCGGTACCGGGAGTACGGGTACTCGTGCGTGGTGCCGCCCGCCGCGTCGATCACGACGTCCACCTGCGACAGGAGTTCCTCGTAGGTCGCCTCGTCCTGGCCGAACGACGGGTCGAGGTAGCTGCCCTCGAGCACCACCAGCTTGTCCGACTCCGGCAGCGCCATCTTGTACTTGCGCGCCTGCCGGGCGATGCGGGCCGCGCCGGAGTTCGTCCCCTTCGGACGGACCAGCGCGTACACCTTCTCCACCCGCTCGTCGTCGAGCAGGTCGTGCAGGAAGTGGATGCCGACGAACCCGTTGCCGCCCAGCAGGAGCACGGTCTTGCGTTCGTCGTCGGCGCGGCGCGGCAGCGCCCGCGAGACGATGGCCGGGTCGGCCGAGTAACGGAGGGACAGCAGCTTCGGCCTTCCGGTGAGTAACGCGAGCCGGTCGCTGTTGTGCCGCAGGGTGATTCGCATGGGTTCCGCCTGTTCGTGAGGGGTGGTCGGGGGTGCCGCTATGCCACGCGGCGGTCGAGGTGCTGCCAGAACCGTTCCCGCAGCTCGCGCCGCAGGATCTTGCCGCTGGGGTTGCGGGGGAGCGCGCCGACGAGCTCGAAGCCGGAGGGGATCTTGAAGTCGGCGATGCGGCCGCGGAGGAACGCGACCAGCTGGCGGGTCGTCAGGGTCTCGCCCTGCCGTGGCACCACGAAGCAGTGCACGACCTCGCCCCAGTGCTCGTGCGGCACGCCGACCGCGGCGGCCTCCAGCACGGCCGGGTGCGCGGCGACGGCGTTCTCGATCTCCGCCGGGTACACGTTCTCGCCCGCGACGATGATGGTGTCCTTGATGCGGTCGCGGATGAACAGGAACCCGTCGTCGTCGAGGTAGCCAGCGTCACCGGTGTGCAGCCAGCCGTCGACGAGCGTCGCGGCGGTCGCGTCCGGCAGGCCCCAGTACCCGAGCATCGCGGCCGGGGTCCGCAGGCACACCTCGCCGACCTGCCCGGCAGGCAGCGGCGCGCCGTCCTCGTCGACGATCTTGACGTCGACCCCCGGGTAGGGGTGGCCCGCCGCCTGCATGCGCGGCCCGCCGGGCACGTGCTCGGACGGTGGCAGGCACACGGCCGTGTTCCCGCTCTCGGACAGGCCGTAGATCTGGGCGAAGTCGCAGTCGAACGTCCGGATGCAGCGTTCGAGCAGCGCCTCGGAGATGGGGGACCCGCCGTAGACGATCTTGCGCAGGGACGCGAAGTCCGTGCGGCGGGGGCGCGGCGGCGCGAGCATCATCTGCATCTGCGCGGGCACCATGCACGCGGTGGTGACGCCGAGGTCGCGGATGCGGCGCACGACCTGGTGCCCGGCGAACACCGGCACCGACACCATCGTGATGCCCGCGCTGAATCCCTGGATCGCCCACCACAGGCCGCCGATGTGGAAGCCGGGGATGCCGATGAGGCTCACGTCGCCGGGGCGCCAGTCGATCCAGTCCAGCCCGGCGGACACCAGCGCGTCCTTCACGGCGAAGAAGCTGCGGTGCGCCAGCACCACGCCCTTCGGGTTGCCGGTGGTGCCGCTCGTGTACACCTGCGCGAGCGGGTGGTCCTCGCCGAACGCCGGTGCGAGGTCGGTGTCGTCGGTGCCGCGCCAGTCGGCGAGCGCGGGGATGGGCACGATCCGCCGCAGCCGCGGCAGGTCGGCCTTCAGCTTCGCGGTGACGTCGAGGAACTCCTCGTCGGCGAACAGGAGCGTGGTGCCCGAGTCGAGCAGGATGTGGTGGATCTCGGCGGGGGTGAGGCGCCAGTTGACCGGCACCAGCACCGCGCCCGCCTTCGCGGCGGCGAAGAGGATGTCGTAGTACTGCTCGGACTCCTTGCCGAGGTACGCGACCCGGTCGCCGGCCTCCACACCGGACCGGTGCATGGCGTTCGCGGTCCTGGTGCTGGAACGGTGCAGGCCGCCGTAGGTGACCATGCGGTCCTCGCAGATCACGGCGACGTGGTCGGGCCGCTCGTGGGCGCGGTGGGCGATCACGTCGTGCACCGTGCGCAGGTGCGGCACGTGCGTGCCGGTCACGCGGCCACCTCCCGCACGTAGTCCACGATCGCCGCCTCGGACACCAGGTCCGGGATGACGTTCGGGTCGACCTCCACACCGAACTCCTGCTCGAGCGCCAGCGCGAGCTGCACCTGGCGCAGCGAACTCCAGCCGGGCACCGTCTCGGGCGACAGCCGGGCAGGCAGCTCACCAGGCGACATCGACAACACCGACGCGATCACGTCGCGTACACGCCCCTCTAACATGTGCATTCCATTCACTGGCGCGAATTCGAACAACACCGTTGTCCGTGGAGTAAACAGGCACGAAACCACTGCCCGGTAATTGCGCCGGGTCGCTCGCACGGCACTTGCACCGGAGTGGGATCACCTTGTGACGCACCGATTCCGGACCGTATACCTTGGACATGGCGACGCTCGAGTCGACGCAGGTCACGGCCATCCCGCCCGGCTCACGGATGCCGGCCCCGATCCAGACGGCGTTGTTCATGACGGTCCGGCCGCACCTGCTGCGCCGTTTCCGGCGCCGTCACGGGGATGTGTTCACGGTCCGGCTGCTCGGCGGGAAGACGGTGGTCACGCTGTGCCGTCCCGAGCACATCCGCGAGGTGTTCGCGGGCACGCCCGCGGTGTTCCACGCCGGTGAGGGCAACGAGATCCTCCGCCCGGTGATGGGCCCGCACTCGGTGATGATCACCGACGAGGACGAGCACCTGCGGGTCCGCAAGCTGCTCATGCCGGCGTTCAACGGTGCCGCGCTGCGCGGGTACGGCGACATGATGGCCGAACTGGCCGCCCGGAACGTCGAGTCGTGGCCCGCCGGGCGCGCGTTCGGCGTGCACGAGGCCATGAACGACGTGACGCTGGAGATCATCCTGCGGGTGGTGTTCGGGATGTCCGACGGCCCGCGGCTGACCGCGCTGCGGCCGCGGATCCGCACGCTGACGGACATGGGCCCGATCACCGCGCTCGGGTGGAGCTACCCGGCGCTGACCCGGCTGCCCCCGTGGCGGCGCGGCGCCGACAACCTCCGCGAGGTCGACCGCCTGCTGTACGCGGAGATCGCCGAACGGCGCACCGCCCCGGACGTCGCCGCGCGGGGCGACGTGCTGTCCCGGCTGCTGAGCGTGCCGGGCACCGACCTCACGGACGCGGAGCTGCGCGACCAGATGATCACGCTGCTGCTGGCGGGCCACGAGACGACGGCGACCGCGCTCGCCTGGTCCTTCCACGACCTGTCCCGCAACCCGGACGTGCTGCGCCGCGCCCAGGCCGCCGCCGACGCCGACGACGGCGACTACCTGGAGGCGGTGGCCAAGGAGGCGCTGCGGCGGCACCCGATCATCCAGAACGTGCCGAGGGTCCTCACCGAGCCGACGCACATCGCCGGCTACCGGCTGCCCGCGGGCGTCATCGTCGCGGCCAACACCACGCTGGCACACGAGGACCCGGAGTTCCACGACGCCCCGGGCGAGTTCCGCCCGGAACGGTTCCTGGGGAAGCCGCTGCCGCTGGGCACGTGGATCCCCTTCGGCGGCGGCGTCCGGCGGTGCCTGGGGGCCGGGTTCTCGTTGAAGGAGATGGTGGCCACCCTGCGGGCAGCGCTGACCCGCTACGACGTGCGCCCGGAGCGCGCCGCCCCGGAGTTCGCCAAGCCACGCAACATCACGCTGATCCCGAGCCGAGGTGCGCGGATCATCGCCACCCCGCGCTGACGGCGCGGCTCGGGCAGAACGTGGTCGCGCGCATCCCGGAGGCTGCGCGTCCGCCCCCGCGCGCAGTGCCCGCGAGCGAAGCTAGGCGTGACGACCGGACTTCGGTTGCCAGCCGGGTGGCGGGTCCTCGCCGACGCGGCCGTCCACGGCTTCACGCAGGAGGTCCGCGTGGCCGGTGTGCCGCCCGTACTCCTCCAGCATGTCGCACACCAGTCGCCGCAGGCTGGCGTGGTTGCCGTCGTCGTCCTGGGCGTGGACCGGCTGGTCCAGCCCGCCCGACGTCAGGGCGGTGGCGAGCTTCGCCCGGGACCGTTCCACCGCGTCGTCCCAGTACGCGTACAGCTGCTCCGGGGTGTCCTCGCCCGCCGACGTGAACGGCCAGTGCCACCCCTGCCAGGTCTCCCACGGTGGCCACGGCCCGCCGAGCTGCTCGCCCGACATCTTCCACGTGAACGTGTAGTCCTCGACCACGGCCAGGTGCTTGAGCAGCCCGCCGAGCGTGAGGCTGGACGCGCCGACGCGCACAGCGAGACCGGCCGCGTCCAGGTCGTCCGCCTTCCAGCGGAAGGTCGTGCGGAGGCGGTCCAGAGCGCCGAGCAGGTGCTCGGCCTCGGTGCCCGCCAGTGGCGGCTCCCACGGTGTCGCGTTCATGGTTGCCACCGTATGCCCGCGCTCGAGGTGCGGCGACGCGGGCACCGTGTGATCGTGACCTGGTGACGACCACGAAGGAGGCGGTCGACGTCGCACCGCCCGTGCTGGACGGGCGGCGCCGCAACATCGTCTTCGTGACGATCGTGCTCGGGATGCTGCTCGCGGCGCTCGACCAGACGATCGTCGGCACCGCGCTGCCCACCATCGTCGCCGACCTCGGCGGGGCCGCGCACATGTCGTGGGTGGCGACCGCCTACCTGCTCGCCGAGACCGTCGCGACCGCGCTCGCGGGCAAGTTCGGTGACCTGTTCGGGCGCAAGCTGGTCTTCCAGGTCTCGACGATCGTCTTCATCACCGGCTCGTTCCTGTGCGGCACGGCCACCTCCATGACGTTGCTCGTCGCGTGGCGGGCCGTGCAGGGGATCGGCGCGGGCGGGCTCATGGTGACCGCCATGGCGCTGATCGCCGACGTCATCCCGCTGCGGGAGCGGGGCAAGTACCAGGGCGCGATCGGTGCCGTCTTCGGCGTGTCGACCGTGGTGGGGCCGCTGCTCGGCGGGCTGTTCACCGACCACCTGTCGTGGCGGTGGGCGTTCTACGTCAACGTGCCGATCGCGATCGTCGTCGTGTTCGCCGCCGCGCGGACCATTCCCGTCGTCAAGGCGGCCGGCCGCGCGGTCGTGGACTACCTGGGCATCGGGCTCGTCGCGGCCGGGTCCAGCGCGCTCGTGCTCGCGACCAGCTGGGGCGGCACCGAGTACGCGTGGGGCTCCCCGGTGATCATCGGGTTGTTCGCGGGCGGCGTGGTCGCGCTCGGCCTGTTCTGCTGGGCGGAGACCCGCGCCGCCGAGCCGATGCTGCCGATGCGGTTGTTCCGCAACCCCGTGTTCGGCGTGTGCTCGCTGCTGAGCTTCATCGTCGGGTTCGCGATGCTCGGCGCGATGATCTTCCTGCCGGCGTACCTGCAGTACGTCGACGGCGACTCGGCCACCTTCGCGGGCGTGCGGACGCTGCCGATGGTCGCCGGGCTGCTGTGCGCGTCGATCTTCAGCGGCAACGTGGTCAGCAAGACGGGCCGGTACCGGATCTTGCCGATCGCCGGCTCGCTCGTCACCGCGTTCGGGCTGTTCCTGCTGTCCCGCATGGGTCCCGGCACGAGCGCGTGGCTGGTGTCGCTGTACATGTTCGTGCTCGGCGCGGGCATCGGGTTGTGCATGCAGGTGCTGACGATCGCCGTGCAGAACACCGTCGACTACGCCGACCTCGGCACCGCGACCTCCGGCGTCACGTTCTTCCGCACGCTCGGCGGCGCGTTCGGCACCGCCGTGTTCGGCACGATCTACTCGAACGCGCTCACCACCGACCTCACCGCCGGGGTCGCGGCGGCCGTGCGCACCGGCGTCGCCGACCCGGCCACGGTCACCGCAGCCGCGCAGAGCCCGCAGGGCCTGCACGCGCTCCCGGCCGCCGCGGCCGACCCGATCATCCACGCGTACGCCGACGCGCTGCGGACCGTGTTCCTGTGGACCGTGCCGGTCGCGCTCGCCGGGTTCGTCGTCTCGCTGTTCCTCAAACAGGTCCGGCTGCGCGACAGCGCCCGCATCGGCTCGACCGACCTCGGCGAGGGGTTCGCGTCGCCGACGTCGTCGGACTCGCGGTGCCAGCTCGAGTCCGCCGTCGGCCGGATCATCCGCGGCACCGAGGCGGACACGCTGCGGCGCATCATCGCAGGCTCCGGCACGCGCCTGGACGTGGCCGCCGCGTGGGCGGTGATCCAGGTGGAACTCGCCGCGCGCACCACGGGCACCGCCGACCTGCACGCGATCGCCGCGCGCCGCCGCCTGCCCGCCGAGGTGCTGCGGCCGGTGTTCGACCGGGTCACCGACGAGGGCTACCTGACCCGCGACGGCTGGGGCTACACGCACACCGCGGCCGGCCGCACCGAGGCCGAGCTGATCCGCGGCGCGTGGGCGGCGTGGCTGGAGGAACGCGTTGAGCAGGACATCGGCCGCCCACCCGGCACCGACCTGCGCGCCGCCGTCCAGACCATCGCCCGCCGCCTGCTCACCGAGGACGAGACCGACGGCCCGGGAGCGCCGGTCAGCACAGGGTCGGGTCGCGGCTCGGGTGTGACCGCGCGCGTCGATGGTGCCGGCAGGGCACCGGAGTCCACGGCGTCGATCCGCTGGTCGTGCCGTCTCGTGGTCTCCAGCACCGAGCCGTCACCCTCCTGCCAGATCCGGACTCATGTCACCGTGCAGGGGTTCCCGTTGAGCGTGAACGCCGTCGGCTCCGCGGTGTTGCCGGTGTGCGTCGCCTGGAAGCCGATGCCCACCGACGCCGACGGGGCGATCGTCGCGTTGTAGCTCATCGGCCGGGCCGTGACCTGGCCGCTCGCCGGGCTGAACGTGGCGTTCCAGCCCGCGGTGATGGTCTGCCCGCCCGGCAGCGTGAACGCCAGCGACCAGTTGCCGACCGGGGCGGTGCCGGTGTTCGTGATGGTGATCGCGGCGGTCAGGCCGGTGTTCCACGCGTTCACCGCGTAGTCGACGCGGCAGGGACCCGGCGGCGGTGGCGGGGGCGGCGGTTCGGTGCCGCCGGTGATGCCGAAGAACGCGAGCGCCATCGCCGCCATACCGCCCAGCGGCAGGTTGTGCCCGGTGCCCTGCACGCTGATCGCCTCGACCGGCGCCGTCGTGCCGGTGCCGCCGTACCGGGTGCGGGTCCAGCCCGACTGCGGGCTGTCGGTGTACGCCGGGGTCTGGCTCACCCCCAGCACGTTGGTCCACTGCTTGATCTCCTCACCGAAGTTCGGGTACCGCAGCGTCGCGTCCTCGGTGCCGTGCCACACCTGCATGCGTGGCCGCGCGCCGGTGTAGCCGGGGTAGGCGCCGCGGACCAGGTCGCCCCACTGCTGCGGGGTCTTGGTCACCTGGCCGTTCGCGCACTCGCTGTTCCACGTGTTCGGCGGCGTGGTGGCGAAGCACCCGAACGGCACGCCCATGAACGCCGCGCCCGCCTTGAACACGTCGGGGTAGTCGCCGAGGAGAACGTTCGTCATCATCGCGCCGGACGACGCGCCGGTGACGAACACGCGGGCCGGGTCGGTGCCGTACCGCTGCTGGACGTAGTTCACCATCGACACGATGCCCACGGGGTCGCTGCCGCCGCCCCGCCGCAGCGCCTCCTGGCTCCACACGTCGAAGCACTGGCCGCTGCGGGTCGCCGACGGGTAGATGACGATGAACTTGTACTGGTCGGCGAGCCGGGCGAACTCGGTGCCGCTGTAGAAGGCGGGACCGGAGCCGGTGCAGTAGTGGACGGCGACCACGACGGCGGGCCGCGTGCCGATGTTGTCGGGCACGTAGAGGTGCATCCGCAGGTTGCTCGGGTTGGTGCCGAAGCCGGTGACTTCGACCAGGCTCGCCGCCGACGCCGGTGTCGGTGCGCCCAGCAGCGCCACCGCCAGCAGGAGGGCGACCCCGAGCCTGCTCAGGATCCTTCTCACGGGAACTCCTCGGAGAACTGTCTCAATTTCCGGAAATTTTCGGAGATTGTGTGCCCGTGCTCGGAAGGTACACCATTTCTGGCGCGTCGTGCCGTTTCGAAATTTTCGCTTCCGCGAGTGCCCGCCGAATTCCGTAGTTCGCGGTGGCCATCGCGAGCGCGAACGCCCACAGCGGCCACAGGAAGCCGGGCAGCGCGACGAGCGGCCACTCGGTGAGCGCGTCGAGGCCGCCGTCGCCCAGCGACAGGAACAGGTCCTTGGACGCGGTCAGCACCATCACCGCCACGAGCAGGCCCGGCACGACGGCCAGCCGGATCGGCACGCGCCTGCCGCGCAGCCACGGCAGCCAGCGCGGGAACACCTCGCCCCACGGGCGGACGAGCCCGCACGTCAGCCAGGCGCCGAGACTCGCCGACACCGCGAGCCCCAAGCCCGCCCAGAGGACCGCGGAGCCGAACGGGAACATGTCGAAACCGGGGACGTGGAAGAACATCAGGACCCGGGTGAGCGCGTACACGAGCGGCGCCTCGACGGCGATCCGCGTCCACCGCCGGGTGCGGGCCGTCGCACGCGCGAGGTCGTCGGACACGGTGACCCGCCGGGCCAGGAGCGCGCCGAACGCGGCCACCGACGTGAGCAGCAGCAGTTGCACCAGCAGGCCGGGGGAGAAGAGCAGCGACATTTTGGCTTCGCCGAGCCCGAACAGCGAGCCGACGAGCACCGCGGGCAGGTAGCCGGCCGCCATCAGGGTCGACGCGTCCATGAGGCAGAGCAGGGCGACGACCGCGGCCACCACCACGGCGCGCCGTGGCCACAGCGCGGCGGTCAGCGCGACCAGCGCGCCGGTGAGGAAAAGCCAGTTCGCCCAGCCGTCCGGGTAGTCCGCCAGCGCGGAGCTGAAGGGGCGGCCGGGGTGGTCGAGCGGGTTGCCGGCGCCGGTCGCCGGCCACGTGATGCCCAGTCCGGCGGTGGCGGCGCTGGCGGCGACGGCCGCGCTCCGTACGAGGTCCATGCCGCGACTGTGCCGTCCCGCGCGGGTCCGCACTTCCCTCCGGAGTACCGGCCCGCTCCACCTCCGGAGGGATTCCCGGCATTTGCCGAACCACCCCGTAAATGCAGGTGAAGGGGCTATTCAGGGGACATTTGCCGGGGCGGATGAAGGTTCGTGAACATGTCTACTTCGTCACATCACATTCTCTTCCCAAGGCTGGACAGGAGCCCCAAGCTTTGGGCACCGGGGCGCCCCCCGACGAGAGGAATGCCCATGCTGACGAAGCCTCCGACCGCCATCCCCTTCGAGTCGGTCGATCCGGTGCGCACCCCGCAGGGGCACCGGATCAGGCCGTTGGTCGACGGCCGGGAGAACGGCAACGCGCCAGGTATCCAGGTGTGTGCCGGTGGTCTCGACGTGCCGGGCGGGTTCATCGCGAACCCGCACCGCCACGAGGAGACGGACGTGATCGTGCTCGTCTACGAATGCGGTGACGAGGGCGCGCTGACATTGTTCGGCGAGAACCTGGAATTCGAGGCGCTCCAACACCGCGGTGACGTGCTCCCCATTCAACGGGGCTGGCCCCATACCGTGGTGAACCTCAGCCTCACCACCCCCATCCGAGCCTACGAGTTCCGCTCGAACCGCACCGTCGTGGTCGACAACCCCCTCATGCCGGAACTGCGCGCCATCGCGGAGGACCGGGGACGGGAGTTCCTCACCGCCGTACACGGCCGCACCACGATCGAACGCCACAGCGCCGGGCAGTGCGCACCGCTCGGCGCCAGGTGACATCACCTTCGACTCGGACGCCCTGGAAGACGCCCGCTTTCGCGTCTCCCAGGGTGCCCGGTGACTCCCGTCCATAGTGGACGGAAATTCATCTTTTGTTTCGTGCTCGCGGTGGCGTTGGCCCGCAACCCACCGGCTGTCTCGGGTGATCCACGGCTTCCGTGCCTGTGTCGCTGAACGAGATTCGGCCCCTCGGGGTTGCCGCCGCATGGATGATGGGCGAACCTGCCTGCGATTCGCGGCCTCGATTTGTCATTGCTGGGTGAGCGGGATGGAGGTTGCCCTGCCCGGGGGTGGCCGGTTCTGACCGACAGCTTGCCGCGGTGATTTGCCAGGCTGGGCTCAGGGTGCGGTAGTGAGATCGCCCGTCATGCCAGCCCCGGCCCGTCCGGTGGCTTGCCGCCGGGATGCGTCAGGGGCGAGATGGCCGGGCAGTGGTGGGATCGCGATGCCGGTGTGCTCGTCGCCGTGATCTTCACGGGTCGGGTGGCAGGCGATGGTGGGACGGGTGCCATGTCGGCGCGGTTGGCGTGCGCCGGTTGTGTCTGGGCCTGCCCCGCCGATCTGTCGGGCCGGGTCAGGACGCGTGGGAGCGACTCCAGTGCCGTATTGGTGAGGTTGTTGCGCGGACGGTTTTTCGGTGACCTGCCGCCTGCGTTGTGTCGGGCATTGGTGCGATCGCGGTGCCGTCACGGAGGGATTGTCGCGATCCCCGTGGTGGCCGTGGCTTGCCGCCTTGGTGCGTCAGAGTGGGGTCAGCAGGCGGTGGCGGGACCGCAGCGCCACGCTCACCGGGTCATCGCGGAGGGGTCGCATGCCCGGGCCCGGGGTCATGTCGATGTCGGTCGGTGGGGGGACCGTGCCGCAGGCAGGGCAGAGGCCGGTTGGTTCGAGGGTGGTGCCGCAGGCCGCGTGGGTGAAGATCCGGCGGCGGCCGTTCGGGGCGCGGTGTTCCTCGCCCCATTGGGAGAGCGCGAACAGTGCCGGCCACAGGTCCAGGCCGCGCTGGGTGAGCCGGTACTCGTGGCGGCCGCGCTGGTACTCGGTTCGTTCGAGGATGCCCTCGTCGACCAGGCGGGTCAGGCGCTCGGTGAGGACCGCGCGGGGGACGTCCAGGTGTGCCTGCAGGTCGGTGAACCGGCGGACGCCGAAGAAGCAGTCGCGCAGTACGAGCATCGTCCAGCGTTCGCCGACGATCTCCAGTGCGCGGGCGAGCGAGCAGTCCTGGCCGTCGTAGTTCTTCCCTAGTCCCACGTGACGAGACTATCAGTTCATTCACCGAACCATGTGGGCTACAGTTCGGTCACTGAACCGATGGGAGTGGTCGTGAACCGGACTTTGGCCGTCGCCGCGGGTGGGACATTCCTCGTGCTCGTCGCGTTCACGACGCCGCTGGCGTCGCTCACGATCACCGCCGACGCCCTCGGCAGCGGGCCGGGCGGGCAGGCGTGGATCCTCAGCTCCATGTCCGTCGGGCTCGCGGTCGCACTGCTCGTGTCGGGTGCCGTGGCCGACGACCACGGTCGGCGCAGGGTGTTCGTCGCCGGTGCGGGGCTGCTCGCGCTGACGTCGGTGCTGGCCGCCGTCGCCCCGAACACGCTTGTGCTCGTGATCGCGCGGATCGGGCAGGGGATCGGCGGCGCCGCGGTCCTCTCGTGCAGCCTCGGCTGCATCGCCGCCGAGTTCCCGGCCGGGCCGCGGCGCGCGCACGCCACCGGGGTGTGGGGCGCGAGCGTGGGCGCGGGCATCGCGGCCGGACCGGTCGTGATCGGACTGCTGGCGGCCGCCGGGTCGTGGCGTGCCGGGTACTGGCTGCTGGCTGGGTTGACCGTGGTCCTCGCGGTGGTGGCCCGGGTCGTGTTGAGCGAGCAGCGGGCCGAGCGGCCCCGGCCCGTCGACGTCCTGGGCGCGGCGCTGCTCGGCACCGGGCTGGTGGCGTTGCTCGCCGGGCTCGTCGAGGGCCGCCAGGACTGGGGCCGGCCGGTCGTGACCGTGTTGTTCGTGGGCGCCGTCGCGTTGCTCGTGGCGTTCGCGTGGTGGGAGCGGCGCGTGCGTGCGCCCATGCTGGACCTCGCGTTGTTCCGCCGCCCGGAGTTCGTCGCGTCGATCGTGGCGGGCACCGCCACCGGCGCGGGCATCATCGCGCTGATGTCGTTCACGCCCACGTTCTTCCAGCGCGCCTTCCACTACTCGACGCTCGACGCCGCGTTGCTGCTGCTCGCGTGGTCGGCGACCAGCGCGGTCGTGGCGCTGCTCGCCCGCAGACTGCCGGCGGGGCTGGGGGCGCGAGCGCGGATCGTGGCCAGCCTGCTCGTGATCGCGGCCGGGCAGCTGATGCTGACCGGTCTCGACACCGCCACGTCCGCCGCGGACCTGCTGCCGGGGCTGCTCGTCGCCGGCGTGGGCAGCGGCGTGCTGAACGCGGCGCTCGGGCAGATCGCCGTGACCAGCGTGCCCGCGGGCAAGGCGAGCGTCGGCAGCGGCGCGAACAACACCGCCCGCTACGTCGGTGCCGCGCTCGGCATCACGGTCGTCGCGGTCATCGCGGCCCACGCCGACCTCGGTGCGCTCGTCGCCGGCTGGGACACGGCCGCGGTCGTCACGGCGGCGCTGTCGCTGGCCGGTGCGCTGCTGGTCGCGGTCACCGGGGTGAAAGCGCGTGTGAGCGTCCGGGCCTGACCTGCCATGATGCGAATGTGGATCAGCGAAGTCTGCGTACCGTGGCGGCGACCCGCTACGTGACGCCGTTCCGGGAGGGCGGGTCGCTCCCCGGTCTCGTCGAAGCGGACGACCTCGGCATGTACGTGCTCAAGTTCCGCGGCGCCGGTCAGGGTCTCAAGGCGCTGACCGCGGAGATCGTCGTCGGCGAGCTGGCGCGCAGGCTCGGTTTCCGGGTGCCGGAGCTGGTGCTGGTGGACCTGGACCCGGAGCTGTCCCGCGCGGAGCCGGACGAGGAGATCCAGGACCTGCTGCGCGCGAGCGCGGGCCAGAACCTGGGCGTCGACTACCTGCCCGGCTCGTTCGACTTCAACCCACGCGTCCGCGACCCCGGCAGCGACCTCGCCGCGCGCCTGCTGTGGCTGGACACGCTGGTGCTCAACGTCGACCGCAGCTGGCGCAACCCCAACATGCTGCTGTGGCACCGCCAGATCTGGCTGATCGACCACGGCGCGTCGTTGATCTTCCACCACCGCTGGCTGCCGGGCTGGCAGCCGGCGCCGACGTACCGCTACGACGCCGCCGACCACGTGATGATGCCGGTGGCCGGCTCGATCGCCGAAGCCGACGCCGAGCTGCGGCCACAGGTCACCCCCGAGCTGGTGCGCGAGGTCCTGGAGCTGGTGCCGGACGCCTGGCTGGACCCCGAGTTCGGCTCACCGGCTGAGGTCCGCGAGGCGTATGCGGCATACTTCGCGGCGCGCCTCGCCGACGCACCCAACTGGGTCGCCGCACTGGAGGAGACCCGTGCCGCACGTGTTTGAGTACGTCCTCGTACGTGCCGTGCCCCGCCCGGACCGCGGCGAGTTCATGAACGTCGGCGCGATCGTCTACTGCGCACCCCTCCGTTTCCTGCGTTGCGCGGTCGCCGTCGACCGCGATCGCCTGCGGGCCCTGGACCCGGACCTCGACCTGGAGACGCTGGACGCCGCCCTGGTCTCGATGTGCCAGGCCTGCGAGGGCACCGGCCCGATGGCGGCCAGCAGCGTCGGACAGCGCTTCCGCTGGCTGACGGCACCGCGCAGCACGATCCTGCAGACCTCACCCGCACACACCGGCCTGACGGAGGACCCCGCCGCGGAGCTCGACCGCCTGCTGAGCACACAGGTCCACCTGTGAGGCCGCGCGAGGTGTGTGCTCGCACGGGAATCGCCCCCAGGTGAGCCGTGCCGGCACTCCGACAGGCACTGCCGAGGAACTGTCCCTCGCCCGTGGTGACCTTGATCGACCGGCAGGTCCGCAGCGGTAGGTCCCATAGCGGGCAGCCACCGCACGGTGCCGGCAGCGTCTCCACGGTGCCGGCCGCGTCTCCACGGGCCCGACGTTCCGTCTGCGTGGTCGCGACCGGTGCCGATCGGGTCGGACAGCGAGAGGTTCGCGCGCGCCGAGCGAGTGGCGTGTCGGGTTCCCGGTGCGGGTGACGGATCGCATCGCGCTGCCGCGGCGCTCGCCGACGGTCGGGCGGACCTGGTCGTGGCGGGAAAGCACGGACGGCACCACGAGGCCGCGACCGGACCGGGGTCAGAAGTCCATGTTGTTCGCCTCCTGTGCCGGGGGTTGTGGGTCTTCTGGCTTGTCCGCGACCACGGCCTCGGTGGTGAGGAACAGCGCGGCGATGGACGCGGCGTTGCGTAACGCCGAGCGGGTGACCTTGGCCGGGTCGATGATGCCCGCGTCGATCAGGTCGCGGTATTCGCCCGTCGCGGCGTCCAGGCCGGTGCCCGGGGTGAGGCCGCGTACCTTCTCCACCACGACGCCGCCTTCCAGGCCTGCGTTGACGGCGATCTGCCTGAGCGGTGCGGACAGGGCGACCCGCACGATCTGCGCGCCGGTTGCCTCGTCGCCGGACAGGTCGAGGTGTGCCAGCGCGGCCTCTCCCGCTTGCAGCAGTGCCACGCCGCCGCCCGCCACGATGCCTTCGTCCACGGCGGCCTTCGCGTTGCGGACCGCGTCCTCGATGCGGTGTGTGCGTTCGGTGAGTTCCACCTCGGTCGCCGCGCCCGCCTTGATCACGGCCACCCCGCCCGCGAGTTTTGCCAGGCGCTCCTGGAGTTTCTCCCGGTCGTAGTCCGAGTCGCTGCGTTCGATCTCGGCGCGGAGTTGGTTGACGCGGCCCTGGATCTGGGCCGCGTCGCCGGCACCCTCGACGATCGTGGTCTCGTCCTTGGTCACGACGACCTTGCGGGCGCGGCCCAGCAGCGAGATGTCGGCGTTCTCCAGCTTGAGGCCCAGGTCCTCGGAGACGACCTGCCCGCCGGTGAGGACCGCCATGTCCTGCAGCATGGCCTTGCGGCGGTCGCCGAAGCCCGGGGCCTTCACGGCGACCGAGGCGAACGTGCCTTTCAGCTTGTTCACGATCAGGGTCGCCAGCGCCTCGCCCTCGACGTCATCCGCGATCACCGCCAGCGGCTTCCCGGACCGCATCACCTTTTCGAGCAACGGCAGCAGATCCTTTGCCGACGCGATCCTGGCCGTGGTCAGCAGCACGTACGGATCCTCGAGCACGGCCGCCATCCGGTCGGTGTCGGTGACGAAGTGCGGAGCGACGAAACCCTTGTCGAAGCGCATGCCCTCGGTCAGTTCCAGTTCCAGCCCGAGGCTCTGCGACTCCTCGACGGTGATGACGCCTTCCTTGCCGACCTTGTCCATGGCCTCTGCGATCAGCTCGCCGATCGTGGCGTCCGCGGCGGAGATCGACGCGGTCGCCGTGATCTGGTCCTTGGTGCTGACCGGTCGCGCGGTCCTGAGCAGTTCCGCCGACACCGCCTCCGCCGCCTTCTCGATGCCGCGCTTGAGCGCCATGGGGTTCGCGCCGGCGGCCACGTTGCGCAGGCCCTCGCGGACCAGCGCCTGGGCGAGCACGGTGGCGGTGGTGGTGCCGTCACCCGCGACGTCGTCGGTCTTCTTCGCGACCTCCTTGACCAGCTCCGCGCCGATCTTCTCCCAGGGATCGGCCGGCTCGATCTCCTTGGCGATGGAGACGCCGTCGTTGGTGATGGTGGGCGGGCCCCACTTCTTCTCGAGCACGACGTTGCGGCCGCGCGGGCCGAGCGTCACCTTCACCACGTCCGCGAGTGCGTTCATGCCACGTTCGAGACTGCGGCGGGCGTTCTCGTCGAACGCGATCATCTTGGCCATGGCCGGGTGTCCTTTCGGGTTGCCTGTGCGACCACGGTACAGCAAAACTGCGTACGCGCAATAATGCGCACACGCATATTAACTGCTATGCTGGCGCCATGACGTCGAACGAGACCGGCGGGCTGCGCGAACGCAAGAAGGCGGCCACCCGTGAGGCCCTGAGCAAGGCCGCGCTGCGGCTGGCGATGGAGAAGGGCATGTCCAACGTGCGGGTGCAGGAGGTCGCGGGTGCCGCGAACGTCTCGCCCCGCACCTACAACAACTACTTCTCCAGCGTCGAGCAGGCCATCGTCTGGGCGATCATGGCCTCGCGCGCGGTGGAGGCCGCGGAGGCGGTCCGCATGGGGCCGGAGGAGGAGCCGCTCGCCGACAGCGTCATCGAGGCGGTGGTCGGCCAGTACGCGAACCCCCCGGAGGGGGACATGCTGAGGCTGGTCACCACGGCGCCACGGCTGCGGGCGGAGTACGTCGAGGCGGTGACGGGTCTCAGCGATCCGCTGGCCGCGGCGATCGCCGAGCGATTAGACACCGACGACCGGCTCTTACCCGCCGTGCTCGCGTCCGCGGTGTCCGCCGCGGCCCGTGTCGCGATCGAGTCCTGGGTGCAGCCGAGTGAGAACCCGGAGGCCGCGGCCAAGGGCCTGGTCGTCGTGGTGTCCGGCCGGCCCCTGCCTGACCTGCTGCGGGAGGCGCTCGCCGGGGTGGCGCCCGCCCTGCGGGCCGCGGAGGAGGCGGCGAGGAAGGGGTGACGGCGGTCGCGCGGCGTGTGAACAGGTGTGCGGAACGGTGATCGCCCTAAGCTCGCGTGGGTGGCGAAGTACTTCGACGTGCATCCGGAGAACCCGCAGCGGCGATCGGTGGGCCAGATCGTCGACCTCGTGCGGTCCGGTGGGCTGATCGCCTACCCGACCGACTCCTGCTTCGCGCTGGGCTGCCAGCTCGGCAACAAGGAGGGGCTGGAGCGGATCCGCGCGATCAGGCACCTCGACGACCGGCACCACTTCACGCTGGTGTGCCACGACTTCGCGCAGCTGGGGCAGTTCGTCTACCTCAGCAACACGGTGTTCCGCGCGGTGAAGGCGTCCACGCCGGGGCCGTACACGTTCATCCTGCCCGCGACGAAGGAAGTGCCGCGCAGGCTGATGCACGCCAAGAAGAAGACCGTCGGCGTGCGGATCCCGGACCACGTGGTGGCCCAGGCGATCCTCGCCGAGCTGGGGGAGCCGCTGCTCTCCAGCACGCTGCTGATGCCCGGCGAAGAAGAGCCCATGACCCAGGGCTGGGAGATCAAGGAGGCGCTCGACCACGTCGTCGACGCCGTGATCGACTCGGGGGAGTGCGGTACCGAGCCGACCACGGTGATCGACTTCTCCGACGACGAGGCCGAGGTCATCCGCGAAGGGGCAGGCGACCTGGCGCGGTTCGGCCTGGCGTGAGCCGGGCTCAGTCCGGGACGACGCGGACGATCACCCGCTGCTCGCCCTCCTTGCGCCACGGGTAGCTGTCGGCGCCGAGGTACTTCTTCGCGAGCTTGTCGATGTGCTCGTCGGCGCCGTGCTCGACGATCTCGGCGGTGCCGCGGACGGAGACGAGACGGTAGAAGTCGTTCTTGTCGACCACGGTCACGGCGACCTTCGGGTTGCGGAGCAGGTTGCGGTGCTTCACACGCCCCTTCGCGGTGTTGAACAGGATCGCCTCGCCGTCGGTGTCGATCCAGACCGGTGTCAGCTGCGGTGAGCCATCGGCCATCACCGTCGCGACGGTCGCGATCTGCGGCTCGCTCAGCAGCTCAAGTTCTTGAGGGCTCAACTTCTTGGTCATACCGCCACCAACCGGCCACGTCACGCGGCTATTCCCGGCGGCGGGGAAATAACCCGCTGGTACACGCAGTTAGGCTCGGAGACGAGATGAGTACGCCCACCCGCACCCACGACCTGCGTGCGCGCCTGTCCGACCTGATGATCCGGGACGAGCGGCGCCTGCGCCGCCGCATCGACAGCCTCGGGAAGATCAAGCAGCCCCACGTGCGGGACGCCAGGATCACGGAGATCGAAGAGGAGATCGACAAGGCCACGCGCCGAGTGGCGGCCCGTGCCGCGTCCGTGCCGAAGATCACCTTCCCCGACGAGCTGCCCATCAGCCAGCGACGGGACGAGATCCGCACGGCCATCGCGGAGAACCAGGTCGTGATCGTGGCCGGCGAGACCGGCTCGGGCAAGACCACGCAGCTGCCGAAGATCTGCCTCGAGCTGGGCCGGGGCGTGCGCGGGCTGATCGGCCACACGCAGCCGCGCCGCATCGCCGCGCGGACCGTCGCCGAACGGATCTCCGACGAGCTGGACGTGCCGCTGGGCGACGCCGTCGGCTGGAAGGTCCGGTTCACCGACCAGGTCAGCGACAAGACCTACGTCAAGCTGATGACCGACGGCATCCTGCTCGCCGAGCTGCAGTCCGACCGGATGCTGCGCCAGTACGACACGCTGATCATCGACGAGGCCCACGAACGCAGCCTCAACATCGACTTCATCCTCGGCTACCTCAAGCGCCTGCTGCCGCGCCGCCCCGACCTCAAGGTGATCATCACCTCGGCGACCATCGACCCGGAGCGGTTCGCCAGGCACTTCGACACCGGCGACGGACCCGCGCCGATCGTCGAGGTGTCCGGCCGGACCTACCCGGTCGAGGTCCGCTATCGCCCGATCGTCGACCCGGACGACCCGGACGCCGACCCGGAGCGTGACCAGACCCAGGCGATCCTCGACGCGGTCGACGAGCTGTCCGGCGAGGGACCTGGCGACATCCTCGTGTTCCTCTCCGGCGAGCGGGAGATCCGCGACACCACGGACGCGCTGGTCGCGCTGGACAAACCCGGGCTGGAGATCCTCCCGCTGTACGCGCGGCTGTCCGCGGGCGAACAACGCAGGGTGTTCCAGCGACATCGCGGGCGCCGCGTCGTGCTGGCCACGAACGTGGCGGAAACCTCACTGACCGTGCCCGGCATCAAGTACGTCATCGACCCCGGCTTCGCGCGGATCTCCCGGTACAGCAACCGGTTGAAGGTCCAGCGGCTGCCGATCGAGAAGATCTCGCAGGCGTCCGCCAACCAGCGCAAGGGCCGCTGCGGCCGCACCTCCGACGGCATCTGCGTCCGCCTCTACGCCGAGGACGACTTCGACGCGCGGCCCGAGTTCACCGACCCGGAGATCCTGCGGACCAACCTCGCGTCGGTCATCCTGCAGATGGCCGCCGCCGACCTCGGTGACATCGCCGAGTTCCCGTTCGTCGAGCCGCCGGACCGCCGCCACATCACCGACGGCATGAACCTGCTGCACGAGCTCGGCGCGCTGGAGACGTCCACGAAGGACACCACGCCACGGCTGACCCCGTTGGGGCGCAAGCTGTCCCGCCTGCCGGTCGACCCGCGGCTCGCCCGCATGGTCATCGAGGCGGACAAGAACGGCTGCGTCACCGAGGTCACGATCATCGCCGCCGCGCTGTCCATCCAGGACCCCCGCGAACGGCCCGCGGACAAGCAGGCGCAGGCCGACCAGATGCACGCCCGGTTCCGGGACCCGGAGTCGGACTTCATGTCCTACCTCAAGCTCTGGGACTACCTGACCGAGCAGAAGCGCGACATGTCCGGCAACCGGTTCCGCAGGCTGTGCCGCGCCGAGTACCTGAACTACCTGCGCGTGCGCGAGTGGCAGGACGTGGCCGGCCAGCTCAAGCAGATGGCGAAGAGCCTCGACGTCACGCCCAACGAGTCGCCTGCCCCCGCCAAGCAGGTGCACATGTCGCTGCTCTCGGGGCTGCTGTCGCACATCGGCCTCAAGGACGTGAAGGAGTCCAAACACGACTACCTGGGCGCCCGCAACGCCCGGTTCGGCATCTTCCCCGGCTCGGCGCTGTTCAAGAAGCAGCCGCGCTGGATCATGGCCGCGGAACTGGTCGAGACGACCAGGCTGTGGGGCCGGATCGTCGCCAAGATCGAACCGGAGTGGATCGAGCCGCTCGCCGGGCACCTCGTGCGCCGCAACTACAGCGAACCGCGGTGGGAGAAGAAGCGCGGCGCGGTGATGGCGTCCGAGCGGGTCACGTTGTTCGGCGTGCCGATCGTCGTCGACCGCCCGGTGAACTACGGCCGGATCGACCCGCCGGTGGCGCGCGAGCTGTTCATCCGGCACGCGCTCGTGCAGGGGGAGTGGGAGAGCAGGCACAGGTTCCTCAAGCAGAACGCGGCGCTGCTCAGCGAGGTCGAGGAGCTGGAGCACAAGGCGCGGCGCCGCGACATCGTGGTCGACGAGGAGACGCTGTTCGCGTTCTACGACGAGCGGGTCGGCCAGGACGTCGTGTCCGGGCGGCACTTCGACACGTGGTGGAAGAAGACGCGGGAGAAGCAGCCGGACCTGCTGACGTTCACCCGCGACCTGCTGGTGAACCCGGACGTCGGCGTCAGTCCGGAGGACTTCCCCGACGCCGTGCGGTCAGGCGGCGTCCGGCTGCCGCTGACCTACCGGTTCGAGCCCGGCGAGGCGACCGACGGCGTGACCGTGCGGGTGCCGCTGCCGCTGCTGAACCGGGTGAGTGCCGACGGGTTGCCGTGGCAGGTGCCCGGCATGCGCACCGAGCTGGTGACCGCGTTGATCCGGTCGCTGCCCAAACCGCTGCGCCGCAACTTCGTGCCGGTGCCGGACTACGTGGCCGCGGTCCTGGACCGGCTGGGCCCCGAACCCACGGTCGACGACGTCGGCGCCGTGCTGCGTGAGCTGACCGGCGTCGTCGTGCCGCCGGACGCGTGGCAGCTCGACCAGGTGCCGCAGCACCTGAAGACGACGTTCCAGGTGGTCGAGGAGTCCGACGGCACCCCGATCATCCAGGGCAAGGACCTCGGCGCGCTGCAACGGGAGCTGGCCGACCGGGTGCGTGAGTCGCTGGCGACCGGTGCGGAGGGCATCACCAGGTCGGGCCTGACGTCCTGGGACTTCGACGAGTTGCCCCGCAGTGTGTCACTGCGGCGCGCCGGCCAGCAGGTGACGGCGTACCCGGCACTCGTGGACGAGGGCGCGTCGGTGGCCATACGGCTGTTCGACAACCAGCGTGAGCAGGCCGCCGCCATGTGGCGCGGCACCCGCAAACTCGTCCTGCTGACCGTGCCGAACCCGGTGAAACAGGTCGTGCGCAGGCTGGACAACGCGACGAAGCTGGCCCTGTCGGCGAACCCGCACGGCAGCGTGCCGGGCCTGCTGGCGGACTGCCTGAACTGCGCGGCCGACCACCTGATCGCCGCGGCCGGTGGTCCGGTGTGGACGGCGGACGCGTTCCGGGCGTTGTGCGACACGGTGCGGGCGGACCTGCACGACGTCCTGTACGACGTGCTGGGCAAGACCCGCGGCGCGCTGGCGGTCGACGCGACGCTGGACGCGGCCCTGTCCAGGATGACCGGAAAGGTGTTCGCCGAGTCGGTGGCGGACATGCGCGCCCAGCGCGACGCCCTGGTGTTCGACGGCTTCGTGACCGCCACCGGGTACCGCCACCTGTCCGACGTGGAGCGGTACCTCACCGGCATCCTCCGCCGCATCGACAAGCTCCCCGAGCGACCCGCCCGTGACGCCGACTGGGCGTACGCGGTGCAGGGCGTGTGGGAGGCCTACGAGGAGGCGAAGGACCAGCTGGGCCCGGACGACCCCAAGCTGCGCGAGGTCCGCTGGATGATCGAGGAACTGCGGATCAGCTACTTCGCGCAGACGCTCAAGACCGCGTACCCGGTCTCGGAGAAACGCATCTACCGGGCCATCGACGAGGCACTGGGCTACTGACGCGCAGCTGTGCCGCCGCGAGGTGGACGAGCTCGCGTCAGCTGAACGGGGTACGCGGGCGCTCCTGCGGCTCGCCGTCGATGATCAGGTCCACCTTCTCGTTGTAGAAGCACGCCAGCCCGGCGATCTTCTGGCTCTCCGGCAGCGGCGTGCGGTAGATCCACACGACGTCCTCGTGGTCGCCGACGCTCCAGTAGTACGCCGTGCCCTTGTACGGGCAGGACGTCGTGGTCGTCGACGGGCGCAGCAGGTCCATGCGGACGTCCGACAGCGGCAGGTAGTAGCGCGGCGGCAGGGAGGTCTCGAACAGGATCCTCGGCTGCCGCGACGACGCGACCGTCTCCCCGTCGATCCGCACCTCCACGTGCCGCGAGCTGGCGAGGATGTCCACCCGCTTGTACGGGTCGCGCGGGTGCACGTAGATCGGCTCGTCCTCCTCCAGCCACTCGTCCATGGCGGAGAACTCGAGCCGCACCAGGTCGCCGTCGCGGCGGGCGGCGCCCGGCACCGTGACGTCGCCCGCCACCACGTCACCGGACGGCGTGATGGTCGCCAGCACGTCCGCCGACGGCAGGTAGTACGTCGGGTAGTAGGGGACCTCCCACACCAATACGGGTGACTTGCTGTCCGCGACCAACTGCCCACCCGCGTACACCCGGACCCGTTTCGGGCTCACCTCTGAGCGCATGCCGCCAAAATTACTCTGGACCTGGAGCGCGCTCCACGTACCACGATGGGCAGACATGAACACACGACGACTGGGAGATCGCCAGGTCAGCGCGCTGGGCTTCGGGTGCTGGGCCATCGGCGGCCCGTTCTCCGACACGGAAGGCAAACCACTCGGCTGGGGCGAGGTCGACGACGACGAGTCGATCGCCGCCGTCCACAAGGCGCTGGACCTCGGTGTCACGTTCTTCGACACCGCCGACGTCTACGGCGCGGGCCGCAGCGAGCGGGTGCTCGGGCGGGCGCTCGGCAAGCACCGCGACGAGGTGGTCGTCGCCAGCAAGTGGGGGAACGTGTTCGACGAGGACACGAAGGTGCTGACCGGCGCCGACAACTCCGTGGAATACATGCGTACCGCCATCCGGGCCACCCTGACCCGCCTCGGCACCGACTACCTCGACCTCTACCAGCTCCACACGGCACCGTCGGTCGCCGACGCCGAGGCGCTCGCCGACGCGGCGGAGGAGATGGTGAAGGAGGGGCTCATCCGCGGGTTCGCGTGGAGCACCGACGACCCCGAGCGCGCCGCCGCGTGGGCGGGCAGGCCCGGGTACGTCGCCGTCCAGCACGAGTGCAGCGTGCTGCACGACGCCCCCGAGATCCTCGACCTGTGCGCGCGGCACGACCTCGCGAGCGTCAACCGCACCCCGCTCGCCATGGGGCTGCTCGGCCGCCGGGACAGCAGCAGGCCCGCGACCGGCGCGGACATCCGCTCGGCCGCGCCCGAGTGGCTGCGGTTCTTCACCGACGGGGTGCCGGCCGCCGAGTGGGCGGCCACCGTGGACAGCCTGCGCGACATCCTCACCAGCGACGGCCGCACGCTGGCGCAGGGCGCGCTGGCCTGGCTGTGGGCACGCAGCGAACGGACCATCCCGATCCCGGGTTTCCGCAACGTCACCCAGGCGGCGGACAACGCGGGCGCGCTCGCCCACGGCCCGCTGCGGCCGGAGCAGATGACCGAGATCGCGCGGCTACTGCACGGGTGAGTCGGGCGGCGGGACCTGGTACACACGCGACCGTTCCACGTCGACCACACCGGGCACGGTCGACAAGGAGGCCAGCGCCTCCCCGTCGACCGTGCCGGTGACGACGCCGGCGCTGTCGAGCACCTCACTCACCCGCAGGCCCGCGGCCCGCAGTGCGTCCACCACTGTGGACATGTCGTCGACCTGGTCGTCGGCCACCGAGATGACCACCTGCTCGTCCGCCACCAGGCCTCCTCGATGTCAGGGCGCTTGCACCAATCCTGCCCCAACGTCGGTGCCCGGCAAAGGAAGCCGTCTGGCGAGCTGCGACAGCCGAGCCCACAGCTCCAGTCCACGCGCCCCGGTCGCCTGCGCGATGAGCGCCGCGACACCCGCCGCGTGCGGGGTCGCCATGCTGGTGCCGGAGATCCGCTTGTACCGCAGCGGCTGCGGCCAGCTGGAGTGGACGTCGACCCCGGGGCCGGTCAGGTCGACCGCGCCGATCGCGTCCACCGTCCCGCACGAGAACCACGCCATCGTCCGCGCCACGTCGATCGCGCTGACCGCCATGATCGACGGGCAGTTCGCCGGGTGCCCGACGGGGTTGATCCGGCCCGCCCGCCGGTCGCTCTCGTTGCCCGCCGCCGCGATGATCAGCGTGCCCTTCTCCAGGGCGCGTGTCGCGACGCGCTCGTAGGTGCGGGAGTACGCCTGACCCGGCTGGGTCGGCGCGCCGAGCGACATCGACACGACGGCGCACCCGTTGGTGATCGCCCAGTCGATGCCGGACAGGATGCCGCCGTCCGCGCCGGAGCCCTGGTTGCTCAGCACCTTGCCCGCGTAGATGTCCGCCTTGTACGCCACCCCGTAGCCGGGGCCGCTGTCGAGCTCGCGCGGTCCGCACGAGGTGCCGATGCAGTGCGTGCCGTGCCCGTGGCCGTCCTGCACCTCCTCGTTCTGGACGAACGACGCCGACACCACGGTCCGGTCGGCGAAGTCCGGGTGCGTCAGGTCGAAGCCGGTGTCCAGGACCGCCAGCTTGATGCCCTCGCCGGTCGCGGTGCTGTTCGGCGCGCCGGTGGCCTGCAGCCCCCAGGTGAACAGCGTCTCGTCGACCGTGGGCGCCTCCGTGTCGGCCGCGGGCGCGGAGGGTTCGATGGCCCGCACGTAGCGCTCCGGCTCGATCAACGCGATCGGGCCCGGCTCGTCCGCCGCCCGCGCCAGCGCCGTGACCTGCTCGTCGTCGGCGTTGACCAGTGCCACGCCCAGCTCGCTCATCAGGAGACCGTCGGCCTCCCAGAGCGCGGAGGGTTCGCCGTCGGCCGTGTCCGCGGTGCGGATGCCGGCCACCCGGTTCAGCTCGCTCGTCGCGCCGGTCCAGTCGTCCTCCAGCAGGACGAGGTACCGTCCCGTCGTCCCGTCTGCAGCCGTCGTCATGGCCGCCACCTTCTTCTCGTTCGCTCGGCTCGCGTACTAGGTAGTCGCACGCCGATGACGTGGTGTAACGGGCGTCACATGATCCGTCCGTCGGACCCGCTTCCAGGCGGGACGTTTATCGTCGAAAGCATGCAGAGCTGGCCATCCACCCCGGTGCCCCGCGTTCCCGGCACCCCCCGTCCGCTGCGGCTGTACGACACCGCGGCGGGCGAGATCCGTCCGACGGCACCCGGTCCGACCGCGACCATGTACGTCTGCGGCATCACCCCGTACGACGCCACCCACCTCGGGCACGCGGCGACCTACCTGGCGTTCGACCTGGTGCACCGGCAGTGGCTCGACAACGGCCACGAGGTGCACTACGTGCAGAACGTCACCGACGTGGACGACCCGCTGCTGGAGCGCGCCGAGCGCGACCAGGACGACTGGGTCGTGCTGGCGATGCGGGAGACGGCCCTGTTCCGCGAGGACATGACGGCGCTGCGGGTACTGCCGCCGCGGGACTACATCGGCGCGGTGGAGTCGATCCCGGAGATCGTGGAGACGGTCGGCAAGCTGCTCGCCGCGGGCGTCGCCTACCGGGTCGACGACGCCGAGTACCCCGACATCTACTACTCGCACCTGGCGTCCGGCCGGTTCGGCGCGGTGTCGAACTACTCGCCGGAGCAGATGGCCACCTTCTTCGCCGAGCGCGGCGGCGACCCCGACCGCCCCGGCAAGCGGCACCCGCTCGACGCGCTGCTGTGGCGTGCCGCGCGGCCGGGGGAGCCGAGCTGGGAGAGCGAGCTGGGGCCCGGGCGGCCCGGCTGGCACGTCGAGTGCAGCGTCATCGCGCTGAACCGGCTCGGCATGGGCTTCGACGTGCAGGGCGGCGGGTCGGACCTGATCTTCCCGCACCACGAGTTCAGCGCCGCGCACGCGGAGGCGCTGACCGGCGAGCACCCGTTCGCCCGGCACTACGCGCACGCCGGGATGATCGGGCTGGACGGCGAGAAGATGTCCAAGTCGCGCGGGAACCTCGTGTTCGTGTCCCGCCTGCGCGCCGACCAGGTCGACCCGATGGCCGTCCGGCTCGGGCTGCTGTCCGGTCACTACCGCCTCGACCGGCCGTGGACCGACGAGGTGCTGTCGTCGGCGCGGGAGCGGCTGGCGCGCTGGCGTGCCGCGGTGTCGCTGGCCGCCGCGCCGCCCGCCGAGGACCTGGTCGACCGGCTGCGGACGCACCTGGCGAACGACCTGGACACGCCGGCGGCGCTGGCGGCGGTCGACGCGTGGGCCGACGAGGCCCTGTCGGCCGGCGGGTCCGACGCGGGCAGCGGCGCGCTGGTGCGCACCGCCGTGGACGCGCTGCTCGGCGTCCTGCTCTGAGCGTGGCGGTGGCCCCGGTCCGTCTGACCGGGGCCACCGCTCAGACCGCGCGATCGTCAGGTGGGCCGGTCGCGTCAACGCCGTACCGTGGCGTAGCCCCGGCTCATCAGTGCCAGCGGTGCGGTCACGACCAGCAGCACGGCCGGGACGAGGAAGCCGAGCACCGTCGAGGAGTGGTAGATCGGCGTGAACGCGAGTGGTGCGGACGCCGCGCCGATGAACCGGAACGCCTGCACGACCGACACCGCGCCCGCCGGGTTGTGCTCGCTGGTCAATACGAGCGTATTGAGACCCACCTGGATGAACTGGGCGCAGAAGCCGCCGAGCGCCCAGAGCGCGCCGACCGCGCCCACCCACGGCACCACGCCGATCAAGGCCACCGGCACCGCACCCGCCATCGCGCCGATCAGCGCGCCCCTGCGGCCGCCGATGCGTTCGACGATCCGGCCAACGAGCCCCGCCGTGAGCATGCCGACCACCCCGAACCCGGTGAGCAGCAGCCCGCGCTGACCGGACGTCAGGCCGAAGCCGTCGTCGGTGCGGTACGCGACCAGGAACGTCAGGCCGCCGAGACAGCCCCAGCCCGCGAGCGCGACCACCGCGGCCCGCATCACCTCCGGGCGCCACGCGGAGCGCAGGCGGACCTTCTCCGGCTCGGCGCCGTCGCGCACCTCGTGCGGCACGCCGACCAGCGCCAGCACCACCGCCGCCACCCCGACACCGACGAACGCCAGCCGCCACGTCGCCTCGGCGGCGAGCCCGCCGACCAGCGGACCGCTCGTCTGCCCGGCCGCCTGCAGCGACGCGAACAACCCGAGCGAGCGCGACAGCCGGTCGCGGGGCGTGGTCGCGGCGAGCGTCGCCAGCAGCAGGGGAGTGGTGAACGCGTTCGCGATGCCCTGCACGGCACGGCCCGCGAGCAGCAGCGGGTACGCGGTCGCCACCACGCACAGCGCGGAACCCGCGAACGACACCACGTACGCGCCCAGCACACTGCGCCGCCTGCCCCAGCGGGCGCCGAGCGTGCCGGAGAACAGCATGAACGCGGCGAACGGCACCAGGTAGGCCGTGATGGTGGCCGAGGCCACCGACGTGGCGACGCCGAAGTCGCTGCCCAGCTCCGGCAGCATCGAGGCGGTGACGCCGCCGCCGAACGGTCCGAGGAACCCGCCTGCGTGCAGACCCGCGCGGGCGACCCGGTCGCGGTCGATCAAGCCCACCCGGTCAGACGCCCGACTGGCCCCGGCCCGGTCCCGGCCTGCGCCTCCGCAGGTAGCGCTCGAACTCGGCGGCGATCGCGTCGCCGCTCGTCTCGTTCAGCGCGAGGTCGGCGTCGCCGCGTTCCTCGAGCGCGCGGACGTAGTTGCGGACGTCCTCGTCCTCCTCGGCCATCTCGCTGACCGTGCGCTGCCACTCCTCGGCCTGGTCCGGCAGGTCGCCGAGCGGGACCTCCAGGTCGAGGACCTCCTCGACCCGGTGCAGCAGCGCGAGCGTGGCCTTCGGCGACGGCGGCTGCGACACGTAGTGCGGCACCGCGGCCCAGATCGAGATCGCGGGCACCCCGGCCTGCACGCACGCGTCCTGCAGCACGCCGACGATGCCGGTCGGGCCCTCGTACCGGGAACGTTCCAGACCGAAGCGGGCCGCCGACGCCGCGTCGTACGCGGTGCCGGTCACGGGCACCGGACGGGTGTGCGGGGTGTCGGCGAGCAGCGCGCCGAGCGTGATCACCGTGCTGATGCCCAGGTCGTCGATCTGCTCGAGCAGCTCGGCGCAGAACTTGCGCCACCGCATGTTCGGCTCGATGCCGTGCATGAGGACGACGTCCCTGGTCGCACCGGGGGGACGGCACACCGACAGCCGGGTGGTCGGCCACTCGACCCGGCGCGTCACCCCGTCGACCATGCGGACGGTGGGGCGCGTGACCTGGAAGTCGTAGTAGTCGTCCGGGTCGATCTCGGAGAGCGCGGTGGCCTCCCAGGTCAGCTGCAGGTGTTCGATGGCAGCCGTCGCCGCGTCGCCCGCGTCGTTCCACCCCTCGAAGGCACAGATCATCACTGGCTCGACGAGCGGCTCGCCGGCTGGGACGTCGGGTGCGGTCGGCTGCTGGTCCGGATCGGTCACCGGGCAAGCCTACGACCCGAGGGCCGCTCCCGGAGATCGTAGGCTGGTCGACATGCCAGCCGAGACCGAACCGAGGTCCCCCGACGTCCCGGCCGCCGTCCTGTGGGACCTGGACGGCACCATTCTCGATTCAGAGAAGCTCTGGGACATCCCGCTGTACGAGCTGACCGAGAAACTCGGTGGCAGGCTGTCCACGGCGACCCGGCAGGCGATGGTCGGCACCAACGTCATGGTGACCCTGCGGCTGCTGTACGCCGAGGTCGGCATCCCCGACCCGTCGCCAGAGCAGGTCGCCGACAGCGCCGCCTGGATCGACCGCCGCATGGCCGAGGTGTTCCGCGGCGACCTGCCCTGGCGGCCCGGCGCGGCCGAGGCGCTGGCGACCGTGCGGGCGGCCGGGTTGCGGATCGCGCTGGTCACGTCCACCGAGCGCGACCTGGTCGAGATCGCGCTCGACACGATCGGGCGGGACAACTTCGACGTCACCGTCTGCGGCGACGAGGTCGACGGCAGGAACAAGCCGCTGCCCGAGCCGTACCTCAAGGCGTGCCGCCTGCTCGACGTCGACCCGGCCGCGTGCGTCGCGATCGAGGACTCGCCGACCGGGGTCTCGTCCGCGGTGGCCGCGGGCGCGACGGTGCTGGTCGTGCCGTGCGAGGTCGACGTGGACCCGGGGGAGCGGCGCGTGTTCCGGACGTCGCTCGAGGGGCTTTCCGTGGCCGACCTCACGGCCCTGGTGGGCTGACCCGAAAGTGGGTTGGCCGGTGATGGCAGGATCATCGTCGTGAAGACGTTCGACGAGCTGTTCGCCGAACTCCGCGACCGGGCGGTCAACCGCCCCGAGGGCTCCGGCACCGTCGCCGCGCTCGACGCGGGGGTCCATGCGCAGGGCAAGAAGGTGCTTGAAGAGGCGGGCGAGGTGTGGATCGCCGCCGAACACGAGTCCGACGAGCGCCTTGCCGAAGAGGTGTCCCAGCTGCTGTACCGCGTGCAGGTGCTGATGCTCGGGCGCGGCCTCACCCTGGATGACGTCTACCGCCACCTCTGAGGAGTTCGCCGATGTTGCGGGTTGCCGTGCCGAACAAGGGTGCGCTGGCCGCGCCCGCCGCCGAGATGCTGGCCGAGGCGGGCTACCGGAAACGCCATGACCAGCGCGACCTGACCGTGCTCGACCCCGCGAACGACGTCGAGTTCTTCTTCCTCCGGCCGAAGGACATCCCGATCTACGTCGGTTCCGGTGAGCTGGACCTCGGCATCACCGGCCGCGACCAGGCGCTGGAGTCGGCGGCGCCGGTCGCCGAGCGGCTGCCGCTCGGCTTCGGCGGGTCGACATTCCGCTACGCCGCGCCCGCGGGCACCGACTGGAAGATCGAGGACCTGGCGGGCAAGCGCCTCGCGACGTCCTACCCGAACCTGGTCAAGCAGGACCTGGCCGTGCGCGGCATCGACGCGACCGTCATCCGCCTCGACGGGGCCGTGGAGATCTCGGTCCAGCTGGGCGTCGCCGACGCGGTGGCCGACGTCGTCGACTCCGGCCGCACCCTCCGCCAGCACAACCTGGTCGTCTTCGGCGACCCGATCTGCAGGTCGGAGGCCGTCCTCGTGCACGGCACGAACGCCCCCGACTCCGCCGCGAAGGAGCAGCTTGCGGGGCGCCTGCAGGGTGTGGTGTTCGCGCAGCAGTACATGATGCTGGACTACGACTGCCCGAAGTCCCTGCTCGACGAGGCCATCACGGTGACGCCCGGGCTGGAGTCGCCGACCGTGGCGCCGCTCGCGTCGCCCGAGTGGGTGGCCGTCCGCGCGATGGTGCCGAGGAAGGAAGCCAACGCGGTCATGGACAAGCTCGCGGCGCTGGGCGCGCGGGCGGTCCTGGCGTCGGACATCCGCTCCTGCCGCCTCTGACACCCGATGCCCTCGACGACGCCCTCGGGACGTTGAGTGCGCTGAAGCGTGGACCCGGCGTTCGTCTACTGCGGTCGGATCAGCAGTGCCTGCGCGCCGCGGCCCACGGCACCGCTCAGGTCGTGCAGTACCGACACCGCCGTGCCGAAGCCGTCCGGGCCGATGGCCGTCTTCGCGTCCAGCGCGATCCACTCGCCTGCCGGTTCGCGGTACACGTGCACCGTCAGCTCCGAGTTGATGAACAGCCACTTCCTCGGGTCCAGCAGGCTCGACACGCCGTTGCCCGAGTCGGCCACCGTCAGCACGCGCTGCAGGCCCGACGGTTCCTCGTCGCCCACCAGCGGGACCTGCTGCCGCGCCCACACCGTCGCCGGGCCCGGTTCGCCGAGTGACCCCGCCAGGGAGCGCCACTCCATGACGTCCAGGTAGCCGGGGTGCCAGCCCTCCGGCCGGGTCATCACCCGGCCCGCCGACGGCGGCGCCAACGGCTCGTCGATCGTGGCCGCGACCGCGCTCGTGTCCGAGCGGACGATCCGCCACGCCCTCGCCCGCACCGCCACGCGGCCGCCGGCCGACAGTTCCGCGCTCAGCAGTTCCACCGACCGGCCCGGCCGGTCCACGGCCGCGGTCACCGACAGCTCGGCCACCGGGACCGGGCCCAGGATCTCGACCGTCACGCGCGCGATCGTCATGGGCACGGCCGAGGGCAGCCGCTCCATCGCGCGCACCAGCAGTGCCGACGGCGGGCCGAGGTGCTGGGTCTGCGACGACCACGGGCCCGTGGTGTGCACAGTGGACCGGTAGCGGTCGTCGCCGAGTGGTTCGTAGAACATTCAGTCCGCCCTGTCCACAACGGATTCGTCGCCCGCGTCGGGTTCCGGCCAGCCCGGGTACTCCGGTGGCGTGCCACCGAACTCCGGGCACAGCGCCTGGTGTGAGCACCAGTCGCACAGCCTGCTCTTGTTCGGCCGGAAGTCACCGGTCTTGCCCGCACGCAGGATCGCCTGCCACACCGCGTCGAGGGTCCGCTCGAAGCGCAGCAGCTCCGCCTCGTCCGGGGTGTACCGCAGGGACTGCCGGTCGGCCAGGTACATCAGCCACAGCTGCTTGGGCACCACGCCACGCAGGCGCCACAGCACGAGCGCGTAGAACTTCATCTGGAACAGCGCCTTGGCCTCGCCGATCTCGCGGGGCGCCGTGCCGGTCTTGTAGTCGACGACGCGGATCTCCCCGGTCGGCGCGACGTCCAGCCGGTCGATGTAGCCGCGCAGCAGCACCCCGGACGGCAGCTCGGTCTCCACCAGCAGCTCGCGTGCCTCCGGGTCGAGGCGGCGCGGGTCCTCCAGCGTGAAGTACCCGTCGATCAACCGCGCCGCCGACTCCAGCCAGTGGTCCTGGCTGTCCTCGGTGGGGAACAGGTCGGCCAGCTCCTGCCGTTCCTCCCGCAGCCGCGCCCACACCGGGCCGAGCAGCGCGTGCGCCCGGTCGGGCACCCGCTCGGCCGCCGGCAACGCGAACAGCTCCTCCAGCACCGCGTGCACGACGATCCCGCGCACCTGGGCGACCGACGGCGTCTCGGGCAGCCGGTCCACCGCCCGGAACCGGTACAGCAGGGGGCACTGCTTGAAGTCACCGGCCCGCGACGGCGACAACGCGGGCCTGCGCGGCAGCGGCACGTCCTCCTCGACGATCGCGGCAGGGGTTTCCGTCATGACCAAGACCCTAGGCGGTACCACCGACAATTCCGGGCAAGGGCCGCGCATGTCCGTCTCACACGGCTTTCCCACATGTTTCCCCTTAGTCTGCTTCGCATGACACACGGACCGGACTGGGCCGAGCGCGACGGGGGCCTGCTGCTCTTCCGGTTCCGTGGGGTGCCCGTGCTGCTGTCACCGTCGTGGTGGATCGGGTCGGTCGCGATCGTCGTGCTCTACGCGCCGCTGGTCGAACGCTTCCTGCCGAACGCGGACGCGGTCGTGTCCATCTCGCTCGCCGCGGCCTTCGCGGTGCTCCTGGGCGTCTCGGTGCTCGCGCACGAGCTCGGGCACTGCGTGGTCGCGCTGCAACTGGGCATCCCGGTGCGCAGGCTGCGGTTGTTCCTGCTCGGCGGCCTCGCCGAGATCAGCAGGACCCCGCGCAAACCGTCGCAGGAGGGCATGATCGCCGCGGCAGGCCCCGCCGTGTCCGCGGTGCTGGCCGGGCTGTGCGGCGTCCTGCTGCTGTTCATGCCGTCCGAGGGCCCGGTCTGGCTGCTCGTGCTCGAGTGCGCGGTCGCCAACGTGGCCGTCGCCGTCTTCAACATCCTGCCCGGCCTGCCGCTGGACGGCGGCCGCCTGCTGCGCGCCGGCGTCTGGGCCGTGTCGGGGCAGCGGGGGATCGGCACCCGCGCCGCGGTCGTCGGTGGCTGGCTGGTCGCCGGGCTGCTGATGCTGTGGGCGCTGTGGGGCCTCGCCAACGAGAGCCCCGACCGCTGGCTGCGCCTGGGCGTGTGCGCGCTCACCGCGTGGTTCGTCGTGTCCGGCGCGCGGGGTGAGCTCGCCGCCGACCAGCGCAGGAACTGGCCGGACGGGCTCGCGCTCGCCGACCTGGTGCGCCCGATCCTGCAGCTGCCCGCGGAGAGCCCGGTGGCCGACGCGCTCAGCGCCGCCGCGGGGCGCGGGGTGGTGCTGGTGCGTGCCGACGGGGTCGCGGCCGGCCTGCTCGACCCGGTCGCCGCGGAACGCCTGGCGGAGACGTCACCGATGGCGCCCGCCGAGCAGGCCGCCGAGCCGATCCGCCCCGAGTCGGTGCTCCTGGACTCCGAGGCGGGCGAGGACATCGCCGAACGCGTCGCGGAGACCGCGGCCTGGCAGTTCCTGGTGGTCAACGAGGAGGGCAGGCCCGCGGGCGTCCTCCACCGGGACGACCTGCGGGCCAGCCTGATCCCCCGGCACAGGTACTAGCTGGTCTTCGGGATCGGGTTCGGGATCGTGTCGTCCTTGGCCGTCGGCTCCTCGGCGCCGCTGGTCCCGTCACTGCCCTCGGAGTCGCTCGACCCGTTGTAGATGCCGCAGACGACCCACCGGCCGTCCTCCTTCTTGACGTCCATCTTCAGCGGGTCGCGCTCCCGGTCGCCACGCTTCTGCGTCATGTCGAACGTGGCGCCCTCACCCTCCTCCTTGAAGTTGGCGACGGTGAACGTCGTCGGGTCCGGCTTCTCAGACGCGTCGTCGTCCTTCTTCGCGTCCTGCAGCTCGCCGTTCAGCTCCTTGTAGTCGTCCGCGCACATCAGCGGCTTGACCTTGTCCAGGGAGGCGTCCGCGGGTGCCTTGCTCACCGCGGCGCCCAGCTCCTCGACGTAGGCGTCGGCGGCCGCACGCGGGCTGTCCGCACCGCCGCCCGAACCGCCGTTGTCGTCCTTGAGCAGCAGGAACGCGGCGACACCCCCGCCGCCGACCACCAGCACGGCCACGATCACGAGCGTGACGATCAGCCCGGTCTTCTTCTTCGGGGGCGGGGCGGCCGGGTAGCCGGGCTGCTGACCCCACTGCGGAGCGCCGTACGGCTGCTGCCCGTACTGCGGTTGCTGCCCGTACGGGTTCTGCTGACCGTACGGGTTCTGCTGGCCGTAGGGGTCCTGCGGACCGTACGGGCCGGGCTGCTGCGGTGGGTACGTCATGATCTCCCCTGATGATCACATGCTGGCTGGCGTGGTCAGGGTAGTGCCGGTCCCCGTCAACGAGCCGTCGCGGGTCTCTGCGACCATCACGCGGTCGGCATCGGCACGGACGAGATGGAGCGGGATTCGGGTGACGGAGGTCAGGGCGAGCGGGCCGTTTCGGGTGGGCGACCGGGTACAGCTCACCGATCCGAAGGGACGGCACTACACGCTCGTGCTCGCGGAGGGCGAGCAGTACCACACCCACCGGGGCGCGGTGGCCCACGACGACCTCATCGGACAGCCGGAGGGCTCGGTCGTCACGTCCGTCGGCGGCACCGGCTACCTCGCGCTCCGCCCGCGCCTCGCCGACTACGTGCTCTCCATGCCGCGCGGCGCGCAGGTGATCTACCCGAAGGACAGCGGGCAGATCGTCATGTGGGGCGACATCTTCCCCGGGGCGCGCGTGCTGGAGGCGGGCGCGGGCTCCGGTGCGCTCACCTGCTCGCTGCTGCGGGCCGTCGGCCCGGAGGGGCAGGTCATCTCCTACGAGGTCCGCGACGACCACGCCGTGCACGCGGTCCGCAACGTGACCTCGTTCTTCGGCGAGGAACCCAAGAACTGGGACCTGCGGGTCCGTGACCTCGCCACCCACGAGGGCGAGGTCGACCGGGTCATCCTGGACATGCTCTCGCCCGAGGAGGTGCTGCCGACGGTCGCGGCGAACCTCATCCCGGGCGGGGTGCTCGTGGTGTACGTGGCGACGACGACGCAGCTGTCGCGGGTCACCGAGGCACTGCGCGAACAGCAGTGCTGGACCGAGCCGGAGGCGTGGGAGACGCTCATGCGGCCCTGGCACGTGGTCGGCCTCGCCGTGCGGCCCGAGCACCGCATGCAGGCGCACACGGCGTTCCTGCTGACGGCCCGCAGGCTCGCCGACGGCGTGGTGACGCCGAGACCGCAGCGACGCGGCCGCCAGCCCTGACCCGCGCGGGCCAGGGCAGGCGTCACGTCACGGGATGCACCAGCGGCCGTCCTTCTTGGTCAGCGGCATGGGCACCGTGGCGGGCTCGTTCTGCCCGATGGTCAGCTTGAGGTCGACGGTCGCCGTGTCCCCGGTGATCTTCGGCTCGCCGACCACCTCGGCCTTGGCGTCGGCGGGGAACGTCTCCTCGGTGCCCGCGCTGCCGGGGTCGCAGGACAGCTCGTTCAGCGTGGTGACGTCGGCGCCGGAGATCGCGGTGGCGACCTGCTCGGCGACCGACTCCGCGTCCTGCGCGTCCTTGGGCGCCTCCGGCGCGCCGGTCACTCCGGTCGCCGTCGCGGGCGGGGCCACCGAGGCGCTCGGCGACGCCGTGCCCTCGGTCGTCGGCGCCGCGGACCCGGTGATCGTCGGCACGTCGTGGGACTGGTCCGCCTGGTTGCCCGAGTCGTCGCCGCTGGTCAGCAGGTAGACCACGAGCCCGGCGACCAGGAGCACGACCACCGCGACGACCGAGATGATCAGGACCTTGTTCCGCCCGCCGGCGGGCCCGGTCGCCTCGCCGCTGCCCGTCCCGGCGTCGCCGGGGGTCGCGACGTCCTCGTCAGATCGAGACACACCAGGCTCCGTCCTTGAACTCCAGCGGCAGCGGGATCGCCTGGCCGGAGGCGCCCTGCACGGTGATGTCCACCGTGGCGAGCGTGTCGCTGACCATGGTGACCTCGCCCACCTCGGCGGTCGCCTGGCCCGCGAGCGCGTCGTACATGGTGCCGCCGCCGCTCTTCTCGCAGGTCAGCTCGGTGGCCGCGGCCTCGTCCTCGTTGTTGACGGCGTCGGTGTAGTCCTGCGCGGCCGCGGCGACCTCCTCCGGGTCGCCCCCGCCGCCGGGCTCCTCCTCGGTGGTGGTCTCGTCCGTCGGCTCGTCCTCCGACGTCGGGTCGTCCCCGGTGGTCGGCTCGGACGACTGGCTCGTCTCCTTGCCGCCCGCCGTGTTGCCCGACCCGTTGTCGTCCTTGTTGAGCAGCAGGAACGTGGTGATGCCGCCACCGACCAGCAGCACCGCGATCACGACGATCGCGATGATCATGCCGCGCTTGCTCTTGGGCGGCTCGCCGCCCGGGTAACCGGGCTGGCCGCCGTACTGCTGCTGGCCGTAGGGGTCGGTGCCGAACTGGCTGGTCTGCCCGTACTGGCCGTACTGACCGCCCTGCTGCGGCTGCTGGCCGTACTGACCACCCTGCTGCGGCTGGCCGTACTGGCCGCCCTGCTGCGGCTGCTGGCCGTACTGCCCGTACTGCCCGGGTTGGCCCTGCTGGCCGTAGGGGTCCTGCTGGCCGTACGGACCGGGCTGGCCCGGCTGCGGCGGGTACGTCATGACTGGGGCTCCGATGGTCGGGGACGGGTGGTCAGGCGGTGCCTTCGCCGCAGAACCGCCACTGGCCGCTCTCTTGCACGATCTTGATGAGGATCTTCGGCTCCTGGGTCTGGCCGTCGCCGACGAGCGTCAGGTCGATCTTCGCGGTGGCGCTGTCCGGGTGCTGGTCGTCGATCTCGACCTCGCCGTCCGGCGACGCGGAGATGTCGTAGTCGGCGAGCTTGGTCTCCAGCTCGGAGGTGTCGGTGCCGAACTTGGTCTTGTACGCCCGGCAGGCGTTGTCGACCACGTCGGCGAAGTCCTTGTTCTCGTACGCGGCCATGTAGTCATCGCGCACGTCGTCTGGAGTGTTGCTCGCATCCGAGTCGTCGGAGTCGTCCTCCTGGTCACGATCCGGTGACGCGTCGGTGGACGGGTCCTCGTCGCTCCCCGTGTCCTTCGAGTCGTCCCGGTTGGTCTGTTCGGAGGACGCGTCGTTCTTCGGGTCGTCACCGCCCTTGGTGAGGAAGTACGTGGCGACGCCGCCACCGCCGAGCACCAGCAGCGCGATGATCACGATCGCGACGATCTTGCCGGTGTTCTTGTTCCCCGGTCCGCCCTGACCACCGGAGTAGCTGCCCAGGCCCTGGTACGACGACTGGTTGAACTGGCCAGGCTGCTGGGGTGGATATGTCATGTCGGGCCCCGGACTCCTCACTCGGTCTTTGCAACGAAGACGGAGCAGGAGCGCGGTACGTTCCCGGCAATTCCGTCGACGGTGCCATCGTAGGCAAGACGCACGACAGCGGCCGCCGCCGGGACACGCCCGGGCGGCGGCCGCTTGATCAATTCGTTACGTCAGCCCGCGGCGGGCGAGAAGCCGGTGATGCACCAGTCCCCGCCGTCCTTCTTCATGTTCAGGACGCCGTTGACGCTGCTGGGCATCCCCTCGTACTCCGCGGGGAGGTTGCTGAGCTTCATCGACACGTCGGCGGTGGCGGTGTCGCCCTCCTCCTTCACCTCGCCGATCGTGAACTCGACCGAGACGTTCTTGAACGCCGGGTCGGCCGAGCCGATGTCGACGTTCTCCTTGACGTCTTCCTTGTCCCCCTCGCAGGTCAGCTCGGCGACCGCGTCGTAGTCCTTGTCGTTCATCGCGCTGGCGGCAGACTCGGCCAGGTCTTGAGGACTGCTCGTGCCGCCCCCGCCGGTCAGCACGATGATGAGGACCACGACCACGGCCACGACGACCACACCGCCGCCGGCGAGGATCCACGGCATCGCGCTCTTCTTCTGCGGTGGGTAACCGTAGCCGCCGCCCTGACCGTAGGGCTGCTGTCCGAATTGCGGCTGTTGTCCGTACGGGTTCGGCTGCTGGGGCTGCGGGCCGCTCTGCGGATAGCCCCCCTGCTGCTGGTATCCGCCCTGCTGGGGGTAACCCCCCTGCTGAGGATAGCCGCCAGGCTGCTGACCAGGGCCGGGCTGCTGGCCCCACCCGGGCTGGCCGCCCCACTGCCCCGGCTGCTGCGGCGGTTGCGACATCGCTGGTATCTCCCTTTTCCGTGGCGACCCCATCGCCAAGTCTCCGAGTTGCCGCCGACGGCTCCATCGTCGGTCGACTACCTGACGCACCGTAGCGGGTGGGTGGTTCCGACACGCGCCGAGATGGCCTAATCCACTTCGAACTGTCACGGTTTCCGTGGTGTGACGCGACGGTTCCGAGATGTGGATGGTCTTACTTTGTCGGTCTACACCGGTACCGTGGGGGTAGGAAGAATTTCGGGAGGAGGTGCCGACATGCAGCACGATCGTCCCGGTGGTCGGCCAGAGGAGGCCGACGAGCACGGCGCTGGACTGGAGGCGGCTTCTGGGCACGAGCCGTCGGAAGCTGCCCAGATCCGGTTCCTCGAGGAGGAAGTAGCGCTGCTGCGCCGGAAACTGACGGACTCGCCTCGGCATGCCCGCCTGCTCGAGCAGCGGCTCGCCGAGGCGTCGGAGCGGGTCAGCCAGTTGACTGAGCGTAACGCGAAGCTGGTCGAGACCCTGCGGGAGGCGAGGAGCCAGCTCCTCGCGCTCCGGGAGGAGGTCGACCGGCTCGCACAGCCGCCGAGCGGCTACGGCGTGTTCCTCCAGGGGCACGAAGACGGCACCGTGGACGTGTTCACGGCGGGCCGCAAGATGCGGGTGGCGTGTTCACCCGCGGTCGAGGTCGACGAGCTGCGCCGGGGTCAGTCGGTGCGGTTGAACGAGGCCCTGACCATCGTCGAGGCGGGCACCTTCGAGCGCATCGGCGAGGTGTCCACACTGCGGGAACTGCTCGCGGAGGCGGACGACTCGCCGCCGATGCGCGCGCTCGTGGTCGGGCACGCGGACGAGGAGCGCGTGGTCTGGCTCGCCGACCCGCTGCGCGAGGCCACCCTCAAGCCGGGTGACTCGCTGCTGGTCGACGCCAAGTCGGGCTACGCGTACGAGCGGGTGCCGAAGGCCGAGGTCGAGGACCTGGTGCTGGAGGAGGTGCCGGACGTCCGCTACGAGGACATCGGTGGCCTGTTCCGGCAGATCGAGCAGATCCGCGACGCGGTGGAGCTGCCGTTCCTGCACGCGGAGCTGTTCCGCGAGTACGAGCTGCGGCCGCCGAAGGGCGTCCTGCTCTACGGCCCGCCCGGCTGCGGCAAGACGCTCATCGCGAAGGCGGTGGCGAACTCGCTGGCCAAGCAGGTGGCGGCGGCGCGGGGGGACGGCAAGGCACACGAGGCCAAGTCGTACTTCCTCAACATCAAGGGCCCCGAGCTGCTCAACAAGTTCGTCGGCGAGACCGAGCGGCACATCCGCCTGATCTTCCAGCGGGCGCGTGAGAAGGCGTCGGAGGGCACCCCGGTCATCGTGTTCTTCGACGAGATGGACTCGATCTTCCGGACGCGGGGCAGCGGTGTCTCGTCCGACGTCGAGACCACGATCGTGCCGCAGCTGCTGAGCGAGATCGACGGTGTCGAGGGCCTCGAGAACGTCATCGTGATCGGCGCGTCCAACCGCGAGGACATGATCGACCCGGCGATCCTGCGGCCCGGCCGGCTCGACGTCAAGATCAAGATCGAGCGGCCGGACGCGGAGGCGGCGCGGGACATCTTCTCGAAGTACCTGACGCAGAACCTGCCGATCCACGCCGAGGACCTCGCCGAGTTCGGCGGGGACGCCAAGGCGACGATCGACGCGATGATCCAGCACACCGTCGAGCGCATGTACGAGGAGACGGAGGACAACCGGTTCCTCGAGGTCACCTACGCCAACGGTGACAAGGAGGTGCTGTACTTCCGCGACTTCAACTCGGGCGCGATGATCCAGAACATCGTGGACCGGGCGAAGAAGGCGGCGATCAAGTCGGTGCTGGAGACCAAGCAGCCCGGCCTGCGCGTGCAGCACCTGCTGGACGCGATCGTCGACGAGTTCGCGGAGAACGAGGACCTGCCGAACACCACGAACCCCGACGACTGGGCCCGCATCTCCGGCAAGAAGGGGGAGCGGATCGTCTACATCCGCACCCTCGTCACCGGGAAGAACCAGGAGTCGGGCCGGGCGATCGACACGGCGACCAACACGGGGCAGTACCTGTAGTTGGCACGTATCGGACTGGGATTGGCGGCACTCGGCCGGCCGGCGTACATCAACGTCGGCCGGTCCGAGCTGCCGCCTTCCCGTTCTGTGGACGCCATGCGGGACGCGTCGTGGGCGGTGCTGGACGCCGCGTACGCGGCCGGTGTCCGCTGGGTGGACGTGGCCCGCTCGTACGGGCGCGCCGAGGAGTTCCTCGCGGGCTGGCTCGACGCGCGGGCGCCGTCCGACGTGACGGTGTCCAGCAAATGGGGCTACGCGTACGTGGGCGGCTGGCGGCTCGACGCGGCCGTGCACGAGGAGAAGTCCCACACCCTCGAGCGGTTCCGCGCGCAGTGGGCGGAGAGCACCGCGCTGCTCGGCGGCCGGATCGCGCTGTACCAGGTGCACTCGCTGACCCCGGACAGCCCGCTGTTCGACGACCTGGCGCTCCAGGACGCGCTGGCGGCGCTGCCGGTCCGGGCCGGCTTCTCCACCTCGGGCCCCGACCAGGCCACGACCGTCCGCAGGGCGCTCGCGCTCGAACGCCACGGGCAGCCGGTCTTCACCGCCGTGCAGTCGACCTGGAACCTCCTGGAGCCCTCGGCGGGCCCCGCGCTCGCCGAGGCGCACGCCGCGGGCGCGCACGTGCTCGTCAAGGAGGCGCTGGCCAACGGCAGGCTCGCGGTCGAGCCACCGGAACCGGTGGCCGCCCTCGCGAGGTCCCTCGAGGTCGGCCCGGACGCGGTCGCGCTGGCCGCCGCGCTGGCGCAGCCATGGGCGGACACCGTGCTGTCCGGGGCCGCGGGCACCCGCCAGCTGGCGAGCAACCTCGCCGCGGCGTCCCTGCCGCACGCGGAGCTGCCCGACCTCGCCGAACCGCCCGCGGACTACTGGAAACACCGCTCGGCGCTCGCCTGGGCGTGATGTGATTCCCCGGTGCGCAGGGGTAGATCACTGGTCATGGCGTTGTTCGCGGTCTCGGCCCTCGCGGGCTGCGCCGAGTCGGAAGAACCGATCGACGTGCCGGAGCACGTCCAGCAGGGGGTCCTGGCGGTGCTGACGGCCGTCGACCCGGACGTCGACGCCACCTTCACGGGCGAGACGTGCGACACCAAGCCGCTCTCCGACCCGCCGGACGACCACCGCTGGCGGCTGTCCGCACGCGTCGACGGCACGCCGGACGAGCTGCGGGCGGCGGCGCTGAAGCTGGGCTGGCAGCCGGAACGCGCCGAGGACGGCACCCTCGTGCTCGCCAACCACCACCAGTTCGGCGAGCCGGTGGACCTCGTGGTCCGCGCCGACGGCACGGTGCGGATGGTCGTGGAGAAGGACTGCACCACCTACGAGCGGTCCGAGCTGAACCTGCCTGGCGCGGTCGAGGCGCCGGAGCTGACCGGCAGGCAGGGTGAGCGGCTCGACGCGATGCTCGACGAGGTCGACGACACCCTGGCCGCGGTCGAGCGCGAGCTGGGCGTGCGCCCCAAGGAGGGCGTGCACGTCGAGGACAAGCAACGCCGCGCGTACGGGAGCTGCTCGGCCGGCAAGCGCAGCGGGGCGCGGTGGTCCATGTACGACGTCGTCTACGCGGAGGTCACCGCCTTCGACGACCTCGGCCCGGCCGCCGACGCACTCGTCGCGGCGGCGGACGGCTGGGCGGTCGTCAAGCGCGAGGAGTACGTCGACACCAAGGACAACCGGGGCGTCGACCTCGAACTGCGGTCGAGCGACGGTAGTACGACGCTGACCGCCGACATCGATTTCTGGGGCTCGCCGGAGGCCACGGACGGTGTCCGGTTGCACGTGACGAGCGGGCGCACCGAATGCGTGGCTGTCGACGCGGAGTGAGCAGGTCCCCGTAGGCTGGTGACATGCGCAGGATCATGGGTACCGAGGTGGAGTACGGCATCGCCGTGCCAGGAGACGCCACCGCCAACCCGGTACTGACATCGACCCAGGTCGTACTCGCCTACGCGGCCGCGGCGGACATCCCGCGCGCGCGCCGCGCGCGCTGGGACTACGAGGTCGAGTCGCCGCTGCGGGACGCCAGGGGCTTCGACCTCGGCGCCCCCGGGATGCCCCCGTCGGACCCCGAGGTCGAGGACCTGGGGGCCGCGAACGTCATCCTCACCAACGGCGCCCGCCTCTACGTCGACCACGCGCACCCCGAGTACTCCGCGCCCGAGGTCACGAACGCCCGCGACGCCGTGATCTGGGACAAGGCAGGCGAGCGGGTGATGGAGGAGGCGGCCATGCGCGCCGCCACCGTGCCCGGCCAGCCCCGGCTGCAGCTGTACAAGAACAACGTGGACGGCAAGGGCGCGAGCTACGGCACGCACGAGAACTACCTGATGGCCCGCAACACCCCGTTCACCTCGGTCATCGCGGGCCTCACGCCGTTCTTCGTCTCCCGGCAGGTCGTGGTCGGGTCCGGCCGCGTCGGCGTCGGCGCGGCGGGGGAGGAGGCCGGCTTCCAGCTGTCCCAGCGCGCCGACTACATCGAGGTCGAGGTCGGCCTGGAGACCACGCTCAAGCGCGGCATCATCAACACCCGCGACGAGCCGCACGCCGACGCGGACAAGTACCGCAGGCTGCACGTCATCATCGGCGACGCGAACCTGGCCGAGACCTCCACGTACCTCAAGGTGGGCACGACCGCGCTGGTCCTGGACCTGATCGAGGCGGGCGTCCGGTTCGACGCGCTCAAGCTGGCCGACCCGGTGCGGGCGGTGCACACGATCAGCCACGACCCGACGCTCAAGACGACCGTGGAGCTGTCCAACGGGCGCAAGTTCACCGGGCTGGACATCCAGCGGGCCTACCACGAGCTGATCTCCGAGCACATCGACCGCACCGAGCAGGACGAGGTCTCGATGCACGTCCTGCAGACGTGGGGCGACATCCTCGACGCGCTCGCCCGCGACCCGATGGAGTGCGCCGACCGGCTCGACTGGCCCGCCAAGCTGCGGCTGCTCGAGGGCTTCCGCGCCCGCGACGGCCTCGGCTGGAACTCGCCCCGCCTGCACCTCGTCGACCTGCAGTACTCCGACGTCCGGCTGGCGAAGGGCCTGTACAACCGGCTGGTCACGCGCGGGTCGATGAAGCGGCTCGTCACGGAGGAGGAGGTCCAGGCGGCCATCACCACGCCGCCGCAGGACACCAGGGCGTACTTCCGCGGCCGCTGCCTGGAGCGCTACCCGAACGCGATCGCCGCCGCGTCCTGGGACTCGGTCATCTTCGACCTGGGGCGCGAGTCGCTCGTCCGTATCCCGACGCTGGAGCCGCTCCGGGGCACCAAGTCACACGTCGGCGAGCTGCTCGAAGCGTCCGCGACCGCGGAAGAGCTGGTCGACGCGCTCACCGGCACCACGAGAAAGTGATGGTTTCGCGGCAGGCGAACCTGATCATCAGCCGGATGGTCCGCGAAAATGTCAGTGCCGGTCGGTAATCTTGACGGCAACCAGTCCCGATACCGGGAGGCGAGATGGCTCAGGAACAGACGCACCGGCAAGGCGGCGGTGACGGCGACGACGATGTCGACGGCGCGGCCCCTGCCGGCCAGGAACGCAGGGAGAAGCTCGGCGAGGACGTCGACACGATCCTCGACGAGATCGACGACGTGCTCGAGGAGAACGCCGAGGACTTCGTCCGCGCGTACGTGCAAAAGGGCGGCGAGTAGGCGAGGGTAGGTTCCTCGCTCGCCGTTCCTCCCGCCGACAGGACAGAAAGAGGCATGGAAAACACCTCATCCCGCGCCATGCCGGGCGCCGCGCTCCCGGCTGCCTACATGACCGCCGAGACGTCCTCGTTCATCGACTTCCTGCGCGTGCAGGCGCCGCACCTGCTGCCGGGTGCCCGGGGCCTCGGCATCGAGGAGCCGGTGCGCATGCGGCAGCTGGCGGACCTCGACCCGCAGCCGCCGCACGGCACCACGATCGTCGCGATCACGTTCAACGGCGGTGTCCTCATCGCCGGTGACCGGCGCGCGACCTCGGGCAACCTCATCTCCCACCGCAACATGGAGAAGGTCGTCGTCACCGACGCCTACTCCGCGGTGGGCATCGCGGGCGTGGCAGGCCTCGCACTGGAGATGGTCCGCATCTACCAGGTCGAGCTGTCGCACTACGAGAAGATCGAGGGCGTCCCGCTGTCCCTGGACGGCAAGACGAACAAGCTCGCGGCGCTGGTCCGCGGCAACCTCGACAGCGCGATGGCGGGGCTCGCCGCGCTGCCGCTGTTCGTCGGCTTCGACGTCGACGCGCCCGATCCGGCCACCGCCGGGCGGATCGTGTCGTTCGACGTGGTCGGCGGCCGCTACGAGGAGCAGGCCGGTTTCCACGGCGTGGGTTCCGGCTCGCTGTTCGCGCGGTCGGCGCTCAAGAAGCTGTGGGACCCGAACAGCGACAAGAGCACCGCCATCCGCAACGCGGTCGAGGCGCTGTACGACGCCGCCGACGACGACTCGGCGACCGGCGGGCCCGACCTCGCCCGCAAGATCTACCCCAGCATCGTGACCATCACGGCCGAGGAGGGCGCGGTCCACGTGCCCGAGGAGGAGGCGGCCGCGGTCGCCGAGGCCGTGGTGGCCCAGCGGACCAGCCAGCCACGCGGCTGACGCCGACCCGAGACGAGAGAGACGAGGAGCCCCCACCGTGACGATGCCGCTGTACGCCTCACCCGAGCAGTTGATGCGGGACCGCTCGGAGTATGCCCGCAAGGGCATCGCCCGGGGCCGCAGTGTGGTGGCGGTCAAGTACTCGGGCGGCGTGCTGTTCGTCGCCGAGAACCCGTCGGCGACGCTGCACAAGGTCTCGGAGATCTACGACCGGATCGGGTTCGCCGCGACCGGCCGCTACAGCGAGTACGACGGCCTGCGCCGCGGCGGCATCCGCCACGTCGACCTGTGGGGTCTGGCGAACGACCCGCGCGACGTGTCGGCCCGCCAGCTCGCGAACGTGTACGCCCAGACCCTGGCGTCGGTGTTCTCCGACCAGCTCAAGCCGTTCGAGGTGGAGCTGTGCGTCGCCGAGGTCGGCGCCACGGCCGAGACCGACCAGCTGTACCGCCTGACCTACGACGGCTCGATCGTCGACGAGCCGTCGTACCTGGTCATGGGCGGGCAGACGGAGCCGATCTCGAACAAGATGAAGGAGACCTACGAGGAGGGCATGTCGCTGGAGGCCGCGCTCGCGTTCGCGGTCACCGCGCTCTCCGCCGGGGTCACCAACGGTGACAACGGGATCGGCAAGCTCGAGGTCGCGGTGCTGGAGCGGTCGCGGCCCAAGCGGGCGTTCCGGCGCATCGAGGGCGCCGCGCTCACCGCGCTGCTTCCGTCCGAATCGTCCGGGTCGGCGGAGCAGCAGGAGGAATCACAGGAAGCCGGGTCCACCGGATCCGACGAGGGCTGATGAGGAGTTCTTCGATGACTTGTTCATCTCACCTCGGTGCGGCCAGGAGATCTCCGGCCGGGAAGCGCCTAGGCTGAAGGGATGCAGCGGCGGATCTTCGGCATCGAAACCGAGTTCGGCGTGACCTGTACCTTCCACGGACAGCGCAGGCTGAGCCCGGACGAGGTCGCGCGGTACCTGTTTCGGCGAGTGGTGTCCTGGGGACGTTCCTCGAACGTCTTCCTGCGCAACGGCTCGCGTCTCTACCTCGATGTCGGCTCGCACCCCGAGTACGCCACCGCGGAGTGCGACGACCTGGTGCAGCTGGTCACGCACGACAAGGCGGGGGAGCGGATCCTCGAGGACCTGCTCGTCGACGCCGAGCGGCGGCTGGCCGACGAGGGCATCGGCGGGGACATCTTCCTGTTCAAGAACAACACCGACTCGGCGGGCAACTCCTACGGCTGCCACGAGAACTACCTGGTCACCAGGGCGGGTGAGTTCTCGCGGATCGCGGACGTGCTCCTGCCGTTCCTGGTCACGCGCCAGCTGATCTGCGGCGCGGGCAAGGTCCTGCAGACCCCGCGTGGCGCCGTGTACTGCCTGTCGCAGCGCGCGGAGCACATCTGGGAGGGCGTGTCGTCCGCGACCACCCGGTCCCGCCCGATCATCAACACCCGCGACGAGCCGCACGCGGACGCCGAGCGCTACCGCAGGCTCCACGTCATCGTCGGCGACTCGAACATGGCCGAGGCCACCACGCTGCTGAAGGTCGGCAGCGCGAACCTCGTCCTGGAGATGATCGAGGACGGCGTCCAGTTCCGGGACTTCAGCCTGGACAACCCGATCCGCGCGATCCGCGAGATCAGCCACGACCTGACCGGCCGCAGGCTGGTGCGGCTGGCGGGCGGCCGGGAGGCCTCGGCGCTGGACATCCAGCGCGAGTACTTCTCGCGTGCCAAGGAGCACGTGGAGAAGCGCGGGCCGGACCCGGTGGCCGAGCGGGTCATCGAGCTGTGGGGCCGCACCCTCGACGCCGTCGAGGCGCAGGACCTGACGCGGATCGACCGCGAGATCGACTGGGCCATCAAGCACCGGCTGGTGGAGCGGTACCAGGCCAAGCACGGGCTGGAGCTGTCCTCGCCCCGCATCGCGCAGCTGGACCTCGCCTACCACGACATCCGGCGCGGCCGCGGGATCTTCGACCTGCTGCAGCGCAAGGACCTCGTCGCCAGGGTGACCGAGGACGGGGAGATCGAGGCCGCCAAGGACACCCCGCCGCAGACGACGCGGGCCAAGCTGCGCGGCGACTTCATCGCCGCCGCACAGCAGGCGGGCCGCGACTTCACGGTGGACTGGGTGCACCTCAAGCTGAACGACCAGGCTCAGCGGACCGTGCTGTGCAAGGACCCGTTCCGGGCGGTGGACGAGCGCGTGGAGCGGTTGATCGCCTCGCTCTGAGGGCTCGACGTCGCCCTGAACGTCTGGCCGAGGCGTGCTCCCGCCGCGACGTAGTGGCGGAAGACGTAGAGCAGCGGGTGCCACGCGGACACCCGGACGTGCCTGAGGTCCGGCTCGGCCAGTTCCGGGTGCACGTGGACGCGCCGGACCTCGACCTCGACCACACCGCCGTCGCCGGTGGTGAGGGCGCGGACGTCCCGGACCACGGCCTCCACCTGGATCGGGCACTCCGCGACCCGGTCGGCGCGGACGACGTCACCGGGCACCGCGGTGAGGCCCGCCGCGCCGAACTTGTCCCGTTCCGTGCGGAACAGGCCGCGGGGCGGGCCGCCGGTCAGCGGGGCGAGCCGTTCCACCGCCTGCCACAGGTCGGCGCTCGCGTAGTTGAGGACGCAGTCGGGCCGCTCGCGCAGGTTCGCGAACGTGTGCCCCTCGGTGCCGAGGCCGAGCACCGCCGTCCGGCCCAGCGCCCACGCGGACGACATCGGCGCGAGGTTCGTCGAGCCGTCGTGGTTGACGCTCGACAGCAGCACGACGGGGGTGCCCGGGTAGAGCACGGGCGGATCGATCACCATGGCGCCAGCTTCGCGGCTCGACGCTTCGGTCCCGGCCGACGTGTCCGCTGCCTACGATCGGGGTATGTCCGTCGCCTCGGTAGCCGCTGTGCTCGCTGACGAGAGCCGTGCCGCCATGTGCATGGCCCTCATCGACGGCCGCGCGTGGACGGTCAGCGAGCTGGCCCACGCGGCCCGCATCGCGGCGTCCACCGCCAGTGAGCACGTCCGCGTGCTCACCGACGCCGGGTTCGTGCGGACCTTGAAGCAGGGCCGCCACCGGTACGTGCGCCTGTCCGGTCCGCAGGTCGCCGAGGTCGTCGAACGGCTCGCCGGCCTCGCCGGGCCCGAGCAGCCGCGCGGTCTCCGGCAGAGCGTGCGGGCCCGTCGGCTGGCCGACGCCCGCACCTGTTACGACCACCTCGCGGGCCGGCTCGGGGTGGCGCTGCGGGACGGGCTGATCGGCGCGGGGCTGGTCGACGACCGGAACGGGCTCGCCGTCACCGAACGCGGGTGGGCCACCTTCGCCGCGCTGGGCATCGACGTCGGGACACCGCGGCGGGCGCTGCTGCGGGACTGCCTCGACTGGACCGAGCGGCGTGAGCACCTCGCGGGCGCCCTCCCGGCGGCGATCCTGCGTCGTGGGCTGGCGGCGGGCTGGCTCAGCCGCGACCCGCACCGTGCGGTCACCGTGCACGACGACGGCTGGCTGGCAAGACTCGGCGCCCAGGAACCGGAGTCCCTGGGCGCCGCACTCGCTCCCTAAACGAGGTCTTTCTCCCGCAGGCCGATCCGGTCGTGGAGCCTGCGCAGCGCGGGCGGTGACCACCAGGCCGCGCGGCCGAGCACCCGCATGCCGACCGGGACCAGCACGCCGCGGATCAGGGTGGCGTCGACGAGGATCGCGAGGCCGCTGCCGATGCCGAACATCTGGACGAAGCTGACGCCGCTGGTGCCGAACGCGAGGAGGCTCACCGCCAGCAGCACGGCCGCCATCGTCACCAGCCTGCCCGTGCGCGACAGGCCGTGCTTGACCGATTCGCGCAGGTCAGCGCCCTGGTCGTGCATCTCCTTGATGCGGCTGAGGACGAACACCTCGTAGTCCATCGACAGGCCGAACACCACGCAGAACAGCAGCACCAGCATGCTCGTGTCGAGCGGCAGTGGGGTGAAGCCGAGCCAGGACGCCAGCCAGCCCTCCTGGAAGATCATCACCATCAGGCCGATCGTCGCCGACAGGCCCAGCACGTTGAACAGCAGGGCCCGCAGCGGCTGCAGCACGCTGCCGGAGAACAGGAAGAGCAGCAGGAACGTGCTCACCGCGATCAGCCCGGCCGCCAGCGGCAGCTTGCTCGCGATCGCGTCCTTGCTGTCCACCAGGCGCGCCGCGGGGCCGCCGACCAGCACCTCCATGCCGTCGGCCGGGGTCTCGCGCACCTTCGTGACCAGTTCCTGGCCCTCGGTGGAGTGGGCGTCGTAGGAGGTCAGCACGGTCAGCCGCTGCTGCATGTCCTTCGCCGCGTACGCCGCGACGCCCGGGCCGACCGCGCGGCCGTCGGCGTAGGTGCCGACGCTGGCGGTCACCGACTCGACGCCGGGCAGGCGCGACAGGTCCTGCGCGTAGTCGCCGACGACGGTCGTGCCCGCCGGGTGCCTGGTCACCAGCTGGAGCGCCTTCGCGTCGTCGCTGGGGAAGTCCGCGCGCAGCACGTCACCGACCACGCGGGTCTCCGCCGAGTCGGTCAGGACCCGGTCGTCCGGCGTGCCGAACTCCACCTTCAGCAGCGGCACGGCGGCCACCACCAGCAGGAGCACCACCGGGGCGCCCAGCAGGAACGGCCGCTTCAGCGCCGCGCCCGCGACCCGCGCCCACAGCGCCGACACCGAGCCCGGGGTCCGCTTCACCCAGGGCAGCCGCATCGAGTTCACGCGGTGCCCGAGCACCGCGAGCAGCGCGGGGAGGACGAGGATCGCGGCGGTCATCGCGATGAGCACCACGCCGATGCCGGCGTAGGCGAAGGAACGCAGGAAGTACAGCGGGAACAGGATGAGCGCCCCCAGCGCGACCGCGACCGTCAGCGCGCTGAACACGATCGTCCGGCCCGCGGTCTCCACGGTGCGGGCGACGGCCTCGATCGTGTCGTGGCCGCGGTCCAGCTCCTCCCGGAACCGGGACACCATCAGCAGCGCGTAGTCGATGGCGAGGCCGAGGCCGAGCGCGGTCGTCAGGTTGATGGCGAAGACCGACACGTCGGTGAGCGAGCCGAGCACGGACAGCAGGGCGAACGTGCCGAACACGGCGATCGTGCCGATGGCGAGCGGCAGCAGCGCGGCGATCACGCTGCCGAACACGATGACCAGCAGCACCATGATGATCGGCACCGCGATGGCCTCCGCGACGGCGAGGTCGCTCGCGACCTGGTTGCTGATGTCGACGCCGATCGCGTCCGGGCCGCCGATCCGGACCTGGAGCGGGCCGTCGCCCTCGGCGTAGTCCGCTCGCAGCTCCTTGACGTGGCCCTCGTCGGTCAGCCGCGCGACGCCGATCGCGTACTGGCCGTCCGCCGACCGCATCGGTGGCGCCTTCGTCGTGAAGTACGACGTGAACCCGGTGATGCCCGGGTCGGTGGCGAGCCGGTCGGTCAGCTCGGCCGCCGCGCTCGTCACGGCCGGGTCGTCGATCGAGCCGGTCTTCGACGAGAACAGGAAGACGACGTCGTTCTCGCCGCCGAACTGGCTGTCGATCAGCGCCATCGCCTGGCTCGAGTCGGCGTTCGGGTCGTCGAAGCCCTCCGTCTGGAGCTTGCCGAACGCGGTGATGCCCAGCGCCGCCGCCCCGACCATGAGCAGGACGGTGATCGTGAGCACCGCCCGTGCGTGGGACGCGGTGAACCGTCCGATTCGTCCGAACATGGTGTTCCCTCTCAGCGTCGCCCAATGTGTACAGTCGTAAACTTGATGGGTGTTAACTTGCCATGGATGTTTACTGGTGTCAACATTGCGGGCATGGACGACTCGACGCCGGGCAAACGCGGCTACCACCACGGCGACCTGCGCAACGCGCTGGTCGCGGCGGCTGCCGACCTCGCCGCGAGGGGCGGCCCCGCTTCGGTGACGATCAGGGCCGCGGCCAGAGAGGTCGGCGTGACGCCGACCGCCGCGTACCGCCACTTCGCCAACCACGAGGAGCTGCTGTCGGCGGCAAAGGAGCGCGCGCTCGAGGAACTGACCACGGCCATGGTCAAGGCGTTCGCGGACCGCCCGTCGACCGGCGGCGACCCCGTCCGGCACGCACTGGCGAGGTTCGGCGCCTTCGGCCGCGGTTACCTGGCGTTCGCCAGGCAGGAACCGGGCCTGTTCCACACGGTGTTCGCGCCCGCGGGCCAGGCGCCGCCCCCGATCGAACGGACCGAGACGAGCCCGTACCAGCTCCTGGTCAGCGCGCTGGACGACCTGGTCGCGGTCGGCTACCTCACCCCGGAACGCAGGCCGATCACCGAGATCACCGCGTGGGCCATGGTGCACGGCCTCGCCACGCTGCTGAACGGCCCGCTGTCCGACCTGTCGGAGAACCTGCGCGACGAGGTGATCGTGCGGAGCATGCTCGTGCTCGGCCACGGTCTCAAGGGCAACGGCCTGGACCGGGAGCAGGAGTCCCTGCTGGCCGACGAGCTGACGGAGCTGCCGGACTAGCCGCGCCCCTCCCTGGCGTGCAGGTCGCGGACGGTGGGGGAGGTCGCGACCGTCGCCGGGTCGGGGTAGGTCCCCAGGACGCGGTCGGCCGTGCCGGAGCTGGTCACGGTGAACCAGTAGTGCTCGTTCTTGTAGTGGTGCAGCCGGTGGTTGCGCCAGATCGCGCGGTAGACGCGGGAGCGCGGCCGGTAGTCGCTGTGGATCAGGTAGTGGGTCCACTCGTAGCCGAGCCCGAGCAGGCCGACGACGGTCAGGAAGGTGAGGCTGAGGCCGGGCCGGGGGAACGCGAGCAGTCCGACCGCCACGACCAGCGGCACCAGCCACAGGTGCACCTGCCACGGGATGAACACCAGCGGCACGTCACGCGGGTCGGCGTGGTGGGCGCGGTGCTTGCGCGACAGCAGCGGGTCGATGGTGACGCGGCCGACGTGCCGCGGCCGCCAGTGCAGGACGCAGACGTGCACCGCCCACTCGAAGAACGGGAAGACGGCGAGCATGACGAGCGGCGTCCACAGGTCCGACAGCCGCCAGTCGCCGACCAGGCCGCGAGCCGTCGCCGCGCCGGCGAGGAGCACGCCGATCATCCAGGGGGACGGGTGGCGCAAGAACGCCTTCGCCGCGCCGCCGAGGCCGATCGAACGCCGCTTCGGGCCGGTGAACGCGGCCTCGTCCTCGGCGACGCGCTGCTTGGCGAGCCGTTGCACGTCGGTCATGGCAGCTCCTCGAGTTGTCGGATGGCGCTGAGCAGCGCTTCGGTGGCGGGGGCGAGCAGGGCTTGCGCGGCGTGCCGGGCCCCGTCGGCGTCGCCGCCCGCGATCCGGTCGGTGAGCGCCCGGTACACGTCGACCTGGTCGACCTCGGCGGCCATGAGCGTGGCCAGCGCGCCGAGCGCGGGTTCGTAGGCGGCGCGCAGGCTGTTGAACATCAACCGGAACGCGATCGAGTCGGCGCCGTCGACCACGTGGTCCCAGAACACGAGCGCGTGCCGCTGCCGCGCGACGGGGTCGGGGTCGTCGTCGATCGCCGCGATGGCGGCCCGCAGTGGCGCCTCGATCCGCGCGCCCGCCCGGGCGGCGGCGAGTTCGGCGACCTTGGGGCCGATCAGCAGCCGCGCCTCGAGCACGCTGCGCGCGACGGCCGGGTCGAGCTCGCCCCGGGGGAGGAGCAGGCGGGGGAGCAGGTCGAGACCCGCGTGCCTGCGGAAGTCCCGCACGGTCGTCGCGTCGCCCTGGCGCACCTCGACGAGCCCTGCCTGGGCGACGCGCTGCAGCGCCTCCCGGACCGCGGGCCGGGACACCCCGAGCACCTCGGCGAGTTTCCGTTCGCTGGGCAGCGCCTCGCCGGGGGCGAACTCACCGCTGACGACGTCGTCGAGGATCTGGTCGAACACCTCGTCCGGCACCGAGCGCCGGGACACGGGTTGCAGGGCCATGCCCAAGAACTACCTGGTCACGGGCCAGAGGTCAAGTGGTCATACCAGTGCTTGGGGCATCTTGACCGAGTCAATGGACCGTTCGTTCGAACACCTTGGCGCGCCAACGGGACTCGCCTCGACCAGTCGGGCTAGAGTTCGAAACGTGTCCGTCGTCCGCGCTGAAAGACTCGTGAACCTGGTGCTGTGCCTGCTGTCCACGCGCCAGTACCTGCCTGCCGAGAGCATTCGCAAGATTGTGTCCGGCTACGGTGACGCGCCCAATGACGACGCGTTCTTCCGCATGTTCGAGCGCGACAAGACCGAGTTGCGAGAGCTGGGCATCCCGCTCGAGGTCGGGCGCAACTGGTCGTTCGACAAGGTCGACGGCTACCGCATCGCCCGCCGCGACTACGAGCTCGGCGACATCGAGCTGGAGCCCGACGAGGCGGCCGCGGTCGCGCTGGCCGTCCGCCTCTGGGACTCCCCGGAGCTGACGGGCGCCGCGCATGGCGCGCTGCTGAAGCTGCGTGCCGCGGGGGTCGACGTGGACCAGGGCGCGCCGGCGGTCGTCGAGCCGAAGGTGCGCACGACCGAGCCCGCCTTCGGCCCGCTGCTCGCCGCGGTGCAGGCGGGCCAGGCGGTCAGCTTCGACTACCGCAGACCGTCGCCTGCCGAGCTGCGCAGCCGCACCCTCGAGCCGTGGGGCGTGGTGTCGTGGCGCGGCCGCTGGTACGTGGTGGGGCACGACCGCGACCGCGACGCACCCCGGTGCTTCCGCCTGTCCCGCATCGTCGGCGACGTGCGCCTGGTGGGGAAGCCGGGCACCGTGCGCCGCCCGGAGGACGTCGACCTGCTGAAGTTCGTGGCCAGCTCCAGCAACGAGCCACCGGAGACGTCGACCGTGCGGTTGTGGCTGGCCAAACACCGGGCGGCGGGCCTGCGCAGGCGCGCGACCGTGGTGGGCGAGCGCGTGCTGGACGGCGAACCGGGTGACCTGGTGGAGCTGGAGGTGCTGCACACCGACTCGGCGGCGAGCTGGATCGCGGGCTACGGGCAGGACGCGGTGGTGCTGGAACCGGACGTGCTGCGCAAGGCGGTGCACGAGCGGCTGCTCGCGGTGGCGGAGGCGACGTGAACACGACATCATCGACCGACCGCCTCCCGAGGCTGCTGGCCCTGGTGCCGTACCTCATCGCGCGGCCGGGCATCGCCGTCGACGAGGCGGCGGCCGACTTCGGCGTGACCGCCAGGCAGCTGCGCAAGGATCTCGAACTGCTGTGGATGTGCGGCCTCCCCGGCTACGGCCCGGGCGACCTCATCGACCTGTCCTTCGAGGGCGACACGATCTCGGTCAACTTCGACGCGGGCATGAGCCGCCCGCTGCGACTGACCGGCTCGGAGGCGACCGCGCTGCTGGTGGCCCTGCGCACCCTGCTGGACGCCCCGGGCGTGGCCGACGCGGACGCCGTCCGCAGAGCCGTGGCCAAGATCGAGGCGGCGGCGGGCCAGGCGCAACCCGCGGGCGTCGCGGTGGGCCTGGGCGTACGCGAGGGCGCGACGACGGCGAAGGCCCGCGAGGTGGTCCAGAAGGCACTGCGCGGCAACAAGGCCCTGCGGATGACGTACTACACGGCGTCCAAGGACGAGATCACCGAACGCACGGTTGATCCGATGCGCATGCTGATCGTGGAGGGCCGCGGCTACCTGGAGGCGTGGTGCCGCAGGGCGGAGGGCGTGCGCCTGTTCCGCATGGACCGCATCGACGACGTGACGGAACTCGACGAGCCGGCCGCCCCACCGCCGTACGCGGAACACACCGACACGACGGCCGGCCTCTTCCACGCGCAACCGGACCAGCCGGTCGCCCAGTTCGTCCTGTCCCCGGACGGCCGCTGGGTGTCGGAGTACTACCCGGTGGAGGAAGTGGCCGAACTGGACGGCGGCCACCTGAGGGTGTGGATGCGCTACGCCGACCTGTCGTGGATGGTCCGCCTCCTGCTCGGCCTGGGCGGTGACGCCGTGGTCGAGGGCCCGGAGGAGTTGGTGTCCGCGCTGCGCACCCGCGCACTGGGAGCACTGGCCCGCTACCGCTGACGCCCGGCCCGCTGCCGGGTCGTGTCCGCTGAGCGGTCCGGCGCGCGCTCACACCGGGGCGGCAGGTTCGGTTGCGTGCGCCCCGTCGCTTTCGAGGGCGCCGGTGGTCGGTGTCTGTAGTTCCGGGGGCAACCGATAGCGGCGGGCCTCCGTTCCTGTGGCCACTGGCGTGTGGAGCGCCCCGACTGTGCAGTGGTGGGGCTGCCGTGGTGGGGCTGCCGTGGTGGGGCTGCCGTGGTGGGGCTGCCGTGGTGGGGCTGCCGTGGTGGGGCTGCCGTGGTGGGGCTGCCGTGGTGGGGCTGCCGTGGTGGGGCTGCCGTGGTGGGGCTGC